>NZ_JACJHR010000230.1 GCF_014174495.1 Amycolatopsis echigonensis
GGACCGCCCCGGCGAAGTTGGAGGCCGGATTAGTTGGTTCAGGCCGCTGTGCCGGTGTCGGCGGCCGTCCGGCGGAATGTCTCCTCGTACTCGGCCGGAGGAGTGTTTCCGCAGAAAGAATGTAGCCTTTCGGAATTGTACCAGGCAACCCATTCCATCGTGGCGAGCGTCACGTCGGTCGCGTTCTCCCAGTTTTCGTGGAAGTCGATGAGTTCCTTCTTGTAGAGGCTGTTGAGCGACTCGGCAGCGGCATTGTCATACGAGTCGCCCTTGCTGCCGACCGAGCGGGCCGCGCCGGCCTGGTCGAGTCGTTCAGCGTAGCGGATGGACGTGTATTGAATACCTCTGTCGGAATGGTGGACAAGGCCGTCGACGCTTCCTCCGCGCGCCCAGATCGCCATTTCCAGAGCGTCGAGCGCAAGGTCGGTACCCAGGTGGTCGGCGACCTGCCAGCCGACGATACGGCGAGAGAACAGGTCCTGGACGAACGCGGCATACACCCATCCGGCAGCCGTGGCGACGTACGTGATGTCGGCGACCCAGCGCAGGTCTGGCGCGTCCGCGGTGAAGTCACGTTCCAGCAGGTCGCGAGGCCTTTCCTCGGCAGGTATGGTGGTGCGGGGCCGTCGACGCGACGCGATCACCCCGGTGATGCCCAGCCCGCGCATCAGCCGCTCGACCGTGCACCGCGCCGCGCAGACGCCCTCCCGGTTCAGCTGTCCCCAGACCTTCCGCGCCCCGTACAGGCCACGACCCGGCCCATTCCACACCCTGCGAATCTCTCCTTTCAGCCATTCATCACGGACCGCACGAGCCGACGGCGCCGACTCCCGCTTCTTCGCCGCCCAATACGTGGACGGCGGAAACTCCAGCACGGCACAGATCGGCTCCACACCGAACTGTTCACGATGGATATCGACGAACTCGACTAGCGCGGCAGTTTCGGATCGAGTTCCCGGGCGAAAAACGCAGACGCCGCTTTCAGGATCTCGTTCGCCCGCCGCAGCTCACGATTCTCTCGTTCCAGCTCGGCGATGCGCTGAGCGTCACCGGTCGACGTCCCCGGCCGCTTCCCGCTATCGACCTCGACCTGCCGGACCCAGGTCCGCAGCGCCTCACGATGCACCCCGAGCTGGTCCGCAACCCGGGCGACCGCGCCCGTCCGCTCGCCCTGTTCACGTAGCTCAAAAACCATCCGAACCGCACGTTCCCGCAGCTCAGACGAGTACTTCCTCGGAGGTGCCATAGCTCCTCACCCTTCCAGGTATCAGAGCCTCCAATCAACCCGGGGCGGTCCA
>NZ_JACJHR010000231.1 GCF_014174495.1 Amycolatopsis echigonensis
TCGGGTCGATGGAGAGGGTGAGCAGCGCCTTGCCGTCGTCCGAGACGGACGCCGAGTCGATCTGGCCGACCTTCACCCCGGCGATCCGGACTTCCTGGCCGTTGCCGGGGCTGATGGCGGGAGCGTTGTCGAACTCCGCCTTCATGATGAACCTGTCCTGCCACGGCCAGGTCGTGGTCCCCGCGCCCTGCTGGCTGACGATGTAGCCCCCGACCGCCAGCCCGACCACCAGCAGCACCGCGAGTGTGAGCACGTTCCGGCCGAGCTTCGGCTCGTTGCGGACGCGTTCCCAGGTCTTCTTGATCCGGCCTTGATCGCGGGTCATCGCCCCTCCTGCTGCTGTCCGAGCCTCATGAGGTTGCTGTAGAGCTGTTCGAGGCTGATCGGCAGACCGCCGATGCTGCCGGGGCCGATCCCGGGTTCGAACGCGATCGACGCGCCGTTGCCGTCGGTCATCGACGATGCCCTGTCCACGTTGGACAGCATGTATCCGAGTTCCTGGTAGAGCGGCCGGTCACCGGAGGTGCCGGCGTACGGTCCCGTTCCGCGGTACGGCGAGAGGATCGTCGACTTGATCGGCCCGTTCACCCGGTCGAGGACCGGTCCGCGCACGTCGTCGAGCACTGTGGTCAGGCCCTGCGCGGTCGGTACGAGATCACGGACGACGGGCCTGGCGTCGGTCAGCAGGTTCTTCAGGTCGTTCACCAGCGGACGTGCCTTCGCCAGCACCGGGTCGGCGTGCTGCAGAGCCGTGTCGAGCTCGCGGGCCACCGGACGGGCCGGGCCGGCGACGTCCTTGATCTTGGCCAGCGTGCCGTCCAGCCGGGAGAGCCCGGCGTTCGTCGAGTCCAGCGCCTCGGGCAGGCCGGAGACCGTGTGGGACAAATCCGACGCGCGGTCCCCCAGCACGGTGCTGACCTTGCCGAGGTTCTGGACGATGGAGTCGAGCTGCCCCGGCTCCTTCGTCAGCGCGGAGGAAGCCGATTCGAGCCCGCTCACCACGTCGGTGAGGTCCTGGCGCGGCCGGGTGCCCTGCGCGGCGTGCAGGACGTCACCGGCCGGGTCCAGCGTGCCCGGCGCGTCGGCCAGGAGCTGGTCGATGGCCCCTCGGCCTTCGTCGTCCAGTGTGGCGTCCAGGTTCCCGACCGTCTTCTGCAACGAGTTCAGGGTGTTCGGCGGCAGCGCGTCGACGACCTTGTCGAGTTCGACCGGCACCCGCGTGCGGTCCTTGGGGATTTCGCCGGCCGGCGTGCCCTTT
>NZ_JACJHR010000232.1 GCF_014174495.1 Amycolatopsis echigonensis
GAAGGGCACGCCGGCCGGCGAAATCCCCAAGGACCGCACGCGGGTGCCGGTCGAGCTCGACAAGGTCGTCGACGCGCTGCCGCCGAACACCCTGAACTCGTTGCAGAAGACGGCCGGGAGCCTGGACGCCACACTGGACGACGAAGGCCGAGCGGCCATCGACCAGCTCCTGGCCGACGCGCCGGGCACGCTGGACCCGGCCGGTGACGTCCTGCGCGCCGCGCAGGGCACCCGGCCGCACCAGGACCTCACCGACGTGGTGAGCGGGCTCGAATCGGCTTCCTCCGCGCTGACGAAGGAGCCGGGGCAGCTCGACTCCATCGTCCGGAACCTCGGCAAGGTCAGCACCGTGCTGGGGGACCGCGCGTCGGACCTGTCCCACACGGTCTCCGGCCTGCCCGAGGCGCTGGACTCGACGAACGCCGGGCTCTCCCGGCTGGACGGCACGCTGGCCAAGATCAAGGACGTCGCCGACCCGGCCCGCCCGGTGGCCCGCGAGCTCGACACGGCTCTGCAGCACGCCGACCCGGTGCTGGCGAAGGCACGTCCGCTGGTGAACGACCTGAAGAACCTGCTGACCGACGCCAGGCCCGTCGTCCGTGATCTCGTGCCGACCGCGCAGGGCCTGACCACGGTGCTCGACGACGTGCGCGGACCGGTACTCGACCGGGTGAACGGTCCGATCAAGTCGACGATCCTCTCGCCGTACCGCGGAACGGGACCGTACGCCGGCACCTCCGGTGACCGGCCGCTTTACCAGGAACTCGGATACATGCTGTCCAACGCGGACAGGGCATCGTCGATGACCGACGGCAACGGCGCGTCGATCGCGTTCGAACCCGGAGTCGGCCCCGGCACCATCGGCGGTCTGCCGATCAGCCTCGAACAGCTCTTCGGCAACCTCATGAGGCTCGGACAGCAGCAGGAGGGGCGATGACCCGCGAGCAAGGCCGGATCAAGAAGACCTGGGAACGCGTCCGCAGCGAGCCGAAGCTCGGCCGGAACGTGCTCACGCTGGTGGTGCTGGTGGTGCTCGGGCTGGCGGTCGGGGGCTACATCGTCAGCCGGCAGGGCGCGGGGACCACGACCTGGCCGTGGCAGGACAGGTTCATCATGAAGGCGGAGTTCGACAACGCTCCCGCCGTCAGCCCGGGCAACGGCCAGGAGGTCCGGATCGCCGGGGTGAAGGTCGGCCAGATCGACTCGGCGTCCGTCTCGGACGGCGGCAAGGCGCTGCTCACCCTCTCGATCGACCCGC
>NZ_JACJHR010000233.1 GCF_014174495.1 Amycolatopsis echigonensis
CCTAGTAGATTGTCGCGGCTAATTCTTGGGGTATAGGTGGCGGAGTTTGACGCGTGCGTCGTCGGTGGTGAATTGCCAGTGGACTTGACGTTGTTCGGTGTTGATGGCGTGTTGCCAGGCGGTGAGCTCGGTGTTGAGGGTGTCGAGGTCGCTGATGCGGCGGTCGAGGCATTGCCGCGATAGTGCGGAGAGTTCGATCTCGGCGATGTTGAGCCAGGATCCGTGTTTGGGGGTGTGGTGGATCTCCAGGCGCTGGGCGAGCGAGAAGGCCTCGCCGGGTTCGAAGGCCTCGTAGAGCGAGGCGATGCCGTGGGTGTTGAGGTTGTCCATGACCAGCACCACGGTTTCGGCGTCGGGATAGTCCACGGTCAAGAGTTGTTTGACCTGCCCGGCCCAGTCGATCTTGGTTCGCTGGGTCAGGGCGTGGACACGGCGCCACCCGCGCAGGGGTTCGGCCCACACGAAGATCGAGCAGGTGCCGCACCGGACGTACTCACTGTCCTCGCAGGCGTTTCGGCCTGGCCGGGCCGGCAGCGGGGCGCGGACCTGGCCGAGCAGCTGGAAGGGTTTCTCGTCCATGCACACGACCGGACGGGCGGGGTCATGCGGCCGGGCGTAGACCGCGAGCACGTCCTCCATGCGGGCGGCGAACTCCGCGTTCGATTTCGGCGGGATGTTCCAGCACTTCCTCAGATGAGGGCGCAGTTCCGTTTTTTTAGGACCCGGCCGATGGTCGAGTGGTCCAGGCTCGGGATGTCCTCGGTGAGTTCGACATGTTTTTCCAGCAACCGCAACGACCATCGGGCATGCCCGGCCGGCGGCTGCGAGCACGCCAGGGCGATCAGCCGGGCCTCGACCTCGCCGGTCACCGGGGACGGCACCGGCGGAAGGTCGCGCTTCTTGCGCCCGATCGTGGCCAGGACATCGCCGCCGGTCTCAGCGAATCGCTTGGCGACCAGCCGCAGCATCTCGCCCGAGACCCCGAGCCGGGCCGCGATCACGTCCTTCGGATCGGGCTCGCCCGCCGAGGTGTCCAGTGCCAGCAGCACTCGTGCCCGCCTGATCGCCGATGCCGGATGCACACCCGTGGTGGTCAGCCGGATCAGCTCTTCACGATCCCGCGCCGACAACCTGACCGGCCGCTTCAACTGGGAGGCCATCGTCAAAGTCCTTGTCCGGCAGGGAAAGGGACCTGCCGGACAACAGCCTCCCAGCAGCAGGTGCCATAACTAAGCAGCGACACGCTACTAGT
>NZ_JACJHR010000234.1 GCF_014174495.1 Amycolatopsis echigonensis
CGTGCCGCGGCTGCTGGCCCAGGCCCAGGCGGACCCGGACACGCTGCGCACCGCGCTGGAGACCGAACTGGGACGCCGTCCCAAGGTGTCCGGGCCCGGCGCCGCACCGGGGCAGATCTTCCTCACCCAGCGGCTGGTCCGGCTGCTCGACACCGCCGAGCGCGAGGCCAAGCGGCTCAAAGACGAGTACGTCTCCGTCGAACACCTGGTGATCGCGCTGATCGAGGAAGGGACCACCACCGCCGCGGGCCGGCTGCTGCACGAGCACGGCCTGACCCGCGACCGGTTCCTGCAGGCGCTGACCGCGATCCGCGGCAACCAGCGGGTCACCTCCGCGATGCCCGAGGTCGCCTACGAAGCGCTGGACAAGTACGGCCGCGACCTCGTCGCCGACGCCGCCGCAGGCAAGCTCGACCCGGTCATCGGGCGTGATGCTGAGATCCGCCGCGTGGTGCAGATCCTGTCCCGCAAGACCAAGAACAACCCGGTCCTCATCGGCGACCCCGGCGTCGGCAAGACCGCCATCGTCGAGGGCCTCGCGCAACGCATCCACCGCGGCGACGTGCCCGAAGGGTTGCGCGACAAGACCGTCTTCGCCCTCGACATGGGCTCTCTGGTCGCCGGCGCGAAGTACCGCGGCGAGTTCGAGGAGCGGCTCAAGGCCGTGCTCAACGAGGTGAAAGCCGCCGAGGGCCGGATCCTGCTGTTCGTCGACGAACTGCACACCGTCGTCGGTGCCGGCGCCGCGGAAGGGGCGATGGACGCCGGGAACATGCTCAAACCGATGCTGGCCCGCGGCGAGCTGCACATGATCGGCGCCACCACGGTCGACGAGTACCGCAAGCACATCGAGAAAGACGCCGCCCTGGAACGCCGCTTCCAGCCCGTGCTCGTGGACGAACCGGACGAGGCCGACGCGATCTCGATCCTGCGTGGGTTGCGGGAGCGGCTGGAGATCTTCCACGGCGTGAAGATCCAGGACAGCGCCCTGGTCGCCGCCGTGACCTTGAGCCACCGCTACATTTCCGACCGGTTCCTGCCGGACAAGGCCATCGACCTGGTCGACGAGGCTTGCGCGATGCTGCGCACCGAAATCGACTCGATGCCGGCCGAACTCGACGAGCTGACCCGGCGGGTGATGCGCCTGGAGATCGAGGAAGCGGCGCTGGCGAAGGAAACCGACCCGGCCAGCCAGTCCCGGCTCACGGAGTTGCGCAAGGAGTTGGCCGACCTGCGC
>NZ_JACJHR010000235.1 GCF_014174495.1 Amycolatopsis echigonensis
GGTGCCGCGGCTGTTGTCCCAGGCCCAGGTGGAACCGGACACGCTGCGCACCGGGCTGGAGGCCGAACTGGGACGCCGTCCGAAGGTGTCCGGGCCCGGCGCCGCACCGGGGCAGGTCTTCCTCACCCAGCGGCTGGTCCGGCTGCTCGACACCGCCGAGCGCGAGGCCAAGCGGCTCAAGGACGAGTACGTCTCCGTCGAACACCTGGTGATCGCGCTGATCGAGGAAGGGACCACCACCGCCGCGGGCCGGCTGCTGCACGAGCACGGCCTGACCCGCGACCGGTTCCTGCAGGCGCTCACCGCGGTCCGCGGCAACCAGCGGGTCACTTCCGCGATGCCCGAGGTCGCCTACGAAGCGCTGGACAAGTACGGCCGCGACCTGGTCGCCGACGCCGCCGCAGGCAAGCTCGACCCGGTGATCGGGCGTGATGCTGAGATCCGCCGCGTGGTGCAGATTCTGTCCCGCAAGACCAAGAACAACCCGGTGCTCATCGGCGACCCCGGCGTGGGCAAGACCGCGATCGTCGAGGGCCTCGCCCAACGCATCCACCGCGGCGATGTGCCCGAAGGCTTGCGCGACAAGACCGTCTTCGCCCTGGATATGGGCTCTCTGGTGGCGGGCGCGAAGTACCGCGGCGAGTTCGAGGAGCGGCTCAAGGCCGTCCTCAACGAGGTGAAAGCCGCCGAGGGCCGGATCCTGCTGTTCGTCGACGAGCTGCACACCGTCGTCGGAGCTGGTGCCGCGGAAGGCGCGATGGACGCCGGGAACATGCTCAAACCGATGCTGGCCCGCGGCGAGCTGCACATGATCGGCGCCACCACGGTCGACGAGTACCGCAAGCACATCGAGAAGGACGCCGCCCTGGAACGCCGGTTCCAGCCCGTGCTCGTGGACGAGCCGGACGAGGCCGACGCGATCTCGATCCTGCGCGGGCTGCGTGAGCGGCTGGAGATCTTCCACGGCGTGAAGATCCAGGACAGCGCCCTGGTGGCCGCCGTGACCTTGAGCCACCGCTACATCTCCGACCGGTTCCTGCCCGACAAGGCCATCGACCTGGTCGACGAAGCCTGTGCGATGCTGCGCACCGAGATCGACTCGATGCCCGCCGAGCTCGACGAACTGACCCGGCGGGTGATGCGCCTGGAGATCGAGGAAGCGGCGCTGGCGAAGGAAACCGACCCGGCCAGCCAGTCCCGGCTCACGGAGTTGCGCAAGGAGTTGGCCGACCTGCGT
>NZ_JACJHR010000236.1 GCF_014174495.1 Amycolatopsis echigonensis
CGCCGCGTCTGGTGGCTGGTTGAGGGCCTCAAACGTGGCGGGGCTGCGCATCCCGATCTTGGAGTGTCTCCGTTTCGGGTTGTACCAGCACTCTATCCATTCGAATATCGCGTTGGCAAGTTCGTCGCGGGTTTTCCAGGTTTTCGAGTCGAGAAGTTCGAGCTGAAGAGTGCCCCAGAACGATTCCATCATGGCATTGTCGTAACAGTCACCAATGGTGCCCATGGATGCGAGCAGCCCGGCGGCGCGGAGGCGTTGCCCGAAAGCCCATGAGGTGTATTGCGAACCGCGGTCGGAATGCAGGATGGTTTTGCCGCCGTCGGGTTGGCGGCGGAGAATGGCCATGCCGAGAGCGTCGGTGACCAGTTCGGTGCGCATATGATCGGCGGTGGACCAGCCGATGATGAGCCGCGAGTAGGCGTCCATCACCGCGGCGCAGTAGATCCGGCCCTCCTCGGTGGGGTGTTCGGTGATGTCGGTGATCCACAACCGGTCCGGGGCGTCGGCGGCGAAACGGCGGTTGACCAGGTCAGTACTGGGTTGCCCGGCCGGGTCGCGGACCGTGGTGTGGTGGCGCCGGCGCCGGTAGAGGCCCTGGATGCCGGCCTCGCGCATGAGCCGCTCGACGCGTTTGAGGTTGACCGGCAAGCCCAGGCCAAGGGTGAGTTCGGCGTGCACCCGCGGCGAGCCGTAGGTGCCGCGGGAATCGGCATGGATCTGTTCGATGTATTTCAGCAAAACCGCGTTCTCCTCCTCACGGATCGAGAGCGGCCGGTCGCGCCATTCGTAATAGCCGGAGCGGGACACGTTCAATACCCGGCAGGCCACCGCGACGTCGATACCGTCCGCGGCCAGTTCATGGACCAGCGGGAAGGTTACTTTGGGAGGATGTTCTCCCGCGCGAAGTACGCCGCCGCGCGTTTCAGGATCTCGTTCTCCATCTCGAGCTGCCGGTTCTTCCGTCGCAGCTCGGCAAGCTCCTTCTTCTCCGCACTGGTCAGCTTCGTGGCCGAGCCGTTCTCGTCGGCGTCGGCCTGGGCCATCCAGTTGCGCAGGCAGGACTCGCTGATCCCCAAGTCCTTCGCCAGCGCGGCGACCGGTTTGTCGCCCAGACGGGCCAGCTCGACGGCACGCTGACGAAACTCAGGCGGGTGTGGTGCAGGCATCGGAACATCCTCCCTGGTGACCGGCGGTCACCTCAGGTCAGGTGTCCGGAC
>NZ_JACJHR010000237.1 GCF_014174495.1 Amycolatopsis echigonensis
GTGGTGTTTCAGAACCGTAGAGTGGATGCGCAACATCTTCGTAGGCAAGTCCTCGGCCTATTAGTACCAGTCAACTCGACAACACATTACTGTGCTTCCATTTCTGGCCTATCAACCCAATCGTCTCTTGGGGGCCTTAACCCACAAAGGGGTGGGATACCTCATCTTGGAACAGGCTTCCCGCTTAGATGCCTTCAGCGGTTATCCCTTCCGAACATAGCCAACCAGCCATGCCACTGGCGTGACAACTGGCACACCAGAGGTCCGTCCGTCCCGGTCCTCTCGTACTAGGGACAGCCTTCCTCAAGTATCCTGCGCGCGCGGCGGATAGGGACCGAACTGTCTCACGACGTTCTAAACCCAGCTCGCGTGCCGCTTTAATGGGCGAACAGCCCAACCCTTGGGACCTACTCCGGCCCCAGGATGCGACGAGCCGACATCGAGGTGCCAAACCATGCCGTCGATATGGACTCTTGGGCAAGATCAGCCTGTTATCCCCGGGGTACCTTTTATCCGTTGAGCGACACCCCTTCCACCAGGAGGTGCCGGATCACTAGTCCCGACTTTCGTCCCTGCTCGACATGTCTGTCTCACAGTCAAGCTCCCTTGTGCACTTGCACTCGACACCTGATTGCCAACCAGGCTGAGGGAACCTTTGGGCGCCTCCGTTACCCTTTAGGAGGCAACCGCCCCAGTTAAACTACCCATCAGGCACTGTCCCTGAACCAGATCATGGTCCGAGGTTCAGATTCCCAATCCGACCAGAGTGGTATTTCAACAACGACTCCACACCCACTAGCGTGAGCGCTTCACAGTCTCCCACCTATCCTACACAAGCCGAACCGAAAACCAATACCAAACTATAGTAAAGGTCCCGGGGTCTTTCCGTCCTGCCGCGCGTAACGAGCATCTTTACTCGTAATGCAATTTCGCCGGGCCTGTGGTCGAGACAGCCGGAAAGTCGTTACGCCATTCGTGCAGGTCGGAACTTACCCGACAAGGAATTTCGCTACCTTAGGATGGTTATAGTTACCACCGCCGTTTACTGGCGCTTAAATTCTCAGCTTCGCCATTGCTGGCTAACCGGTCCTCTTAACGTTCCAGCACCGGGCAGGCGTCAGTCCATATACATCGTCTTGCGACTTCGCATGGACCTGTGTTTTTAGTAAACAGTCGCTTTCCGCTGGTCTCTGCGGCCAACCACCGCTCCACCCGC
>NZ_JACJHR010000238.1 GCF_014174495.1 Amycolatopsis echigonensis
AATCGGGCTCGTGCTCATCGGCGAGGGCGACCTCAGCCAGGAGCTGGGCGTGCCGCGGCAGCTGGAACACCCGCTGATGGCCGAGGCCCGGCGGCGGATCGTCGCGGTCTGCCGGGAGCACGACGTCGTCGTCGGGCATCCGCACGTCACCGCCCGCAACGCGGAAGAGGTCCTCGGCGAGGGCTACCGCTTCCTCATGACCGCACCAGTGCGCAGCTATCCCGGCCTCGACCGGGCCCGCGAGCTGGCCGGGCGCTGACCGAACCCCAGGAGGGAATCCCGTGATCATCGACTGCCACGGTCACTTCACCACGGCACCGGCCGCGCTCGGCCGCTGGCGCGAACGGCAGATCAAAAGCTTCGAAGACGCCGGTGCCCGCGTCTCCCCCGACGAGCTGCGCATCGAGGACGACGAGATCCGCACCGCGATCGAGAACGGCCAGCTCAAACTGCAGCGCGAGCGCGGCACCGATCTCACGCTGTTCTCCCCCGGTGCCGGGAAAATGGCCCACCACTACGGCGACGCGGAAACCAGCCGCGTGTGGTCGCAGGTGAGCAACAACCTCATCGCCCGCGTCTGCGGCCTGTTCCCGGACAATTTCGCCGGGGTGTGCCAGCTGCCGCAGTCTCCCGGCGACGCGCTCGCCGAGTCCGTCCGCGCGTCGACTGTCGAACTCGAGCGATGCGTGACCGAGCTCGGCTTCGTCGGCTGCCTGCTCAACCCCGACCCGTCCGACGGATATTGGCAGGCGCCGCCGCTGACCGACCGGGTCTACTACCCCTTGTACGAGAAGATGGCGGAACTGGACGTGCCCGCGATGGTGCACGTCGCGATGTCGCGCAACCCGGCCGTGCAAGGCACCTGCGCGCACTACCTCAACGGCGACACCGCGGCGTTCATGCAGCTGTGCGAGTCCGACCTGTTCACCGATTTCCCCACCCTGCGGCTGATCCTGCCGCACGGCGGCGGCGCGGTGCCGTACCACTGGGGCCGCTACCGCGGGATGATGCTCGACCGAGGCCGGCCGCCGCTCGAGGAAGCGTTGCTGGGCAACGTTTTCTTCGACACCTGCGTGTACCACCGGCGCGGTCTCGAACTGCTCACCGACATAGTGCCCTCCGCGAACGTGCTGTTCGCTTCGGAGATGATCGGAGCC
>NZ_JACJHR010000239.1 GCF_014174495.1 Amycolatopsis echigonensis
CGCGCCGATCATTTCCGAGGCGAACAGGACGTTCGCGGCGGGCACTATGTCGGTGAGCAGTTCCAGGCCGCGCCGGTGGTAGACGCAGGTGTCGAAGAAAACGTTGCCCAGCAACGCTTCCTCGAGCGGCGTCCGGCCTCGGTCGAGCATCATCCCGCGGTAGCGGCCCCAGTGGTAGGGCACCGCGCCGCCGCCGTGCGGCAGGATCAGCCGCAGCGTGGGGAAGTCGGTGAACAGATCGGATTCGCACAGCTGCATGAACGCCGCGGTGTCGCCGTTGAGGTAGTGCGCGCAGGTGCCTTGCACGGCCGGGTTGCGCGACATCGCGACATGCACCATGGCGGGCACGTCCAGTTCGGCCATCTTCTCGTACAAGGGGTAGTAGACGCGGTCGGTCAGCGGCGGCGCCTGCCAGTACCCGTCGGACGGGTCGGGGTTGAGCAGGCAGCCGACGAACCCGAGTTCGGTCACGCATCGCTCGAGTTCGACAGCCGACGCGCGGACGGACTCGGCGAGCGCGTCGCCCGGGGACTGGGGGAGCTGGCACACGCCGGCGAAGTTGTCCGGGAACAGGCCGCAGACGCGGGCGATGAGGTTGTTGCTCACCTGCGACCACACGCGGCTGGTTTCCGCGTCGCCGTAGTGGTGGGCCATTTTCCCGGCACCGGGCGAGAACAGAGTGAGGTCGGTGCCGCGCTCGCGCTGCAGCTTGAGCTGACCGTTCTCGATCGCGGCGCGGATCTCGTCGTCCTCGATGCGCAGCTCGTCGGGGGACAGGCGCGCGCCGGTGTCCTCGAAGTTCTTGATCTGCCGTTCGCGCCAGCGGCCGAGCGCGGCCGGTGCCGTGGTGAAGTGACCGTGGCAGTCGATGATCACGGGATTCCCTCCTGGGGTAGGGTCAGCGCCCGGCCAGCTCGCGGCCCCGGTCGAGGCCGGGATAGCTGCGGACCGGTGCGGTCATCAGGAAGCGGTAGCCCTCGTCGAGGACCTGCTCGGCGTTGCGGGCGGTGACGTGCGGATGCCCGACGACGACGTCGTGCTTCCGGCAGGTCTCGACGATCCGCTGCCGGGCCTCGACCATAAGCGGGTGCTCCAGCTGCCGCGGCACGCCCAGCTCCTGGCTGAGGTCGCCCTCGCCGATGAGCACGAGCCCGATG
>NZ_JACJHR010000024.1 GCF_014174495.1 Amycolatopsis echigonensis
GTCGAGCATGCCGGTACCTACAAGGCTAGTCGTAGGGAGTCGGCGGCCGCTCGTGGGCCGACGCTGAACATTACCTGGTCCGTTTCGCGGTGTCAACCCGCTCGGCCCCGGCTCCTGGTCGGTGAGGCTTTCGGCCCCGCCGGCCCGGTGTTCCTGGCGACGAAGAGAAGATTACATGCCTTCCAACCCCCCGAAAACAGGGGGGTCACTTAACGGCATCGACCCTGGTCAGAGGGTTCACAGCGGGTCATTTCGACCGGTTTGCGGGCCGCCCGCCGCGCTCGCCGGGGCCTCCGGCGGGCCTCGCGTGACCCAGGTCTCCCCCGGCGAACGAGCCGTCCGCTGCCGAAGCCCCGAGCGCCCGGCCCAATCCAGCAGGTCAGCGCGCTGCCGACCATCCAGGCCCACCGCGACCGGCACTGGGCACCGAGCCGAGCGGAAACGAAAGCCGCCGGTCAGCGCCCTGCACGGACCGGCGGCCCACAAACCTTCACCCGCTCCGGGCAACCCCGAAAGGCTTACCCGGGCAACCGCGGCAGATACCGGGGTGGAACCCGCACCGGCGCGACCCGCATGTAGTCCGCGGCCAGCGCGAGCATCTTCCCGTCGCTCCACTGTCCGCCCATGAACGAAATCCCCACCGGCAGCGGTCCGACCGAACCCGCCGGGACGGTGACATCCGGGTAGCCCGCCACCGCGGCCGGCGTCGAGGACGGGATCACGTCGTTGTCGCCCACAGCGCAGTCCGTCTTCCAGGCGGGCGGGTTCGTCGGCGAGGCGATGGCGTCCAGGTCGTACTTCGCGAGGGTCTCGTCCAGCGACCGGCGCGACAGGTCGGTCAGCTCGGCCCGGTTCTTCAGGTAGGTCGGATCGTTCGGTCCGGGGGCGGCGAGCGCCTGCTCGAACAACTCCTGACCAGCGAAGCAGGTGCGCTCCAGCGGGTCGGCGCGGTTGTACGCGATGAGGTCCGCCAGGTTCCGCGGACCGGTGGGACGCGTGGCGAGGTAGGCGTCGATGTCGCGGTGGAACTCGGTCAGCAGCGCCGGGAACTCCAGTTCGGAGAGCCGGTCCTGGTACGGCAGCGTCACCTCGACGACCGTCGCGCCGGCGCGTTCCAGCGAAGCCTTCGTCTTGCTGACCACGGCGTCCGTGTCCGGGCCGAGCACCGGCAGCCGCCACAGGCCGATCCGGGCGCCGCGCAGGACGCCGGGGCGCAGGAGTTTCGCGTAGTCGGTCGGCTGGGTGGACGGATAGTGCAGGGTGGCCGGGTCGGACGGGTCGCGTCCCTGCAGGACCGAGAGCGTCAACGCGGTGTCGACGACGTTGCGCGCGATGGGTCCCGCCGTGTCCTGTTCCGCGGAGATCGGCACGACGCCGGTGCGGCTGACGAGCCCGAGGCTCGGCTTGTGGCCGACGGTCGCGGTCATCCCCGCCGGGCACACGATCGACCCGTCGGTCTCGCTGCCGATCGCGACCTGCGCGAGCGACGCGGCGACGCCTGCCGCGGATCCGGCGGACGAACCGCACGGGTTGTGGTCCAGCACGTACGGGTTGTTGGTCTGCCCGCCGACGCCGGACCAGCCGGAAGTCGGCTTCGCGGCGCGGAAGTTGGCCCATTCCGAAAGGTTCGCCTTGCCGAGGATCACCGCACCGGCGTCGCGCAACCGGGTGATCAGCGTGGCGTCCTTGGCCGGGCGGCTCCGCAGCGCGCGCGAACCGGCGGTGGTCTGCTGGTCCTGGGTGTCGACGTTGTCCTTGACCAGCACCGGGATCCCGTCGAGCGGACCGCGGGTGCGGCCGGTCCGGTGCCGGACGTCGCTGGCCGCGGCTTGTGCGAGCGCGGCCGGGTTGAGTGCGAGGACGGCGTTGACCTTCGGGTCCAGCACGCGGATCCGGGCGAGGTACGCGCTGGTCAGCCGAGTCGCGGTGAGCTCCCCAGCCGCCATCCGGCGCTGCAGAGACGGGATGTCGGCGCGGTCGAGGTCGAAGGGCAGCCCGGCCGCGTCGATCTCGGGTTCAGCCGCCACCGCGACCGCCGGCGGCGCGGTGGCCAAGCCCGCCGCCGCGACCAGTGCGGCGAGTGCGGCGGGCAGTCTTTTTCCCATGGTCCGATGCCTCCCCCACGTCGGAGCACGGCCCGGGAACCGCGTCAGAGCATCGGCAACAAGGTCCGGAGCTCGTACGGAGTGACCGCGCTCCGGTAGTTGTCCCACTCGACCCGCTTGTTGCGCAAGAAGAAGTCGTAAACGTGCTCGCCGAGCGCTTCCGGCAGCAGCTCCGATTTCTCCATCTCGGCGAGCGCCTCGCCGAGGTTCTGCGGCAACTGCGAGTAGCCGGCGGCACGGCGTTCGGAGTCCGACAGCTGCCAGATGTTGTCCTCGGCGGGCGGCGGCAGCTCGTAACCCTTTTCGATGCCCTTCAGCCCCGCGGCCAGTATCACCGAGTAGGCCAGGTACGGGTTGCACGCGGAATCGAGCGTCCGGATCTCCACCCGCCGCGACGACGCCTTGCCCGGCGAGTACATCGGCACCCGCACGAGCGCCGAGCGGTTCGCCCTCCCCCACGACACCGTCGTCGGGGCCTCGCTGCCGCTGATCAGCCGTTTGTAGGAATTGACCCACTGATTGGTGACGGCGGAGATTTCCTTGGCGTAGTGCAGGACCCCGGCCACGAACGCCTTGCCGGTCTCGGAGAGCTCGTGCGGGTCCTCGGCGTCGTAGAACGCGTTGCGATCGCCTTCGAACAGGCTCACGTGGGTGTGCATGCCCGAGCCGGGCTGGTCGGTGAACGGCTTCGGCATGAAGGTCGCGCGCACGCCCTGGGTCAGCGCGACCTCCTTGACGACGTAACGGAACGTCATCACGTTGTCGGCCATGGTGAGGGCGTCGGCGTAGCGAAGGTCAATTTCCTGCTGGCCCGGGGCGCCCTCGTGATGACTGAACTCGACCGAGATGCCCATCGCCTCGAGGGTCTCGATGGCGTGGCGGCGGAAGTGCGTCGCGGTGGCGTGGCTGGCCTGGTCGAAGTAGCCGCCGTTGTCCGCGGGCTCGGGCTCGCTGCCGTCCTCGGGGAGGTTGGCGAGCAGGAAGAACTCGATCTCCGGGTGCACGTAGCAGGTGAACCCGGCTTCGCTGGCCTTCGAGAGCTGGCGGCGCAGCACGTGCCGCGGGTCGGCCCAGGACGGCGAACCGTCGGGCATCGCGATGTCGCAGAACATCCGCGCGGAGTACGGGCCGCCGTCGGGCGTCTCCCACGGCAGCACCTGGAACGTGGACGGGTCGGGCTTGGCGACCATGTCCGACTCGTAGACGCGCGCGAAGCCCTCGATGGCCGAGCCGTCGAACCCGATGCCCTCGCTGAACGCGCCCTCCAGTTCGGCGGGCGCGACCGCGACCGACTTCAGGAACCCCAGCACGTCGGTGAACCACAGGCGGACGAAACGGATGTCGCGCTCTTCCAAAGTGCGGAGCACGAATTCCTGCTGGCGATCCATGGCCGAACCCTAACCAGCACGTGTTAACGCCATGTTTCACGGGGTCACCCACATCGGAGACGGGCTCACGCCGCTTGCACGAGCTGCGTTTTCCTGGACCGGGTGATCGACAGCGACGCGACCGAGGCGATGACCGCGAGCCCGGCGGCGACGTACCAGGCGACCGCGTAGTCCCCGAGCTGGTCACGCACCGCGCCGGCGGCGGAGGCGGCGAACGCCGCGCCCAGCTGGTGGCAGGCGAAGACCCAGCCGAACACGATCGGACCGGCCTCCCCGAAAGAGCGAATGCAGAGCGCGACCGTCGGCGGAACCGTCGCCACCCAGTCGAGGCCGTAGAAGAGGATGAACGCCCACATGCTCGGCTGCACCGAATTCGTGAACAGCTGCGGCAACAGGGCGAGCGAAACTCCCCGCAACGCGTAATAGACGCCGAGCAGGATCCGCGGGTCGACACGGTCGGTGAGCCATCCCGACGCGATGGTTCCCACCACGTCGAAGACGCCGACCAGCGCGAGCAGGCTCGCGGCGGTCGTCTGCGGCATGCCGTGGTCGTGCGCGGCCGGGACGAAGTGCGTGCTGACCAACCCGTTCGTGGTCGCCCCGCAGATGGCGAACCCGACGGCGAGTAGCCAGAACGTCCGGGTGCGCGCGGCCTGGAACAGCACGGTCAGCCCTCGGCGGACAGTGCCGACCTTCGGTGCCGGGCGTTCGACTTCGGTGCCTTCAGGCGCTCCGTACGCGACGGTGCCGATGTCGGCGGGGTGGTCGCGTACGGCCAACAGCACGACCGGGACCACCGCGAGAGCCGCGATGGCGATGACCATCGACGCCGTCCGCCAGCCGTCGTCCACTGCGAGCGACGCGATCAACGGCAGGAAGATCAGCTGTCCCGTCGCCCCAGCGGCGGTCAGCACGCCGGTGACGACGCCTCGGTGGCGCACGAACCAGCGCGTCGCGACCATCGCGGCGAAGCTCATCGCCATCGAACCGGTGCCGAGGCCGACGAGCACGCCCCAGCAGAGGATCAACTGCCAGCTGCTGCTCATGAAGACGGTTCCGCCCGCGCCGAGAGCGACGACGCACAGCGCGGTAGCCGCGACCCGGCAGATACCGAACCGCTCCATCAGCGCGGCGGCGAAGGGCGCGAAGAGGCCGTACAGGACGAGGTTGACCGAGACGGCGGACCCGATCGTGGCGCGGGACCAGCCGAACTCTTCGTGCAACGGATCGATCAGAACACCCGGCGCGGCGCGGAAGCCGGCGGCGGCGAGGAGGGCGACGAACGCGGCCGCCGCGACGAACCAGGCGCGGTGCAGGCGGCGGGCGGGACGAGTCTCAACGGTCACGAGAAGTCAGTCTGGTGCGCCGGGGGCGTCGTCGACAGTGGCCGGAAGGACACTATCCGAAAGGATCGGGCCAGCCGAGTAGGCTCTCGGCCATGCTCAGCCGACGTGTCCTGCCGGCGCTGCTGCTCCTCGGGCTGGTCGGCGGTTGCACCGCGGCACCCCCCTTGCCCGCGGCGGACGGATTGCTCGCGGCCGCCAAGTCAAATTTCGCGAAAGTCACCAGCCTGCATTTCTCGGTTGGCGTCAACGGGGTCCTGCCCGGCCTGCCGATGACCAAGCTCGTCGGCAACGCGACCCTCCAGAGCGGTGGGCAGGCGAGCGGCAGCGCGGAATTCACCGATCGGTCGTTCTCGTTCACCGTCTCCGGGCACATCGCGACCGCGAAGGACGCGAAGGGTCGCGAAACGAGCGGCCCCACACCCTTCACGGTCGACCGGTTCCTCGGCCCGCACGGCGGCCTGATTCGCCTCCTCGACTCGCTCCAGCAGCCGAAAACCGAAATCCGCGAGACGATCCAGCACATCGACGGCTACCGCGTCGGCGGAACCGTGCCCCAGGCGGTTGCGGCGAAGCTCGTGCCGCAGATCCACGCCGACGTGAACGTGAAGATCTGGGTGACGGTGGCGGAACCGCGTCGCTTCGCCCGGATGTGGCTGCAGGTCCCGCCAGCGACGAATCGCGACAGCCCGGTGATGTACGAGGTGCTGTTGACCGACCAGCAGCCTTAGCAGTTGCCGTCCCTCGTCGCGGCGGTGACGAGGTAGGCCGTTGCTGCTTTGTCGACACAGGCGTACGTCGTCGACAGTCAGCAGCGGCGTTGAGGCCTTTCGCGTGCAGCCGAGGTACGAATTGCGAGCGTCGGTTGCTGGCTCGCGCAAGCCGTAGCAGCGAGCGTCGTCGCCACGGCACCTGTCGCGAGCCAGCGCAACCTCAGCTGGCCTTGCAGCGAGTGCCGTCCGGAGGCGTCGTGCCGTCGATCAGGTAAGCGGTCCCCACCTTGTCGACGCACGCGTTGCCCTGCAAGAACACCGTGTGCTGCGTTCCCTCGAAGGTGAGCAGCGAGCCCTTCAGCGCCTTCGCGAGGTTCACGCCCGCCTGGTACGGCGTCGCGGGGTCGTTCGTCGTCGAGATCGTCAGGGTTTTCGGCAGGCCTTCGACGTTCGGCTCATGCGGCTTCGACGTGTTCGGCACTGGCCAGAACGCGCACGCGTCGCGGGCGGAGCTGGGTTGACGGCCGTCGTCGAGGAAGGGCGCGGCCTTTACGTATTTCTCCTGGCCTTCGAGGATCTGCTTCGGATCGGTGACTCGCGGGTCGTCGACGCAACGGATCGCCATGAAGGCGTCCTGCGTGGTGCCGTAGGTGCCGTCCGGATTGCGCTCGTTGTAGATGTCGGCCAGCTTCTCCAGCGTGGAACCGCGGCCCAGTTTCAGCTCGGTCAGCCCGGTGTTCAGGTACTCCCAGAGGTTCTGCTGGTAGAGAGCCTGGATGGCACCGGTGGTGGCGTCTTCGTAGGACAGCTTGCGGCCGTCGCCGACAGGCACCGGGAAGTCGATCAGCCGGCGCGTGAGGTCTTGGAACTGCTTCGTCGCCGCGGCTGGGTCATGGCCGAGTGCGCAGTCTTGACGCGCCGCGCACCACTTCGTGAACTCGTTGAACGCGCCGCCGAAGCCTTGGCCCTGCGCGACGAGCGAGTCTTCCGGGCTCTGCGTCGGGTCGACGGCGCCGTCGAGAACGAGCGCGCGCACGTTCTTCGGGAAGGCCTCCGCGTACGTGGAGCCGATGCGCGTTCCGTACGAGTAACCGAGGTACGTGAGCTTCTCGTCGCCGAGGACGCTTCGCAGCACGTCCATGTCCTTAACGACGTCGCGCGTGCCGATGTGTTCGAGCATGTCGTCGCCGTACTTCGTCCGCTGTGCGCACTTCGCGGCGAAATCCTTCTGCTCCGATTCCTGCTTCGCGACGCCCGCGGGAGAACCGTCGGTCTCGCTGTCGTCGGCGCGTTCGGCGTCGCGCTCGGGCCCGGTCAGGCATTGGATCTGCGGTTCGCTCGCCCCGATCCCGCGCGGATCGAAGCCGACGAGGTCGAACCGGTCGCCGAGTTCGGACTTCGAGACCTGGTCGAGCAGGCCCGCCGCGGCGACCATGCCCGAAGCGCCCGGTCCGCCCGGGTTCACCACGAGCGAACCGATTTTCTTGCCCGGGTCGCTCGCGCGGTGCCGCAGCACGCCGATGGTGATCGTCTGCCCGTCCGGTTTGTCATAGTTCAGCGGAACCGTGAGGCGTCCGCATTCGATTCCTTGCGCCTTGAAGGCCGACCGGGCGTCGTCCGAGGTCGCGTAGGGTGCACACGCGGACCAGGTCATGCCCTGCCCGTAGAACCGCGCCAGTCCGGCGGGCACCGGGCCCACCGGCGCGTGCGATTCGACCGTCGGCGCGGGCGCGGCCTGGTCGGGCTGGGACGAGCACGCCGCGAGCGTGGTCGCGAGCAGGCCGGCAGCCGCTAACGCGACTTTCGGATGGGCTTTCGGGCTGGCGCTGGGATGACGGGACACGGTTTGATCGTGCCATCCGGGCGCGGAACTCGAACGCACCGTCGGCGCGTTGGGCAGTGCGGGTGCGACCGGAGACACATCGACACGAGGAGACCAGGGGTGGCACTGATCAGCCGAGTGGGCAAGCGGCTCCGCCGGATCATCCAGCGGCCGGGCAGCGTCGAGCTGACCCGCTACGAAGCGCTGCTGCCCGCCGCCGAGAAGCTCGAACCGGAGCTGGAGAAGCTCGACGACGCCGAACTCACCGAGCGTGCGGGCAAGCTGCGGGACGCCATCGGCGGGGCCGCCTCGTTCACCGACAGCCAGCTGATCGAGATCTGCGCGCTCGGCCGCGAGGCCGCCCGGCGCACGCTCGGCGAGCGGGCCTTCGACGTGCAGTTGCTCGGCACCATGGGCCTGCTGACCGGCCACGTCGTGCAGATGGAGACCGGTGAGGGCAAGACGCTTGCCGGCGCGCTGGCCGCCGCCGGGTACGCGCTGCGCGGCCGCCGTGTGCACGTGGTGACGGTCAACGACTACCTCGCCCGCCGCGACGCGGAGTGGATGGGCCCGGTGTACGACCTGCTCGGCGTCACCGTCGGCTGGGTCGAACCGGCGCATTCGAAGGAGGAGCGCAAGGAGGCCTACGGCAAGGAGGTCACCTACGGCGCGGTGGCCGAAATCGGCTTCGACGTGCTGCGCGACCGTCTGGTCACGCACCCCGACGACCTGGTGCAGAAGGCCCCCGAGGTGGCGATCGTCGACGAGGCCGACTCGGTGCTGGTCGACGAGGCGCGCGTGCCGCTGGTCATGGCCGGTTCGATCGACCACAACGACGCCGACGAGGAGGTCGCCAAGATCGTCCGGCGGCTGCGGCTCGGCCTGCACTACGAGACCGACTCCGAGGGCCGCAACGCGTGGCTGACCAGCGCCGGAGCCTCGGTCGTGGAGAAGTCGCTCGGCGGCGTCGATCTGTACGACGAGTCCGGTTCGGACCGGCTCGCCGCGGTGAACGTCGCGCTGCACGCGCACGCCCTGCTCACCCGGGACGTCGATTACCTGGTCCGCGACGGCAAGGTCCAGCTGATCAACGCCGCCCGCGGCCGGGTCGCGGAACTGCAGCGCTGGCCGGACGGCCTCCAGGCCGCGGTCGAGGCGAAGGAGCAGGTCACGGCCACCGACCGGGGCGAGATCCTCGACTCGATCACCGTGCAGGCGCTGCTCGCGCGTTATCCCGAGGTCGCGGGCATGACCGGTACTGCGGTGGCAGTCGCCGAGCAGCTGCGCGAGTTCTACAAACTCGAGGTCGCGGACATCCCGCCGAACACCCCGAACGTCCGCGAGGACTTGCCGGACCGCGTCTTCGCCTCGCCGTCGCAGAAGCTGCGCGCGATCGAGGAAGAGATCCGCACGGTGCACGAGACCGGGCGGCCGATTCTCGTCGGCACCCAGGACGTCGCCGAATCCGAGGAACTGGCGGAGAAACTGGCGAAGGCCGACCTGCCGTGCGTCGTGCTGAACGCGCGCAACGACGCCGAAGAGGCCGCGATCATCGCCGAGGCGGGCAAGAAGGGCGCGGTCACCGTGTCCACGCAGATGGCCGGCCGCGGCACCGACATCCGGCTCGGCGGCAGCGACGGCGCGAGCCGCGAAGAGGTCGCCGAGCTGGGCGGCCTGCACGTGATCGGCACCGCGCGGTATCCGTCGAGCCGGCTCGACGGGCAGCTGCGCGGCCGGTCCGGACGACAGGGCGACCCGGGCAGCGCGATCTTCTTCGCGAGCCTCAACGACGACCTCGTGCTGTCGAACGCGCCGGACCTGCCGGACGGCATCGACGCCGACCCCGAGACCGGCGAGATCACCGACCCGGCCGCGCACCGGCAGCTCAACCACGCCCAGCGCGTCGCCGAGGGTGTCGACCTCGAGATCCACCGCAACACCTGGCGCTACACCCGGCTGATCGAGCGGCAGCGTGCGGAGCTGCTGGAACACCGGGACAAGGTGCTGCACACCGGACTCGCGGCCGAGGAACTGGAGAAGGCGCAGCCGGAGAAGTTCGCCGAGCTGAAGGAAAAGCTGGACGACGACGAGCGGCTCGAGCAGGTGTGCCGCGAGGTCCGGCTGTTCCACCTCGACCAGCTGTGGTCGGACCACCTGGCGTACCTCACCGACGTGCGCGAGAGCATCCACCTGCGCGCGTTGGCTCGCGAGACCCCGCTGGACGAGTTCCACCGCGCGGCGATCCCGGAGTTCCACAAGATCATCGCCGAATCCGCCTCGCGCGCGGCGAAGACGCTCGAGGAAGCCGAGATCACCGACAACGGCCTCGATCTCGAGGAGGTCGGCGTGCGGCGGGCGAACACGACGTGGACGTACCTGGTGCACGACAACCCGTTCGACTCGGACTTCGAGCAGACGGTCAAGAAGGTGCGCAGCATGATGCGGATGAAGAAGTCCTGATTTCTGGTTCCTGGTCCGGAGGGCTCCTCGCCGCGGGTGAGGGGCCCTTCGCCGTTCTCTGGCTCACCTCCGCGTAGTTTCTGTCGGTGCGGTGGGACAGAATGGCGGCATGCCGCAACTGCGCATCGCACTCGCCCAGGTCAACACCACCGTCGGTGACATCGACGGGAACACCGCGCTCACCGTCGAGTGGACCCGCAAGGCCGCCGAGGCGGGCGCGCACGTCGTCGTGTTCCCGGAGATGTCCCAGACCGGTTATCCGGTCGAAGACCTCACGCTCCGGCGCACGTTCGCCGAAGCGTCCCGGCGCTCGGTGACCGAACTGGCGCGCCGGCTCGACGAGGCGGGTTGCGGCGAGGTGCTCGCGTACGTCGGCTACCTCGACCACGACGAGGTCGGCCCGCGCGACGCCGCGGCGGCTCTCTACCGCGGCGAGGTCGTGGCCCGGCAGTTCAAGCACCACCTGCCGAACTACGGCGTGTTCGACGAGCACCGGTATTTCAAACCGGGCACCGAACTCGAGGTGCTGCGGCTGCACGGCGTCGACATCGGCATGGTGATCTGCGAGGACATCTGGCAGGACGGCGGTCCGATCTCCGCGCTGGGCAAGGCCGGGGTCGACCTGGTGGTCGCGCCGAACGCGTCGCCGTACGAACGGTCGAAGGACGAGCAGCGGCTGCCGCTGATCGCCCGCCGGGCCGCCGAGGCGGGCGCGCCGCTGGTGTACACGAACCAGATCGGTGGGCAGGACGATCTGGTCTTCGACGGCGATTCGCTGGTGGTCGGCGCGGACGGGACGCTGCTCGCGCGGGCGCCTCAGTTCGTGGAGCACCTGCTGGTGCTGGACCTGGACCTGCCGGTTGCCAGTGCAGCCGCCTCGGGCTCTTTCGACGGGCTGGAAGTGCACCGGCGGGTGCTGACCGATTCGCCGCTGCCCGCGTACGAACCGCTTACCCCGACGATCAGCGAACCGCTGTCGGACGAGGCCGAGGTGTGGTCGGCGCTGGTCGTCGGACTGCGCGATTACGTGCACAAGAACGGCTTCTCGACGGTCACGTTCGGCTTCTCCGGCGGAATCGACTCAGCGGTGTGCGCGGCCCTCGCGGCCGACGCGCTTGGCGGCGACAACGTGTACGGCGTTTCGATGCCGTCGAAGTACTCGTCGTCGCACTCGCGGGACGACGCTTCGGACTTGGCGGAGCGGATCGGTGCCCACTACCGGGTCGAGCCGATCGGCGACATGGTCGATGTTTATGTCAACCAGCTGCAGCTGACCGGGCTCGCGGAGGAGAACATCCAGGCGCGGGTGCGCGGGATGCTGCTGATGGCTCTGTCCAATCTGGACGGACACCTGGTGCTGGCGACCGGCAACAAGACGGAATTGGCTGTCGGCTACTCGACTATTTACGGGGATGCGGTCGGAGCTTTCGCGCCGATCAAGGACTTGTTCAAGACGCACGTGTGGCAGTTGGCGCGGTGGCGGAACGAGGAAGCGGCCAAGCGCGGCGAAACGCCGCCGATCCCGGAAAACTCGATCACGAAACCGCCGTCGGCGGAGCTGCGCCCGGACCAGAAGGACTCGGATTCGCTGCCGGACTACGAACTGCTGGACGATGTCCTGGACGATTACGTCGAGAACGACCGCGGCTACGTCGACTTGATCGAGGCGGGGTTCGATCCGGAGACGATCGACCGGGTAGTGCGGATGGTCGACCGGGCGGAATACAAGCGGCGGCAGTACCCGCCGGGCACGAAGATCACGTTCAAGGCCTTCGGCCGAGACCGGCGGCTTCCGATGACCAACGGGTGGCGAGAACGGAAGTCCTGAGCGGGGTTTTTCGGCTCGGCTGGTTGAGTCTCGGGCCGCGGACGGCCGGGGGGTGGCTGGCTCGGATGGCTGGGGCTCGGGCGCTTCGCCGCGTTGCTGACTCGCCGCGCGCGGGCCGACTGGGTTCCGGCGCGGTCAGCCGCCCCGCTCGGCGTGGTGTTCGCACGGCCGAGTCTCGAGCACTTCACCGAGCTGCCGAACGCTAGGTTGACCGGATTTCGGCACGGTTCGGCAGCAACACCCGACGCGGTCGCTCGCACGGCCGGGCCACGGGCACTTCGCCGAGTTGCTGCGCTGGGCTACTGGGTTTCGGCGCGGTCGGCAGGAACACTCGACGCGGTTGTTCGGACGGTCGGTTCGCGGGCCTCCACCGAGTTGCCGCGCGCTTGGGCTACTGGGTTTCAGCGCGGTCTGCAGGAGCGCTCGACGCGGTTGTTCGGACGGCCGAGTTTCGGCGCACTCCCCCTCGGGGCATAGCGCACGACGCTGTCCCGCGTAGTTGGCGGTGTTGCCAAGCGCGGTTGTCCGTGGCCACCGAAAGCTGGACGGCTGCGTGCCGTGGGGCGAGCGTCGGAGACGGCGTGCTGGATTTCTGACGGTGGCCGGGTTCCGCACTTGGTCGACTGGGCTTCGGACGCGGTTGCTTGAGGCTTGTCTTCGGGCGGGATTTCGATCGAAAGCTCCGGGTTCGGGCTGGCCCCTGATTCAGTCGACCGGGTTCGGTGTGGCTTCAGGGTCGTGTCGTTTTCTCGCCAGTTTCTGTCGGTACCGGGTCGTACGCTGGCGGTATGACGGTTGGGTACACGGTGTTCGACACCCCGATCGGGGCGTGCGGCCTCGCCTGGCGGGACGGTGCGGTGATCGGAACCGCATTGCCGGGGAGCAGTGCTGAGCGGACACGCGCGCACCTCGCGAAACGCTTTCCGGACGCGGTGGAATCGCCGGTGCCGGAGGAACTGCGCGTGGTGGTGGACGATGTCGTCGCGCTGCTGTCGGGAGAGGCTCGCGATTTGCGTACGGCTCCGTTGGACTACCGGGATGTGCCGGAGTTCAATCGGCGCGCGTACGACGTCGCGCGTGCTATTCCGCCGGGGAAGGTGCTGACGTACGGGGATATCGCGCATCAGTTGGGTGCGCCGGGCTCCGCGCAGGCTGTCGGGCAGGCGATGGGGAACAACCCGTTTCCGATCATCGTGCCGTGCCATCGGGTATTGGGCGCGGGCAAGAGCACTGGCGGCTTTTCGGCACCGGGCGGGGTCGAGACCAAACGGCGGATGTTGGTGATCGAAGGGGCGATCCCGGAGGAACCGACGCTGTTCTGAGTGGTTGGCTCCAGAAACCGGTACGCCTCTTGCTCTCGAAGGCAACGCCTGGGGCTGCCGGAAGGTTTGGTGCGCTCGGCTGGATTCCAGCGACACCCCCAGTGCCGCTGGACGCCAGCCGTGCGCACCAATTCGTCGAGCAAAGGACGTAGGCGGCCGAAACTGCCCAGTCGCCAGCTTGCTGGTCCCGGCAGTCTGGTCGCTGTCAGTCAGCCGATGACCTCAACGTCCGCATTCAGCCCGGCCGCTCAGCCACGCTCACCAGTCAGGCCAGCGGTGCGGCACGGCCGCCAGCATCCGACCTGAGCGGGCCAACCGGTTTGACTCACCGATCCGAGCCAGCCGAATACCCCTGCCGCCTAGTTCCGCTCGCCAGCGCCTTCCCAAGACCAGCCTGGCCAGATCGCCTGGCTCGGCGAGCTTCGATGTAACGGCGGCAGGCAGGCGAAGTCGACCGACAGCCGCTTCAACTCCCAACTCAAGTGGGCCCCAGCCAATTGACCACAGCAGCCCGCCGACCCAGCCATTCCAGCCCAGCCGTCGGCGAACCAGGTCAGCAGTCCGGCCGACAGCGAACCGGCCGGAAGAGCCGGGTCCGGACGGCTCTGGTTGGCCGGTGCGATCAGGCCCGGTGCAGGAGTCAGCTCATTCCGCCGGCTTCCAGGGCTTCAGCCAGTTCGTCTCCGGCCAGCCTTCTGCCGCGGCTTGGAGGGGCATGGCGGTGGCGCCGTCGATGGACTCGCGGACGATGTCGGCGTGACCGGCGTGCCGGGCGGTTTCCTCGATCAGGTGCAGCAGCACCCAGCGGACGGACCAGGCCGGCACGTCGTGCGGATACCAGGGGACGTCCTTCGGGATCGGGACTTCCTGGTTCAGGTCCTCGATCCCGGCAATGACCTCTTCGGTTCTGGCGGCGACTCGGTCGTAGGCGGCGATGACCGACTCCAGCGTCTCGTCCGGGCCTAGGCGGTAGTTTTCCTGGTAGGAAGCCATGCTTTCGGCGAACGGCTTGGGCTCGATTTTCAGCACCAGGTCGATCCAGCCGCTTTCGGTGGTGGAGACGTGTTTCAGCAGCCCGCCTACGCTCAGGGCGCTCGCGCTGGGCACGGCGCGCGCCTGGTCGTCGGTCAGGCCGTACGCGGCGACCTTCATCGCCTGACGTTGTTGTGCGAGGAAACCGAGCAGACCGCCGCGTTCGTCGGGGGTCGGGGAGACTTTGCCAGCCATGGGGGCCTCACTTCCGGTGTCTGTTGCTCCGCAGCATCGCATCCGCCACCGACAATTTTCGGCCGCTGACCGGAACCGGAGTCTGCACGACGTACGCGCCGCCGATGACGAGCTCCACCGCGTGCACCACCAGCTGAACCCGGGTGAACACGCCCTCCAGGTGCCCGGCCAGCATCGACACCACCATCAGCGCCCACGCGACCAGCACGATCGCCAAGCCGCCCACTGCCCACGTTCGCCAGCCCGCGGGCCACCACAACACCAGGCTCAATGCGCCGAGGGCGAAAGCCGCGTTCAGCAGATGCGGCGTCACGACGGTTTCCGGGACCCCGGCGTACACCATCAGCACGATCCCGAACGCCGACACCGAGACGGACGTCAGCCGCCCGGTCCAGTGCACTGGCGCGAGCCGCATCAGGGTGGGGCCGGTGAGGAAAAAGGCCAGGCCGCCGAGCGCGGTCGCGACCTGGAAGACGGGCTGCGCGTAGAACAAATCCCAGACCGGCTGTTCGGTCGGCGACACCCCGGTCTGCATGAAAAACTCCAGCAGCCACGCGGAATATCCCGCCAAACCCAGTCCGAGCAGGACAATCGAAGCCACCCGCGCAGCACGCACTTGCCCACCCTAAGCGAATCTCTGCGACGAAGTGCCGGATGGTGTCACACCCGTGACTTACCGGAGGTTCCGGACACCATCCGCTACCGCGAACTCACGCACCGAATCCCTGGTGGAGGCTACCGGACCGTGATTGGCAGCCTGCCAATACCTGCCTCGGCACCGGGGTCGGGCTTGACCGGGTAGTGGCGGGAGGCGGGGTCGGAAGCCGGATGGCGGTGGGGTTCCGGCGCGGCTGGTTTGCGGAGGGCGGCCGGGTGGCTGCGACGGAGGGCAGCGATGTTGCGGAGGGGCACCGGCGGAAGAGTCGCGTCCGGCAAAGGGCGAACGGCTTGCCACGGAGGGCGATTCACGGCGGGACCGAGGGCTGACGGCACACGGCGGGCAGCACGCGACTGCGAGATACGGCCAGCTACGGAGGTGAAGTCGTCCACGCTAACGGCGGCTGGCAGCTGCGGACGACCGAAAGCTGCGGGCGGCAAGCAGCAGCGTCGTCCGCGGCGGAGGGAAGCTGCGAGCGGCGGGATGCTGCGGCGAGAAGCCGTCTGCGGCATGGCGGCCAGAAGCTGCGGCCGGCGGGGAGCAAGTGACGGCGAGCAACGGCAGAAGTCGTCCGCGGCAGCGGCGGGAAGCCATCTGCGGCGGCCAGATACGGGCCGCGATCAGCGAGCGACGGCGGAAGTCGTCTGCAGGGACGACGGGGAGATATGCGCGGCAGCGGCCAGCTACGGGCGACAAGCAGCAAGCTACGGCAGAGGCCGCCGCAGCAGCGGCGGAAAGCCAGCCGCGCAGCGGCCAACTGCGAGCGGCCGGAAGGGGCGGCTAGTGGCCATCGGCGAGCCACGGCAGGAACTCACCAGCGAGCCGCGGGCAGGGCAGCGAGCCGCGAGCCGCGAGCGAACATCTCACACCGGCCAGAGAGTCGCCTTCGAACATCCCAACCGGCGGGCTCAAGACCAGGCGGACCGGCCCCTCACCCCTGCGGGCGGACGAACGGGAACAGCACCGTCTGGCGAATCGACGTTCCGCTCAGCATCATCAGCAGCCGGTCCACTCCGAGGCCCAGCCCGCCGGTCGGGGGCATTCCGTGTTCCAGCGCCAGCAGGAAGTCCTCGTCCAGTTCCATCGCTTCGACGTCCCCGCTCGCGGCGCGCAACGACTGTGCTTCCAACCGGCGGCGCTGTTCGAGCGGGTCGGTCAGTTCCGTGTACGCGGTCCCGACTTCCGAGCCGAAGGCGATCAGGTCCCAGCGTTCTGCCAGGAGCGGGTCGGTCCGGTGCTGGCGGGTCAGCGGGGAGACCTCGGTCGGATAGTCCGTATAGAACGTCGGCAGGACCGTCGAACCCTCGACCAGGTGCTCGTGCGCTTTCAGGACCAGGTCGCCCGCGCTGGCTTCTTCCGGCGCCTGGATTCCGGCGGCGGCGCACAGTTTTCGCAGCGTGGCCACTGGGGTGTGCGAGTCGATTTCCTCGCCCAAGGCGTCCGACACGGCTTTGTGCACCGTGATCACGGGCCAATCGCCGGAGATGTCGTGTTCGACGATGCGGCCGTCGGCGTCCGGGCGTCGCACGACCTGTGCGCCGTACGCGGCTTCGGCGGCGTACTGGATAAGGTCGCGCATCAGGTGGCGCATGGCGTTGTAGTCCGCGTACGCCTGGTACGCCTCCAGCATCGTGAATTCCGGGTTGTGCGTCGCGTCCACGCCCTCGTTGCGGAAGTTCCGGTTCAGCTCGAAAACCCGCTCGACGCCGGCTACGCACAGCCGCTTCAGGTACAGCTCCGGAGCGATGCGCAGGTACATCCGCATGTCGTACGCGTTGATGTGCGTGACGAACGGCCGCGCGTTGGCACCGCCGTGAATCGTTTGCAGCATCGGGGTTTCGACCTCGAGGAAGTCGTCCCGGTGCAGGCGTTCCCGGACGGCGCGGACGACCGTCGAGCGCAGGCGGAGCATGTTCGCGGAGTCCGGGTTCACCGCCAGGTCCAAGTAGCGCTGACGTACGCGCGTCTCCGGGTCGGTGAGTCCCTTTCGCTTGTCCGGCAACGGGTGCAGGCACTTCGCTGTGACGGTCCATTCGTCCACGAGCACCGACAGCTCGCCGCGGCGGGAGGTGATGACCTCACCGCTCACGCCGACGTGGTCGCCCAGGTCGACGCCGGTGCGCCAGCCGGTCAGGTCGAGGACCTTCGCGTCGAGCATCAGCTGCAGTTCGCCGGAGAAGTCCTTGATCCGCGCGAAGCACAGCCCGCCGAGGCTGCGCAGAGCGAGCACCCGCCCGGCCACCCGGACGTGTTTTCCGGTGTGCGAATCCGGTTCCAGCCCGGAATACGCGCGCACGATCTCGCCGAGGTGGTCCTCGCGGGAGAAGCCGACCGGGTACGGGTCCACCCCGAGTTCCCGGAGCTTGTCCACTTTGGCCACGCGCACGCGGACCTGTTCCGGACGACGCTTGGCGCGCGGCACGACCTGCGCCGCTTCCTCGTCGATCCGCCGGACCTGCGCGACGAAGTCCTCCCCCACGTTCTCCAGCCGCAGCGACCGCGCGCGCCCGGTGGGCACGAAGCCCTCCAGCGCGCCCGCGACGATGCCGACCCGCGGCAGCCGTCGCGCCGAGGAGTAGCAGAGGAACCGCGGTTCCCAATCCGGGCCGTACTTCGCGTTCGACCGGTACAGCGATTCCAGCTGGAAGAACCGCGAAGCGACGCCGAGCACCGACCGCCACGCGCGCAGCACGGGACCGGCGCCGATGCGCTCGCCTTCGGAGAACACCGCGCGGAACATCGCGAAGTTCAGCGAGATCCGCTGCGCGCCGATGTGCTGTGCGGCCGCGACGACCTCGGCGACCATGAACTCGTTGAGCCCGTTTTCGGCGTCCCGGTCACGGCGCATCAGGTCGAGAGAGAGTCCTCGTCGGCCCCACGGCACGAACGACAACAGGCCGCGCAGTTCGCCGCGCGCGTCGTACGCCTCGACCATCACGCTGCGCCCGTCGCTCGGGTCGCCGAGACGGCCGAGCGCCATCGAGAAGCCGCGTTCGGTCTCGTCCACCCGCCACTGCTGCGCGCGGGCGAGCAGTTGCGCCATCTCGTCTTCGGGGATTTCGCTGTGTCGCCGGACCTGCGCGGTGTACCCGGCGCGCTGGATCCGTTTCACCGCCTGTCGCACGGACTTCCGCTCAGGGCCGGTGAGTGTGAACTCTCGGACGTCGAGGACCGCTTCGTCGCCGATCTGCAGCGCGCGCAGCCCCGCCGCGGCGTACACCTTCGCGCCCTTCTCGCTCGCACCCAGCACGCCTGGCGTCCAGCCGTACGTACGCGCTTCGTGGAGCCACGCCTGCACCGCGTCCGGCCACGCGTCTGGGTCGCCGATCGGGTCCGCACTCGCCACTGTGGTCCCTGCGAGCACGCGGTACGTCACCGCTGCGCGACGGTTGGGCGCGAACATGACGCTCTTGTCGCGGCGCGTGGCGAAGTAGCCGAGAGAGTCGTCCTCGCCGAACTCGCCCAGGAGACGGCGCAACTCCAGTTCTTCGCCATCTGTCCGAATGCGACGGCTGCGTACGCCGCGGAAGAGCGTGTACAGCGCGGCGGTGCACACGAAGGTCGCGCCGAGGTCGAGGACCACGTCGATCCACGCCGGACCCTCGCCGATGCCGATCCGGCGCAGCTGCAGGTTCTCGCCGGTGGCGTGGTTGACCACCCAGGCGAACCGCTCCCACGCGTCGCCGAGGCTGCCCGGGAACACCTCGGTGAGCGCCCAGCCGAGCACGATCACCCCGATGAACCCGACGAACAGCACCGTGAGCCCGTTCCACCAGGCACCAGGGGCGAGCCGGGCGGGGAACGCGGGCCGCAGCGCCAGCAGGAACACGATCAGCAGGATCGAGATCGCGTCGGCGATGGCGAGCGCGCCCACCTGGGTCGGGATGTGGCGCATCTGCCGGGCGCTGAGAGTCAGCAGGTCGGGAGCCCACAGCAGCAGCGCCTGCAGGACCAGCGTGGTCACCAGTCCGGCGACCTGGAACAGCACGAGCACGTACAGCGCGGCCTTCTTGCGCCTGCGCAGCGCCGCCCCGAGCACGACGAGCAGCAGGATGATCACGAGGCTCGAACTGGTCGGCACGCTCACCACGCCGAACGCCATGTCGATGCCGTTCAGCAGGTGCCCGTGCCGTCCGCCGGAGAGCAGCAGCACGACCGAGAAAAGCGCTGCCAGCTGCACGACCGTGGCCACGAGACCGCCGGCGCGGGCCTTCCAGCCGAGGCTGCGCGGGCGGGCGCTCACTGGGGTTCCCATTGGAGCCTTTCTGTGCGGCGCAGCCGCTCCGTTGAGGGAGGTGGTGGGGCGGCAGCTGGGCTTTCTTGCGGCGCGGCCACTCCGCGGAGGGACACGCCGGACTTTCTCACCACCGGGCGCATATCGGTCCGGTGCCTATCAAGACGTCACAGGGAGCGAAACGGTTGTCGCTCCCCGGCCGTGTGAAGCTGGTCGCACGACCTTGGGGGCCTCCCGCGCGCGTGTCACGCTGTGTCCGGTACTGACTCCACGACCCGGGGACCTCCGCGAGGCCTCGAGGGAAGGACGGTCGACGACGATGTCTGCCCAGTCTGCCCACCCCGACGGCGCCGCCGGCGAGGTGGCCGCCCCTTACGGAACCGGCCCCGCGACGGGAGCCGGCACGAGCAAGCCGCGAAAAGTCCGGATTCATCATCTGCGCGAACTGAAGGACCGCGGCGAACCGTGGCCGATGCTCACCGCTTACGACATGTATACCGCCGAGCTTTTCGACGAAGCAGGCATCCCCGTGCTGCTGGTCGGCGACTCCGCGGCGAACAACGTGTTCGGTTACGACACGTCGCTGCCGGTCACCGTCGACGAGCTGCTCCCGCTGGTCCGCTCGGTCACCCGGGCGGCGAAACGGGCACTCGTGGTGGCCGATCTGCCGTTCGGCTCCTACCAGCTCTCCCCGGAGCAGGCGCTGGCCACGTCCGTCCGGTTCATGAAGGAGGGCCGCGCGCACGCGGTCAAGCTCGAGGGCGGGCACCGGTTCGCCCCGCATGTCGAGGCGCTCACCTCGGCCGGGATCCCGGTCATGGGCCACATCGGCTTCACCCCGCAGAGCGAGCACAACCTCGGCGGCTACCGGGTGCAGGGACGCGGCGAAGCGGCGGAGAAGCTGCTCGCCGACGCGCTGGCCCTGCAGGAAGCCGGAGCGTTCGCGGTCGTGATGGAGATGGTGCCCGCCGAGGCGGCCAAGCGCGTCACGCACGAGCTGAAGATCCCGACGGTCGGCATCGGAGCCGGCCCGGACTGCGACGCCCAGGTGCTGGTCTGGCAGGACATGGCCGGGCTGCGCCGCGGCAAGGCGCCGCGGTTCGTGAAGCGGTACGCCGACGTCGCCGGGGTGCTGCAGAGTGCCGCGACGGCGTTCGCCGAGGACGTCCGGCGCGGCGAGTTCCCGGCGCCTGAGCACGCGTTCCACTGAGCTGCCTCGTGAGTGCCGGTTCGCACCGGCACTCACGAGCGGCGGAACCGTTCGGCGAGGTCCGGGTCGTTCTCCCACCACAATCCCTTCGCCGGTGCCTCGCCTGCCGCTGCCTCCTCGTCCAGTTTCTTGTCGAGCCGTTTCGCCCGTTTCTCGTCGTCGCGTGCCCACCTGATGAAGAGCGCGCCCACGAACGGCAGCCCGGCGACGTCTCCGCCGATCCACAGCACGCCCGCGCCGATGATCTGGTCGGTGCGCCGGTCCGGTCCCCAGTCGCGGTGCACCGCGTCGTAGTGCGCGGGCGCGAGCAGCGGGCCGAGCCACAGCACGAGCCCGAGCGCGCCGTCGAACACCACTTCGGTGAACGAGATCCACACCGACACCAGGTGAGAGCCGTTGCGCGGCGTCGGATCGAGCTGCACACGGCTGTAGAAGTACAAGAAGCCGGCCAGTACGAGCGCTACGCGTACGAGACCGCCGACGACCGCTGAGTCGAGCGAAAGCTCGTACAGCGGCGTCAGGTAGATGAGAAGGAACGGTGCGATCAGCACCACGGTCACGCACAACGGGAACGTGATGAACTGCGCGAAGCGGCCACGGCCGTGCGTACGCAGCCAGTTGGCGAGCTTGGGCGGCGCGGTGCGCATCAGCAGCGTCACCGGCGCGCCCAGCGCGAGCAGCAGCGGCGTGACCATCAGCAGCACGGTGTTCTGTGTGGCGCGCACCCAGAACAGCGTCGTGTCGTACACGCCGAGGAACGAGCACGTGACGAGGACGAGCGTGGCCAGCCCAGTGAGGAATGCCGTCGTCCGCCCGGCTGCCCACTCCTGACGACGGGCCGCCGCGACGTAACCGACGCCGAGGGCGAGCGCGACTAGCACGGCCGGGACGTCGAAGGTCCAGGCCGTGAAGAACGTCGATCCGCTCAGCGGCGGCAGGTCAGGCACGGTTTCGATACCTTCAAGTGTGCACCCGGCGAATTCGCGCCTTACGCCGCCCCTGACACCGCGAAGAAGATCAAGCTGCCGATTCCGGCGACCGCGCAGTAGATGGCGAAGGGGGTCAAGGTGCGCGTTTCAAAGTATTTCGTCAGAAAACGGACAGAAATGTAGGACGCCACGAACGCCACCACGCTGCCGACCAGGGCGGGGCCGAGCGACGGCTTGTTCTCCGGCGTGAAGAGCGTCGGCATCTTCAACGCACCCGCGGCGAGGATCACCGGCGTCGCCAGCAACCAGGCGAACCGGGCCGCGTCCTCGTGGTCGAGCCCGCGCCGCAGACCGGCCACCATGGTGATGCCGGAGCGGCTGATTCCGGGCAGCAGAGCCAGGATCTGCGCCGAACCGATGAGCACGGCCTCCTTGACGCTCAGCTTCGACAGCCGGACGTCAGTGGCCTCGTCGACGGTCACCGCGCGCATCACCATCGTGTCCTCGGCGCTGAAGTCGATCGTCTCCTCCTCGCGAGAGACCGCCGTCTTGGGCTTGCGGGAGAACTTCTCCGCGGCGTAGAGCACCCCGCCGTTGAGCGCCAGGAAGATCGCCGACGGCACCGGTTTGCCGAGGACGTCGCGCAGCAGGCTCTCCAGCAGCAGCCCGGCGATCCCGACCGGAATCGTGGCGAGGACGAGCAGCCACGCGAGCCGCTGGTCTGCCGTGCGGACCTCCCGGCGGCGGATCGACGTCCACAGGCCGGTGACGATGCGCACCCAGTCGCGCCGGAAGAAGAGGATCAGCGCGATCGCGGTGGCGACGTGCATCGCCACCAGCACCGCGAGATACGGAGAGTCCTTCCCGATGCTCAGGTCGCGTCCCCAGCTTCCGCCGACGAGCGCGGGCAACAGGACGCTGTGCCCGAGACTGGACACCGGAAACAATTCCGACACGCCTTGCAAAGCGCCGACGACAATGGACTCGAGGTAGCTGACCGCGGACATTCACGAAGCCTTTCTCGCCGCAGTTCGGGCATTCCGCGGAAAGGTACCGGGGACCGGGTTAACTCCGAGCAAGCCGGGCGGGAACAGTCACAGGCGACACTTTCCGGCCACTCGTTGTTCACCGTGTTCACATCCATGAACATCAATCATGTACTTGACCAGTGTTCTCCTGATGCCATAGCGTGAGCGCACGCCGCATCCGAAGTCATCGAACCTCGACGAGGAGGGTTGGAATGCGCGTCCGCTATCGAGTTCTGGCAGCAACCGCCGGAACCGCGGCATTGCTCGCACTCGCCACACCCGCGGCGTCCGCCGGGACCGTCCCGGTCAAGAACTCCGCCGAGCTGAAGACGGCACTGGCCTCGGCCAAGCCGGGCACCACGATCCAGCTGGCCGCGAACACCACCTACACCGGCAACTTCAAGGCCGCCGCCAACGGCACCGCGAACGGGCGCATCACGCTCACCGGCCCGCGCAGCGCGGTCGTGCAGGCGTCCGGCGGCCGCACCATCGAACTGACCGGCAGCTACTGGACGCTGTCCGGCTTCACCGTCACCGGCGGCCAAAAGGGCGTGATGGCGCTGGGCGTCAACCACACGCTGATCGACGGCCTCAAGGTGACCGGCATCGGCAACGAGGGCATCCACTTCCAGCACGGCAGCAGCGACAACGTCGTGCAGAACTCCGAAATCTCCGACACCGGCAAGGAAAACGGCGGTTTCGGCGAGGGCATCTACTTCGGTTCGGCGAACAGCAACTGGCCGAACGGACAGCCCGACCACAGCGACCGCAACAAGGCGATCGGCAACAAGATCGGGCCGAACGTGCGCGCGGAATCGATCGACGTCAAGGAAGGCACCACCGGCGGCGAACTGCGCGGCAACACCTTCGACGGCACCGGCCAGAGCGGCGAGAACTACGCCGACAGCTGGGTCGACGTGAAGGGCAACGGGTACCTGGTCACCGGCAACAAGGGCAGCAAGGTCTTCGTGCACGACGCGACCTACGGGGCGTTCGAAGTCCACGTGCAGGTCGACGGCTGGGGCCAGAACAACACCTTCTCGGACAACACCGCGGACGTGCAGGCGCCCTCGGCCTACGGTTTCTACGTGGTCAAAGCGGCCACCGGGAACAAGGTCTGCGCCAGCAACAAGGTGACGAACGCCGGGAAGGGCTTCGCGAACGTAGCCGCGACACCAGGCTGCTAACCGCGATCACAGACGGGGGCCCGCTCAGCCCGGCGGCGGGGGCGGGCCCCCACCCTCCTCCTCGTGAGTGCTGATCAGGTTCTTACCGCGATCAGCACTCACGACCCCGGGTGCGGTGCGGATGCCGGGGTTCGGGAAGAGTGTCGGTCATGGACGAGCTCTACCCGCCGACCCCGGTGCGCGCCGACGGCATGCTGGACGTCGGCGACGGGCACCGGATCTACTGCCAGGAAGCCGGGAACCCCCAGGGGAAGCCGGTGGTGGTGCTGCACGGCGGGCCGGGAAGCGGCACCGCCCCGATGACCCGGCGGCACTTCGACCCCGAGGCGTACCGGATCATCCTGTTCGACCAGCGCGGCTCCGGTCGCAGCACCCCCAACGCCGGCGACGACGATCTGTCGGCGAACACGTTGTGGCACTTGGTCTCCGATATGGAGCTGCTGCGCGAACGGCTGAACATCGAGCGCTGGCAACTGTTCGGCGGGTCGTGGGGTTCGACGCTCGCGCTGGCGTACGCGGAAACCCATCCGTCGCGAGTGTCGGAAATGGTGCTGCGCGGCATTTTCACCGTGCGCCAGCGGGAACTGGACTGGCTCTACCGCGGCGGCGCGGCGAATCTCTTCCCCGCGGAGTGGGACGCCTTCCTGGAGCCGCTGAACGAGCGGCAGCGGGAAGATCCGCTTGCCGGGTACGCCGAACTGCTCCACTCCCCCGACCGCGCGGTCCGCGAACAGGCCGCGATCGCCTGGAGCGTCTGGGAAGGCGCGACGGTGGCGTTGCTGCCGCAACAGTCCTTTGTGAACCAATACGCGAACCCGCAGTTCGCGCTGACGTTCGCTCGTCTTGCCGTGCACTACTTCCAGCATGGCGCGTGGCTCGAAGAAGGCCAGCTGATCCGCGACGCGGGGAAGCTCGCCGGGATTCCGGGCGTCTTGGTGCAGGGGCGTTACGACGCGGTCTGCCCGCCGATCACGGCGTACCAACTGCATCGGGCCTGGCCCGGGTCGACGTTGAAACTCACCGAATCCGCGGGGCACGCCGTCACCGACCCCGGCATCCTCGCCGCCCTCCGCGAGGCGACCGACAGCTTCCGCTGAAAACGGTGAAGGACTTCTTGCGGGAACCAGATTCCCGCAAGAAGTCCTTCCCGGCCCTTCGGAGCTAGATCCGGCCGCCGCTGGAGCTGTCGCCGCCGGAAAGCCGCTGTGCCAGGTAGACCGGCACCGTCGAGACGATGATCAGCACCGCCGCGACCACGTTGACGACCGGGGCCTGGTTCGGCCGGAACAGGTTGTTGTAGATCCAGATCGGCAGCGTCTCCATGCCGGTGCCGAGCGTGAACGTCGTCACGATGATCTCGTCGAACGACAGCGCGAACGCCAGCAATCCGCCCGCCAGCAACGCCGACCGCAGCATCGGGAACGTCACCAGGCGGAACGTCGTCATGCCGTCCGCGCCGAGGTCCATCGACGCTTCTTCGAGATTCCCGCCCATCCGGCGCAACCGGGCGACCACGTTGTTGAACACGACCACGATGCAGAACGTGGCGTGCGCGACGATCGCCGTCATCAGGCCCAGGTCAAGGCCGAAGATCGTCCGGAACGCGTTGTTCAGCGCGATACCGGTGACGATGCCGGGCAGCGCGATCGGCAGGATCACCAGCAGCGACAGCGAATTGCGCCCGAAGAACCGGTACTTCTGCAACGCGAACGCGGCCATCGTGCCGAGCACCAAAGCGATCGCGGTGGCCGAAAGCCCGGCGACGACACTGGTCCACAAGGCGTGCAGCGCACCCTCGTTGGTGACCGCGCGGCCCCACCATTCCAGCGTGAAGCTCTTGGGCGGCCACCCGAACGTGGTGTCCGCGTTCACCGAGTTCAGCAGGACCACCAGCAGCGGGAAGTAGATCACCGCGAATCCGGCTCCGAGCGCGGTCCACAACAGCACCCGGGCGGGTTTCGACATCCGCACGGCGGTCTCCTAGAGGTTGTCCAGCGCACCGGTGCGACGCACCGCGGCCAGGTAGACGAGCATGATCACGACCGGAACCGTCGCGACGGTCGCGGCGAACGGCAGGTTGTTGGCCGCGCCGATGTTGTCGTACACGACGTTGCCGAGCATCTGCGAGGTGCCGCCGACGATCTTCACCGCGATGTAGTCGCCGAGCGACAGCGAGAAGGTGAAGATCGATCCCGCGACGATCGCCGGGAACGTCAGCGGCAGGATCACCGAACGGAACGTGCGGAACGATTTCGCGCCGAGGTCGCCGGAAGCGTCCACTAAGGACACCGGAAGCCGTTCGAGGCCCGCGTAGATCGGCAGGATCATGTACGGAAGCCAGAGGTAGGACAGCGTGATCACGGTCGAGGTGACGCCGTATCCCGGCCCGGAGATGCCGAGCGGGTTCAGCAGCCAGTTCAGCACCCCGTTGCCGGACAACAGGGTCCGCCACGCGTACGCCTTCACCAGGTAGCTCGCCCACAGCGGCGTCATCACCATGATCACCAGCACCCGCTGCGCCTTGGGCGACGCGAGTTTGGCCATCGCGAAGGCCATCGGGAACGCGATCACCGCGTCGATCACGGTCACCAGCAACGCGATGCCGACGGTGCGGAACGTGATCGTGCGATACACGGAATCACTGAAAAGAGTGACGAAGTTGTCGAAGGACCAGTCGGTGACCACCTTGCCGGTGAAGACGTCGGTGGACCAGAAGGCCGTGATGAAGAGGGCGGCGAGCGCGCCGAGATAGGCCAGGCCGAGCCAGAGCATCGGCGCGGTGAGCAGAAGGCCGAGGCGCAGCTGGGGTTTGCGGTGGAAGAAAGCCGAGATGCGGTGACTCGGCGGGCTCACGGCGGTCATGTCGTAGCACTTTCCGGTGGAGAGGGGAGAAAAGCCGAGGGCCGCGGGAACTTTGGGGAGGGCCCGCGGCCCTCGGCGGACTCACGGACGCCGGCGCGGTGGGTACCGGCGTCCGCGAGAGTCGATCAGCCCTTGATCTCGGTCCAGGCCCGGGTCCAGTCGCCGTAGTCCTTGCACTTGACGTCCGTGCGGCCGTCGAGGCACTGCGGGATCGGCGTGGTCCAGTACTGGATCTTGGCGGCGTACGCGGCGTCGTTGGCGTGGTAGGTGTCGCACAGCGACTTGTCCTTGAACTCCGCGCAGGCCTTGGAGTTCGCCGGGGCCTCCCCGAAGTACTCGGCGACCTGTGCGTTCACCTTCGGGCTCGTGATGTAGTCCATCCACTTGTACGCGCACGTCTTGTGCTGCGACTTCGCGGAAACCATCCAGGTGTCCGACCAGCCGGTCGCCCCCTCGCTCGGCACCGTGGCCGCGACCGGCGCGCCCTCGCTCTTCGCGAGGTTCACCGTCACCTGCCAGGCCGTGCCGATCACGCCGTCGCCGCTCTTGAGCGACTGCGTTTCCTTGAGGTAGTCCGACCAGTACTCCTCGACCAGCGGGCGCTGCTTCTTGAGCAGGTCCGTGGCCGCCTTGAACTGCTTGTCGTCCAGTGCGTACGGGTTCTTGATGCCGAGGTCGGGCTGGTGCGCCATCAGGTACAGCGCGGCGTCGGCGATGTAGATCGGCGAGTCGTACGCGATGACCTTGCCCTTGAACTGCGACTTCTCGTCGAACATCGGCGACCACGACTTCGGCTCCGGCTGCACCTTGTCGGTGCGGTAGGCCAGGACGTTCGCGCCCCAGCCGTGCGGGATGCCGTAGGCGACGTTGTTGACGCTGTTCCACGACTTGTTCTTGAGGAACGGGTAAATGTCGTTGTAGTTCGGGACGAGCGCGGTGTTCACCGGCTCGACGTCGCCCGAGGCGACCAGCCGCAGCGAGGCGTCGCCGGACGCCGAAACCACGTCGTACTGCCCGGTCTTCATCAGCGTCACGGCCTCGTCCGAGGTGCCGAACGGCTTGACGTTGACCTTGCAGCCGGTCTGCTGCTCGAACGGCGTGACCCAGTTGACCTTCGCGTCGTTCGAGCCGTTTTCCGCGTAACCGGGCCACGCGAGCACGTTCAGCTGGCCTTCCGGCTGACCGAGCTGCGTCAGCGCGGCCAGCTTCGGCGGCGTGAAGCCCTGCGCGCCCGGCGCCGACCCCTTGGAGTCGGAGCCCGAGGTGCCGCAGGCAGCGAGCAGGAGGCTCACGCCGCACAGCCCTGCGAGCAGCGTCTTCCTGTTCTTCATAGCGAGAGAAACCTTCCCGTGAGGAACTAGCCGGCTTCGGGGACCCGGAAACTGTGTTCGCGGCGCCAGCGCAGGCGAACGCGACCGTCGGCGAACTCGGTCGGCTCACTGGTGTTCTGGCGGACAACGGACAATTGGCCCCCGGCATCGAGCGCGACAGCGTAGCGCACTGTCGACCCGGCATATACGACATCCGTCACCGAACCGGTCGCGGAAGTCTCCCCGGGGCCCGCCGGCGAGGCGAGATCGCCGTCGATGCGGATCTTCTCCGGCCGGATGCTGTACAGCCCCGGCCTGCCGATCACCGCCTCCGCGCTGCGCCCGCTGAGCAGGTTCGACGTGCCGACGAAGCCTGCCACGAAAGCACTTGCCGGGCGTTCGTACACCTCGACCGGAGTACCGACCTGTTCGATGCGGCCCGCGTTGAACACGGCGATCCGGTCGCTCATGGTGAGCGCCTCGTCCTGATCGTGGGTGACGAAGACGAAGGTGATGCCGACCTCGCGCTGGATCTGCTTGAGCTCGACCTGCATGGTCTGGCGGAGCTTGAGGTCAAGCGCGCCAAGGGGTTCATCCAAAAGCAACACTTTCGGGCGATTCACGAGAGCACGGGCAAGTGCTACGCGCTGCCGCTGCCCGCCGGACATCTGCGACGGTTTGCGATCGCCGAAATCCTCCAGCCGCACCGTGCGCAGCGCTTCCTTCGCGCGCTCGCGGCGTTCGGCTTTCGCGACCCGCTTGACTTTCAGGCCGTACTCCACGTTCTGCTGCACCGTCATGTGCGGGAAGAGCGCGTAGTCCTGGAAAACCGTGTTCACGTCTCGGTCGAACGGAGCCAGCTGGCTGACGTCCTTGCCTTCGAGCTCGATCGTGCCCGCGGTGGGCAGTTCGAACCCGGCGATCATCCGCAGCACGGTGGTCTTGCCGGAACCGGACGGGCCGAGCATCGAGAAGAACTCGCCGGGCGGGATGTCGAGGTCGACCCCGTCCACGGCGCGCACCTTGTCGAAGTGCTTTTCCAGTCCGGTGAGCCGGATCGCCGGCTGTCCGGTCTGCGGACGCCTTCCCGGCGACCGGGTCTCGGCGGGGGCTTGATGGGGCATGACGGGCCTTCCGATGGATCTGGTCACGACGGCTACAGCGCACTCATCACGTGCTTGACGCGGGTGTAGTCCTCGAGGCCGTACAGCGAGAGGTCCTTGCCGTAGCCGGACCGCTTGAACCCGCCGTGCGGCATCTCGGCCACGAGCGGAATGTGCGTGTTGATCCACACGCAGCCGAAGTCGAGCTTCGCCGAGAACCGCATGGCGCGCTGGTGGTCCTTGGTCCAGACCGAGGAGGCGAGGCCGTACGGAACCCCGTTGGCCTGCTTGAGCGCCTCGTCGTCCTCGGTGAACCGCTGCACCGTGATGACCGGGCCGAAGACCTCGTTCTGGATGATCTCGTCGTCCTGCCGGAGACCGGAAACCACGGTGGCCTCGTAGAAGTAGCCCTCGTCACCGGAACGCCGTCCTCCACAGTGGACAGTCGCGTGCTCCGGCAGCCGGTCGATGAAGCCGGAGACCTTTTCCAGCTGTGCGGCGTTGTTGAGCGGACCGAAGGCGACGTCGTCGCCCGTGCCGGTCTTGTTCGCTTCGGCCTGCCGGGTGAGCGCGTTGACGAAAGTGTCGTGCACGTCTTCGTGCACCAGCACGCGAGTGGCGGCGGTGCAGTCCTGGCCCGCGTTGAAGTACCCGGCCGCGGCGATGGCTTCGGCGGCCGCTTCGAGATCGGCGTCCGGGAACACGATCACCGGGGCCTTGCCGCCCAGTTCAAGGTGCACGCGCTTGACGTCGTGCGCCGCCGAACCGGCCACCTCGATGCCCGCTCGCACCGAGCCGGTGATCGACACCATCGCCGGAATGTCGTGCTCTACCAACGCACGTCCGGTGTCGCGGTCGCCGCAGATCACGTTGAACACGCCCGCGGGCAGGTGCTCGCCGCAGATCTCGGCGAGCAGCAGCGTGGAGGCGGGCGTGGTGTCGGACGGCTTGAGCACGATGGTGTTGCCCGCGGCGAGCGCCGGCGCGATCTTCCAGATCGCCATCATCAGCGGGTAGTTCCACGGCGTCACCTGCGCGCAGACGCCGACCGGCTCACGGCGGATGAACGACGTGTGGCCTTCCATGTACTCGCCGGCCGAACGGCCTTCCAGCACGCGCGCGGCGCCGGCGAAGAAGCGCACCTGGTCGATGACCGCGGGCAGCTCCTCCTCCATGGTCAGCGCGAACGGCTTTCCGGTGTCCTTCGCTTCGACGCGGATGATCTCCTCGCTCCGCGCCTCGAGCGCGTCGGCGATCTTGAGCAGCGCGAGCTGCCGCTGCGCCGGGGTGGTCTCGCGCCAGCTTTCGAACGCTTCCGCGGCGACCTTGAGCGCGCGGTCCACGTCCTCGGCGCCGGCCACCGGCGCGGTGCAGTACGCACGGCCGGTAACCGGGTCGACGATTTCCGCGACCTTTCCGGACAGCGAGTCGACGTAGGTCCCGCCGACGTAGTGCTTCAACTCCTGCACGCGTGCGCCTCCTGACTCTCCGTGGCAGGATGAAACATATAACTCCATATTTCAAATGACAAGGCCCTGGGGCAGGATTGGCTCCAACGGATGCCGAGACGGGTGGACCAACGATGCGCAAGGAGATGTCGAACAGCGCACGACTGGCGATGTTCGCCCCGCTGGACCAGGTGGGGCGCGCGGAGGCGGTCGCGGCGCGGCTTTTCGACGCCATCACGCTGGGTCTCCTCGACGACGCCGAGCAGTTGCCGAGCGAGGCCGAACTCGCCGCTCAGTTCCGCGTCTCCACGGTCACCGTGCGCGAGGCGCTCGCGGTGCTGCGGCAACAGGGCCTCGTCGAAACGCGGCGCGGGCGGGGCGGCGGCAGCTTCGTGCGCACCCCGGACTGGCCCGCGCAGAGTTCGTGGGCCGAACGCCTGCGATTGGTCTCAATGGCTGAACTTCGCGACTTCGGCGACCACTACCTCGCCGTCGCGGGTTCGGCCGCGAAGCTCGCCGCCGAACGCAGCACCCCCGAAGATCTCGAACGGCTGCGACTCACCGCGGAAGACCTCCTCGGCGCGAGCGGCCCGGACGCGACCCGTGCGGAGCGGCATTTCCACCTCGAAGTCGCCGCCGCCGCACAGTCCCCGCGGCTCACCAACCAGGAAGTTCAGCTGCAGAGCGAACACGGCGTATTGCTGTGGGCGCCCCTCGGCGACAAGGAAACCTGCCGGGGGTCCTACGCTGAGCACCAGGCGATCGTCTCCGCGATCGCCTCGGCCGACGGCGATCGGGCGCGCGCCTTGACCGAGGACCACCTCCTCGGAGCGCTCGACCGGCTCGCGGATCTGCACCTGTCCCTCGAAACGCCGTAAGCTCCGATGACCCCGCATCACGAGGTGAGCATCGTGACCGACACCCGCACGCTGACCGGCGAAGAGGTAGTGACCCAGGTTTCCTCCCTCGTCGAGGAGATTTTCGCGCGCCTGAAACCAGTTCTGGCCGCCGCCGAAGCGCTGCTCGCCGAAACCGGCGACCTGTCCGCCGAAGCACTGCACGCGATCCGGCCGCAGGTCATCGAGGCGCTCGGCGGCCTCGTGGTCGGCGCGGGCTTCGTGAGCGCGCCGAATGTCTTGGCTGATCAGGAACTCGGCTTCGAATGGTGGACTTCCTGCCGCACCGACGACGGTTCGCCGGAACAGCTGCTCATCAGCCTCGATCCGGAGAGCCCCAATTTCCTGGACTACACGCGGCAATCGTGGTTCACCGTCCCGCGCGACAGCGGACGCCGCCACGTCAACGGGCCGTACGTGGACTATCTCTGCACCGACGAGTACACGCTCACCTTTACCGTTCCCGTTACGCGCGGTGAGGAATTCGCCGGGGTCGTTGGTGCGGACGTGTATGTGCGCGAATTCGAGCGCACGGTGAGTCGCCGGCTTCGCGCGCTCGGCCGGACCGCCGCGTTGCTCAACGCGCAGGGCCGGGTGATCGTGTCGAACAGCGTGCGGAAGGCGACCGGGTCGCTGGTGCGCGAGATCGACGTGCCCGCCTGGTGGGCGTCCGGGGCGGAACCGTATACGGCGCCGAGCGGGATGACGTTGCGGCGGTGCGGGGATTCGCCGATCACGTTGCTGGCCACGACCTGACCTGGAGCGCGAACCACAATTCCGCGCGGACGCCCGGTGCGTCGAGGTCCCGGCCCAGCAGCTCAGCCGTTTTGGCGACCCGGTTGCGCAACGTGTGCCGGTGCACGCCGAGCTTCGTCGCGGCGAGGTCCCAATGGCCGTGGTGTTCGAGCCAGCAGCGCAGCGACAGCTCCAGGTCGCCGCGGCCGGTCCGGTCGAACTCCCTTACCGGCGCGAGAAGCTGATCGGAAAACGCTTGCGCGGCTTGCTGATCGACCAAGCCAAGCAGTCCGGCTCCGGCATGATCGGCGTAGCGCAGCATCGGCACCCGCTGCGTGCGCGCCGCTTCGGCCGCCTCTTCCGCCTGCCGAAGCGCGGCCGGAAAATCCCCCGTGGACAGTCCACTGTGGAACTCCCCGGTCTCCGCGGCGATCTCGCTCACCTCGTCGTTCTCCGCCAGCACGATCAGCTTGTCGCCGCGGTGAGCGGCGAACACTTGCCCGGCAAGGGTTTCCAGCCGCTCGTACAGCGTGTTACGAGCGGCCTTGCTCCCGGCCACGGCGAGCACCGTCCACGGCTGTTGAGGAAGATCCGGCACGACCTCTCGGGCTAGCTCGTGCTGACCCGCGGCGAGCAGCTCCAGAACGCCGGTATGCAGCTGGGACAGCGAGAGCCGCTGGGCCCGGTCCTGTTCCAGGGCAAGAGAAAGCAGCGAGACCGCTGTGTTGACGATGTGCTGTCCGGTGCTGTCCAACGGCTCCGCGGTACCAACCGCCAACGCGCCCCGCGTGTGCAGAGTCTGGATGACGACCTCGTCGTCGCCATGAGATACCACGCGCGTGCCCGCGCGAAGACCGGTCACGTCCAGTTCGACGCTGCGTGCTTTGGCCGACGACGCCTCACGCACGCGTCCGGCGGAGTCGTAAAGCACCACCCAGCCGTCGATGAGCCGAGCGAGCCGCCGCACCACTCCCCCGGCGCCGCTGCGCCCGACCGCGGTCCGGGTCAGCTCCTGCTGGGCGCGGCCGATCCGCACTGTCGCGGCGTACTCGTCGGCCGCGACCGACCGGGACACCGCGCGCGTGATCGCGATGAACGGCGTCCGCCGCGGCACCTCCAGCACCGGCAATCCGACCTCGTCGGCGACCGCTACCAGCGCGTCCGGCACCTGTGCGTGGCTCAGCCCGACGCCGAACCCGAGCCCGGCGACGTCCGCGTCGACCAGCCTCCGGACGTACGGCTCATACGTCGCGCTGTAGAGCGTCAGACCGGTCGTGAGCAGCAGTTCCCCGCCTTCGAGGAAGCTTTGCGGATCGGTCAGCTCGGTGGGATGCACCCAGCCGATCGGGCGGTCCAGCCCGGCCTCGCCCGCGACCACGCGCAGGCCGAGCGCGGGTTCGGCGGCCAGCGCCCGCAGGGTGAGTGCCATAACGGCCAATTGTAGCCGTCGAATTGGACAGAACGGCCAGCTGACGGCGGGCGGGGCAGGCCCCATCCTGAGGGGCGACCCACCCACGCGTACAGGAGCGAGCCTTGACCACCAGCACCGCCGCCGAGCCGCAGGCTCCGGCACCCCGGCAGCGCAGGCTGCAGACCGAGATCCCCGGACCCGCCTCCCGCGCGCTGCAGGACCGCCGCGTGAACGCGGTCGCCGCCGGGGTCGCGTCGACGCTGCCCGCCTACATCACCTCCGCCAGCGGCGGGCTGCTCACCGACGCCGACGGCAACGTGCTGATCGACTTCGGTTCCGGGATCGCAGTGACGAGCGTCGGGCACTCCGCGCCCGAGGTCGTCGACCGGGTGCGCGAGCAGGCGTCGCTGTTCACCCACACCTGTTTCATGGTGACCCCGTACGAGGGTTACGTGGAGGTGTGCGAGGCGCTGGGCGAGCTGACGCCGGGCGATCACGCGAAGAAGTCGGTGCTGTTCAACTCCGGTGCCGAGGCGGTCGAGAACGCGGTGAAGATCGCCCGCACCGCCACCGGTCGCCAGGCCGTCGTGGTGTTCGACCACGCCTACCACGGCCGCACCAACCTGACCATGGGGATGACCGCGAAATCGGTGCCCTACAAGCACGGTTTCGGGCCGTTCGCGCCCGAGGTGTACCGCGTGCCGGGCTCGTACCCGTACCGCGACGGGCTGGCCGGACCGGAGGCCGCGCGGCAGGCGATCGACCGGATCGAGAAGCAGATCGGCGGCGACCAGGTCGCGGCCGTCGTGCTCGAACCGATCCAGGGCGAGGGCGGGTTCATCGAGCCCGCGCCCGGTTTCCTTCCCGCGATTTCCTCCTGGTGCGAGGCGAACGGCGTCGTGTTCGTCGCCGACGAGGTGCAGACCGGCTTCTGCCGCACCGGCAACTGGTTCGCCTCGGCGCACGAGGACGTCGTCCCCGACCTGGTCTGCACGGCCAAGGGCATCGCGGGCGGTCTGCCGCTCGCCGCGGTGACCGGTCGCGCGGAGCTGCTCGACGCGGTCGGCCCGGGCGGGCTCGGCGGGACCTACGGCGGCAACCCGATCGCGTGTGCCGCGGCGCTGGGCGCGATCGAGACCATGCGCAACGAGGACCTGGCCGGTTCCGCGCGGCGCATCGAAGAGCAGATGCTGCCGCGACTTCGGTCGCTGGCCGCGGAAACCGGCGTGATCGGCGACGTGCGCGGACGCGGCGCGATGCTGGCGGCCGAGTTCGTCAAGCCGGGCACGAACAAGCCGGACGCTGACCTCACGAAACGCATCGCCGCCGCCTGCCATGCACAGGGCGTCGTGGTGCTGACCTGCGGCACGTACGGCAACGTCGTCCGGCTGCTTCCCCCGCTGTCCCTGTCCAACGAGCTGCTCGACGAAGGCCTCGCCGTTCTCGAGTACGCGATCCGCACGGAGGCCCGCAAGTGACTTTCCCGTTCTGGGTGGCCGGAAAGCCGGTCACCAGCAGCGAAACGACCGTTGTCCGGCATTCGTTCGACGGTTCCGAAGCCGGTTCGCACTACGTGCCCGGACCGTCCGAAGTGGAGGCTGCGGTCCAGGCCGCGGCGGACGTCGCCGACGAGTTCGCGACGCTGCCCGCACACGTTCGCGCGGGCGCGCTCGACCACATTTCGCGGCGGCTTTCCGAGCGGGCGGAGGAGATCGCGCAGCTGATCACCGCCGAATCGGGCAAGCCGCTGAAGTGGTCGCGCGGCGAGGTCGGCCGTGCGGTGTCGACATTCCGCTGGGCGTCCGAGGAGGCTCGGCGGTTCTCCGGCGACCTGCAGCGCCTCGACACCGACCCGGGCGGCACCGGGCGGCTCGCGCTCGTCCGGCGCGTGCCGCGCGGTCCGCTACTGGGCATCACGCCGTTCAACTTCCCGCTGAACCTGGTAGCGCACAAGGTCGCCCCGGCGATCGCGGTCGGCGCGCCGATCGTGCTCAAGCCCGCCCCGGCGACGCCGCTGACCGCGCTGGTGCTCGGCGAAATCCTTGCCGAGACCGGCCTTCCGGCGGGCACCTGGTCGATCCTGCCGCTGGGCAACGAGGCCACCGCCGAACTGGTCAAGGACCCGCGGCTGCCGGTCGTGTCGTTCACCGGCTCGGTGCCGGTCGGCTGGGCGATCCGCGACAGCGTGCCGCGCAAGCACGTCGCACTGGAACTCGGCGGCAACGGCGCGGTGCTGGTCTGTCCGGATTGGACTGACCTCGACTTCGCCGCGCAGCGGATCGCGACGTTCGCGATGTACCAGGCCGGACAGTCGTGCATTTCGGTGCAGCGCGTGTACGCGCACACCGACGTCTACGACGAGCTGCAGCAGAAGGTGCTGGAGCAGGTCGCCGCGCTGCGCACCGGAAACCCGCGCGAGGACGGCGTCGACGTGGGCCCGCTGGTCAACGAGGCGGCCGCTTCGCGCGTCGAATCCTGGGTGACTGACGCTGTTGTCGCTGGCGCCAAGCTGCTCGCCGGCGGTGGCCGTTCGGGTGCGACGGTGGAGCCGACTGTGCTCTCCGAGGTCCCCGAGGACGTTTCGGTGATGGCGGACGAGGTGTTCGGCCCGGTGGTCTCGCTGGTTCGGGTGTCCTCTGTGGACGACGGCGTCGAGCGGATCAACGCGTCCCGCTTCGGCCTGCAGACCGGCGTGTTCACCCGCGACCTGCCGACCGCGTTCGACGTGTCGGCACGGCTCAAGGTGGGCGGCGTGCTGGTCGGCGACGTGCCGAGCTTCCGCGCCGACCAGATGCCCTACGGCGGAGTGAAGGACTCCGGCGTCGGCCGCGAAGGCCCGGCCGCGGCGATGGCGGACTTCACCGAAGAACGCGTGACTGTCCTTACCGGACTGACTCTCTGAGCGCCGCGTAGGCGTCCACAAGAGACGGTCCGTACCACGTGAGGTAGCGCCCGGAGACGAGTACCGGGCGCATCTCCGGGAAGAAGCCGGGGCCGTCGTCCTGGGTGAATTCGTACGGCTCGTCGGGCAGTACGACCAGGTCGGCCCCGGTCTTCTGAAGTTCTTCCAGCGACGGGCGGGGATAGCGCTCGGAGTGTCCCAAGTAGACGTTCTCGACCCCGACCCGGCGCAGCATGTCGCCGGCGAAGGTGTCGCGGCCCAGCACGATCCACGGTTTGCGCCACACCGGAATCACCGCGCGGTAGCGCACCGGTTCCACCTCGCGCCACAGTTCGTCCGCGGTGTCGAGCCATTCCGGTTCGTCGATGCCGTACACCTGGCCGAAAATCCGCCGCAACGAACCCAGCGCGGCAGGCACCGATTCCGCCGCGGCCATGACGAACACCGGGATCCCGTTGGCCCGCAGGGTTTCCACGTCCTCCGGCCGGTTCTCCTCGGAGTTCGCCAGCACCAGATCCGGTTCGAGCGCCAGCACCCGGTCCAGCTTCGGGTACTTCGACCCGCCCACGCGCTCCACGTCCAGGCCGGCCGGATGCGTGCAGTAGTCCGTCGCCCCGATCAGCCTCCCCGGTGCGCTCACCTCGACCGCCTCGGTCAGCGACGGCACCAGCGACACCACGCGCCGCGGCGTGCCCTCGATCGGCACCGGCTCGCCGAGATCATCGACCAGTTCCGCGTTCCTCATACCCGTTCGAACGACACCTTCCGCTGCTCGACGTCCACTTCGGTCAGCCGCACCGCGATCCGCTCGCCCTCCGGGAACTTCGCGCCGGAGCACTTCGCCATCACCGGCGGGTCCTCGACCAGGATCTCCGCCCGCGTCTCGTCCGCACGCAACACCACCGCGGTGAACTCGCGACCCACATGCTCAGCGAGTACCCACGCCTCGACCTGGTCTATGCACGCGCGTTCCACCCGCGCCGCCAGACTGTCCGAAGCGGACATGTACGCCGGCACCTCGGACAGTGCCTCCCGTACCCAATCCGGCACCTCGCGTCCGGCCGTCACCGCCAGGCACACCTCAGTGCCGAACCGGTCGACCAGTCGCCGAATCGGTGCCGTGACGTGCGCGTACGCCCCGCCGATCCCCGCGTGCGTGGTAACCGCGGGCAATTCCCCGGCGAAAGCCGTGTAACCCGCACCCCGCAACAGTCGCGTGGTGTCCGCGTACAACGCCATCGACGCGGGCTGTCCCGGATCCAAAGTAGACAGAAACTCGGACACCCCGAGCTCGGCAGGCCAGGCCAGTCCGACCGCGGCCGCCGACCGGCGCAGCCATTCCACCGCGTCCGGCTCCGGCGACGGGAGCGTCCGCAGCACCCCGATCCCGGCGTCGATCATGATCCGCGCCGCGGCCATCCCGGTGAGCAACGAGATCTCGGCGTTCCACGCGTCGACGGCCGTCCGCGGCCGGCGCGCGAGAATCCAGCCGCTGTCGCCGTTGCCGCTGATTTCCTGTTCCGGCAGCTGCAGCTCGACCGCCCCGCGCTGCACTGCGAGACCGCGCCGCAACCGCCCGAGCTCCGGCAACGCCGCCACCGACGGATGCGGCCGTCCCGCGTCCAGCGACGACTGGACCCCCTCGTAGTCGAGCTGCTCCGTCGACCGCACCAACGCACGACGGACCCGGGTGCCGACGATTTCGCCGCCGTCGTCGACGTCGATGGTCCACAACACCGCGGGCCGGACCTCGCCCGGCAGCAAGCTGGCCGCGCCCTCGGACAGCACCGGCGGGTGCAGCGGGACGTTGCCGTCCGGGAGATACAGCGTCTGCCCGCGCCGCCGCGCCTCGTGATCGAGCGCACCGCCCGGCGGGACGAACGCCGCCAGATCCGCGATCGCGTAGTGGACCCGGAACCCGCTGCCGCGCCGCTCGATCACCATCGCCTGGTCGAGGTCCTTGGACCCGGGCGGATCGATCGTGACGAACGGCAGGTCAGTGGCGTCCTCGCGGCCGCCCGCCGACGCGAGCGGATCGAGCACCGCCGTCTCGGCCTCCGCGAGCACCGCGGGCCCGAACGACTCCGGCAGCGCGAATTCCGCCCGGAGACGACCGAAGTCCCCTCCCGACGCTGGCGTCCTCAGCACGAGTGGCGGCACGGTCCAACACTATCCCGCCGAACCGCCGATGATCGCCCGTTCGGGCGCGGGCCGGTCGGGTGTAGCCTGCCTGGCATTGATAATCGTCTTCATTTTCAGAAGGGGCCGGATCGGTGAAGATCGCGTTCGTCGGCAAGGGCGGCAGCGGGAAAACCACGCTCTCGTCGCTGTTCGTCTCTTATCTGGCAGCAGCGGGCAAACCGGTGCTGGCCATCGACGCCGACATCAACCAGCACCTGGCGGTGGCCCTCGGCGCGACCGAGGAGCAGGCGCTGGCGTGGCCGACCCTCGGCGAGCACATGCCGCTGATCAAGGACTACCTGCGCGGCGACAACCCTCGGATCCCGTCCGCCGAAGCGATGATCAAGACCACCCCGCCCGGCCGGGGCTCGCGGCTCGTGCGGCCCTTCGAGGACAACCCCATCTTCGACGCCTGCTTCCGCTCGCTCGGCAACGTCCGGCTGGGCGTCACCGGCCAGTTCGACGAGGACGACCTGGGCGTGGCCTGCTACCACTCGAAGGTCGGTGCGGCCGAGCTGCTGCTGAACCACCTGGTGGACGGCACGGATGAGTACGTCGTGATGGACATGACCGCCGGAGCCGACGCGTTCGCCTCGGGTTTGTTCACGCGCTTCGACGTGACGTTCCTGGTGTGCGAGCCGACCCTGCGCAGCGTCGGTGTTTACCGTCAGTACGCGGATCACGCGCGGGACTTCGGCGTTCACCTGGTGGCGGTCGGGAACAAGGTCACCGACAGCGACGATGTCGACTTCCTGACCGAGCAGCTGGGTTCGGCGCTGCTGGGGTGGATGACGACGTCCGGCCACGTCCGGGCCGCCGAACGCGGGACCACCCGGCCGATCGGCGAACTGGAGCCGCGCAACCTGGCGACGCTCGCCGCGATGCGGGACCTGGTGGACAAGACGCCGCGAGACTGGGCGCGGTACCAGCGGCAGGGGGTGGAATTCCACCTGCGGAACGCGCGGGCCTGGGGAAACGGGCGCGTGGGGGCGGATCTGGAGGGACAGGTGGATCCGGACTTCGTGCTGGATCCGGCGTTGGTCGCCGGGTGAGCTGTTCCGGGCTGACGTTCCTGCCGCCGACCGGACGTGACCTGTCCGGTCGGCGGTTACTGCTGTCTGGGGAATGAGCACCCATTTCGTGCGCTTCATCCCGTGCTGCGCGCACTCCGCGACCAGCCACCGGAGTTCCGACGGCTTGGCCCCGTCACGCGGTCGGTCAGTCGCCGTCCCAGGAACGATCGGCGGCGTCGGCTTGACGGGTGCGTTCGCGGGCGATGTCGAGCGCGCGACGGGCCGTGGCCTCGTCCGGGTACGGGCCGAGGAGGTCGACTCCGCGGCTGCGTTCCAGGTGCTCGACTTCGTGGGTGCGGGTGTTGTAGTACCAGCCCTGGTCCGGGTTCGGGTCGTCAGACATGGGTTCAGCCTGACACTTTCCCGCTCATTTGCGCCAGCGGAACGGGACCTCGGTGGGCTGCCCGGTGGGCCCGAAGTCGCCGGGACCGTCGTCCTCGTGGTCGGGGTGCTCGTCGAACCACCCGCGAGCGTCCCCGACCGGGATTCCGCGAGGCGGGGTCGCCGTGTCGTCCGCCGGAGAAGAAGCGCCGTAGTCCGGCACCGGCGGTACGGCTGACTCTTTGCCAGGGAAGACCGGCCGCTCATCCCGATACGTCCGCGCGGGCGGCGGCCCTGCTGGACCCTGCCCCGGGAAGACCGGCAACGGCCGCCCGTCCGGCCCGGTCTCAGTCGACCGCCTGCGGCCGCTGGGCTGGGGCAGCGGGAAGGGAGCCCCGGGCGCGGGAGGATGCGTCGGCTGTGCACTGGGCGCGGGAGGGGCCCCAGGCGGAACCTGGTGCTGCGCCGCGGGCGCGCTCGCCGGCTCCGCGCTGGGCGAGGGAGAGGCTGTCGGCTGCTGCCCCGGAGAATTCGCGGGCGGGACCGGCTGGGCGAAGCCAGAAGCAGGCGAGTCTGCCGACTCCGCACCCGCCGCAGAAGGTTGCTGCTGCACAGGAGGATTCGCGGGCGGGACCGGTTGCGACGCACCAGGCGCGGGCAGACTTGCTGACTCGGCACCGGGCACAGGAGAGGCTGTTGGCTGCTGCCCCGGAGAATTCGCAGGCGGAACCGGTTGCGACACACCAGGCGCAGACAGGCCTGCCGACTCCGCGCTGGCCGCAGGAGGAGTCGCCGACGGAGCCTGGTGCGGTGCCGGATTCGCGGGCGGAACCGGTTGCGACGCACCGGACGCAGGCGGAGTTGTCGGCTCCGCGCTGGGCGGAGCGACCGGCTGCTGAGCTCCGGGCTGAGCCTGGGGTTGTGGCATGGGCGAGGTCTGCTGAGCCGGTGCTGTCGGCGGTTGCGCGGCAGGCATCGGCGGGGTCGCAGGGCGCTCCGGTGCCGACGGCTGGGCATGCTGAGCGGGAACCGGGCCATAGTGCTGCGTCCCGGGTTGAGGAGCCTGACTTTGCTGGGCCGACGCCGGGTTCTGCCCAGGCCATCCCTGCTGCTGGACTGCCTCGTGTCGACCGTGCGGCGGATATCCCTGCTGCGGCAACGCTTCCGCCGGTCGTGCGGGCTGGCGCGGCTCGTGCACGTACGGCTTCGGCTGCCATGCCTGCCTCGCCCGCAGCTGCGGATCGATCGGCGCTGGGGCGGCGCCGCCCACGGGGGCTGGGGGCGCGCTGGTCTCGGGCACAGCGGGGGCCGGGCTGGCCGGTGCTGCCTCTTCCGTCACAGGCTGAGCAGGCTCGACCGGCTCCGCGGTGGCCGGTGCTTCGACAGCCGCCTTGGGTGCCTCCAGGTTCGAAGGCGTATCCGAACCCGCGGCTTCCGAGGTCTGCTCAGCAGGCGGAGTCGGCTCTTCCTGCGGAGAAGGTGCCGCAGCCGGAGCCTGGGTCGCAGCCGCCGGGGAACGCACCGCATCCTCTGGCGGACGTGCGACCGAGCCCTGCGCCGGGCCGCCCGCTGCCTGGGTGGTGCTCGTCGGCGGCTGCGCAGAACCAGCGTCCCCGGCCGAGCCCTCGGGCCCGTGCGGCACGGACCGCCACACCGGCGCTGGTCCGATGTTCATCGGCACCGGTGCGGCCAACGGGCCCATGAGCGGTGCCTCCCCTGAAGGACCAGCCGCGGCGGGACGCGGGATCGGGTCCAGGCAGGACACCAGCACCGTCGTCCGGTCCGGGTCCTGAACCTTCCGGCCGCTCCGCTCCCGGTAGACCATCTCCCCCTCGGCGTCCATCTCCACGAGATAGCCCGCCTCCGCGAGCTGTTCCTCGTCGAGATCGACCAACCGCTCGTAACGGGACGGAACGACCCGGTAGATCGGCCACGACAACCGGGCGTGCTCGCCGTGGAACTGGGCCAGCAGAGCCGCCATCTGCTGCTGCCACGGAAGCGACATGCCCTCCGCCAGCGAACGCGGCAGCACGACGTACCCGCCGTCCACGCCGGGCAGTCCCTGGTTCAGCAGGTCCGCCAACGGCGTGCTGGAGGCGGGGTGCGCGGACTGGCGCGGCGGCTGCGGTGCGCCGAACAGCGCCGCCGGGTCCTGGGGCTCGCTCTGGCCTGGTTTGCCTCGCTTGCCGAATTTCCGTGCCACGTGTGCCATCCTCTGCCAGCGCGCGGCCACGTGCTCGTGGACAGGCCGCGACTTCGGGGTGAATCCGGACCCGCCGCACTGGGCGTCCGCGGGTCAAGAGCCGGTGCCTCCCGCACCCATGCTAGACGCCGGGGCGCACCGCCTGCGGCACGACTTCGTGCTCGTCGAACGAGAACGGGCGCACGTGCACCGGCACGCCGGTCTGCTGGGCCTCGACAATCTTGCCGTCTCCCAGGTACATCGCGACGTGGTGGATGGTCGTCGGGTCGGCTGGGTCGGTGGCGAGGAAAATCAGGTCACCGGGCTGTGCTTCGCGCACCGGCAGCATCGCGCCCGCCTTGTACTGGTCCTGCGACACGCGCGGCAGGATCACGCCCGCCGACTCGTAGGCGCGCAGCATCAGGCCGGAACAGTCGTAGGAGTTCGGGCCGGTCGCTCCCCAGACGTAGGGCTTGCCCTGCTCGCCGAGCGCGAACTTGATCGCCTGTGCCGCGGCCTGGCTCGGCGGCAGCGCGGCTCCCATGCCCTGTCCGCAGCCGGCCACGTCCGCGATCTGGCCCATGTTCTGCACCAGTGAGGCCGCCATGGCCTCCCACCGGTGATAGCGGTCCGGGAAGCCGGACCGCTCGACCTGCTGCGCCGCGTCGCCGGGACGCAGGTTTTCCCAGTCCGGGACGGCGAGCAGGACGTCGAAGAACTTGTTGATCGCGTAGTTCGGGTCGGTGACCTGGGCCGCGGTGCCCCAGTTCATCGACGGGCGCATCTGGAAGATGCCGAGCGAATCGCGGTCGCCGTAGTTCACGTTGTGCAGCCGCGATTCGGTCATCCCGGCCTGGATCGCGACCTGCCACGCGCGCGGCGACAGGCTGCGCTGCTTGCCGATCGAGATGATCAGCGAAACCGTGTTGCGCGATTCCTGGTCGAGTTCGGCGGCGTCCGCCCCGCCCTGCTCCGGCTGTCCGGGCTGGGTGGGGCCGAGCGCGGCGTCGCACGAGCTCAGCGCGATGCCGCCGGCCGCCGCCTGCTGCTGGTCGTTCACGGCCTTGGTCACGACGCTGGTGGTGAGCACCGTGGCGAAAACGGCGGCGATCACCACCGAGACGAGAATGGCCAGCTTCACGGTCAGCTCGCCTGGTCATAGTCCGAGACCCGCCATCCCGCGTTCGTTTTGACCACGGTGATGCTGAGCCTGGGACCGTCGGTGGGGACCACGACCTTGACCGAACTGGAGTAGGACTGGGTGACCGTCGGCTCGCCGGTGACCTTGGTCGCCGGGATGTTCGCGGGGTCCACAGTGGACATGATGGGGAGGTACTCGTCCGTGGTGAGCCCGCGCATCCCGTTGAGCCAGTCAGCGTTCGAGATGCCCGCCGGATGGCGCACCCAGGCCGTCGCCCACTGCTTCGCGACGTTCAGCGCCTCCGGGCTCGGAGCCGCCGACGTCGGGGTGGCCAGCGGCTGGGACAGCCGGGTCGGCAGGGTTTCCGTGCTCGGCACCGGGGCCGCGACGCCGGTGTGCGGCCCGGCCGACGAACTCGGCGAAATCCCTCCCGGATGAGCGGACGCCGGTTTGCCAAGCACCTTGGGCAGGCCGATGCCGAGCGCGGTGATCACGACCGCGAGGAACACCAGGGTGCCCGCGAGGTGCCGGGGCGAGCGAAGCGGGAAGCCCCACAGGCGGCGGTAGACCGCGGTCCGGCCGCGGTTGGTGCGGATCGGCATCGGTCACCGCCCCATGACCTGGTCGGTGTCGCGGACCTCGATGCCGCGCGACGGGCGGTACAGCACGAACACCGGTTTCCCGGCCACGACCTCGGGATCCACCCGGCGCGGCTGGGCCCGGATGCCCTGCGTCGGCACGGTGAACCCGGGCTGGTCCGGAGCCGGGGCCGAGTAACCGCGGTCCGGCGCGCTCATCCGCGACGGGACGACCACCGGTTCCGGCTCGTCGCTCCACCGCCGGTCGGCGACCGGGGACGTGTCGACCTGGCGGCTTTCCTTGACCGGCCAGCGCGCGCCCGCCATCACGTAGTCGCCGGGCGCACCGGCGACCGGGTGGTACTGGCCGAACACCGGCGCATCGCCCCCGCGGCCCGCGGGCAGGGCACCCGCGGCGGACTGCGCGGGACCGACGGCGCCCGGCCACGGAGCCCCGGACCAGGCCGCGGCGGGCCGGGCCGCGCGGGAACCGTTGTCGAGCCGCTGCGAGCTGGCGAACACCGCCGCCTCGGGCCGGTACCGGCCGCCGCCGACGGTCGCGCCGATCGGGCCGCGCTGTTCGCCGTCCACGACGTCGTCGGTGTCGCGGACGTTCTGCCAGAACTGGTCCTGCGGCGTCGGCTCGTTCTTCCGGCGGAACCGGGAGAACAGCCCGCCGCCCGGCGTCGGCACCGCGCCGCCGACCATGCTGACCGACATCTCGACCATCTGCCACAGCCGCCGCACCGGGCGTCCGACGAGGAACAGCAGCACCGTGATGAGCCCGGCGAGGACCATCTTGGTGAGCAGATTGAGCCCGTCGCCCGCGGCGAAGATCGCCTGCAGCAGCAGCGCGTGCACGCCGGCCAGCACCGACAGCACCACCAGGTTGAACGCGATGCCGCCGGCGACCTTGAGCACGCGGCGCAGGATCTCCGGGTTCAGCAGCGCGACCAGGCCGATCAGCGGTGCGGTGAGCGCGAACAGGCGGATCAGCACCTGCGCGAGCAGCACGGACGCCTTGGCCAGCAGCTGGAAGAGCGAGTAGACGAGGCTCTGGCCCAGCGCGAGGAACCCGGCACCGGTGCGGCCGCCCGATTCGCCGGTGAAGTAACCGGTGGCGGGGCCGAGTTTGGTGGAGATGTCCTTGAAGGCGGCCTTTTTGGCGTCGACGACGTTCTGCTTGCCGTCGTCGCCGTTCACCAGCTGATCGCGGGTGAACGCCTGCGCGTCCAAGAGCGGCTTGCCGTATTGCTGGGCTTGCGGAGCGGTGGGCGAGCCGAATTCGCCGCGCAGCCAGTTGTCGTAGACAACCTGGTTGTGCAGATCGGTCGGCAGGATGTCGCGCACGATCCGGTTCTGCGACTCGTCGACGAATCCCGCCTGGATGTTGGTGGTCGTCTGCACGATCGCTTTGTCGATCGGATCGAAATACCGCAGCATCGCGAGCGACGACGCGGCCAGCCAGACCCCGGCCAACGCGTAGAGCGCCCGCTTGCTGACCCCGGCGAGGTCGCCGCGCCAGATGTTGCGGAACAGCATGATCGACAAGATCAGCGCGACCAGGCCGAACAGCTGCGTGTAGATGTTGCTGTACACCTTTTCCGCGCCCGACTTCACCGCGTTGTAAATCGGGTTCAGCAGCCCGCCCTCAAGAACGGTGTAGTGCAGCGAGTTCGTGGCGCCGACGATGTTCTTGCCGACGTTGAACAGCTGGTTCCCGGCCCAGGTGTCGATGGTCGAACTGGGGGACGCGATGGCGGACAGCGCGGTGCAGTTGGTCTGGTAGGTGTTCCAGACCATGCCCGCGTAGCTGTAGTCGATGTAGGCGCTGCCCGGCTCGCCGTGTCCCTCAGGCGGATCGAGGGCGCCCACCATGCCCGAGCCCGGCCGCTCCGGGTTCGGCGGTTCCCCACAAGCCGCCGCATTGGCCGCCGGGGCGAACAGCACCGTCTGCAGCCCGATCACCGCCACCACGGCCAGCAACGCCGCACGCCGGTTGGGACGGCGGCCGCCCGGCTTCGGGCCTTCCTTGACGCGTTTGCGCAGCGCGTGCCAGCCGGCGGCGAACGCGAGGACGAACGCCAGCGTGAAGACGGTGTTCACGCAGGCCTCCTCACGGCCGGCACGGGCCGGCCCGGATCACCGGGGTTCACGCGGCATCCCTGCCGGTGCCGCCGCCCTTGCCGCCCGCGCGGGCGTGCCGGTCCTCCTGCCGTCCGTTGCGCACTGCACCCTCCACCTCGCCGGTCTCGGACGCGAGCGGGTCCGGCGAGCCCAGCAGCTGCTCGTCGGCGAGACCGACCTCGAGTTCCGCCTGGAGTTCGAAGTCGTGTTCCAGCTCGTCGTCCTCCGGTGGGGCGGGGACGTACGGTTTGGCCTCGTCCTCGTGGGGTGCCACGAGTTCGCTGCCGGGTTTGGTGCGCGCGTCGGGCGAGCCCGGGGTGGTGTCCATGACCGCGCGCAACGGGTCGAGATGCGGGCCGGAGAAGTCGACGCGGATGCGTTCCACGCCGCCGGCGCCGTCGCCGAAGATGAACTGCCGGGGCTCCATGTCGCGCTCCAGCCCGCGCTGCGCGCCCGGGCGGCGGCCGAGTGCGGCGACGACCTGCTCGTAGCCCACGCCGACCGGCACCTTCAGCAGCCGCAGCGCGTCGGCCTGGGCGTCGTCGTCGTCCAGCCTGCCGACGAACACCGAGTCCAGCAGCGCCACGAAACCCTGGATCTTCAGGAAGTCCGCCGGGATCTGCGACGACAGCAGCACCCGGACGTTCCACTTCCGCGAGTCGCGCGCGAACCGGTTCATCAGCACGCGCCCGGTCGGCACCTCGGACAGGAAGAACGCCTCGTCGATCCAGACGCCCTTGCGCAGTTCCTTCGGCTTCTCGTACACCGATCGCTGGGTCAGCCACGCCGCGAGGTTGAGCATTTCCACGCCGAGCGATTCGGCGTCGGTCCAGTACTCGCGCGGCACGCCGTCCTTGGGCAGGGTCAGGCCCGCCATGGTCAGCACGGTCATCCGGTCGTCGCGGGTCTCGGAGTACGGGTCCGCGTCGGTTTCCGGGATCAGCAGCGCCATCCGCTCGCGCATCTCGTCCAGGAAGTCCGCGACCACGACCGCGTGCTCGTGGTGCTCGCTCGAATCCCGCCGCAGCGCGTCGATGACCTGGCCCGGGTCGGCGTCGAACCGGCCGCCGACCGCGCGCACCGCGCGAAGCAGCACGATCCGGGTCTGCGCCATCCGCGACACCTCGTACGGCAGCACGCCGGTGAGCACGTCGAGCACGAGCCGCCGCCGGGTCGCTCCGGCCAGCGCCTTTTCGCGCCGCCACGAGCGTTCCGGATCCTCCTCGTCCATGAAGTGCTCGATCAGCGGATCGGCGACCACCCGGTACGGGTTGAGGATGCCCGGCTGGGCGTTGAGCAGGTTGATCGGCCGCGCGTACGGCCGCAGTTCCGGCAGGTCGCACAGCCGCGACAGCGGGCCGGACGGGTCGAGGATCGTCCAATGCGCCCCGGCCCGCAGCGTCTTGTAGACGATGCCGCCGCCGAGGAAGGACTTGCCGCCGCCGAGGCCGGCGACCATCGCGGTGAGGCCGGATCCGTCGCGGATTTCCTGCGCCATCCACGGGTCCCAGGCCACCGGCCGCCGCGTCGCGGTGACGGTTTCGCCGAGAAGGATGCCGCGCCGGTCGCCGACCTCCGCGGTCGCGGTGGGCACCGCGGACGCCGTCCACACCACCGAACCGCGGCGCATGTACGCGCCCGAGGCCAGCGGCTCGCCCGGGATGAACTCGCGCGCCATCGCGTACTGCGCTTCGGGGTGTTCGATGGCGATCTTCGGCTTGTACAGGTCGAGCAGCTGCTGGGCCAGCCGGAGCGCGTCGCGCTCGGTCGGACCGGACACCGCGAGCCGCCACCACGACCGCACGCGGGTGGCCAGCGCGGTGAAGCCCGACGTCATCTCGTCGTCGATCTCGAGCACCCGGCCGGCCTGACGGGCCAGCGACTGCGGCGGTTCCAGCTCGTGTTCGTCGGTGTAGTGCTTGACCTGCGAGCGGACCTTGTTCATCTGCCGCTGCAGTTCGCCGGACACCTCTTCCGGACGCCGCACGTAGATCCGCGCGGACACCTCGACCGCCGCGGGCAGCCGGTCCGCGTGCTGGATCCACGGGTCGTCGACCTCGGGGATCTGCAGCCCGTGCATCTGGCCGACGGTGAGCACCGCGAGATGCCGGGACACGCCGGCGTTGGACCCGGTGCGGCCGCGCACGGTGACCGTGGGCGCGTACGGGTCGGCGTGGAAGTCCGCCGCGTCGGTGAAGCTGGCGAGGTCCTCGGGCTCCCACGCCGCGCCCGGCACCGCGGGCATGTTGCGCGGCGCGGGCAGGCCCAGCGAGCACGAGCGGTGCATCAGCCAGGACATCTCCTCGGCGTGCACCGGACGGCCCTCCAGCCCGGCGCTGCCGATGACCTGGTCGAGGTGCTCGATCTCGGAGTCGAGCGCGGCCAGTTCGGCGTCGACCGCCTCGGGCAGGATCCGGCGCAGCACCGGAGCGGCGCGTTCGACCGCGCGGTCCACCATGCGCCGGGTCTGCACCTGAACGCCGAGGTAGACCTCTTTTTCCGCCATCGAGCGGCCCATCAGCTGCTGCTGCTCGCCGATCAGGTAGTCGTCGAACGACAGCGCGCCCGGCACGTCGGGCGGCCTGCCGACCGCGTTGTGCACGTGCGCCTCGGCCCACATCCGGATCGGGTACGGCCGGTTGGTGACGCGCAGGTGCAGCCAGCGGCCCTGCAGTTCGGCGTACTGGCCCGCGATGGCCGCGATCAGGTCCCGGCGCTGCGAATCGGAACGGAACGACCAGCGCTGCGGCGCGAGCCGGTACCAGGCGTACACCTCGTACCCGGTCCGCAGCAGATGCCCGTCGATGCTGCGCGCGGCGATCGACGGCGTGTACGCCGGTATCGCCTGCTCACCGGGCAGCCTGCGGCCCTTGCCGCCGGACTTCTTGCCGCCGGACGGCGGACGGCCCTGCGGAGGCGCGTTCCACGCACCGGCAGGGACGTCTTGCTCCCGCTTCCCTCGGCTTCCGCCGCGACCGAACAACGACTACCTCCCGGCCCGAGCCGCGGGGCGGCTCCGGCGCGCTCGTGGTGCTCCCTGGTTCCCGGCACTCGCGCCAGCACCGCGACGCGGGTCGCGGTGCTGGTATTGCCGCCTTCTCTTGTGCTTCGGCAGCGGGCGCTCCGCCCGCACCCGGACCCGGCTGGCGCTCACCGCGCCGCCGGTGCCCGAGGTCCGTTCTCTCGGCGTGCGCAATTCCTGGCCCATCATCGCGATCACCGCGCCCAGCGGGCGCTCGTGGCTGATCTTGGCGGTGATCAGCCGGGTGATCGCGATCGTGGCCACGAACGCCCACGCCGTGGAGAAAAACCCGAAACTCCAGCCGACCCACCGCTCCACGGTGAGCACGACCAGGAAGACCGGAATGCCGACGAGCCACGCGACGTACCGGGCTCGCCAGGGAAAAGTCGCTTTCGGCGGGCCGAGCCAGACGGCATCGACCCGGTACACCTCGTCATCGGTCCTGATCCGCACGCCTGCTCCGCCTCAGCCGGTGAACAGGCCGGCGATCCACTGGCCCACGTTCACGCCCGCGCCGCTCACCGCGAGACCGATGATCGCGAGCGCGATGACCACGCCGGCGAGCCGCCGCATGACGCCCGCGTTGTCGCCCTTGCCGCCGCCGAGCCACAGCAGCAGCAGGGCTACCGCGAGCAGCACGAGCGGGATGACGTTGTCGAGCAGCCAGGTACGGACGTTGCCGGTGCCGAGCTCTCCTCCGGCCGCAAGAGTCTCGAGGGCGGTCATGCTGGTCATCGCGATACTCCCGGTGCACGGTTGGCGCCGCGCTGTTCTGGCTTCGGCGAAGCTACGAACACCATCATGGCGTTACAAGGGGTAATGGTCAAAGCGCGCTGCGTAGATATCGGTCGAAGTCGACTTGTGGTCAAGGGGCGGGTACTGCGGTCCGGTGGTCAGGATTCCTCGCCCTCCATCATCGTGGCAAGGGTGCTCCGGAATAACCCAAGCCACCCGGATTGCGCAGTGCTCCGGCGGTGCGGCTCCGCAAAACGCGCGGTGCTCACTCTCAGTGCGCCGCGAACCGGCGTGTCGGGCAGACACCAGTGTGGCATGCCCCGATCGGCGTTCCGCCGCGAGTCCGGTGAGTGACAACCGGGGTGGAAAACAATCCGGAATTGATCACTCTCTGATGCGATAACGGTCACCATCACGTCCGATGTGCGCATTTGTTCACTACAAAGCGTGATCCCGGGCAGTTCCCGACCGTCGCACGGATCAGGCGCGGAACGCCGCGCTCGGGATCGCGCCCGCTTCGATCACCTGGCGACTGAGCGGAGCGCACAGCTGCTCCAGCCGTGCTGTCTTCTCGTCGCCGAGGTGCCGCCACGGGCCCTGCGCTGCCGCGTTGGTCGCCGACTCGACGCGCTCGCGCAGTTCCAGTCCGCGCTCGGTGAGCGCACGGTCCGCGTCGAGGATTCCGTCGACGGCGAGCCGCGCCGCGGCCGCGTCCCATTCCTCGTCGCTCCAGCCGCGAGTGCGTTTGGCGGCGTCCGGCGGGGTTCCGTTTCTGGTCGCGCTGTGCGTTACCAGCGCCTCGAGGCCGGACAGGCCATTCGTGATCAGCGCGGCGACGTGCCCGTCTCCTCGGTGCTCGCGCAGCAGGGTGATCGCGTGCCAGAGCGCGAGGTGCGGCTGTTCGGGCCACTCCAGGTCCGCGTGCGCGGCGTAGAGCGGACGCCCCTCCGGACGGCAGCCCTCGGTGGCTTCCCGGGCAAGCGCGGCAGCTTCGGCGACCTCCGCGGACGCGAGCAGCTCGTCGCCGAACAGCCGGCGGTAGATCTCGTCGACGGCGGCGAGCCGCGCTTGCAGGACAGTCTCCGGGGTGGCGATCGTCCAGACGCGCGGGACGAAGTGGGCGACGAGCCCGGGGTTGAAGCTGTAGAACGCGGCGGTGACCGTGCCCGCTCCGACCTGTCCCATCGCCGCGGCGCGGCTGGCGAAGTAGGTCATCGACCCCGGTTTGAGCCCGGCGGCGGCGAGCCGTTGCTGAGTCTCCGGCGCGAAGTAGACGGGGGCGTGCAGGGCGTCGAAGGCGGTGCGGAAGGCGACAGCGGCGGCGACGGCTTGACCCATGCGCCCGATCGTAGCGATCGGGCGGACGAGCTGGCATGTAAGCCGGATCCTGTTCCCGGGCCGCCTCGCGGCGGACCGGGCGACGGTCATCCATCTCGGCCTGCCGTCGCCGGCAGGCTCCAGCGGCCTACCCGCAGGCATCGGACGGGCCGCCCTCGATCGCCTGCGCAGGAGCGAAGCTCCCTCTTGGCCTTGCTCCGGGTGGGGTTTACCGAGCCATCCCGGTCACCCGGGATGCTGGTGGTCTCTTACACCACCGTTTCACCCTTACCCCCGTCCGGAGACGGAGGCGGTCTGTTTTCTGTGGCACTGTCCCGCGGGTCGCCCCGGGTTGCCGTTAGCAACCACCCTGCCCTGCGGAGTCCGGACTTTCCTCGGACCGGGAGAACCCGGGCCGCGACCGTCCTGCCAGCTCGTCCGCCGAAACAGCCTACCCGGGAGACCGCGCGAGCCCGGCACGGGTTGGCACATTCCACCGCGTGGACGCGCGTTGACCCCCTTCCTGGCCGCTGTTTCACTCCCGCCATGACCGCACCCGAACCGCAGGAACCGCTGAAATTCGCTTACTGGGTCCCGAATGTGAGCGGCGGCCTGGTCACCAGCGACATCGAACAGCGCACCGACTGGGGCTACGAGTACAACCGCGAACTCGCCGTGCTCGCCGAGAACAACGGCTTCGACTACGCGCTTACCCAGGTCCGCTACACCGCCAGCTACGGTGCTGCCTACCAGCACGAATCGACCGGTTTCAGCCTGGCGCTGCTGCTCGCGACGCAGCGGCTGAAGGTCATCGCGGCCGTCCATCCCGGACTGTGGCAGCCCGGCGTGCTCGCGAAGTTCATCGCCAGCGCGGACGTCATCTCCGGCGGCCGGGCCGCGGTGAACGTGGTCAGCGGCTGGTTCAAGGACGAGTTCACCGGGCTCGGCGAACCGTGGCTCGAACACGACGAGCGCTACCGCCGCTCGGAGGAGTTCATCCGGGTGCTCAAGCGATTGTGGACCGACGACCACGCCGAGTTCGGCGGCGATTTCTACCGGATCCACGATTTCGACGTCAAACCCAAGCCGGTCGCCGGTCCCGGACGACCGCATCCGGAAGTCTTCCAGGGCGGGAACTCCACCGCGGCGCGCAAGCTCGCCGGACGCGTTTCGGACTGGTATTTCAGCAATGGCAAGGATTTCGCCGGGTTCAGCGAGCAGGTCAACGAGGTGCGCGGGTACGCCGCGGAGAACGACCACGCGGTGCGGTTCGGGCTCAACGGGTTCGTGATCGCCCGCGAGACCGAAGCCGAGGCGCGCGAGGTGCTGCGGGAGATCGTGGCGAAGGCGAACGTGCCCGCCGTCGAGGGATTCCGCTCGGCGGTCGCGCAGGCCGGGAAGTCCACTTCGGACGCCAAGGGCATGTGGGCGGATTCGGAGTTCGCCGACCTGGTGCAGTACAACGACGGATTCCGGACCGGGCTGATCGGGACGCCGGAGCAGATCGCGGACCGGGCGATCGAATACAAAAAACGCGGCGCGAACCTCTTGCTGCTCGGGTTTCTGCACTATCTCGAGGACGTCGAGCACTTCGGCCGGGAGGTGCTTCCGGTGATCCGGGAGAAGGAGCGGGTGCTGGCGCGCGGGGCGGGAATCCCGGAACCGGCGGGGATCTGAGATCTCTCTGCGGCTAGCGTTCGGGGGTGAACGGTGCCCTGTCCCTGCTGCTTCTGGCCGGAACGCTGTGGTTCGCGATGGCGCGCCCGCGCGGCCTCCCGGAAGCGGTCTTCGCGGTCCCCGCCGCCGGCATCGTCCTCGCGCTCGGCCTGACTTCCCTGCCCGAAGCAGGCGAACGGGTCGTCCAGATGCTGCCCACGATGGGCTTTCTCGCGGCGATCCTGCTGGTCAGCCACCTCGCCGCGGCGGAGGGCGTCTTCACCTGGCTAGGCGCCGAGCTTGCCGAAATCTGCCGCGGACGGCAGCCGCGGCTCCTCCTGCTCACCTTCGCCGCGGCAGCGATCGTCACCGCCGTCCTCAGCCTCGACGCGACCGTCGTCCTGCTGACCCCGGTCGTCCTCGCCACCGCCGCGGAACTGAAGCTCACCGCGCGTCCGCACGTCTACGCGTGCGCGCACCTGGCCAACTCCGCCTCCACGCTCTTCCCTGTCTCCAACCTGACGAATCTGCTCGCCTTCACCACTTCCGGCCTCACCTTCGCCGGTTTCACCGCGCTGATGGCGTTGCCGTGGCTGGTCACCCTCGCTGTCGAACTCGCCGCGTTCGCCTGGTTCTTCCGCAAGGATCTCCGCGAACCGGTCAGCTCTCGCCGACCCGAACACCGCGAACCGCCGATCTTCACCCTCATCGTGCTGGCGGTCATGCTGATCGGATTCGCGACCGGACAGCTGGTGCACGTCGAACCGGTCTGGATCGCCGCGCTCACCGCGCTCGTCCTGGCCGTGAAAGCCTTGGCGGAGCGGAAGATCCGGCCGTGGCAGGTGATCACCGAAGCGTCCCCGCTGCTGGTCCTCTTCGTGCTCGCCCTCGCCGTGGTGGTCGAAGCGGTCGACGAGCATGTTCTCGGCGGGCTGCTGCGCACGATCCTGCCGACGACGGCCGGGCTGCCCGAACTCCTCCTCGCCGCGGGCCTCGCGGCCGTGCTGGCGAACATCGTGAACAACCTGCCCGCGACGCTGATCCTGCTGTCCGTGCTGGGACCGCATCCGAATCAGGGCGTGCTGCTCGCCGTGCTGCTGGGCGTGAACATCGGCCCGAATGCGACGTACCTCGGTTCGCTCGCGACGCTGCTGTGGCGCCGTGTCGTGGTCCGGCACGGGCAGCATCCGCCGGTGGGCGAATTCCTGAAGCTCGGAGCGCTCACGACGCCGCTGTCGCTGGCAGCGGCGACGTGTGCGTTGTGGCTGGTGCTCTAGCCGCGCGGGGCGATCGTGCTGCCGCGCGACAGCGTCGGGCCGCAGTCGTCGAGACCGTCGCCGAACCGCTGCGCCTCCACGTTCATCATGGTGACCTGCGCGTAGTGCTGGACGGCGGCGAGCTTCGCCGGGTCGGTGACCGCGTCCTTGCGGACGAAGTCGCCCTGGCGCTTGCCCGGGCCGGGGTAGATCAGGATCGGCAGGTAGTCCCGGTCGATGCGCGGGTCGATGCTGATCTCGTTGCCGTCCGCCCACGGGCCCCACGAGTGGATGAAGGTCGGCTTGACCGTGTCGAACACGTAGTTGCGCAGGCCTTCGATGTCTTCCTTGTGCGTGAGGTCGGCGATCGGCGCGTTGACCAGACCGGCCATGTCGACCAGCTCGAGCCGGCTGGTCATCGACGAACCGCCCAGGTCGGGCAGCAGCAGGGACGCGTGCTGCAGGCCGAGCATGTCCGCGTACGTGTTGAAGCCGCGGCCGAACCGGTCGGCGATCAGGCACGCCGGCACGGTGGGGTTCTTGATGAACTCGTCGGACTGCTGCACGAAGCCGATCGCCGACGGGACCGACGCGGCGGCGAGCACGAGCGCCGCGACCGCCCGCCACTGCACCTTCGGCAGCGAACGCAGCAGTTCGGCGAAGGCCATGACGCCGCACAAAGTGCCGAGCACCCACACCGGCGTCGCGAAGCGGTATTGCGCCATCCAGTCCGGCACCATCACGCCGTACGCGATCACGCCGAGCGCGAGCGGCGTGACCAGCCCGATCAGCGGACGCCGCCACGGCGCCTTGACCAGCGCCCAGACGACCACGGCGACAACCACGAGCGTCAGCGCGACGCCCGCGTACTCCACCAGCTGGTGCGGCCGGATGATCGAGCCGAAGGTCGGCAGGCCCTGCTTCTTGGCGACCGACGGGTTGGCCAGCAGCCGGTGGAATTCCGTGTACCGCCAGACGACGTAGCCGCCGAACAGCACGCCGAAGGCCGCGATGGACACCAGCGCGGACCGGAAGCTGCGCCAGAACCCTTCGCGCTTCACGCCGAACAGCAGGACGATCGGGTACGCGCTGGCGTAGATCAGGCCTTCCGGCCGGGTCAGCGCGGCGGCCGCGACGAGCACGCCCGCGACGATCGCGACCTTGAACGACAGCGGGTTTTCCTTGCGCAGCGCGGTGAACAGCAGCGCGGCCAGCGCGGTGGTGAAGAACGCGAACAGCGAGTTCTCGAGGCCGGAGACGACCCAGATCACGAACGACGGGATCGCCGCCAGCCCGAGGCCGGTGGCCAGGGTGATCGCCCACGCGTGCCTGCGGAACACCTGGCGGGCCACGAGGTGGCACAGCACCAGGATGCCCGCGGCGAAGAACAGGCCGAGCAGCTTGGGGAACAGCACGTAGTCCGGGATGCCGAACAGCAGGCCCTTGTCGAACAGGCCGGCGACCTTGCCCAGCGCGAGCAGGATCATCCAGGTCGGGTCGGAGAAGCCCTCCACCGGCGGCTGGCCGGGGGCCAGCACCGGGCCGAGTCCTTCGGCGACGCTGCGCGAGTAGGAGAACGTGATGGCCGCGTCGTCGACGATCCAGTGCCCGTAGCGGGTGGCGTGCCAGGCGACCGCGGCCACTCCGGCCAGCACCGCCAGCGTCGACGCCAGCCAGCTCAGCTTGAACCGCGCGGGCGGGTCGGTCGTCTCCTCCCCCGGCAGGTCGGGCTCGGATACTGCGGTGAGTGCGCTAGCCGTCATGTCCTCGTCACTATTTCCACTTGTGGATGCCGAAGAAACGCACGAGCCTGCGCCCCCCTTGAGGTCCCGGACGGGACCGGCGCCGCGGCGCCGCGGTCGACACCGCACTCTAGCCAATACCTCATCGGGGCCGTTTCACACGTTATCCCCGACCGTGATCCACCTCACATAAGTGCTGCTCAGGAGAGGTGCGAGATGTCGTTGACCAGCCGGACCGAGGCGTTGCCGTCCGGGTAGAACTCGACGATCGACAGCGACGCCAGATCCAGGTGCAGCCGGAACAGCAGCGACGGCCCGGCGTCGAGCCCCATCCGCAGCAGGGTCTTGATCGGCGTCACGTGGCTGACCACGAGGACCGTGCGCCCGTCGTACTGTTCGACCAGGTCGCGCCGGGCCTTGCCGACCCGTTCGTGGACCGCGTCGAAGCTCTCGCCGCCGGGCGGCGGGCACGACGAATCGCTCAGCCAGCAGCGGTGCAGGTCCGGGTCCCGTCGCGCCGCCTCGGCGAAGGTGAGGCCCTCCCATTCGCCGAAGTCGGTCTCGATGAGCCCGGGATGCGTCTCGACCCGGCCGCCGAGCGCGTCGGCGACCGCCTGCGCGGTCTGCTTGGTGCGGATCAGCGGCGACGAGACGATCGGAGCCGGCTCGCCGTCGTCGCCGATCAGCCCGGGCATCGCGGCCAGCCGTTTGGCGGCCGCGGCGGCCTGCCCCCGGCCGTGCTCGGTGAGCGGGACGTCGCCGCGCCCGGAGTAGCGGCGGTCGACCGACATCTCGGTCTGGCCGTGCCGCAGCAGGAGCAGTTTGGTGGGCGTGCCGCGGGCTCCGGTCCAGCCCGCCGGGGAAACCCGGTCCGTTTCCGTGACCTCGGTCTTCGCGGTCCCGGCCTTTTCCCGCACCTCGGCGACCGGGGCGGGCGAGGTGGCGGCGGACCCGGCGCTGTCCATCGCGACGTTCGCGAGCCGGTCCGCGTGCACGTTCTCCGCGCGGGGGATCCAGGTGTAGCCGACCCGCTGGAAGCCCGCCGCGAACTCGCGCGCCTGCGCGGCGAGCGGCTGCAGCGCGGCGTGCTTGATCTTCCACCGTCCGGACATCTGCTCGACCACGAGCTTCGAATCCATCCGGACGTCCACAATGGACGCTCCGAGTTCGGCGGCCGCGGCGAGCCCGGCGACGAGCCCGGAGTACTCCGCGACGTTGTTCGTGGCGATGCCGAGGTATTCGTGGCGTTCGGCCAGCACCTCGCCGGTGGCCGCGTCCTTGACGACCGCGCCGTAGCCGGCCGGACCGGGGTTGCCCCGCGATCCGCCGTCGGCCTCGACGATCACCCGGTCGGTCACAGGCCCGACTCCAGCGTGCGGACCAGGATCGCGCCGCAGTTCTCGCACTGCACGACCGCGTCCTCGGGCGCGGCCTTGATCTCGGAGATGGCGTTGCGGTCGATTTCCAGCTGGCAGGCGCCGCAGCGGCGGGCCCGCAGCAGCGCCGCGCCGATGCCCTTGTGGTCGTAGACGCGGGTGTACAGCTTGAGCAGCGGCTCCGGGAAACGCGGCAGCAGCTTCGCGCGGTCCTCCTTGCGGCGGGCCTCGGTGGTGTCGAGGTCCTTGAACGCCTCGTCGCGCCGCGCCTTGGCGGCCTCGACCGCCTGCGCCGCCTTCTCGACCTCGGCGCTGGTGCGCTGCGCGTCCAGGCCGAGTGCCTCGCGCTGCTCCATCAGCTCCAGCAGGTCGTCCTCCAGCGCGCTCTGCCGGCGGCCGAGCGTCTGCAGTTCGTGCTCGATGTCGGTCATCTGCTTGGCGCCGACCGATCCGGACTCCAGCAGCTTGCGATCGCGGTCCACGCGCGCCCGCACCGATTCGACCTCTTTTTCCTGCCGGGCGATCTCCCGGTCGAGGTCGGACGTCGCGGTCTGGACGGACACGAGCGCGTCGCGCTTGTCCCGGACGGCCTTCTCCCCGGCCTCGATCTCGGCGAGCTCGGGCAAGGTGCGGCGGCGGTGCGCGACGCGCGAGAGCTCGGCGTCCACCTTCGCGAGTTCGAGCAGCTGACGCTGGACGGCGGGGTCGGCCTTCACTGTGCTCCCTGATTTAGTTACTGGGCGGTAGCGCGGATGGTCCACGGGTCGGTGCACCGCGTGGAGACGTGAGCTTCGACGGTACCCGCAAAGGCCGCGCCGACAAGGGCCGAGGCCTGTCCGCACCACGGCCACTCGCTGGCCCAGTGCGTGAGGCCGACCAGCGCGGGCACGGTTCCGGCGGAGGCGAGGTGTTCGCCAGCCGGATGGTGGCGCAGATCCGCGGTCACGTACGCGTCGACCCCCTCCGCCGTCGCCTTCGCGAGGTACGAGTCGCCCGCGCCGCCGGACACCGCGACGGTGCGGATCGGCCGGTCCGCCTCTCCCGCGCCGAGCACGCCGGGCACGGTGGCCGGCAACGCGTCGGCGACCCGCTGGACGAACCGCGCGAACGGCTCCTCAGCGGGCAGGTGCCCGATCCGGCCGATCCCCGTGCGGCTGCCCGGTTCGTGCGGGTCGAGCGGCCGGTCGACCTCGAGGCCGATGGCCCGCGCGAGCGCGTCGGACACGCCGGGGTCGGCCGAATCGGCGTTGGTGTGCGCACAGTAGAGCGCGATGCCGCCGCGGATCATGCGGTGCACGAGCGAGCCTTTGGCGGTGTCCGCGGGGACGCCGTGCACGCCGCGCAGCAGCAGCGGATGGTGCGCGACGATCAGCTGCGCACCGATTTCCTCGGCCTCGGCGAGCGTCTCCTCGACCGGGTCGACACAGAACAGCACGCGGCGGACGTCCTCGGCCGGGTCTCCGCAGACGAGCCCGACCGCGTCCCAGCTTTCCGCCAGCCGGGGCGGGTAACTGCGTTCGAGGACAGCGATGATCTCGGCTAAGGCAGGCACCTGGGGATCCTCGCACGATCGCTCTGGAAGACTGCGAACCATGCCCACGCTGGTGTTTGTCTGTTCCGGGAACATCTGCCGCTCCCCCATGGCGGAGCTGGTTTTCCGCAAGAAGCTCGCCGACGCGGGTCTCGCTGACGCCGTGCGCGTGTCGAGCGCGGGCACCGGGCCGTGGCACGTCGGCGAGGCGGCTGACCGGCGGGCGCGCGCCACGTTGAAGGCGCACGGCTACTCCACAGAGCACATCGCGGCCGAAGTCAGCGACGAAGACCTCGGAGCCGACTTGCTGCTCGCCGCCGACGAGAGCCACCTGAGCTTCCTGCAGTCGCGCGTCGAAGACCCTTCGCGGGTGCGGTTGCTGCGTTCGTTCGACCCGTCCGCCCCGGAAGGCGCCGAGGTGCCGGACCCGTACTACGGCGGCGACGACGGCTTCGAGGACGTGCTCGAGATGATCGAGCGGAGCGTGCCGGGACTGCTGGACTGGGTCCGCGAACAGGCGTGACGCCCGGTCCGGGTGCGCACACGGAACGCGACGGCCTACCGTAGAGGGGTGCGGTTGCGGTTTCTGCTCCGGCCGGGATGGCTGGCGTTGACAGTGGTGGTGTTCACCTTCGCCATCTGCTGTTACACGTTGCTGGCCCCGTGGCAGTTCCGCCGCGACAACGAGCAGGTCAGCCAGAACAACGCGCTGACCACGTCGTTCACCGCGAAGCCCGCCCCCGTGGCACAGCTGCTGCCGCCCGGCACGAAGCCGGACAAGAACACCGAGTGGCACCTCGTGTCGATCACCGGCACGTACCTGCCTTCGGCCGAGGTTGTCGCGCGGCTGCGCACTGTGCAGGGCGAAGGCGCGTACGAAGTTCTGACGCCGCTTCGCGCGACTGACGGCACTGTGTACCTGATCGACCGCGGCTACGTGGGGCTCAGCAGCAACTCCGGCGTTCTCCCGTACGCGGCCGCGCCAGGTGGACAGGTGACGGTTGTGGCGCGCGTGCGAAGCGACGAGACCGATCCGAAGAACCGCGAAGCGTTCGCCGACGCGTCGACCAACGGGAAGCTCCAGAGCTACACCGTCGACTCGCGCGTGGTGGCGAAGTCGTCGGGCCTCGCCATCCGGCCCGGGTACTTCCAGCTCGACGTGAACCAGCCCGGCGTGCTCAGCCCGCTGCCGCTGCCGCAGCTGGAGTCGGGCCCGTACTTCTCGTACGCGCTCCAGTGGCTGGCGTTCGGCACGATGGCGTTGCTGGGCTGGCTGTACTTCACGGTCCGCGAACTGCGCCCGGGCGGCGCGCTGACGACCGAGCGCCCGCAGCGCGGCCGGCGCAAGTCCGTCGCGGAGATGCTCGCCGAAGACGAGGACGAGTACTCGCCAACCGCCTGAGTGGCCTGGTCGTTTTGCTGGAAAATGGACCTTTGTCGGGGCCACTTGCGGCGTTGATACTGGCGGCATGCTGATCCACCCCTGGGACACCGCGGACGAGAACGAATGGCGGGAATGGCTCGCCGGACACGATTTCGGCGAACTGGTCGCCGGCGGCCGCGGCCGTGATCTTCCTGTGGTGGTGCCGACGCATTTCGTCTTCGACGGCGACGCGACCGTGCGGCTGCATCTCGCCCGGCCGAACCCGGTGTGGCCGCTCCTGGAGGAACACCCGCGCGCCCTGCTGACGGTGACCGGCGATTACGCCTACATCCGCTCCGACTGGAACACCGCCGACGACCCCGCACTCGGCGTGCCCACCTCGTACTACGCGAGCGTGCAGCTGGCCTGCGACGTCCGGATCGTCGACGATCCCGAGGAGAAAGCCGCGCTGCTCAACCACCAGCTGGCGCACTTCGAGCCGGACGGCAAGCGCACCCCCGTGTCCGCTGTGGACGCTCCGGACCGGCGGCTGCTGCCCGGGATTCGCGGTGTCGAGCTGACGGTGACCGAGGTGCGGGCGAAGTTCAAGTACGGCGGGAACAAGAAGTCCGAGGACCGGCAGCGGATCGGCGCGCTGTTGTCCGAACGGGACGGTCCAGGCGACGCGGAGGCCATCTCCCACCTGAAACCCTGACGGCTCAAGGGTTTCGGCGGCGCACTCCGCTCAGCAACGCTACGAATACTGACGTTCCGGCGGCGAGCCAACCGACCACTCGGGACAGTTCCACTGCGCGCGTCACGTGTCCGGCGTCCGGGTTCCGGCCGACGCCGAGCACCGGCAATTCCACGACCCCTTGCGGGTACTCGGTCCGTCCGCCGACGCGGATTTCCAGCGCCCCAGCGAAAGCCGCCTCGACCCGACCGGCGTTCGGGCTCGGGTGTGCGATCGTGTCCCGCCGCCAAGCCCGCCACGCGCCGCCCGCCGAACCGCCGACGACCGGAGCGCCCAGGACGGTCAACGCGGCGGCGACCCGGGTCGGCAGAAGGTGGACGAGTTCATCGAGCCGGTCGATCACCCAGTGCCCGGGAAGCAGACGGCGCAGCAGCCCGACCGTCCGTGCCGCGAGCAGTCCGGGCACGCCCGCGACCGCACCCCACAGCAGTGGGGTAACGACCACTTCGGACGTGTTCTCGGCCAGAGTTTCCACGGACGCACGGGAAAGCCCGATCGTGCTCAGTCCGTCGGTGACGCGCGGGTCCAGTTCGGACAATGTGTCGCGCGCGGGTTCCAGACGGCCTTCCTCGAGATCGCGAGCCAGTTCCGTGCCCTGCGTGGCCAGCCCGGACGCGCCGACGACCGCCCAAGTCGCCACCGCTGTCGCCGTCGCCTGGCACACCGGACTGCGGCGGCCGGCGCGCTCGGCCAGCACTCCGGCCGCGACTGCCGCACCAGCGATTCCGAGTCCGGTCGCGCGCCGAGAACCGGTGGCGGCGACTACCCGGTGGAAGGCGGTGACCGGCGGCCGTCGCCGCGGATCGCCGAGAGCACCGTCAGCGGCCAAACCGAGAATCAAGCCGATCGCGCGCGCCGCGCTCACCTGTAGCCCCCCGAACGTGGACGATTCAGCCGCCGAGATTACTCGACACCGCGACGGCGATTTCCTCGCGTGCCTGCTCCACGATGTCGCGCATCGCGCGTTCGGCGCGAGCCGCGTCGCCGAGGTCGATCGCCTCGGCGACCTCGACGTGCAGCGCGACCGCCTCGGGCTGCGGTTCTTCGGGCATCAGGCCGTGTTCGGTGCGGCCGGCGAGCACTTCCGCGACCACGGAGGACAGCTGCGCGAACATCGGATTCCGCGACGCGGACAGCAGCAGATCGTGGAACGCGACGTCGTGGCCGAGGAAGGTTTCGAGGTCACGAGCGCGCGCCGTGCGCTGGAGGTGCACGGCCAGTGCGCGGAGGCGCCCGCGTTCCTCCGGGGTCGCCCGGATCGCGGCGAACCGGGCGGCGCACGGTTCGACAGCCGAGCGCAGTTCGGTCAGCGTGCGGAGCGCGGCCGCCCGGTCCGCGCCGTCGAGCTGCCAGCGGATCAGCCGCGGGTCATAGTGGTTCCACTCGGCCGGCTCGCGGACGGTGACCCCGACGCGGCGGCGGCTGCTGGTCAGCCCCATCGTCTCGAGGACCCGCACGACCTCGCGGGCCACAGTCCGCGACGCCCCGTACCGCTCCTGCAGCTCCTCCGAGCGCAGCACCGCACCCGGCGCCAGCTCGCCGCTCGCGATCGCCGCGCCGAGCTCGTCGAGCATGTCCTCGTGCCGATCAGTCCCCACGCAGTCAACCTAGCGCTCTGATTCGATTAAGTACTACTTCTTCTTGATTAAGTAGTACTTTTGAGTTTGACTCTCCAGGGCACAAAGACGTGGGAGGTGCGGATGACGGTCATCGTGGTGATGGGCGTATCAGGCTCGGGCAAGACAACGGTGGGCACAGCGCTCGCGCAGGAACTCGGGACCGTGTACGCCGAAGCAGACACCTTCCACCCTCGCGCGAACATCGAAAAGATGACCGCCGGGCACCCGCTGACCGACGAGGACCGGGCGCCGTGGCTGGCGGCGATCGCGTCCTGGATCCGGGAGCATCACGAGAACGGCGCTGTCGTGAGTTCGTCCGCTCTGAAGCGGCGCTACCGCGACGTGCTGCGTGGCGGCGGGGATGTGTGGTTCCTGCACCTGCACGGCTCGCGTGACCTGCTCGCCGAGCGGATGAAGACCCGTACCGGCCACTTCATGCCGGTTTCGCTGCTCGATTCCCAGCTCGCCGACCTCGAACCGCTGGAAGCGGACGAGCCGGGAGCGACCTTCGACATCAGCCTCTCGCCCGCCGACCTCGTCGAGGCGGCGCTCAAAGCGTTCCGGGAGCGCGCATGACTATCCTCGCCGCCGGCTGGACCGGCCACGACACCCGCCTGATCGTCGCCACGGTGCTCGCCATCGCCGTGATCGTGGTCCTGATCAGCAAGGTCAAACTGCATCCGCTGCTCGCGCTCACGCTGGGTTCCGGCGTGCTCGGCCTGGTCGCCGGAATGCCGGTGGACAAGCTGCTGAAGAGCTTCACGAACGGCGTCGGCAGCACCGTCGCGTCCGTCGGCGTATTGATCGCGTTCGGCGCGATGCTGGGCAAACTGCTCGCCGATTCCGGCGGCGCGGACCGGATCGTGGACACCGTGCTCGGCCGGGTCCGCGGGCCCGGGCTGCCGTGGGCGATGGCGCTGGTCGCCGCGCTGATCGGGTTGCCGATGTTCTTCGAGATCGGCCTGGTCATGCTGATCCCGGTGGTGCTGCTGGTCGCCAAGCGCAGCGGGAAACCCGTGCTGCTGCTGGGAATTCCGGCCTTGGCCGGGTTGTCGGTGCTGCACGGCCTGATCCCGCCGCACCCCGGTCCGCTGGCCGCCGCCGGTTCGCTGAACGCCAACGTCGGCCTCACCCTGGGGCTGGGCCTGCTGGTCGGGCTGCCCACGGTGATCATCGCCGGTCCGCTGTTCGGCCGCCTCGCCGCGAAGATGGTGCCCGACGCCGCACCGCCCGCCCGGCTGGTCCCGGAATCCGAGGGCACCGACGAAAAGCACCGTCCGAGCTTCGGCGCGACTCTGTCCACCGTGCTGCTGCCGGTCGTCCTGATGCTGGCGAAGGCACTCGCGGACATCTTGGCGGGCAAGGCGAACCCGGCCCGCCGCGTCCTGGACTTCATCGGCGACCCGCTCGTCGCGCTGCTGCTGGCGGTCCTCGTCGGCATGGTCGTGCTGGGCCGTCCGGCGCGGCTGAACCGGCAACGGCTGTCGTCGATCATCGGCGATTCCCTCGGCCCGATCGCCGGGATCGTGCTGATCGTGGCCGCGGGCGGCGGGTTCAAGCAGACGCTGGTGGACGCCGGGGTCGGCGACGTGATCACCAGCCTCGCCAAGGGCGCGCACCTGTCCCCGCTGCTGCTCGGCTGGCTGGTCGCGGTGGCGATCCGCCTGGCGACCGGCTCGGCGACGGTCGCGACGGTCTCCGCGGCGGGCATCGTCGCCCCGCTGGCCGCGACCCTCGACCCGACGCACAACGCACTGCTGGTGCTGGCCATCGGTGCTGGATCGCTTTTCTTCTCGCATCTGAACGACGCCGGGTTCTGGCTGGTCAAGGAGTACTTCGGGATGTCGGTCGGCCAGACGCTGAAGAGCTGGTCGGTGATGGAAACGGTCATCTCGGTGGTGGCGATCGCGTTGATCCTGCCGTTGGGCGCACTGCTTTAGCGCTGGTTGAAACTGTTCACGGCCGCGGCGGGGCTTCCTCTTCGGGAAGTCCCGCCGCGGCCGTTTGGCCCGCCTCGCTAGCGGGCGAAATCGCCGGTGGAACCGATTGCCACCCTGGTGCCGGTGTGGCTGCCGTACAACTCACCGGTCGCGAGGAACGCGCAGTGGCCGCTCACCCCGCTGACCCGTTCCCGCCTTTGCTGTCACAGTTGACCGAATCCGCCGGAACTGTGTCGCGTTCGCGGTGCACCATCGACATCTTCACCGCATTCTTCATTTCTCTTCCGACGCCTGGTTACTGGCTCATGTGCACGATCGGAGCGAACTGACCACGTTGTCGAAGTTGTAGCGCGGACCGAGCGGGCCTTGCCATTCCACCGATATCCGCTAATCGTCGGGACAATCATGCAGGTCCGCCGCACTGGCATACGCCGCCGACGGCAAGATCACCGCGGCAACAGCCAGCGCGACGGTGAAAAGAATCCTCGTTCGATACATATTTCCCCCATCTTCGCTGTCGCGACTCCCCAGCGGGCCAGCAAACCAGAAGGTACCGCCCACAAGCCGCGATGTGCCGCATCCGGACGAAACGTCACCCGTACGGCCGTCGACGAGGTTGCCCCAGCCAGTCGTCCCACCCTCTCCGCCTGACCAGTTGACATGTGACCTTTTGGTCACCTAATCTCGGTGCGTGCCCGACGAGGACCTGGTTTTCAAGGCTCTGGCGGATCCGACCCGCCGGTTCCTGCTCGACCTGCTCTACGCACGGGACGGCCGCACGCTCACCGAGCTGGAGTCCGAAGTGGACATGACCCGGTTCGGGGTGATGAAACACCTCAAGCTGCTCGAGGAGGCCGACCTGGTCGTCTCGCGCAAGGAGGGCCGGGAGAAACGGCATTTCCTGAACCCGGTCCCCATCCGCCGGATCCACGACCGCTGGATCGACAAGTACACCGCACACCACACCTCGGCGCTGCTGGACCTCAAGGCTCAGCTCGAAGCCGAAGAATCCCTGAAGGAGCCCGAACAATGAGCGACACCACGACCGTGCAGGTCAACCGCGTCTACATCAAGGCCACCCCGCAGGCGGTGTGGGACGCCATCACCAAGCCGGAGTGGACGGCGAAGTACGGCTACACCGGCCTGGCCGAGTTCGACCTCAAGCGCGGCGGCAAGCACCGCACCAAGCCGACCCAGGAGTTCGTCGATTTGGGCATCACCAACGATCTCGTCGACGGCGAAGTGCTCGAAGTGGATCCGCCGCGCAAGCTGGTGATCACGTGGAAACTGCAGATGGACCCGAGTCTCGTCGCCGAGCCGTACACCACGGTCACCTACGACATCGAGCAAACGCAGACCGCGGGCACCCGGCTTACCGTCACGCACGACGTCACCGGTGCGCCCAACCACGCGGCGCTCGTGTCCGGCGCGCAGGAAGACGTCAACGCCGGTCCGGGCGAGAACGCGGGCGGCGGCTGGGCCTGGATCTTGTCCGACCTCAAGTCGCTCCTGGAGACCGGCAAGGGCATCGCGGCCTGACGCGAGGATGGGGTGGCTGCTCGCTTGGCCAGCCACCCCATCGTCACACGCGTTGCGTCGCGGCCTTCAAGGCAGCTTTCGCCGCGGCGGAGGCACCGAGTTTGTCCAAACCGAACAGTGCGGCTCCGACAACCGGGTTCACCTCCACCACGCGCACCCTCGCCCGTGGCGCCACTTTCAGGCACCGCCGTTCGATGTCCGCGATCACGGACGCGCCGACCCCGGTCAGCACGCCGCCGCCGAGGATGACCTCGGGAGCGGCCGTCGTGAGGTCAAGACGGCGCATGATCGCGGCCACCAGCAAGCTCACTTCCTCGGTGAACCGGGTCACGACGTCCTGCGCGACCTCGTCACCGGCGGCGGCTACCTCGAACAACAGCGGGCAGAGGCCGTGGATCGAGGCGGCGTCGATCTCCTCGAAATGCAGTCCCTGCACCACATCCAGCAGCGTCGCAGCATCGAAGTACTCCGCTACCGCCGATTCCAACGCAGTCTTCGGACCACGACCGTCCTCGGCACGGACCGCCCACCACAGGGCTTCCTCGCCCAGCCGATACCCGCCGCCCCAGTCGCCGGACACCTTGCCCAGCGCGGGAAAACGGTACGACCGGCCGTCCGGGGCGAAGCCAGCGCCGTTGATGCCCGCGCCGCACACCACCGCGACGCCGGTGCCGTCGGAGCTTCCGGCCCGCAGCAAAGCAAGCACGTCGTTGCCGACGTCCAAAGTGGAACTCCAGCCGCGCGCCGACAAAGCCTGGCGCAATGCCTCTTCCTCCCGGGGGAAGTCGAGGCCGGCCAGGTAGGCCGAGGTGTGCACGGCGAACGGCGGATCGGTCGGCAGTCCTCCAGCACGCAAGGCTTCCCGGACGAATTCTTCCAGTGCGGCAACACATCCGTCGACTCCGACGCGCTGGGGAGAAACGCCGGGGCCGCGGGACGCGCCGAGCACGACGCCGTCCCGCGAAACCACCAGCACCTCGGTCTTGCTGTTTCCCCCGTCGATCGCGACGACGGTGTCGCTCATGCCCGTGCCCAGCGCAGGAAATCCCGGTTGCGGGCGACGAGTTCGTCGGCGAGCTGGTCCGCCTTCGCGTACTGGCCGACGAGCGGGTGCGCGAGCAACGCGTCCGCGACCCGGTCCCGGCCGCCCTTGATCGCCGCATCCAGGGCCAGGTATTCATACGCCGTGACCCCGGCGATCAGCCCGGCGAACCGCGGGTCGACCGGAGGCTGCGGAATCGGGGTCGCGCCTGTGGAATCCACAGTGGACGAGACCTCGATGACCGCGTCGTCCGGGAGGAAATCGAACGTGCCGTTGTTGCGCACGTTCACCACGTGTTCCTCGCCGGCACCGCCGGAAGTCAGCGCGTGCACGAGCTGCACCGCCGCCTCCGAATAGTACGCACCGCCGCGTTTCTCCAGCGATTCCGGCTTCGTGACCTGCTCCGGGTCGAGATAGACCTTCAGCAGTTCTTCCTCGACATCGCTGACCACCTCGGCACGCGGACGCTCGGTCTGCTGCTTCGCGACCTGTGCGTCGTGCGAGTAGTAGTACTTGAGGTAGTAGGACGGCACGGCCCGCATCCGCCGCATCCACTCGACCGGCACGCTGACCTCTTCGCCGAGGTATTCCGCGTGCTGGGCAAGGAGTTCCGGCAGCCGGTCGACGCCGTCGACCAAGACCCCGCGCTCCCAGCTCAGGTGATTCAGTCCAGTGTGGATCAGCTTGACTTCGCCGGTGGAAGCACCGAGCAGCTTCGCGAACTTGCGCTGCAGGTTGATCGCGACGTTGCACAGGCCGACCGCGTGGTGGCCTTCCTGCAGCAGTGCGCGCGTGACGATGCCGACCGGGTTGGTGAAGTTGACGATCCAGGTGTCATCGCCCGCGATCTTGCGGACGCGTTCGGCGATGTCGAGGACCACCGGCACCGTGCGCAGCGCCTTCGCCAAGCCGCCCGCGCCGGTCGTTTCCTGGCCGACACATCCGCACAGGTGCGGGAATGTCTCGTCCGACGCACGGGCCTTCTGCCCGCCGACACGCAGCTGAATGAGGACCGCCGACGCGCCGTCGACACCCTCCTCCAGATTCGCCGTCGTGCGCACGCGGGCCGGATGCCCCGCGTGGTCCAGCAGCCGCTGGCTGAAATCGCCGACCGCTTCGACCCGGTAGGCGTCCGGGTCGATCAGCACGATCTCGTCGACGTCGAGCGAGGCCCGCCGTCCGGCGATGCCGTCGATCAGCTCCGGCGTGTAGGTGGACCCACCGCCGACCACTGCCAGTTTCATCCCTTGACTCCCGTGAACGTGATGCCCTTGACGAACGACTTCTGCGCGAACACGAACAGCACGATCACCGGCAGCATGATCAGCGCGGTGGCGGCCATCGTGAGGTTCCATTCGACGTGGTGCATGCCTCGGAAGGACGCGATCGCCAGTGAAAGCGGCCAGTTGTCTTTGTTCTCGCCGGTGTAGAGCAGCGGACCGAAATAGTCGTTCCAGGTGAACAGGAAGCAGAACATCGCGGTGGCCGCGATGCCCGGCTTCGCCATCGGGATCAGCACCCGCGTGAGCACCCGGAACTCGTTGCAGCCGTCGATCTTCGCCGCTTCCAGATAGTCCTTAGGAATGGTCAGAAAGAACTGCCGCAGCAGGAAGATCGAGAAGGCGTCGAAGAAGAAGTAGGGCACGATGAGCGGCACCAAGGTGCCGGTGAACCCGAGCCGTACCCACAGGTCGTACAGTGGAACGACGGTGACCTGCGGCGGCAGCATCATCGCGACGACGACGAGCATGAAGCACAGGTTTTGCCCGCGCCACCGCAGTTTCGCCAGCCCGTACGCCGCCGGGATCGCCGAGACGAGCGCCCCGACCGTCGCCAGCGCCGAGTACAGCAGGCTGTTGCCGAAGTACTCCAGCAACGGGGCCTTCTTGAACACCTCGACGAAGTTCTCGAAATGCCATTCCGTGGGCCACAGACTCGACGTCATCGCCTGGTCGCTCTTCATCACCGAGGTGAGGAAGACGAACAGCAGCGGCAGCATGAAGAGCACGCCGAGCGCGATGCCGATCGCGTGAGTGGCCACAAAGGACAGTTTCTTGTCCCAGCGCCGCTTGAACTTCTCCCGCGGATGCACCGGAGGAGCCGGACGCGGCGGTGCCGAAAGCGTCGTCATGCTCCCACTCCGCTCATGCGGGACACCCGCACCCGGTCGGGGCCATGAACAGGCTGCCGCAAGGGTATGTTCATGCCCCCTCCTCCTGATGTTGCGTCTTGCGCATCTGCCGCACCAGAATCCAGGTGAACCCCGCGGAGACCAGGAACAGCAGGACGGCCATCGCCGCCGCGTAACCCATGTTGAAGTACCGGAAACCCTGTACGTACAACCAGATCGGATACGTCAGCGTCGAGTTCTCCGGCGCGCCGATCAGTTTCGAGTTCCCCGCGACGTCAGCTGTCCCGGCGGAAGCGGAAGCGGCGACGATCGCTTGAGTGAAGAACTGCAGCGCGTAAATCATCGAGTTGACCACGCCGAACAACAGCACCGGCGAGATCGACGGAAGCGTCACGTGCCAGAACCGGCGCACCGGGCCTGCCCCGTCGAGTTCCGCGGCCTCGTACTGCTCCGCCGGAACGTCCAGCAACGCGGCCAGGATGATGATCATCAGCTCGCCCGAACCCCACAGCGCGAGCAGCGTCAGCGCGGGCTTCGACATTTCGGGGCTGTTGAACCACAAGCCGCCGTCAATGCCCACGAGCCGCAGGAATCGGTTCACCGGCCCGAATTCCGGATTGAACACGAAGACGAACGCAAGCGTCGCGGCCGCCGGCGGGGCGAGCGCGGGCAGATAGCAGAGCGTGCGGACAAGGCCGACGCCCGACTTCAGCCGCGAGATCACCGACGCCACGCCGAGCGAGAACAGCACCCGGCAGACGGTCAGGATGATCACCAGCCACAACGTGTTGTACGCGGCGGTTTTCACCAGCGGCTCGCTGGTGAACATGCGCACGTAGTTGTCGAACCCGATCCACTGTGGAGGGTTGATCAGGTCGTAGCGGGTGAACGAGTAGAACAGGGTCGCGCCGAGCGGATAGGCGAAGAAGATGAGGAATCCGAGGGTGGCCGGCGCCATGAACCAGAACACCGTGCGCCTGCGCTTGGCCCGGGGAGACCCCCTCCGCGCCTGGTTCGGCGCGGAGGAGGTTCCGGATTCCGCCGCGGTCAGCGTGGTCATCCGCCGGCGCCCTTCTGCGCCAGTTCGTCGTTGATCTGCGCGTCGACCTTCTTGAGGCCCGCCTCCAGGTCCGGCACCGACCCGGCCTGCCACTTCTCGGCGAAGTCGTTGACCGCCTTGAGGAACGCGTCGCCGATCGGCGTGGTCGGGTTGGCGACCAGCTTGCCGCTGTTGTAGATGTCGGTGAAGGTCTTGAACTGCGGCGGCATCTTCAGGTTCGGCGAGTTGAGCGAGTCCTTCGTGCTGGGCACGTTGTTGAGGCCGTTGGCCATCTCGACGAGGGTGTCGGTGTCGAGCGAAGCCTGCTTGATCAGCTCCCACGCCGCGCCGGGGTTCTTCGCGCCCTTCGGGATCGCGATGATCGTGCCGGTGCCGAACCCGCCGCCGTACTGGCTGGCCAGGCTGTCGAGCACCGGAGCGGGTGCGGTGCCGTAGTCGAGCGAGGGCACCTGGTCCTTGATGAACGCGGTGCGGAACTCGCCGTCGTAGATCATCGATAGCTTGCCGGTCTGGAAGCCATTGTCCTTCGAGTATTCGTCACCGAGACCGGCCTTGAACTTCTCGACCTTCTCGTGGCCGCCGTAGAAGTCGATGAGCTTCTTCTGGAATTCGAACATCTCCTTCCAGCCGGGGCTGGAAGCGAGCGACGATTTGCCGTCCGGACCCATGAACTTGGCCCCGAAGTTCGGCGCCCAGTACTGCGCCTGGTTGGCGTAGAACGGCATCGACGGCAGGAAGCCCGCGGTCTTGATCGAACCGTCCGGGTTGAACTCGGTGAGCTTCTTGACGTCCTCGAACAGTTCCGTGGTGTTCTTCGGCGGGCCGGCGATGCCCTTGGCCGCGAACTGCGTCTTGTTGTAGAAGAACCCGTACACGTCGGCGAGCATCGGCATCGCGCACCGCTTGCCCTGGTACGACGTGTAATCGCGGACCGCCTGCGGGATCTGCTCGAGATCGATCTTGTCGCGCTCGATATAGGGCTTCAGGTCCTGGAAGCTGCCGGTCGAGCACCACGCGCCGAGGTTGTCGGTGTAGAACGAGATCGCCACGTCCGGCGGGTTCCCGCCGCGGATCGACTGGGTGAGCTTGTCGTCGTCCTGGTTCCCCTCGTGCTTGATGGTGATGTTGGGGAACTTCGCCTTGAGCTTGTCCAGCGCCTTCGTGACGACGCCGTACTCGCGGTCGGTGAACTTGCTGTAGACGGTGATGGTGAGCTTGTCGTCCTTGTTCGGCGGCGCCGCGGCGTCACCGCCGCCGGCGGGCGCGGCGGCACCGCACGCGGCGGTCGCCAGCAGCGTGCTCGCCGCGACGGCGCTGAGCAGCAGAGATCCGCGCTTTCGCGCGAGTCTCCGGATGCGGGTGGGAGCGGACATGAACCCTCCTGTCCTTCGGGTGGGTCTACTCGGTCGGGGACGGGGCTAGCTCTCCGGCGGACCGGCGCGGCCCGAGGAGCGTGGGGGTGACGACGCCGAAGACGTCCTCACGGGCGGTGGCGAGCGCGGACTGCAACGCACCGGCGCGCACCGCGTTGCCCTGCACCGAAGCGACGCCGACGGGCGTGCGCGGCAGGACCAGTTCGTGCAGTTTTTCCGCGACGACGGCCGCGAACTCGTCGCCGCCGGCGCGGCTGGTCTCGCCGCACAGCAGAATGAGCTGCGGGTCGGCGACCGCGACGAGGCTGGCGACCCCGCTGGCGACGCGCCGCGCGAGATCGTCCAGAAATCCTTGGTGCGCACCGCGACGCGCCTGGGTGACGGCGTCCCATCCGCTGTCCGCGGAGATGCCGTGCGCCTTCGCGAGCCGGGTGATCGCGGCCGAGTCGACCAGGTTGCCGAACCGGGCGCCCGCCTGCGGCCAGCGGTCGCCAGTGTCCACAGTGGCCGCGTCCGGGACGCGCATCCAGTCGATCTCGCCGCCGCCACCGGTCGCGCCGCGCAGCAGCCGCCGTCCGATCACGACCGCGCCACCGACGCCTTCGGACAGCCAGACCAGCACGAAGTCGTCGACGTCCTGCGCGTTGCCGACGGTCATTTCCTCAACGGCGACAAGGTTTACGTCATTTTCGATCTTGACCGTCACGCCGAGTTCGTCGCTCAGCCGTTTCGGCACGTTGAACCCGAGCCAGCCCGGGATGTGCGGGGCCGAGGACAGCAATCCGGTACGCGGGTCGAACGCGCCCTGCGCGCCGATGACCACATTGGCCAGATCGTCGAGCTGCAGGCCCGCGGCCTTGGCGACCCGGCGCAGCGCCTGGCCGAACGAACCGACGACGTCCGCGTCCTCGGCCACCGGAAGCTGCACGCGGTACTCGGCGAGCACGGCCCCGGCGACGTCCGCGACCACGAAGTCGGCGACCTGCGGGGTGAGGTCGACGGCCGCGACGTGCGCGAGGCCGCCGTTGACCGCCCACAGCTGAGCGCGCGGTCCGCGTCCGCCGCCGGCGCGCTCCCCGGCTTTGCCGACGAGGTTTTCCTGCTCCAGCCGGGTGAGCAGCTGTGCGGTGGCGGGTTTGGACAACCCGATGGCGGCCTCGAGCTCAGCCCGCGTGAGCGGCCCGTTCCGCAGCAACGCCTCGATCGCCGCGCGGTCGTTCATCTCGCGCAACGTTCGCGGACTGCCGGCACGCACCTGGCTGCTCCTTTATTAGGAAACTTTACAGACGGTTTTCCGGGACTGTAGTGAGCGCGGCCACACGGCGTCAATGGGCTCGGGAAACAGCGGGGTAACGGCTTGGTACCGCGGGATGTCGGCGACCGGCACAGGGTGACCGGACGGGCGCGGACCGTACGCGGTCCAGACCAGCAGTGCCGGGTGGTCCGGGGACGCGGTGGCTCGAGACGGAGCCAGCTACGCGTTCAAGCTGCGCGGCGAAGGCCGACGGCAGCTGGGTGGTTGAGCAAAACTTTCCGGAACCAGGTGCGGGCCCGCGATCCAGGCCCGCACCTGTCCGTCACTCCTCAGCGTCCGCCCAGGCCTTGAGCATGACGCGGGCGATCGACGAGTTCCCCGGCAGCAGCAGATTCGACGCGCCGCCGGCGATCGGCGTCGGCACCCCGGTCCCGGCGTTGCGGAACGCGGCCCGGACGTCCTCGCGGGACACCCACAGCGCTTCCTCGATCTCGCCCTCGGCCGGGACCAGCGGCGCGTTGCGGTCCGCGCGCGCGGTGAAGCCCAGCATGATCGACCGCGGGAACGGCCACGGCTGGCTGCCCAGGTACCGCACGTCGCGGACCTCGATCCCGGCCTCCTCCCGGATTTCGCGGACGACACAGCCCTCCAGGGACTCCCCCGCCTCCACGAATCCGGCGAGCACCGAATACCGGTCCGGCGGCCAGATCGGCTGCCGCGCGAGCAACACGTGCGAACCGTTGACGCCGTCGAGGTCGTGCACCAGGCAGATCACCGCCGGGTCGGTGCGCGGGTATTCCTCGTGTCCCTTGGCTTCGCAGCGGCTGGCCCAGCCGAACTGGATCAGCTGCGTCGGCGAGCCGTCGCGGGAGCAGAAGCGCGACTGCCGCCGCCAGTGCCGCAGCGCCTGCGCGGTGGTGAACAGCCCCGCCGACGTGTCGTCCAGCCGCTCGCCGTATCCGCGCAGCTCGACCCACAGTTCGCCGTTGGCGCGCGGGACCTCTTCGATCACGCCCCAGCTGCCCGCCAGCCGCACGCTGTCGACGTCGCCCTCGATGCTGCCGGGCAGCGACCAGTAGTCGACGTCCTCCCATTCGCCGAGGAACACCGCGTCGGCGGGCGGTTCGGTGCCGAAGTCCATCGCCTTGCGGGTGGCCAGCGCGGAGCTGCCCTCGACGACCGGAGTCCGGCCCTTGTCGTCGAGCAGCACCACGCGGGCTTCCGACCATTTCGCGGCGAGCCGCTCCGGGTTGGTGCGCAAGGTTTCCTGACGGTCCGCTGTGGAACGCGACAGGGTCGGCAGGGCCCCTAGTTCGAACGGAACGCTCATCAGTCCTTCTCGCTTGCCGAAACGCCGAGCGCGGCCAGCTTCGGCGCGAGCAGGTCCGCGTCGCCGACCACTACGCCGGTGAACCGACCCGGCGCGAAGAACTCCGCCGCCGCTTCGGCGACCTGGTCCGCGGTGACCGCCGCGAGCCGCTCCGGGTGGCTCTGCAGCCACTCGATGCCGAGGCCGTTCGACGCCAGAGCCATCAGCTGCCCGGCGAGCCCGCTCTGGGAGGACGTGCCGGTGACGAGCGAGCCCATCGCGTACTGCCGCACCGATTCGACCTCTTCGGCCGTCGGCGGCACCGTGCCGAGCCGGAACAGCTCGTACCGGGTTTCCAGGTACGCCGCCGCGGTGACCTCGTTGGCCGTGTCCGCGTCCACGTTGACGACTGCCGTGTCGCCGGTGAACTCGAAGCCCGAGTGCGCGCCGTAGGTGTATCCCTTGTCCTCGCGGATGTTTTCCACCAGCCGCGAGGAGAAGTACCCGCCGAAGGCCAGGTTCGCCAGCTGCAGCGCGGGATACCGCGGATCGACGCGCGGCACGGTCTGCGCGGACAGCCGGATCTGCGACTGCACCGCGCCGGCGCGCGGCACGAGCAGAACGTTGCCGCCGGTCAGCTCGGGCAGCGGCGGCAGCACGACAGCCGAGCGGTCCGACTTCCAGCCGCCGAGCGCACGCTCCAGCTCGGCCGGAACCTCTTGCGGGTCAAGGTCTCCGACCAGCACGAGCACGGCGCCGCGCGGCAGCACCGAAGCGTTGTGCAGCGCGCGCACCTGCTCGGCGGTCACCTCGGCGACGTCCTCGGCCTGCGGGACCTCGCGCGTCGCCGGGTGGTCGCCGTACCGGTGCTTCTGCAGTGCTTCGCGCGCGATGGTGCGCGGCTGCGTCCGTGAGACCGCGATGCGCTCGATCAGCCGTTCCCGCTCGCGCGCGACCTCCGCGTCGCCGTACGTGGCGCCGGTGAGCACGTCGCCGAGCACGTCCAGCAGCGTCGGCAGGCCTTCGGACAGCGCGGTGCCGCCGAAGTACAGCCGTTCCGGGTCCACGCCCGTGTTGAGATCGCCGCCGATCAGCGCGACCTCGGCGTCGATTTCCACCCGGTCGCGCCGCGCGGTGCCGGTGAGCACGGTTTCCGCGAGCACCTCCGCGGTCGCCGCGTGCATCCGGTCGTCTCCCGCGAACGGGATCCACAGCCGCAGCTCGACCATCGGAACGCTCGCCTTGCGCACCGCGAGCACGCGCAGCCCGTTGGAGAGCGTGGTGTCCACATGGGACAGATCGGCGGCGGCGCGCTGGTGGCCCAGCGGGGGCAGCGGACGCGGTCCGGCCGCGGTGCGGCCGATCTCCTCGGCGCTGCGGTGTGCGGCTTTGACCTGTTCAGCCGAGGTCACTGTTCCGTCCCTTCGGTGCTTGCGGGATTCACGACGAGCACGGCGCGCGCGTCCGGGCGCATCGCCTTCGCCGCCGCCGACACAGCCTCGCCGGAGACCGCGGACAGCCGGTCGGCGAGCTGGTAGACCAGCGACGCGTCGCCGTAGAGCAGTTCGAACGCGCCGAGCGCCAGCGTGCGCGACACGAGCCGGTCGTGCTCCGCGTGCAGGCTCGCCGCCCAGCGCGCGGTGACCTTCCTCAGTTCCTGGTCGTCCGGCGGTGTGGACGCGAGCTTCTCCAGCTCCTCGTCCAGCGCGGCCAGCACGCGCTCGCGCGGCACCTCCGGCGGATGGATCGCGGTGATGGTGAACGTGTCCGGATCACGCGCCTCGAACGGGCCGAACAGCCCGGCGCCCGCCCCGATGTCGACCACCAGCGGTTCGACGTGCACCAGCCGCTGCTGCAGCCGCGAGCCGTCACCGTCGGTGAGTACGCCGGCCAGCACCAGGTACGCGAGGTAGCCGTCGAGGTCGTTGACCGGGTCCGGCATCCGGTAGCCGACGGCCAGCGCGGGCAGCGGCGCGTGCGCGTCGGTGTGCTCGCCGGTCAGCTGTGTGGTGGGCAGCGGCTCGAAGAACGACGGGCGGACCGGAGCCGGCCGGTGCGGGACGTCGCCGAAATGCTTCTGGATGAGCGCCTTCGCGTTCTCCACCTCGAAGTCGCCGGCGACGGTCAGCACCGCGTTGGCCGGCGAGTAGAAGGTGTCGAAGAAGGCGGCGCAGTCGTCCAGCGTCGCGCCCTCGAGGTCTTCGAACGCGCCGTAGCCGTCGTGCGCGTTGGCGAAGGTGGAGTACAGCACCGGCGGCAGCAGGATCCACGGGAACCCGCCGTACGGCCGGTTGCGGACGTTCAGCCGGATTTCCTCCTTGACGACCTCGATCTGGTTCGCCAGGTTCTCCGCGGTCAGCTTCGGCGCGCGCATCCGGTCGGCCTCGAGGAACAGCGCGCGCTCCAGCGCCGCCGCGGGCAGCACCTCGTAGTAGTCGGTGTAGTCCGGGTGCGTGGAACCGTTGAAGGTGCCGCCGCTGGACTGCACGTGCCGGAAGTGCGCCAGTTTCTCCAGGCTTTCGCTGCCCTGGAACATCAGGTGCTCGAAGAGGTGCGCGAAACCGGTCAACCCCTCCGGCTCGGAGCGGAAGCCCACGTCGTAGTGCACGCTGACCCCGACCACCGGCGCGGTCGGGTCAGGAGCGAGCACCACGCGCAGACCGTTGTCGATCGTGAAACGGAAGAGCTCGGGATCGGCCATGCCCTCCACCCTACGCAGGCGCGGGCGTCTTCGGCTCGTCCGGTCGGAGGTGCCTCGCACCCTCGAACGCGACGGTCAGTGCGGCCACGAATTCCCTGGTCCGCGCCAACGTCGCCGCTTCCTCGGCGGAGGCGCCGTACCAGTACGCCGATAGCGAACAAGCGTTAACTTGCCAAGCGTCTGCTTCCCCCAGCGCATACGCGTACGGGAGCACGCGAGAGACGAGCAGTTCGTCGTCCGGTGTCTCCATCGTGAGCAGCTGTGCGTTGAGGCCGAGAAGGCGGTCTCGGAGGTCTAGGCCTGCCTCCGTCCGCTCCGGCAGGAGGCGAGCGGCTGCAGTCACCACGATGCCGGTGGCGAGAAGCACCAACCCGAGTTGCGCGTAACCGACGGTGAACGCCAGCAGGATGGTGAGGAAGACGCCGTACCCACATAGCCGCGGGCCGACCTTCGACAGTCGCTTCGGGGAGCGCCAGCCGCGACGGACAGTGTCGGCGATCAGCTCGCGTACGCCTGCTTCGCGTACTTCGGCGAGCGTCGCGGCTTCGCCGGGCACAGCCGCTGTGTACACCGCGCGCTCGAAGGCGGTTAGGTGTTCGTCGGGCGGGTTGCGGCGTACGAGCACCCAGTTGCGCGGGCCGTCTTCGCTGACCCATAGGTAGTTACGGACGCATAGGTCGAGCACAGTCGCGGCTAGGTCGACGGAGCTGACGCGTCCGGTGAGAAGCAGTCCTACGTGTCCAGGGAGCACGCCGTCCGGCGAAGAGAAGCGGCCGTTGTCGAGGAGCTGTACGGGAGTGGCGCGGCCAGGCTGTCGGTCACGTCGGCGGCGTACGAACACGGCGATGGCGCCGGCGATCGACAGCACGGCGAAGGCCAGCCATGCCCACCACACCGGCGCGGTCGCGGCGAAGGGGCCGGTGGGGATGAGCTTCTCGGTCGCGGCGACAGTGCCGCCGGGGAGTTCGGCGGTCAGCTGCACGCGCGAGCCGGGCTGGAGGTTCGGCACCGAGACGCGCGTCAGGCCGGAGTGGTCGATCTGCGCGGCACCGCAGTGGGTCGTCGAATCGGGCGGACCGGCGAGGCAGCTGAGCGCGTCGGGAACGGCGGGGGCGGCGAAGGTCGCGCGGACCAGCTCGAGACGGGTGTCCCAGCCACTGGCGACGTCCCAGGTCACGTGCTCGACGCCGAGGCTCGTGCCGACCGCACCGTCCACTGTGTACCGCAGCACGGACGTTCCGCCGCGCAGGTAGAAGGTCACCTGGTCGTTGCCGGACTCGGCGTTGCCCGCGCCTTCGACGCTGATGTTGCGGATGCCGAGCACGCGGGCATTGGCGCGCAATGGGATGGTGCGGGTCATCGAGGTGTCGCGCGGCACCGACACTGCCTCGGTGACGGACAGACTGCCGTCACGCTGGACCTTGAGCGCTACTTCGACGCTCTGCGGCAAGCCGGGCAGGGACGGCTGGTCTTGCGCCGCCGCGGGTGTCGCACAGAGAAACGGAATCATCAGCAGGGCGGCGAGTTTCATTGCGCGGACACCGCCGAGCGACGTTCGGCCAGCGTTTGGATCGCGTCGATCTCTGTCGCCAGTGGGGATTCGACGCGTTCAGCCGGAGTGCCCAGTGCGCCGCCGCTTCGGGTTTGCGGCGGAACTAGTGGAGCGGCCGCGAAGGTGACGAGCCCGGCGATCAGGACCGCGACGCCGATCAATGCCTCGCCGACCGTGACGGCTAGGACAACAGTGAGCACTATGCCTGCGAGAACGAGGGCGAGCCCGGCTCGGCGGACGTGGGGTTCCCGTGTGGACAGCCAGCCTTGGCGATGCGCTTCAGCGTCGAGAAGCGCTTTCAGCTCAGCCTGATCCGGCCGCGCGGCAGCGAGCGGACCCGCCGGGAAGGCGGCTTTGACAGCCTCCTCGAACGGCGTGAGCGGGTCGGCTTCGCTGTGAGTCACCTGGCCGTCGGCGATGTGCAGATGGCCGCGGGCGACGAGGTCGAGGACAGTGCCGGTGAGGTCGAGTTCGCCCCGCGCGACATACGCGACGTACGCAGGCGGCACGCCAGGAGCGGGCGGTCTGGTGCGGCGACGCAGCACGCTGGCCCCGACGAGCAGGTACAGCACCAAAGCGAGACCACTCAGGACGGTCGGGAATCCAGGCGCGAAGGCAGCCAACGGTCCAGCCGGGACGAACCGGGCGTTCTCCGGAAGCGGTCCGGTTTGGACGGCCAGGTCGATTCGCTCCCCTTGGCGCAGCATGTTCTGTTCGGCATGCGCTCCCCCGCTTCGCAGTTCGGAGAAAGTGCACTGCCGGGACGAACCGGGCTGACCGGCGTAACAGTCCGCTGTGGACACTCCGGGGGTGCTGAAGTCGGCGGCGACCCGGTCGAGTGCACGGTCCCAGCCGCCGGTGACCTGAAACCGCACCTGCCCGCCCGCGGCGACCGCACCGTCCACTGTGTACGTCAAAGTGGCTGGCCCGGTGACGGTGACCGTGGTTCCGTCGGCGGTGGCGGCACCGGAAAGATGCAGGTCAGTGATCGAGTAAAGCCGGTCCTCGTCGTCAGTGACCGGTACCCGCTCGGCGATGCGGTGGACGGCTGGGGCGTCGGTGACGATGCGCTCGATGACCGTGAGCTGGCCGTCCTGCGCAGTGGTGACGGTGACGTCGTCGGCGAGCATGTTCTCAGCTCGGCGGGGTGAAGGGGTTGTCGGACTTCGGCGGTGCCGGAGGCGGAACCGGCGGCGGCGCGGAGGCAGGCGGGCCGTACTGCATCGGCGCGATCCGGGCATGGTCGCGATTGCGGCGTTCGGCCAGCACCGCGGTGAGGAAGACCCACGGTGGCATTCCGTACGGCAGCGGGACCCCGATCGCCGCCGAAACCTGCTGTGCCAGCCCGAAGCCGAGCGATGCGGCGGCTTCCGGACGCAGATCATGGTAGCGGCCGAGGTACTGCCGGGCAGCCATGGCGAGGTCGTCGGTGAGGCCGCTGAGGTCGAAATGCGCGGCCCACGCTTCCAGGCCAGGCGGCACCACGAGGATCGCCTGCGCGGACTGCGGCACGCGTTCGCGAATCACCAGGGTGCCCGCGAGATAGTCGCCGACGCGGCGGCCGTTCGACGACGTCAGCGACACGATGACGGCCACCGCGCCGAGGAAGCCGAGCGCCCAGAAGTCGACGAAGAACCCGGCGAGCGCACGGGTCAGCGCGTGCCGGAAGCTGATCGGGCCGCCGTCGAGGCGCACCACGCGCAGGCCGAGCGCGAGTTTGCCGAGCGAACGGCCGCGGCTGAGCGTTTCGAACAGCACCGGGTAGCCGATCACCACCAGCACGAACGCGGTCAGCATCAGCGCGACGGTGAGCGCCGAGTCGAACGACCCCGCGGTCAGCATCAGCGCGACCAGCACGAGCAGCAGCAACGCGGCCTGGACGAGGCCGTCGAGCAGCATCGCGACCGCGCGGCTGGCGAGCTTCGCCACCCGCAGGTCGAGGACGACGGCCTCACCGGTGACGAGATCGGACTCTTCCTGCACGAGGCCAGCGTAGAGCGCCTGGCACTATCCTTGGCGGCGGAGGAGGTGGCCGGTGGACGTCGACGTGTTCGTCGCGGCGCACAGCGCGGAATGGAACCGGCTCGGCGAGCTCGCCGGACGCCGCAGGCTGACCGGCCAGGAGGCGGACGAGCTGGTCACGCTGTATCAGCGCACGGCGACGCATCTGTCGATGATCCGCTCGACCGCGCCCGACCCGGCCCTGCTGGCGAGGCTGTCGGCGCTGGTCGCGCGCGGCCGTTCGGCGGTGGCTGGCTCGCACAGCCCGGCGTGGCGCGAGGTCGGGCTGTTCTTCACCCGGCGCTTCCCGGCCGCGGTGTACCTGAGCCGCCGCTGGTGGATCCCGGCGGCGCTGCTGTCGGTGGCGGTGATGGCGGTGCTGGGCGCGTGGATCGCCGGCGACCCGCAGGTGCGCGCGTCGCTGGTCTCGCCGGACGAGGTGAAGGCGATGACCGCGCCCGGCGGCCAATACGAGACGTACTACTCGAACGGCCCGGCGGCGTCGTTCGCGGCGAAAGTGTGGACGAACAACGCCTGGGTCGCGGCGACGTGCCTGTTCCTGGGCGTCGCGCTCGGCTTGCCGGTGATCGCCGCGCTGTGGATGAACTCGCTGAACGCCGGGGTCGCGATCGGCCTGATGTCCTCCGCAGGCCGCGGCGACGTGCTGCTGGGCCTGCTCCTGCCACACGGCCTGCTGGAACTGACGGCAGTGTTCATCGCGGCCGGGACCGGACTGAAGCTCGGCTGGACAGTCGTGGACCCGGGCCGCCGGTCGCGAAGCGCGGCACTGGCCGAGCAGGGCCGTTCAGTGGTGGTCATAGCGCTGGGGCTGGCGTGCGTGCTGCTGGTGTCGGGAGTGATCGAGGCGTTCGTGACACCGTCCGGCTGGCCGACGTGGCTGCGGATCGGCATCGGAGCGGTGGTGGAGCTGCTGTTCCTGACGTACGTCTTCACGCTCGGACGACGTGCTGCCCGAGACGGCGAAACGGGCGACGTGGACCGCCGTGCCGCTGGCGACTTCCTTCCCGAAGCTGGCTGAGAAGTCCGTGAAGGGCTCCTTGAAGGAATCTCATTCCCTCAAGGAGCCCTTCACGGACCTACAACCGGCCCGCCGCCTTCAACGCCAGGTACCGGTCTGCCAGCGCGGGCGGCAGCTCCTCCGGAACCGCGTCCACGACACCGACCCCGTGCCGCGTCAACCACGCCACTGACGATTCCCGATCCGCCAACGCCCGCTCCGCCGCGGCAGCGTCGTAAACCGCCTCCGCGGAGCCTCGCGAAGCCGCCATCTCCGCGACCCTCGGGTCCGCCACCGAGGCCACCAGGACCTCGTGCCGAGCCGTCAACGAGCCCAGCACCGGGAACAGCCCTTCCTGCAACGGTGCCGGTTCCAAGCCGGTCAACAGCACCACCAAAGCCCGCCGACGCGTCCGTCGCAGCACTTCCGCGACCATTCCCCGCGCGTCCGTCTCGACCAGCGACGGTTCGATCGTGGCCAAGGCGTTCACCAGAGACGGGGTCGAAGCGTTCGGGACGGAAGCCCGCACGCGCCGGTCGTACGCGACCAGATCGACCCGGTCCCCCGCCCGGGCAGCCAGCGCGGCCAGCAAAAGCGCCGCGTCCATCGCCGCGTCCAGCCGCGGCGCGTCGCCGACTCGACCGGCTGAGACGCGGCCGGTGTCCAGCACCAAAACCACCTGCCGGTCGCGTTCCGGACGCCACGTCCGCACCATCACGTCGGACGCGCGGGCCGTCGCGCGCCAGTCGATCGACCGGACGTCGTCGCCGATCACATATTCGCGCAGGGAGTCGAATTCCGTTCCCTGGCCCCGGATCAGCACCGCGTTGCGGCCGTCCAGCTGCTGCAGCCGAGCCAGCCGCGAAGGCAGATGCTTGCGGCTGTGGAACGGCGGCAGCACCCGAACCGTCCATGGCACCTCGTGCGAACCCTGCCGCGCGGCCAACCCCAGCGGGCCGGCCGCGCGCACGGTCACCCTCGCCGCAATACGGTCGCCGCGACGGGTCGGCAGCAGCGCGGTCGTCAACGCACGTCGTTCGCCGGACGGAACCACCAGCGAGTGCCGGTCGTCGGCACCAGCGCTCGGCGGCCAGGCGTCCCGCAAGGAGCCGCGAACGGTGCGCCGACCGGGGTTCGTCACGGTCAGCGTGACCTCGGCAGGCTCGCCCAGCCGGACGGAAGTGGTGCCGCTGCGCGAAAACCGCAGCGCGCGCACGCTCCCGGCCAGCGCGAGATCCACGACGACCAGCACCAGCAGCACCGCGATCACCACCGCGACGCCGGTGCCGGACGGGAACAGCAGCCCGACCACCAGCGCCCCCAGGAGCGCCAGCAGCCCGAGCCGCCCGGTGACGGCCATTTAGCGCGGCACCGGCACGGAGGCCAGCACCCGGTCGAGGACGCCGTCCGAGGTCACGCCTTCGAGTTCGGCTTCGGGCCGCACATCGAGACGGTGCCGGAGAGCGGGACGGGCGAGCGCCTTGACGTCGTCCGGCGTCGCGTAATCCCGGCCGGACAGCCAAGCCCACGCGCGCGTCACGGCGAGCAAAGCCGTTGCACCGCGCGGGGAAACGCCGATGCGCACCGCCGGAAGCTCCCGCGTCGCGCGACAAAGGTCGACGACGTAGCCGATCACTTCAGGACCGACAGTCACCTTCGCGACCGCCTCCCGCGCGGCAGCGAGTTCCGCCGCCCCGGCTACCGGACGCACGCCCGCCGCGGCGAGGTTCCGCGGGTCGAAACCCTGTACGTGCCGCCACAGAATGCCGATCTCGTCCTCGCGCGACGGAGCCGGCATGGTCAGCTTCAACAGGAACCGGTCCAGCTGCGCCTCGGGCAACGGGTAGGTGCCCTCGTACTCGACCGGGTTCTGCGTCGCGATGACCACGAACGGATCCGGCAGCGGACGCGAGACGCCGTCGATCGACACCTGGCGCTCCTCCATCGCCTCCAGCAGCGACGACTGCGTCTTCGGCGGCGTCCGGTTGATCTCGTCGGCCAGCAGCAGATTCGTGAACACCGGGCCCTCGCGGAAGGAGAACTCGCCGCTGTGCGCGTCGTACACAATGGACCCGGTGACGTCGCCCGGCATGAGGTCCGGCGTGAACTGCACGCGCGTCGTCTTCAGGTCCAGCGACGCGGCCAACGCGCGCACCAGCAACGTCTTCGCGACGCCGGGCACGCCTTCCAGCAGCACATGCCCTCGGCAGAGCAGCGCGAGGATGAGCCCGGTGACGGCCGCGTCGTTGCCGACCACAGCCTTCCCGACCTCGGTGCGCAACGCGATCAGGGCCGCCCGCGCGTCCTGCATCTGTTCGGTACTCACGAACGCTCCACCTCTCGTTCCACCGCGTCCAGTTCGTTCGCCAGCCGCACCAGCGCCGCCTCGTCGGACGGCGACGGGCCGTACAGCACCGCCCCGACCTCGTTCGGCGCCCGGCCGGTCCGCGCGCTCACCGTCTCCACCACCGCGGGCGGACCGGCGTCGCGCGGCAATCCCAGTCTCTTCCGCAGCCGCGTCCTGGCCGCCTCGCGCAAGGTTTCCGCCGCGTGCCCGGTCGCGCCGCCCCGCCGGTACAGCCGGGCCCGGCCCTCTGCCGTCTCCGCCGACCGCACGACCACCGGCAGCGGTTCGCGCACCACCGGCCCGAGCCGCCGCGCACGCCACAGTGCGAAAAGGACGATCGCGATTCCCGCGATCAGCGCACCGTATCGCCAGCCGGGCGGGATCAGGTCCACGAACGGTTTCTTCTCGCCGTCCAGCGCGGGGTCCTCTGTGGACGGTACATACCAGACCAGCTGCCGATGATCGCCGAGCAGCCGCATGCCGAACGCCGCGTTGCCTTCCTTGGCGATCTGGTCGTTGGTGAAGGCCTCCGCCGAGCCGAGCACGGTCACCGTGCCGGTCCGGTCGGCCAGCTGCACGAAAGTCGGGTCGCCGTTGTCGCGGTAGCAGGTGCGCGCCGTCTTGTCGTCCGTCTGGTAATGACGTCCGCCAAGCGTGACCGAGCCCGCGCTGACCGCCGCACCGACCGTGCAATCCGGTTGCAGCGTACGGACTTCTCCCGCACCCGCCGAGGAAACTGTCGGCGCGGTCATGCCCAGCGCCGACGACCCGGGCGCGACGAGCACGAGGTGCGCGACGCGTCGGCGCAGATCGGCCAACCCGTTCGCTGGCACCAACTGCGGGTTGGTGATCAGCAGCGTTCCGCTGTCAGCGGCATCGCGAGCCTCGGCAAGCGAGTGCGCGGCGCGGACCTGAACGCCTTGCTGCTCCAGCAAATGCGCGAGAGCGTGGCTGCCTCGCGGTTCGTAGGAACCGGGGTCGAACTCGCCGCTGGTCTGCTTGCCGCGGCTGAGCACGATGGCCAGCGCGACGATCACAATCAGCAGGAGGAGCGCCAACGGAACCCGGGCGCTACGCCAGATTCGGCGCAGATCCGGCGAAACAGCTGTGCTCATGCGTCCGCCAGGACCGGTCGCGCGCGGCGGACGCGTTCGTCCAATTCGGACAGTGTGCGGTAACCGGCTTCGGTACCCGGCCGTCCGCCGTAGTGCACGTCGTCGAACTGCCGCGCGGCCGCCGTGAGCTCAACCGCCAGATCCGGCAGGAACCTCCCGGCCTCGGCGACCGCTTCGTCCGCGGTCCGGCCCGAGCGGGCGTCGAGCAGCGCCCGCTCTTCCATCCCCCGCACGAGCGCACGGAACCGATTGCGCACCGCGTCGGCGAAATCCCCGCGAGCAGCGGCTTCCTCGGCGGCCTTCCGGTATTCGTCCGCGGTCTGCCGCCGTCCGCTGAACACCTCGCCGGACGTTTTCGCGGACCGGCCGACCTTGCCCACTCGCAGCCGCACGACCACGATCAGCACGATCACCAGCGCCAGCACCAGGAGCAGGCCGAGCGGACCGCCGGGCACTCCGGACAACGCGTTGAACAGATCGGAAATCCGCTGCCCGAGCCACTGCCAGACGCGCTCGAGCAAGCCCGGCTGCGCGGCGGCGTAACCCGGGTCGGTCAGTTCCTGGATCGCCCGCAGCCGGGCGGGGTCCCGGTCGATGTCGACCGGGACGTCGGCGAGAAAACCGATCACCACGCCTGCTGCGGCGGTCGCGGCGGCTGAGGCGGGTTCAGCCCCGCCGCCCTGGCCAGTTCGATGTCCATGCCCTCGCGGCGCATCCGCTGGTCGATGTAGAGCACCACGGTGACCAGGGCGGTGAACGGCATGACGATCGTCTCCGCGATCACCTTGCCCACCGACTCCAGCACCAGTCCGCCGGTCGTCACCTTCGGCACGGTCGCCTGCGGGTTGAAGAGACCGCTGAACGCGCCCGAGCCGAGGCTGAACGGAACGTTGATGATCGCCGAGATCACCCAGCTGATCACGCCCGCCAGCAGCAGAACCCCGAACACCCGCCAGAACATCCCGGACACGAGCTGGCGCGACCGCGAGAACGCCTGTCCGATGGTGCCGCGTTCCAGCACCAGCGCGGGACCGGCGAGCGACCAGAAGACGTACGGCAGCACGGCGGGCAGCAGGCAGAACGCCGCGGCGACGATCGTGGCCAGCGTGTAAAGCACGGTGACCGCCAGCAGCGGCAGCAGGCGCGGCGCGGCTTCGCGCATCGCCGAACCGAAGTCGACCGGACGGCCGAGCACCGCCTTGCCCATCACCACGGTGAGAAAGCCGGTGAGGAAAGTCTGCGCCAGCATGGAGATCACGAGCGTCGGCAGCAGTGCGGTGAGCGTGGAGCCGAGCAGGCTGTACAGCGCGTCGAGCTGCTGTTGCTGCGTCGCGGCCGGGCCGAGCTGGGCGACCCGGTTGAAATCGGGCACCAGCCACAGCGTCGCGACGAGGTTCAGCCCCGCCGAGACCACCGCGACGATCGCGGACACCCCGAGAATCAGCAGCGGATACCGGCGGATCGCGGTGATCGCGCCGTCGAGGATGTCGCCGACGTTCAACGGGCGCAACGCGATCACGCCCGGTTTGCCCAGTCCGTTCGGGTTCCAGCCCGGGCCCGCGTTGCCGTAGCCGCCGCCGGGGTACTGCGGAAGCGGTTGCTGGCCTGGGGGTTGTCCAGGGGATTGCCACTGACCTGGCGGCGGGGGTGTCGCTCCGGGCGGCGGGAACGCGCCGGGGTGCAGGGTTTCCCCGAAGGGAGGGGTCGCGCCCGGCTGCGGCGGAGTGGTTCCGCCGCTTGGCTGCTGCGGCGCGCCAGCCGGGCTTCCCCCGCCTGGCTGCTGCGGCGCGCCGGGGTTTTCGCTGGCAGGCGACGGATTCGCGCCTGCCTGGTTCGCCCCGGCAGGCGGATTCGTCCCGGTCGAACCGGCGTTTTCGCTGGCGGGCGACGAAATTCCGGCGCCCGTGCCGGACGGCGAGGACGGGGTGTCCGTTTCGCCGGTCTTCGGCGGAGTGGCGGAGGACGCGCCGGGATCAGGACTGGCGAAGCCCCGGCTCGGCGTGGGCGTGTCGTCCCCCGGCCCGGGCGCACCGGGTGAATGTGTCATCGGAGCCCCTCGTTTGCACGGCCCTGCGGTTGCTGCCGTCACTCTTCCAGAGCCGTCCGCACCCGGCCAGACCTGGGGGGACGTCCGGACGAGGAGGCCGTCCGGAGAAGTGGTGCGGCGGGCCGCGCGTCCCCCGATATGCTGAATGGCAAGCCGGGGAACGCCCGGCCCGCGCCGAGACCCACCGGGACTGCCCTGATGACGCAACCGCCCTACGGCCAGGTGCCGCCTCGCGGGACCGTTCAACCGCCGCCGGTGCCGGGCCAAGGACCGGTGCCGCCGGGCCAGGCGCAAGGTTCCTACCAGGCACAGCAGGGTCAAGGGCAGTACCAGGGACAGCAGCCGCCGTATCAGGGCCCGCCGCCGGAGGGACCGCCGTGGCAGCAGCCGCCGCCGTCCTATCCGGTGCCGCCGCGCAAGCCGACCGGGCTGATCGTCGGGCTGTGCCTCGGCGCGGTCGCGGTGCTGGCGCTGGGCGTCGTCGCGATCGTTTCGCTGAACCGCGGGTCGGGGCCCAGCAACGCGGGCTACCAAGCCGCGCCGCCGTCGCCGTCGTCCGCCTATGAACTGCCGCCCACCAGCGGTTCGTCCACCCCCTCGAGCACGCCGGCCAGCCCGTCGGAAAGCCCGAGCACCTCCGCCAGCGCCGGCCCGCACAAGATCCTCAAGCTGGCCGACCACCCGATCCTGCAGGACCCCAACGCCGGCCTCCAGAACCTCGTCTGCAATCTGCCGCCGTGGACGAGCACGCAGGACGGCGCGGAAGCGTTCTTCACCGCCGCGAGCAAATGCCTCGACGCGGCGTGGGGCCCGTTCCTCGAGTCCTACAACCTGCCGTTCACGCCGCCCGCGCTGCACTTCCCGACCGGCCCGAGCTTCGACACCGAATGCGGCACCATCCAGGTCGGCATCGCGACCGCGGCGTACTACTGCGAGAACAACCTGTACGTCCCGTTCAAGGGCCTGCAGACGGATCAGTATGGCAACAATCCCGGCGTCTACCTGGCGTTGTTCGCCCACGAGTACGGCCACCACGTGCAGGAAGTCGCGGGCATCATGGACGCCGCGTGGCAGAAGATCTACGCGGCCGGGCAGAACAGCCCCGAGGGTCTCGACATGTCGCGCCGCAAAGAACTCCAGGCGCAGTGCTTCTCCGGAATGTTCCTGGGTGCGCACGTCGACCGCGGCGGCACGATCACCCGCGACATGTACAACAAGGCCTGGAACGACCAGGAAACGCGCGGCGACAACACTTCCCACAGCCACGACCACGGCACCAACGCGCACTACGCGCAGTGGTGGCGCGCCGGGGCGAAGGACAACCGGATCGCGGACTGCAACACCTTCGCCGCACCCGCGTCCGACGTCAGCTGATCCGCCACTGCGTTCGTAGTGATCCACGGCTCGTCCGGCGCGGTGTGGATCACTACACCTGTAGTGACTCTTTGAGGAAGCCACGTTCGGCGCGGCTGTGACACTGCGGCTGTAGTGGTACGGCTGCGGCAATCGCGTTCGGCGCGGCAACAGCGCTGCGGCTGTAGTGGTCTGCTCGGCTGTCGGGCTCCGGCTCAGCTGAGCAGCGCGAGCTTGCCCGAGCCGCGGATCACCAGGTAGGCGTACATCCCGCCGCAGAAGCAGGCGAACACCAGCAGCGCCAGCGCGATCGGCGCGCGCAGGTCCTGCGAACCCGCCGAGGTGTCCGGCATGGTGACCGAGACGACGCCGTCCGCCGGAGCGTCGTCCGGGACCAGCACCTGGAGGCGCTCGTCCTTGCCGTGGCCGCAACTGTCGAGCGAGCCCTGGCGCGGCTTGCCGCCGAGCTGGAACGAGACCGATTCGGCCGCCCCGGGAACGGAGCAGTCGACGGCCTTGGTGATCTGGGCGTCCACCGGCGAGCCGGGTGCCTTCGCCTGGATGCCGAGCAGCCCCGGTCCGGCGAGCCACGCCAAGAGCACGACGAGCACCCCGACCGCGACGGGGATGCCCACCTGCAGCCACCGCTTGACGGGACTCTTATGCGGGGGTTCGGAGACCTGCACGACGCCATGCTTCCAGATGCCGGGGGCAAAACCCAGTGAGGTGCCCGCGCACGGGGGACCCCGACCGAGGCGACACCCCGGACACCCACCGCAACCGCTCGCCGTCCCCGGCTCCACTCGCACCGAACATCACGCTGGGTTCCGCCCCAACGCCGCATTGGGCGCATCCCACGCACCCGCCGCTAACAGCCAACCCTCGGCTCCTCCGCCCAGCGCCTCACGAACAACCGCACCAACGCCACATTCGGTGCGCTCAGCACACCCAATGTGGCATTGGGGGAGGCAGCAGCGCGGTGTGCAGCGGACTTGCAGCCGCATTGCTCACCAGCACCGGCACGGAACACCGGCCGAGACGAGCCGCAGGTCTATCCGCTCCCGCAACAGCACCGCTCGCCAGGCCAACAGCAGACGCGACACCCACGCGCCGCGGACTCTGCTCCCGCTACAGGAAGACCCCAGCGAACCAGCCCGACCTCAGCGTTCGATCTGGTCGACCTGCGTGACCTTCTTGACGTACAGCAACCGGTCCCCCGGTTCCAGCGCGTCCGCTTGCGGGGCGTCCACCCGGTAAAGCACCCCGTCGCGCACCACGCCGAGCACCGTGTCCGGCAGGTGCCTCGGCGATCCGCCTTCCTCGCTCGGCTCGATGCTGCGCTCGGCGATCGCCAGCCCGGATTCCGGCGTCAGCAGGTCCTCGACCATGTCCACCACGAGCGGGCTGGACGTCGCCATTCCGAGCAGCCGCCCGGCGGTCTCACTCGACACCACGACCTGGTTGGCCCCGGATTGCTTCAGCAGGTGCACGTTTTCCGCCTCGCGCACCGACGCCACGATGTGCGCTTTCGGGGCCAGCTCGCGCGCGGTGAGGGTGACCAGCACGGCGGTGTCGTCGCGGTTCGGCGCGACCACTATGGCTCGCGCGTGCTGCACGCCCGCGACGCGCAGGACGTCCGACCTGGTCGCCGATCCGTGCACGGTGACGAGCCCGAGCGCGCTCGCCGCGTCCAGCGCCTGCTGGTCGGTGTCGACGACCACAACGCGGTTGGCCTGCACCTCCTCGTCGCCGAGCAGCGCGTTGACCGCCGAGCGGCCCTTCGTGCCGAAACCGACGACGACGGTGTGGTCACGCACCTTCGTCCTCCACTTCTGGATTTTGAACGCCTGCCGGGAGCGCTCGGTGAGCACTTCCAGGGTGGTCCCGACGAGGACGATGAGGAAGAGCACCCGCAGCGGCGTGATCACGATGACGTTCACCAGCCGCGCGGACGCGGTCGCCGGGGCGATGTCGCCGTAGCCGGTGGTCGAGAGGGAAACCGTCGCGTAGTAGAGCGAGTCGAGGAGCGAGAGGCCGTCGCCGTTCGCGTCGCGGTAGCCGTCGCGGTCGAGGTAGACGATCAGCACGGTGGCCAGCAGCGCCAGCAGCGCGCCGATGATCCGCTTGACGATCGACCGCATCGGGCTGACCGTCAGCTCCGGCATCCGGATCACGCCGACGAGCTCGTGGTCGGGCCGGTCGTTCAACCGGACGTTCAGGGGCAGCCGTTTCAGGGCCTTCATGCACCGGCTCCCCGCGGGCGTTCGGCGTCACTCACAGCCGGGAGGATAACCCAAACGGAGCACCCGCACACCCGTCGCAAGGATCATGCTGTGGCAGGCTTGCCGCATGTCCGAGCCTCGCGCGTCGCAACGTCCGGCGCATCTTCTCGCTGCTCTGCTGGCCGGGGCGGGCGTCCTGCACTTCGCCCGGCCGAAGCCGTTCGACGCGCTGGTCCCGAAGGAATTGCCCGGTGACCGGCGCACCTGGACGTACGCGTCGGGCGCCGCCGAGCTCACCGTCGCTGCCGGGATCGCGCTGCCGCGCACGCGCCGGCTGGGCGGGTTGGCGGCGGCGCTGCTGTTCGTTGGAGTGTTTCCGGGCAACGTGAAAATGGCACTGGACTACCAGCGACGCGGCCGTCCTGCTCGGGATCGCGCGGTGGCGTGGCTGCGGCTGCCACTGCAGTGGCCATTGGTGAGCTGGGCGTTGACCGTGCGCGATCGGGCCTAGCTCTTACTCCTGCGGAACGTTGCGCAGCAACGCCCGCAGGCCTTCCGCGTCCAGCAGATCGGCCGGACGCAACGTGTGTCCATGTCGGACATAGTGGAAGGCCGCGCGCACCCGGTCCACCGGCACCTTCTTCAACGCCGCCCACGCGAGCCGGTACGCGCCGAGCTGAATGGCCAAGGCCGGCAAGCGTTCTTCGGACGGAACGGAGCCCGTCTTCCAGTCCACGACGGTCCAGCCGCCGTCGGGATCCGCGTACACCGCATCCATCCGCCCGCGCAGAGTGATGCCTTCGACGTCCGCGGAGAACGGCACCTCTACGGCCACCGGGACCCGGTCGGACCATTCGCTGCTCTCGAAAGCTTCTTGCAGGGCTTCGAAATCCGTGTCCGGGGCCTCGCCGACGTCGGCCGCACCGGGAAGGTCGTCGATCTCCAGCAGCCGGTCGCCGGAGAACCGTTGTTCCAGCCAGGTGTGGAACGCGGTGCCACGGCGGGCGAACGTGTTGGGCGGCAACGGAAGCGGGCGGCGCAGCCGTTGAGCGAGAGCGTCCGCGTCGGACGCCAGGTCCACCAACTGGCTCACGCTCAGCTGTGCGGGCAGTACAACCCGGTCCACAGTGGATTGTGCACGGGCGCGTTCGGCGAGGAGGACGTCGGTGTCGGCGGCCCAGCCGTCCGGGTCTTCCGGATCGATGACGTCCTCGTCGTCTTCGAAATAGTCGTCGTCGGGCAGGTAGCCTTCTTCGTCCTCCGGCTCCGGCGGCAGCGGGATTTCGTCGTCGTCGGCCGCGGGCAGCGGCTCAGCTTCCGGCTCCGGCTCGGGTTCTTCTTCCAGGGCGGCCATTTCCGCCAGCACCAGCTCTACGCCGGCAGCCACGCCGGAACGCCGGTCGCCCAGCGGGTCCACCGGCCACTGCGCCGTCCGGGAGTCCGCGACCAGCGGGTTCTCGTCGTCCTCGGCCGGTTCGTCCGCCCAGGCGTCCACCACGCCGAGCGGCGGATCGGCCTCGTTCATCACCTCGGCGATTTCCGACAGGAAGATCGACGGCCCTTTAGCCCGCGTACTGCTTTCGTTCCACCAATGCCCGGAAACAAGCAACGCACGCTCGGAACGGGTCAGCGCGACGTAACACAGCCGACGTTCCTCGTCGGCTTCGCGCGCGACGAACCCTTCCTCGTGCAGTTCCAGCGCTTCCTGCACCTCCTTGCGGTCGTAGCCTTCCGCGATCTGCAGCTTCGGCAGATCCGCCGCATCACCGCGCAAATGCGCGGGCAGCGCAGTAGAGGTACGCAACCACGACGACGAACGACGCTTGCCGGGAAACACCTCGGCGACCAGGTGCGGGACAGCGACCACTTCCCACTCCAGCCCCTTGGCGGAGTGCACAGTGAGCACCTGCACGCGGTCCGGAACCACTTGGACCTCGCCAGGCGTGAGGCCGTCTTCCGCATGTGCCGCGGTGTTGAGGTAGTCCACAAAGGACAGCAGGGTCGCAGTCGGCGCGGTCTCCGCGTAATCGGTGACGACTTCGGCGAACGCATCCAAATGCGCGCGACCCGCTGACCCGGGACGGGCGAGCGATTCGACGTCGAGCAGCATCGTGCGTTCGACGTCCGCCACCAATTCCGGCAGCGACTGGTCCAGCCGACGACGCAACGCGGTCAATTCCGCGCCCAGCCGGCGAATTCGCCGGTACCCCTCGGCGGAATAACGCTCGGGGGCACCGGGGTCGTCGACGGCGTCCATCAGCCCGGCCTGTTCCGCGCGTTCGACAACCAGTTCCGGTTCGTCGCCCTCCTTCGCACGCGGCTCGGGCGAGGTGAGTTCGTTGGCCCGCCGCCACAACGCCGCGACGTCCGCCGCCGCGATCCGCCAGCGCGCGCCGGTCAGCAGCCGCGCTGCCGCGCTGCCGGCCAGCGGATCGGCGAGCACCCGCAGCGTGGACACGAGGTCGGCGACCTCCGGCTCGTCCAGCAATCCGCCCAGGCCCACGACCTCCACCGGCAGTCCGCGCATGCGCATTTCCGCCGCGATCGGCGCCATGTCAGCGCGTCGACGCACCAGCACCGCCGCGGTCGGCGGCTTGCCGGATTCCTCTTTCACCGCATGCCAACGCCGCGCCATCGCGTCGGCGACCCACTCGCGTTCCGCGCGCACGTCCGGCAGCAGCGCGACCGCGATGTCCGCCGGACCGGCACCATCGCGCGCCCGAAGCCGTTCGACGCCAAGTCCGCGCTGCCGCAACGGTTCGGAGATCGCGTTGGCCAGCTCCAGGATTTCCGGCGGATTGCGGAAACTGGTGAGCAGCCCGAATTCGTGCGCGGTTTCGAGCCTTTCCTCACCGCGGCGCGGAAAGTCCGTGGTGAACCGGGGCAGGTTCGCCGCACTCGCGCCGCGCCAGCCGTAAATCGCCTGCGCCGGGTCGCCGACCGCGGTCACCGGTATCGGCGGATGCTCAACACCGCCGAACAACGACCGCAGCAACACTCGCTGCGCGTGCCCGGTGTCCTGGTATTCGTCCAGCAGCACGGCCCCGTACCGCTCACGCTCGCCCGCGACCACCGCCGGATATCCGTCGGCGAGCTGCGCGGCCAGCGACATCTGGTCCGCGAAGTCGAGCGCGCCTTCCGCCCGTTTGCGCCGATGGTAATCCTCGACCAACGGCAGCAAAGCGAGCCGGAACCGTTGCGCCGCCAGCACTTCCTGCAATTTCACCGGAAGCGTCGCACGCTGGCCTTTGGCGCGGGGAGCGTTCTCGATGATCTCGCACAGCCACTCGGAGTACTGCGCGAGCTTCTCCGTCGAAATCAGATGCTCGCCAAGTTCACCGGCCAGTGCGAGCAGCTGCGCGGTGACCGTCGGCGGCACCCGGTCGGTGTCCAGGTCATTGTCCCAGGTGGACACCACGCGATGCGCGAGCTGCCACGACGAAGTCTCCGACAGCAACCGGACGCCAGGCTGCACCGGAAGCCGCAAACCGTGTTCCGACAGCAACCGTCCGGCATACGCGTGATAAGTCAGGACCGTCGGCTCGCCCGCGACCACAGTGGCCCGCAACGCGCCCGACGGATCGATCCGCTCCAGCAGCCCCGAACCGGCGAGGCGCCGCAACCGCGCCCGCACTCGCTCTCCGAGCTGACGCGCGGCCTTCCGGGTGAAGGTCAAGCCGAGCACTCGCTCCGGGCTCACGATTCCGTTGGCCACCAACCAGACCACGCGCGCGGCCATGGTTTCGGTCTTCCCCGCGCCCGCGCCCGCGACGACCAGCGACGGCTCGACCGGCGACGCGATCACGGTTGCCTGCTCGGGCGTCGGACGGTGCAACCCCAGTGCGTCGGCGATTTCCGCGGGCCCGACGGGGTTGGCGAGCACCACCGGGCTCACGGTCCGGTCACCTGACGGCCCTCCGGGCGCAACGGGCAGCAACCGCGCGCCGGGCACCGGTCGCAGTCGGCGTTCTCGTGCGCCTGGTAGTCCGGACCGACCGCGGCGGCAGCGGCCGACCGCACGAGTTCCAGCCACTCGCGCCCGCTGTCCTCGTCCATCGGCGGCTGGTCCCGTTGCGTGGCACCGGTTTTGTTGTTCCCCTTCGCGACATACACGAGCTTCGCGCCGCCGGGCGTGTTCTTGCCCTCGACCGCGCCCAGCAGCACCGCCAGCTGGTACGCCGCGAGCTGCGGATGCTTCTCCGCGTCCGCACCGGACACCGGGACCTTGCCGGTCTTGATGTCCACGATCACCGGGCGGCCGTCCTTGTCCATCTCGACCCGGTCGACGCGTCCGCGCAGCAGCACGCGCACCTCTTCGTCGCCCATCGGCAACTCGACCTCGATGTCCTGCTCGACCCCGGCCTCAATCAGCTCGCGCCGCGACATTTCCAGCCACGACACGAAGTTGCGCAGCATTTGCTCCACCCGCGACCGCTCGCGCCGGGAAAACCACGGCGCGCCAGCGTCCACGCGCACCCACGCCTCGTCCAGCGCGGCCTGAATCTGCTCCTCAGTGCTGCCGCCCGCGATCGCCTGCGCCAAACCGTGCACGAGAGTTCCGGTAACCGCCGCCAGCTGTGCCGGATCGCTGCCGCCGTGTCGTTCGATCAGCCAGCGCAGCGGGCACTTCACCAGAATTTCCACAGTGGACGGAGAGATCCGCATCAGGTCGCCAGGCCCGTGCACGGGGTCCTCGGTGGACGCATCCATCAATCCGTACCAGGTGCCCGGATGCGCCCCTGGAACCCCAGCGGCAGCCAGCCGGGCGAGTTGTTTCGCCGCCCGCTTCCGGCGTTCTGGATCCGCCTTGTCGTCGCACACGACCTCGCGCAACTCGCCGACCAGTTCGGCCAGCACGAGCGACCGGCCCGGCGGTTTCATCCGGGAATCGAGCATGCCGTCGTCGGCGCCGTTCTCCTCCAGGTCGTCGAGGAAACGGGACGGCTGCTCGTCTTCTCCGGCCACCGCGGTCACCAGCAGCGTCCGGCGCGCCCGGCTCGCCGCTAGATAGAACAGCCGCCGCTCCTCGGCGAGAATCGGTGCGATGGCGGACACCTTGTCGTGTTCGTCCACTCCGGACAGCAGATCGACCAGTCGCTCGACGCCCAGCAACGAGCCACGCAGCCGCAGGTCCGGCCACGCACCCTCCTGCACCCCCGCGACCGCGACCACTGTCCACTCGCGACCCGCCGACGCGTGCGCGGTGAGCAGCGAAACCCCTTCGCCCGGGATAGCCGACGGAGCGAGCGTATCGCCCGCGATGTTCTGCGACGACAGGTAATCCGCGAACGCCGCGACACTCGCCTTGGGCAACCGGTCGACGTACCGTCCTGCCGCATCGAACAACGCCACCACAGCGTCCAGGTCACGGTCAGCCTGCGCGCCGAGCGAGCCGCCGCGATCCACCAACCGCAGCAACCGTTCCTGCAGCCCACTCGCCTGCCACAGCTCCCATAGCACCTGCTCGACGCCTTCACCGCGGCTCACCGCTTGGTGCGTAACACTCAGCAGCTTCCCGACCCGACGAACCGGCAGCGCCTCGTTGTCAGCCAGACCGACGAGAATGTCCCCGCCGCGCAACGCTTCCACCAGCAGTTCGTCGCTCGACCGCTGCCCGCCGCCAGCCAGCTCCAGCCGACGGAGACCGCGCCGCAACCGACGCAACGCCAACGGATCAGCCCCGCCGAGCGACGACGACAGCAACATTTCCGCGATATCGACGTCCAGCAGTTCCGGCTCCGCCGCGATCCGCAACACCGCCAGCAACGGCCGTACCGCGGAGTGTTTCGCCAACGGCAATTCCTCGGTAGCCGAGCCGATCGGCACCCCGGCCGCACGCAAGGCGCGTTGCAGCACAAGGAAAGTCCGCGCCGGAGACCGCACCAGCACCGCCATCTCCGACCAGGGCACCCCGTCCACGAGATGCGCCCGGCGAAGCTGGTCGGCGATCCAGCTGGCCTCCGCCGCTGGAGTCGGCATCAGCCGCACCCGCACTTTGCCGCCGCGTTTTCCCTGCGGCGTAACCAACTTCCGATGCGGGGACGCACCAGGCAAGGTCGCGCCGAGCTTCGCGACCGCCGCCCGGACCGTCGGAGCGAGCCGGTGCGACGTGGTCAGCATGACCGTCCGGTCGCCGTCGTTGTCGGAATCGGCGAACAGCTTCGGGTCCGCACCGCGGAAGGAAAACACCGACTGATCCGGATCGCCGGCCACCACGAATTCCTCCGCGGTGTGCCCGATCGTGCGGATCAACTGGACCTGCAACGGATCCAGGTGGTGCGCGTCGTCCACGAACAAATGCCGGACCCGGCCTCGCTCGCGTTCGCGCAGTTCCTCGTCGTCCTCCAGCGCGAGCAACGCCGACGTCACCAGCTCCGCGGCGTCGAGCGCGGGCGCGGCGGGCAGGCCGAGCGCGTTGCCGCCCGCCCCCTGCAGCTGGGTGACCTCCTCGTACTGCGCCCAGAACTGCCCCGCGGCGACCCATTCCTCGCGGTCCTGGCGACGTCCGAGTTCGGTCAGGTCCTCCGGCCCGAGCCCGCGCTCGGCGGCCCGCATCAGCAGGTCGCGCAGCTCCTCGGCGAACCCGGGCACGGTCAGCGCCGGACGCAACTGCTCCGGCCACCCGGTCGCGCCCTCCTCCAGGTCGCCCTCCAGCAGCTCGCGCACGACGACGTCCTGCTCGGCTCCGGCCAGCAACCGCGGCGGCGGCAGCTCCTCGGCGCGAGCTTCGAGGCGCAGCAAGGAAAACGCGTACGAATGCACTGTGCGCACCAGCGGTTCACTCACCGTGCGCGGCAGCGGAGACCCCTGATCCGGGTCCGACATGAGCCGCCGCGTGAGGTCGGCCCGCAGCGCGTCCGCCGCCCGACGGGACGTCGTGAGCAGCAGCACGCTCTCCGGATCCGCCCCCTCCGCGATCCGGCGCGCGGCGGCGGTGGCGAGCAGCGCCGTCTTGCCGGTGCCCGGCCCGCCGAGCACCCGGCGGAATCCGGAGGGAGCCGACAGCAGCCGGCGAGCGTCCTCGTCCCAGGTGAACGAGGGTGCGGCGGGGACCGGCGGGCGCACCAGCCGCGCCTGCCCGTTTCCCGCTCTCCGCACGTGCACATCAGCGATGGAACCATGCCCGCTCACCCGGGTGGCGCACCGGCACACCCCTCGGCGGGACTATCCTCGGCTGGGTCATGAACGACGAACTGCACGAGCGGATACGCGCAGTCATCGCCGACGTACCCGCGGGGACAGTCGCGACGTACGGCGACGTCGCAGCGCTCTCCGGTGCTCCCTCTCCGCGCATGGTCGGCCGCGCCCTCGCCGAGGACGGCCACGACCTGCCCTGGCACCGCATCCTCCGCGCGAACGGGACTCCCGCGCCGCATTTGCTGCACGAACAGCTCGAGCGGTTGCGCGCCGAGGGCGTGCTGGCGGACGGCCAGAAGGTGGACCTGCGGAAGTACCGCTGGCGTCCGGACGGGGACGAGCCGAGCGAGGACGAGCCGCCCGGCTTGTTCTAGCGCTCCCGGACGGCCGTTCCCGGACAACCGCCCTCACCCGGCGGCTTACGGGCGCGCTGACGCTTACGAGAGCCCCTGCGAGGCATCCGCCCCAATGCCACATTCGGTGCGCCCAATCCACCCAACAGAGCACTCGGTGCGTCTAGCGCACCTCGTGGCATCCGGTGTCCCAGCGCACCCCAGGTGGCACTCGGCGCGAATCGGCTTCGACTCGCCGCAAAAAGAGCCGCTCAGGCCGCAGGCTGGCAGCCGAGCCCTCGCCCCATTCACGCGAGACGCCGCGACGATCAGGCTCGGAATTCGAGCGGCACCGCTCCGGGCAAGGCCAGCTCGCCGCCGCCGAAAGCCGGTCCTGCTGGGAAAAGCGTGGCGTCCGCCATCCTCTCCAGGCGTAGCCCGGCGCGACCATTTTAGGTTAGCCTCACCTCATGAGCGTCCTGACTTACCACCACGGCAGGGTCACCGCGGTCCGGCGGATCACCCCGCACATGGCCCGGGTCACCTTCGCCTGCCCGGGGCTCGCGGCGGCGGGCCCGGTGGCGCCGGACGCGTACGTGAAGGTGTTCTTCCCGCTCCCCGGCGACGAGGAGCCGCAGCTTCCGCCTACCGAGACGGGGGATGACGACGTCCTGTCCTGGTATCGCCGGTACCTCGCGATGCCCGACGACGTCCGGCCGCCGATGCGGACGTACACGGTGCGCGCCGCGCGTCCGGAGAGCGGCGAGGTGGACGTCGACTTCGTGTTGCACGAGGAGAGCGGCGGCCCGGCGTCGACGTGGGCCGGGCAGGCGGAGGTCGGCGACCGGGTGGCGTTCCTCGGGCCCCACGGCCTGTACGACGTGCCGGACGGGACGACATGGCAGCTGCTGGTCGGCGACGAAACGGCGTTGCCGGCGATCGGCGGCATCCTCGAGAGGCTGCCGCAGTCGGCGCGCGCGTCGGTGTACGTCGAGATTCCGGACCACGCGGAGCGACAGACCTTCGAGACCAACGGTGCGGTCGAGGTGCACTGGGTGGTCCGCGGTGCGCGTACGCACGGCGAAGCGCTCGTGGACGCCGTACGCGCGGCTGAGCTGCCCAGCGGCACGCCGTACGCATGGGTTTCCGGCGAAGCAGGCGTCGTGAAGCTCGTTCGGCGCCACCTTGTCCGCGAGCGCGGCTTCGACAAGACAGCCATCTGCTTCACCGGGTACTGGCGGCAAGGACTCAGCGAAGAAGCCGCGGGACGACAGCAGGCCGAAGCGTCCTAACTGAGCTTCGCGACCACCAGCTTCACTAGCGCGCCTAGCCGCTGACGCTCCGGCTGCAGCGTGCTGATTCCCGCTGTCTCCAACGGTGCCGCGGTCACCGGACCAACGCACGCGCAGACGACCGTGCCGCTGCGCAAGGTCTCGCGCAGCTCTGCGCCACGACCGGATTCGTCGGCGAGCGCCAGGAAGTTCGTCGCGGCCGGGGCGCTGGTGAACACCAACGCGACCAGTTCGCCGGCCAAAACTTCACGGATCAACGAGAACACCGGTTCCGGATCCGGCGGCGTATGCCAGCGGTAGGGCTGCACGGCGAGCACCGACGCCCCGGACACAGCGAGCGGATCGGTGAACTCCGGCAGCGGTGAGCCGTGCAGTTGCACCGCCACGCGCGCGCTCTCGACACCGGCTTCGGTGAGCGCGCCGAACAGCTCGTCGTTGGTTTCGCCGGGCGCGGAGTACTCCTCGCGCAGGCCGACGCCCCGCACCGCGCCGACCGCTTTCGGACCGCGCGCGAAAATGCGCGACCCGGCCAGGGCGTCCAGCAGTGCGTCGCGAAGGCCCCAGCCTTCGGCGGCGTCGAGCCAGCCGCGGAACCCGGCTCCGGTGGTGACCGCGGTGAGGTCGATCGGCGCGGCGAGCACGGCTTCCGTGCCGCGGCGCAGTTCCGGATCGTCGGCCAGCGGGACGATCGTGATCGTCGGCGCGTGCCGCACTTCCGCGCCGTGCCGGAGCAGTGCGCCGATCAGGTCGTCCGCGCGCCGCTCGGCCGTGACGCCGATCCGCACGCCGTCCAGCTCACCCATTCGCCTGCCTCATCTCCTGCGAAAATTCGCCCGCCGGCGAGCAGAAACCCTGCCCCGGCATCGGTCAACTCGTCCGCACGCCGTCCCGCTCACTCATACGCCTGCCCCATCTCCCGGATCGCCGCCGCCAGCTCCGTCCGCAGGTCCTGCGGCGCGAGCACCTCCAGATGAGGCCCGAACCGCAACAGTTCGCCAATCGCCGGTTCTCCCGGTTCGACCGGCAGCTCGATCGTCAACCATCCGTCGCCGTCCGGTTCCGCTCCGGCGGCGACCGCCTCGCGAAGCGCCCGGGCGCCGACGCTGCCCGCATAGAACGGTACGAGAGCCTGTGCACGCGGCGACAGGCGGACTGTCGCCTTTCGGGGGTACATCCGGCGTTCGAACTGCTCGGACCACTCCTGCCAGTAACGAGCGAGGTCGAATTCCGCCGGTCGCTCGAACTCCTCGCCGAGGTCGGTCAGCTCGTGGATGCGCGAAATCCGGTAGGTGCGATCGGTCCCCTCGCACCGGGCCGCGAGGTACCAGTTGCCCGCTTTGAGGATCAGCCCGAGCGGCTCCAGCACCCGTTCGACCTCGCGCTGCCCCCACCGTTCGTACCGGATCCGGATCCGCCGCCCAGCCCACACCGCGTCGGCTACCGCGGACAGGGTGGGCAGGCTTTCGATGCCGCGATGCCAACCGGGTACGTCGAGATAGAAGCGTTCGGCGACGCGGCCGGCGCGGCTGCGCAGCTCTTGCGGCAGCGCGGCGTACAGCTTCAGCTGCGCCGCCGCCAGCACCGTGCCGAGCCCCAGCTCGGCGGCCGCCACCGGGAGCCCGGCCAGCGCCAGCGACTGGGCTTCGTCCTCGTTGAGCCCGGTCAGCCGGGTCCGGTAGCCGTCGACCAGCTGGTAACCGCCGCTGCGGCCGCGGTCGGCGTACACCGGCACGCCCGAGGCCGACAGCGCCTCGATGTCCCGGTACACCGTCCGGACCGAAACCTCCAGCTCAGCGGCCAGTTCCTCGGCGGTCATCCGGCCGCGGTTCTGCAGCAGGAGAAGCACGGTGAGCAGACGGCCGGCACGCATGCGAAGAGTATGGCGGAAATACCTGACACAAGATGGCAGGTATGGCTGATTAAGTGAGCGGCATGAACACGTTTGGCATGACGAAGTGGGAAGAGCACGTGGCGAGCGGCGAGGAGGGCGGCCCCCGCGTCGCCTACGTGCACGCCGCGATGGAGTACTCGGGCGTGATCCAGGGTGCGGCCACCGGCGACTACCTGCTGTACTACCCGGGCGAGGGCTACGACGGCGGCGCGACCACGTCACCGGGCTACGACCGGTTCGAGGGCGCCGTCGACGGCCGTCGCGGCACGTTCATCGTCCGCCAGGAGTGGGGTTTCGACCCGAAGAGCATCCGCTCGGAATTCGAGGTCGTGCCCGGCTCCGGGACCGGCGAGCTGACCGGCATCCGCGGCACCGGCACGGTGCACGGCGTGCTGGGCGAACAGACCGTGTCGTACACCTTCGACTACACGCTCTGAAGGAGGCCGGGATGCTGGAGGTGTCGCGCAAACAGGCGCTGGCGTACCGGATCGCCGAGCAGGGGCTGCACCGCTCCGTCGCCGATCCGTACGACCTGCCGCTGCTGGACCTCGGACTGCAGGACAGCATGCGCGACACCGCCCTGCTCTCGCTGGCGGCCCGGATGCCGGATCCGGTCACTCCGGAGTCCCTTGTGGACGATCAGCGGCTCGCCCTCGTGTGGTCGCACCGGGGCGCGCCGCATTTCCACCGGCGCACGGATCTGCCGGAGCTGGCAGCCGCGTTGGTGCCGATTGACGAGCCGGACGCACTGGCCCGGATGTTGTGGCAGAAAAAGGACATCCAGGCCGTCGACGAGTCGCCGGTGGACATTATTTTCACGACCGCCCGGGCGATCCGCAAAGTGGTCACCAAGCCGATGACCAAGGGCGCGGTGAGCACGGAGATCACGAAACTGCTGCCGCCCGCGTACAGCCGATGGTGCCGTCCGTGCAACGCCACCCATGTGCACGAACAGCTCATGCGGATCGCGGCCCTCCACGGCGGTGCGCGGCTCGAAGCCGGGCAGAGTCCGGCGACGCTCGCGCCGTTGGAGGAGCGCGGACGGCTGTCCACGCGTCCGGTTCCGGCGGCGGTTTCGCGGGTGCTTGAGCAGTATTTGCGCTTCAACGGACCCGCGACGCCCGGTGACGCGGCCGGTTTCGTCGGCACCGCGAAGACTTGCATCCGCGAGACTTGGCCCGATGCGGTCACCGAGGTCAAGGTGGACGGTCGGCGGACGTTCGTGCCGAACGACCGGCTGGCCGCGTTGGAGAACCCGCCGTCGCCCGCTGGAGTGCGTCTGCTGCCGCCGCTCGATCCGTACACGCAGGGCCGCGACAAAGCCGTACTCGTTCCGGACAAAGCGCGGGCGAAAGAGGTGTGGAAGATTCTCGGCAGCCCGGGCGCGATTCTGGTCGACGGCGAGATTCTGGGCACTTGGCGCATGAAAGCGTCCGGAAAACGGCTGACCTTCGCGCTCACCGAATTTGACCCGCTTCGCCGCGCGGACCGCGCCGCCGCCGAGGACGAGGCGGCCCGGGCCGCGTCCGCCCGGGGTTACCCGGACTTTTCCGTGACGTGGGCTTGACCGGCGGGCTAAAGTTCTGACGTGCTGAAATGGCTGCTCGACTCAGACCCGGCGCTGCGCTGGCAGGTCGAACGGGACTTGGCGGGCGCGCCGCCCGAGGTCTGGACGGCCACCCGGCACAAGATCGCGACCGAGGGCTTCGGCGCGCAACTCCTCGCGCGGCAGGACCCGGACGGACAGTGGGCCGGCGGTGCTTTCTTCCCAGCTCGATTCGAACCCGGCCCGGACACCGGACAGCCGTGGACAGCCACCACCTGGTCACTCAATATGCTGCGTGAATGGGGGATGGATCCGGCGGTATTGCGCGCCAATCGCACCGCCGAATTGATCGCCGAGAATTCCCGGTGGGAATACCATGATCTGCCGTACTGGGACGGCGAGGTCGACGTCTGCATCAACGCCTGGACACTCGCGAACGGCGGCTGGCTCGGCGTGGACGTCTCCCAGCTCGCCCATTGGTTCCCCGAACACCAGATGGCCGACGGCGGCTGGAACTGCGAATGGGTCGACGGGTCGAAGCGCTCGTCCTTCCACTCGACGATCAACGCGGTGAAGGGCTTGCTCGCCTACGACGTCGCGACCGGCGGCACCGACGAGACGCACGCCGCCCGCCGCGCCGGCGAGGAATACCTGCTGGAACGCCGTCTCCTGTACCGGCTTTCGACCGGCGAGCAAGTGGCGTCCTGGGTCGACCATTTCGCTTATCCGGTGCGGTGGCACTACAGCGCGATCAACGCGCTCGAGTACTTCCGCGAGGCCGCGATCGTGGACGACATTCCGCCGGACCCGCGTCTCGCCGACGCCGTGGAGCGGGTTCGGGCCGCCCGGCAGCCGGACGGAACCTGGTTGCAGGCTGGCCGGTTGCCCGGGGACATGTGGTTCGAGGTCGACGTCCCGGCCGGGGAGCCCTCGAAGTGGCTGACGCTGTACGGCACCCGGATTCTGTCCTGGTGGGACTCCGCACAGTCCTAAACAGACCGTGCTACGCGAAAGCCGACGTCGTCAACGCGGAACGTCGGGTGACTCCGACGGCGCACCGACACCCGGACGCTCCAGTGTTCGTCGGCCCATCCGCCGCCCTTGAGCACTCGGTACTCGCCGTACACCGCCGGGTCGTAGAGATCCCAGCACCAGTCCCAAGCGTTGCCGAGCAAATCGTAAGCACCCCAAGCGTTCGGCTGCTTCTCGCCGGGAGGATGCAGCCGGCCGCCGGAATTCCCTTCGTACCAAGCGATCTCGTCCAGGTCGCCATACCTCGGGCCCGCAGTGCCCGCACGGCAGGCGTGCTCCCATTCGGCTTCAGTAGGCAGCCGGTAGCCGGGCGCTGACCGATCCCAGTCCACCTCGTTGCCTCCCACCAGGTATGCGGGTGGCAGTCCGTCCCGTTCGGACAGCGTGTTGCAGAACCGCACCGCGTCCAACCAGGACACCTCGACGGCAGGCAGCTCTCCGCCGCCGTCGTACTGCTCCTGGGTGACCGGGAACGCGCCGAGCTCGAACGCGGGCACGTCGACTGTCCAGCTACGTTCTGTCCGCCGGTCGGTGAGCGTCACCGTTCCCGGCGGAATGGGGACCATCCGCACCGTGCCGAGGTTAGCCGATCGGCGCTGGGGTGTCGCCGGGATTCACGGCGAGCCGATAACCGCGTTTGACCACCGTCTGCACCACTCCGTTGCCGCCGAGGGACGTCCGCAACCGGCCGATCGCCGTCTCCACCGCGTGCGCCTCGCCGCCGGACGGAAGCTCGGCCGACAGCTCCCGGCGCGCGACCACCCGGCCGGGCTGCCGCGCGAGAGCCCGCAGGAGCGCCATCGGGGCCGGAGCGATCTCGCGCCATTCGCCGTCCACCAGCGCGCCGGTACCGCGGATCTGCAGCACATGTCCAGCGACATACAGCGTCGGCGAGGCGGTGACCAGTGCGTCCGCCACCGTTCTCGCCAGCGCGCCGATCCGCGACCGTCTCGGTTGGACAGTCGGAATGCCCAGCGAAGCGAGCGGCGCGGCCGCGATCGGACCCACGCACGCCACGACCACCCGGTTGCTCAACACCTCGATCAACGCCGCGAGACGACCGGTCCGCCGGGCCATCGCGACGGTGGACGCGGCAGCCGGCGCGCTCGTGAACGGCAACGCGTCGATCGTCCCTTCCAAGACCGCGTCCAACAGCCGGTCGAGCGGTCCCGGATCGGCTGGAGCGACCCAGCGGTACACCGGGATCTCGATGACCTCGGCGCCCGCCTGCCGAAGAGTCTCCGCGAAGTACGGCAGCGGTTCACCGTGCAACTGCACCGCGATCCGCTTTCCGTCCACTCCGGACTTCGTCAGGTGCTGCAGCAGCTCCGCGCTGCTCTCCGAGGCGGGCGAATAGTCCTCCGCCAGCCCCGCGGTCCGCACTGCTCCGGCCGCTTTGGGGCCCCGGGTCAGCAACGACGCATTCGACAGATGGTCGAGGACCTTTTCACCGAGGCCCCAGCCCTCCGCGGCCTCGATCCAGCCGCGGAAGCCGATCCCGGTCGTCGCCACCACAATGTCCACTGGCGACTCCAGCAACCGCATCGTCGCCGCGTGCAGCTCGGTGTCGTCCGCCAGCGGCACGATCCGGATCGCCGGCCCGTAACGGACGGCAGCACCCTGGCGTACGAGCAGCGCGCCCAGCTCTTCAGCTCGGCGCGCTGCCGTAATGCCTACCGTGAACCCGGCCAGAGGCCGGACGTCAGTCACGGCGAGCCCACCTCGATCACCCCGTCCCGTACCCGAACCGGGTACACCGGCACCGAAACGCCTTCCGCGTCGAGACACGCGCCGGTGCGGAGCGAGAACCGTTCTTTGTAGACCGGCGACGCGACCACCGGCTCTCCCCCGGCGTCGCCGACGATCCCGCGCGACAGCACCGCCGCCCCGCTGCACGGGTCCCAATTGGACAGTGCGTACCAGCCGTCGCCCGCGTGGAACACCGCCACCTGCTGGCCGTCGATCAGCGCCGCGGCTCCGGAGAACTCCGGGATGTCCGCGGCCGCGCACACCGCGGTCCAGGATGAAGTCATGGTCATCGCCGCACCTCCGGAACTCCCAGCAGCACCGGGATCTTCTGTTCGCGCTCCTCGCGGAACGAGATCGACGGGTCCGGCGTGCCCGGCGCGTTCACGAACGAACTGAACCGCGCCAGCTTGTCCGGGTCCTCCAGCACCCCTCGCCATTCGTCGGTGTAACCCTCGATGTGCTTGGCCATCGCCGCGTCCAGGTCCTCGCAGATGCCGAGGCTGTCGTCCACGATCACCGCGCGCAGGTGGTCGAGTCCGCCGTCCAGCTCCTCGATCCACGGTGCCGTGCGCTGCAGCCGATCCGCCGTGCGCACGTAGAACATCAGGAACCGGTCGATCGTGCGCACCAGCGTTTCGGTGTCCACATCGGACACGAGCAGCTCCGCGTGCCGCGGCGTGGCTCCGCCGTTTCCGCCGACGTAGAGGTTCCATCCGTGTTCGGTGGCGATCACGCCGAAGTCCTTGCCGCGCGCTTCGGCGCATTCACGCGCACACCCGGACACTCCGGCCTTGATCTTGTGCGGCGAGCGCAGACCGCGGTACCGCAGCTCCAGATCGATCGCCAGCCCCACGCTGTCCTGCACGCCATACCGGCACCAGGTCGAGCCGACACAGGATTTGACCGTCCGCAACGACTTGCCGTACGCGTGCCCGGACTCGAAGCCCGCGTCGACCAGTCGCCGCCAGATGTCCGGCAGCTGGTCCACAGTGGCCCCGAACAGGTCGATCCGCTGTCCGCCGGTGATCTTGGTGTACAGCCCGAAGTCCTGCGCGACCTGCGCGATCACCATCAGTTTCTCCGGCGTGATCTCCCCGCCGGGAATTCGCGGCACCACCGAATAGCTGCCGTTGCGCTGCATGTTCGCGAGGAAGCGGTCATTCGTGTCCTGCAGCGCCGCCTGCTCGCCCTCGAGGATGTGCCCGTTGCCCAGCGTCGCCAGGATCGAGGCCACCGCGGGCTTGCACACCGCGCACCCGGTCCCGGAGCCGTACCGGCTGACAATCTCGCTGAACGTCGTCATCCGCGTCGCCTGGATGATCTCGAACAGCTCCGCGCGAGACTGCGTGAAGTGTTCGCACAACGCCTTCGACTGCTCGACCCCGCACGCGTTCAGCAGCTTCGCCAGCATCGGCACACACGAACCGCACGACGTTCCCGCGCGCGTGCACGCCTTCAGCTTCCCGACGGAGTCGCAGCCGTCCTCGGTGATCGCCCGGGTCAGCGTGCCCTTGGAGACCCCGTTGCACGAACAGACCTGCGCCTCGTCCGGCAACGCGTCCACGCCGACCGCCGCACCGCCACCGGCGGGCGCGAGCAACGCACCCGGGTCGGCGGGAAGCGGACGGCCGACCAACGCCCGCAGCGTGTTGTACTCCGCCGCGTCGCCGACCAGGACCCCGCCGAGCAGCGTCCGGCCGTCGTCGGTGACCACGAGTTTCTTGTACGTACCGGCCACGGCGTCGTTCACCGCGACTTCCAACGCACCTTCGGTGGCCGCGTGCGCGTCGCCGAAACTGGCGACGTCCACGCCCATCAGCTTCAGCTTGGTCGCGGTGTCCGGCTCGGGGAAGCTCGCCGTGGCACCGGTGAGCTGCGCCGCGACCACCTCCGCCATCGCGTATCCCGGCGCGACGATGCCGTACACCCGGCCCTCGACCGCCGCGCACTCGCCGATCGCGTAGACCGCCGGGTCGCTGGTCCGACACGTCGAGTCGACCAGGACGCCGCCGCGCTCGCCGACGTCCAAACCGGACTCACGAGCCAAGTCGTCCCGGGGGCGCACACCGGCGGAGAAGACCACCAGGTCGACGTCCAGCTCCGTGCCGTTGCCCAGCCGCGCCAGCAGCCGCGATCCGTCGGCCTCGATCGCGTTCGTCGAAGTTCCGGTGTGGACAGTCACGTCCAGGTTCGTGATGAGCCGCCGGAGAAGACCGCCGCCACCATCGTCGACCTGCAAGGGCATCAACCGCGGTGCCATCTCCACCACGTGCGGCGACAAGCCCATGTCCCGCAATGCCTTCGCTGCCTCCAGACCGAGGAGACCGCCGCCGATCACCATCGCTGCCCGACGGCCGCGGCCCTGCCGTTCGGCTGCCGCGCGGATCGCGTCGAGGTCCTCGATCGTCCGGTACACGAACACGCCGGGCAGATCCCGACCCGGCACCGGCGGGACGAACGGGCGGGAACCGGTCGCCAGCACCAGCGAGTCGTACGGCTGCACGTGCCCGGAATCCGTCGTCACCGTCTTGGCGTCGCGGTCCACCGACACGACCACTTCGCCAAGCCGGAGCTCGACCGCGTCGTCGTCCGCGTAATCGGAACCGGGCAACGCCAACGCGGCCGGATCCCAACTGTCCACATAGGAAGTCAGCGCGACCCGGTCGTAAGCGGGACGGTTCTCCTCGCCGATGACGACGACCCGCCACTGGCCCGCCGCGTCTGCCGCACGAAGTGCCTCCACGAACCGGTGCGCGACCATGCCGTGCCCGGCAACCACCACTGTAGGCATTTCAGACCTCCGCTCCTGCCAACGCCACCTGCGCGCGCACCGCCGGCTTGCGCAGATAGCCGAACCACGTCACACCCACGCACACCGCGTAGAAGACCAGGAATCCGACGAACGCCGGAACACCGCTGTGCGCGGTGGCGAACGACTGCCGGAACGCGAGGTTGATGAACAACCCGCCCAGCGCGCCGATCGCGCCGGCCAGCCCGATCAAGGCTCCGGACAGCCGCCGAGCGTTGCGCAGTTCCGCCGCCTCGTTGGCACCGGCCTGAATCGCGGCACGCGCCTTCACCTGGAAGATCGCCGGGATCATCTTGTACGTCGATCCGTTGCCGATTCCGGTGAGCACGAACAGGACAATGAACGCCGCGGTGAATGTCGCCAGCGAATCAGTCGAAGAAGCCAGCACCAGCACCACGGTCGCCAGCGCCATCGCGCCGAACGTCGCGAAGGTGACCCGGCCACCACCGATACGGTCCGAGAGCCACCCGCCGATCGGCCGCGAGAGCGAACCCAGCAGCGGACCGAGGAACGTCACCGCGGCCGCCTGCAACGGCGTCCGGCCGAACTGGTTCTGCAGCACCAAACCGAAGGCGAAGCTGTAACCGATGAAGGAACCGAACGTGCCGACGTACAGCAGCGACATCACCCAGGTGTGTCCATAACGGACTACCTCGCGCATTGCCTTCGTGTCACCGCGGACGCTGACCAAGTTGTCCATGAACAACGCTGCGCACGTCGCGGCGATGACGATCAGCGGAAGGTAGATGTACAGCACCAATCGCGGCGCGGTCGCACCCGCCGTCCCGATGACGAGAAGCCCGACGAGCTGAATCACCGCGACGCCGAGGTTTCCGCCTCCGGCGTTCAACCCGAGCGCCCAGCCCTTGTGCCGTTCGGGATAAAAGGTGTTGATGTTCGCCATCGACGACGCGAAGTTGCCACCCCCGACACCGCCGAGCGCGGCCATCAGCACGAAGGTTCCGAGCGAGGTGCCCGGGTGCAGCACGATCGCCGTCAGCACCGTCGGAATGAGCAGCAGCAGTGCGCTGATGACTGTCCAATTGCGACCGCCGAAGCGCGCGACCGCGAAGGTGTACGGGATCCGCATGATCGCGCCGACCACCGTCGGCGTGGAGACGAGCAGGAACTTGTCCGCCGCGCTGAATCCGTAGGCCGGGCCCATGAACAGCACTACGACCGACCACAGGGTCCAGACCGAGAAGCCGATGTGCTCGGAAAACACGGAAAACCACAGATTGCGCCGGGCGACTCGCTTGCCGGTCGTTTCCCAGAACTCGTCGTCCTCGGGATCCCAGTGCTCGATCCAACGGCGGGTCATGGCGTCCTCCTCGTTACCGGGGGCGGTCATTGCGCGGCCAGCCAGTCCGCGACCGCGCCGACCGTGTCGCGGCAGCTGCCGCATCCCGTGGTGGCGCGGGTGGTACGGGCGAGTGCGGCAGCGTCGGTGGCGCCACCCCGCCAGGCTTCGATCAGGCGGCCTTTGGTCACCGCGTTGCAGCGGCAGATCACCGTGGACGCAGGAAGATCCGCTGGGCTGGCCGCCGTCGGCGCGCCCGCGGGCATCGCGCGGCCGAGCAGCACGGCGAGCCGGTCTTCGGGTACTGGCGTGCCTCGGTCGTGCAGCTGCGTCACGGTCGCGGCCGCGTCCGGGAGGCCGAGCAGGATCGCACCGGTCACGCGGTCGCCGCGGACGACGAGCTTGCCGTACCGTCCGCCGGACGGATCGTCGAAGGTCACGACCTCGGCCGCGGCGTCCTCGCTGGTCACCTGCGTTTCGCCGAGCGCGGCGAGGTCGATGTCGCGCGCCTTGAGCCGGGTGACCGTGCGGGTGCCGCGATAGCGAGCCGTGGCGTCCGCGCCGGTGAGCAGATCCGCGAGCACCACCGCCTGTTCCCACGCGGGCTGCACCAATCCGGCCGGCGCACCCGGGTGCCGGGCGCAGTCGCCCAGCGCGTGGATCCGGCCGTCGGAAGTCCTCAGCAGATCGTCCACCAGAATCCCGCGGTCCACCGCGAGTCCAGCGGCTTCGGCGAGCGACGTCTCCGGTCGCACCCCGGCCGCGACGACCACCAGGTCCGCGGGAACAAAGCTGCCGTCGTCGAGTTTGAGGCCGTCTCCGGGAAGGTGCCGAGCGGCCGTCACCTCGAACCGGAATGTCACACCCAGCTCGGCCAGCCGGCGCGCCAGCACCCGCCCGGCGCCGGAATCCAGTTGCCGTTCCAAAACATGCGGCTGCGGATGCACCACCGTCACGTTCGCGCCGCGACCCGCCAGCCCTCGCGCGGCCTCCAAGCCGAGCAGCCCGCCACCGAGTACGGCGACCGGCGCGCCCGGACGTGCGGCGTCCACGATGCGCGCACAGTCGTCCAGCGTTCGGAACGCCACGACCTCCGGCCCGAGTTCGAGGCCTTCGACCGGCGGCATCCAGGGTGCGGCCCCGGTCGCGAGGACGACCGCGTCGTAAGGGAAATCCTCGGTTTCAGTGCGGACCAGCCGCCGTGCCGGGTCGATCTGCGTCACCCGCGTTCCGAGCCGCAGGTCGACCCGCGTCTGCGCCGCCCACTCGGAATCGTGCAGCCGCACCGTGTCCGGGTTCATCCCGCCAGCGACCACAGTGGACAGCAGCACCCGGTTGTACGCCGGATGCGGCTCCTCGCCGAGCACAGTCAGCCGTACTCGGTCGCCTTCCGGATCACGCCTGCGGATCTCGTCCGCCAGCCGGGCCCCGGCCATCCCGTATCCGATGATGACGACGTTCCGCGCGCTCATGCTTCCGCCCTCGCCAACGACACCGCGCACACCTTGAACTCCGGCATCCGGCTCACCGGGTCGAGCACCGCGTTGGTCACCAAATTCGCCCGCGCCGCACCGGGAAAGTGGAACGGCATGAAGACGAGGTCCGCGCGCATGGACGACACACAGCGCACCTGCGCGACTGTTTCCCCGCGTCGCGACCGCACCACCGCGCGGTCGCCGTCGGCCAGCCCGGAGCGCGCCGCGGTATCCGGATGCACCTCGACGAACACCTCCGGAACGACTGCCGTCAGTTCCGCGATCCGGCGAGTCTGCACACCGGATTGGTAGTGCTGCAGGACGCGACCGGTCGTGGCCTGCAACGGGAACGCCTCATCCGGCAACTCCGCTGGTCCACTGTGGTCAACGTCCGCGAATCGCGCCCGTCCGTCCGGATGCGCGAAGCCGTCGAGAAACATCCGCGGCGTGCCCGGGTGTGCTTCGTCCGGAACCGGCCAGTGCAACGCTTCCCCGGAGCGCAACCGTTGGTAAGTCACGCCGGAGTAGTCCGCAGCTCCGCCCTTCGACGCGGCGCGCAGCTCCTCGAAGACCTCCGCCGCGTCATCCGGAAACCGCTCGACGGGCTGGCCAATACGGACCGCGAGATCACGCAACAGCGAAAGATCGCTGCGCACTCCGTCCGGCGGCTCAATCGACCGCTGTCGCAAGAGCACTCGACCTTCGAGGTTGGTCAACGTGCCTTCTTCTTCGGCCCATTGCGGCACCGGGAAAACCACGTCAGCCAGTTCCGCGGTCTCCGACAAGACGAAGTCCGCCACCACGAGAAGATCCAGTCCGGCCAAGCGTTCCTGCACTCGGGACGAGCGCGGAGCCGATACCACCGGGTTGCTCCCGAACACCAGCAACGCCTTGATCGACTCTCCCAGCTCGTCGAGCAGCTCGACCGCGGACCGGCCCGGACCCGGCAAGCTTTCCGCTGGCACACCCCAGACCTCGGCGACATGCGCACGCGCCGCCGGATCGTCGATCTTGCGATACCCCGGCAGCTGATCCGCTTTCTGCCCGTGCTCGCGTCCGCCCTGGCCGTTGCCCTGTCCGGTCAGACAGCCGAAGCCAGACCCGGCGCGACCGGGCAATCCCAGCGCGAGAGCGAGGTTGATCCACCCGCCGACGGTCGCGGTGCCGGACGCGTGCTGTTCCGTCCCGCGCCCAGTCAGTACATACGCGTTGCCAGCCCGGGCCAGCATTTCCGCGGCCTGACGCTGGTCCGCGGCCGAGACCCCGGTGACCCGCTCGACCCGTTCCGGCCACCAGGTCGCGGCGATGCGCCACATCTCGTCGAAGCCGGCCGTCCGAAGATCCACATAGGACTTGTCCAGGTGGCCTTCGGCGACGACCGCGTGCAGGATCCCCAACGCCAGCGCGAGATCCGTACCCGGCGCGGGTGCGAGGTGCAGCGCGGCCCGCTCGGCCGTCGGTGTGCGGCGCGGGTCGATCACGATCAGTTCCGCGCTGTCCAGGTGCTGCATGAACGGCGGCATCGTCTCGGCCGGGTTCGCGCCAGCGAGCAGGACGACGTCCGCTCCCGCGAGATCAGTGACCGGGAACGGAAGTCCGCGGTCGACGCCGAACGCGCGCATCCCGGCCGCGGCGGCGGAGGACATGCAGAAGCGGCCGTTGTAGTCGATTTGCGACGTCCCGAGCGCTACCCGGGCGAATTTCCCGAGCAGGTAAGCCTTTTCGTTGGTGAGTCCTCCGCCGCCGAACACGGCGACCGAGTCCGCGCCGTGCTCACGACGCGAGGCGAGCAGTTGGTCCGCGACGAAATCCAGTGCCTCGCCCCAGGAAACCGGCTGCAGTTCTCCGTCTCGGCGGAGCAGCGGCGAGGTCAGTCGTGCGCCGGACTTCAGCAGGGCGCCGGCGGTCCAGCCTTTCTGGCACAGGCCGCCCGCGTTGACCGGGAAATTTCTTGGAGTGACCCGGGTCTCGTCAAGGCGCATCCCGCACTGCAGAGCGCAGTACGGGCAATGTGTGTCGACGTGCGGCACAGGCGCTCCTCGGATCGGCGATGACCCGACGGTAAGGACGCTGTGTTACCTCGACGTGCCGGAATGTTTCAGGGAGTTGACATTGCCCGCCGTCAGGGCGGGGTCGCGCAGTGAGTCAGAGGATCGCGCTGACCTCGCGGGCGGCCGCGCGCAGGCCGTCCAGTGCGGCGTTGGTGGAACGAGGGTCGAGCGCGTGCGAGGCTAGACGGAAGAGAATGGCACGCAGGAGGAGCTGGGGCCACTCGGGAAGGTGTGCCCAGCGTTCCAGGAGCGCTCCGGTCGCCCCGCCCCAGATCAGCGAGTCGACCGCGGCGATCGCCGCGCCCCATTCGCCGGGGCGGTAGTAGGCGACGAAATCGACTACGCCAGGGGCCGCGTCGCCGTCGAAGAGCAGACCGGCGAGGAGTTCGCCGTGGGCCACCTGGTGCGGAAGTTTGATCGGGCGGCGGGACGGGGCGAGGATTTCGAACCAGCGGCCGCCTTTTTCCTCGGGAAGGGGGCGGTCCAGTTCTTCCCAGGCGATGCGGTCGGCGATGGCGTCCCGGTCGTCGCGGGACGAGAGGAAGTCCGGACGGGGCAGATCCGCGGTGGCTCGGTGCAGGCGGACCGCGGCCAGGACCGATTCCTCGCAGCGGTGTTCGGTGGTGCCGGGGAGGTACCGCCACGCTGACCAGTCGCCGACGATCCAGCGGCCGTCCCTCGACCGCACCGGCTTGGCGATGCGGAGGCCGGGGTCGTCGGCGAAATCGAGGGCTCGGGCGGTCCAGAGGGCTTGGGAGCGGTCGGTGACGCGTTTGAAGACCACGTCCCCGGCGTGCCAGGTTTCGGAGTCCGGGAGCAGGGTGATGGCGCCGGCGTCGCTGCCGAACGCGGAGCAGACGCGTTCGGAGGGACGTTCGAGGGTTGACCGCACAAAGGGGGAGGTTACCCCGGTGAGGGGTGGGTTATTGCGGAGACTCGCTGGTCATGGGTGGTTTCTCGGGTGCGGGGGTTGGTGGGGTCGGTCGGGCGGCTCGTCGCCTGGCGGCGACATTGCGCAGGGGCGGGGCGTGGGGCACCCCGAAGCTGGATTGTGCTGACGGTTCGGGGGTGCTTGTCAAGGCGGGGAAGATGGCTTGACAAGCACCCCCGAACCGCAGGGAGGCTTCGTATCGGGGGGCGGGGGGGGGGGGGTCGGGAGAGCGGGG
>NZ_JACJHR010000240.1 GCF_014174495.1 Amycolatopsis echigonensis
GCCCGCCTCGCCCGATGGTGTCATCGGTCTGCGAGGAAAGGGAACCCGGGTTGAGCATGGTCGTGATCGGTGTGGATGCGCACAAACGCAGCCACACGCTGGTAGCCGTTGACGGGATCGGCCGGAAGCTGGCCGAGCGGACGGTCGGCACCACCAGCGAGGACCACTTGAAGATTGTGGAATGGGCCGGCCAGTGGCCGAACGCGCGCTTCGCGGTCGAGGATTGCCGGCATGTCACACGCAGGCTGGAACGTGACTTGCTGAGCGCCGGGTGCGCGGTGGCGCGGGTGCCCACCCATCTGATGGCCGCGTCCCGTCGCAGCGGGCGCGCGCCCGGGAAGTCCGACCCGATCGATGCGTTGGCAGTGGCGCACGCGGCTCTGCGCGAGCCAGACCTGGCCGTCGCGCAGCTGGATGGGCCGACTCGCGAGGTGAAGCTGCTGGTCGACTACCGCCACAACCTCGTCGAGCAGCGCACGGAGCTGATCAATCGGTTGCGCTGGCACCTGCACGAAATCGACCCGAACTTGCATGTCCCCGCGCGTGGTCTGCGCCGTTACTGCGTCATCGATGAGTTGGCCCGCCGCCTGGCCGGCCGCGACGGTCTTGTGGCGCGCATCGCCCGCGAACTGCTGGCTCGCTGCCGGGAGCTCACGATGCAGATCAACGCCCTGGAGCGTGAACTGCGTGACCGGGTGCGCGTCCTGGCGCCCACGCTGCTGGAAGTCCCCGGCTGCGGGGTTCTGGGCGCCGCGGTTATCCTTGGGGAAACGGCTGGGGCGCAACGGTTTCGCTCGAAGGACGCTTACGCCCGGTTCAGTGGAACCGCCCCGATCCCCGTCTGGTCGGGCAGCAGCTCTGGCAAGGTCCGGCTCAATCGCGGCGGCAACCGCACCATCAACTGCGCCCTGCACATGATCGCCATCACCCAGGTTCGAGGCATCGGACCGGGCAAGGACTACGTCGACAAGCTCCTCGCGCGCGGCAAGACCCGCAAAGAGGCCATCCGCCTGCTCCGGCGACGGCTCTCCGACGTTGTGTTCCGCGCACTTCTGGCCGACGAGCACCGTGCCGCGCCGGCCAAGCGGCCGACCACAACCGAATCTGCACCGCTGCCGCAGGCGGCTTGACATAGGGGCTTGACATAGGAGCATCA
>NZ_JACJHR010000241.1 GCF_014174495.1 Amycolatopsis echigonensis
CGGCCAGGGCGCGACGAGCGTCCTCGACACCCAGATGGGAGTAGGTGTCGACGGTGGTGCTGATGCTGGCGTGCCCGAGCAAGTGCTGGACGATCTCGGCGGCGACCCCGCGGCGCAGCAACCCGGTGGCGTAGCTGTGGCGGAACAGATGCGGCGAGAACGCGATCCCGGTGCGGGCTCGCAGGCGGCGCACCAGTCGGTCGACGGTGGCGTAGCTCATCGGCGCGCCGACCGGCGAGCCCCAGAGATTGACGAACACGTAGTCACAGTCCAGCGTCCCGTATTCCTCGTGCAGGTAATCGCTGTAGAGGCGGAACAGGTCAGCATCGGCGGGAACTTCCCGTGACCACGTCTTTGCCCGCGCTCGGTTCACGTTCCTCCGGGGCCGAACCGCGACCAGCCGACGGCGGGCGTCGAGATCTTCGTGCCGCAACCCCAGCGCCTCACCGATCCGCAATCCCGTGCCCTTCAACAGGTTCAGCAGGAACTTGTCCCGCAACCGGTCGCAAGAACCGATCAGCGCCGTCATCTCCGCCTGGCTCAGCTCCCGTGGCGGCCGCCGCTCTGCTCGCAGCGAGATCGCGCGGTGCCGCTCCGGCCGTGCGCCCAGGTGCGCCAGGAACGGCTGCCACGACCCGCCGCGGCGGCCCGGCCGCCACCGCGTCAGCAACTCACCGAGCTCGACACCGTGCCGCTGATGAAACTCATAGAACGACGCCAAAGCCGACAGCTTGCGATTCACCGTCGCGGCAGCGAGATTCGCCTCCACCCAGGGCAGCATCGCCACCCGTCCATCGCGGGCCCCGACCGGCAACCTCAGCCACGTCACGAACCGGCCCAGATCCTCCAGCGCGACCCGATCCCAGTGCAGGCCACGGCAGTGCAGGAACTCGAAATAGTCCCGCAGATCATGGGCATAGGCGCGCACGGTGTTCGGGGAGCGGTCGATCGCGGTCAGATGCGCCAGGAACCGATCCACCGGATCCAGCACCAGGCCGTCGGCCACAACAGTCGCCGACTCCGTGCCCGAAGGCATCACGACCCGCTGCACCCTCAACGCTGATCCCGTCATAGACGGAGCAAGGTAATCCGTCCACAACGGACGCAAGGGAGGCACGCCAACCCAATCGTGTACATCGTGGACACTCA
>NZ_JACJHR010000242.1 GCF_014174495.1 Amycolatopsis echigonensis
TGAGCCGAAACTATTTGGTTGCCTACAAGATCGTGTAGGCGGTGTGGCGGGCTCGGAAGTAGCCGCGGACGAGGTGCGGCTGGTGCTGGCGGCGGTGCAGGAAGCGGCGGGTGTCGTGCGCGAGCTGCTCGGCGGTGTGGGCGCGTGAGGTGTGCACGTGGCGTTTGAGGTCGGCGTTGAGCAGTTCGTCCGGGTTGAGTTCGGGGCTGTAGCCGGGCATCAGGTGCAGCTCGACCCGCTCGGCGTTGGCGTCCAGCCACTGCCGCACTGCCTTGCTGCGGTGGACCGGGTGCCGGTCGACGATCACGTGCACCTTCCGCCCGGCCTGCCGCGCGAGGCGATCCAGGAACGCGGTGAACACCGGCGCGGTGAACCGGCCGAGGAACACAGTGAACCACAGCGCGCCCTGCGCCGAGACCGCGGACATGACGTTGACGCGTAGCCGTTTGCCGGTCACCCGCACCACCGGCGTGTGCCCCTTCGGCGCCCAGGAGCGGCCGGGCGGGGCGGTGTCCGAGCGCAGTCCGGTCTGGTCGGCCCACGCCACCGTGGCGTTCTCGCTCTTGGCGCGTGCTGCGATTTCCGGATACTCGCTGTCCAGCCAGGCCCGCACCGCGGCGGGCTGCTGCTCATAGGCGCGCTTCGCGGGCCGCTGCGGGGTGAATCCGTGCCGGCGCAGCCACAGCCCTACGCCCTGCTCGGTCATCACCACCCCGGTGACCATGCGGATCAGCTCGACGACCGCTGGCCGCGTCCATAGTGGACCACCGATCAGCAGTTCCTCGGGCGTGTAGTCGGCCATCGCCGCAAACAGCGTGCCGCGTTCCTCGGCACTGATCATCTCCGGTGGGCCGGGACGCCGCCCCCGCCGCGCGGCCAGCCCGTCACGACCATCCCGCTGATAAGCCCGCCACCAGCTGCCCACCGAGCGCTCGGAGACCCCGAACACCTCCGCCGCCTGCCGATAGCCCTCGACCTTCCCAGACTCCAACGCGGCCACCACCCGCAACCGCAGCACCTCTCGCCCCGCGGGCGACAACCGACGGGCGTCCTCGATCTCGATCACGAGTGATCAACTTACAGGCAAATGATCACTTTCAGCTCAATAT
>NZ_JACJHR010000243.1 GCF_014174495.1 Amycolatopsis echigonensis
CCGGGTCCTGGCTCGGGCCGGTGTTGGGGTTGTCGAAGCTGACCGTCAGCCCACCGTCGGATAGTCCGATGTGGATGGTGGCGCCGTCGTGCACGTCGCCGCCGAGCAGGGCGCGGCCGATGCGGGTTTCGACCTCGCGGGCGATGAACCGGCGCAGCGGTCGGGCGCCGTAGACCGGATCGAACCCTTGCTGGGCGATGAAATGCCGCGCCGGGTCGGACAGATGGAGGGTCATCCGGCGTTCGGCGAGCCGGCCGCGCAGCTCGTCGGTCATCAGCTCGACGATGCGCTCGATCTCGGCCTCGGTCAGCGGTTTGAACAGCACGATGTCGTCGATCCGGTTGAGGAACTCGGGCCGGAAGTGCCCGCGCAACGCCGCCATCACCCGCTCCCGCGCCTCCGGTTTGATCTCCCCGCCCGCCGTCGCGCCCTCCAGCAGATATTCCGAGCCGATGTTGGAGGTCATGATGATGACCGTGTTGCGGAAGTCGACGGTGCGGCCCTGGGCGTCGGTGAGCCGGCCGTCGTCGAGGACCTGCAGCAGCGTGTTGAACACGTCGGTGTGGGCCTTCTCGATCTCGTCGAACAACACGACCGAGTACGGCTTGCGGCGCACCGCTTCGGTGAGCTGGCCGCCCTCCTCGTAGCCGACGTAGCCGGGTGGGGCGCCGACCAGGCGGGAGACGGTGTGGCGTTCCTGGTACTCGCTCATGTCCAGGCGCACCATGTTGTCGGCGGTGTCGAATAGCGCCGCTGCAAGGGTTTTGGCGAGTTCGGTCTTGCCGACGCCGGTGGGGCCGAGGAAGACGAACGACCCGATCGGGCGGCGCGGGTCCTTGATGCCGGACCGGGCGCGGATGATCGCGTCCGCGACCAGTTGCACGGCCTCGTCCTGGCCGACCACTCGCTGGTGCAGGATTTCGTCCAGCCGCAAGAGTTTGTCGCGTTCGCCTTCTTGCAGGCGGGACACGGGGATGCCTGTCCAGCGCGACACGATCGCCGCGATTTCGTCCGCGGTGACGACTTCACGCAACAACCGCTGCCTGCCCTGCTTGGC
>NZ_JACJHR010000244.1 GCF_014174495.1 Amycolatopsis echigonensis
TCGAGTCCTGGCTCGGGCCGGTGTCGGGGTTGTCGAAGCTGACCGTCAGCCCGCCGTCGGCTAGTCCGATGTGGATGGTGGCGCCGTCGTGCACGTCGCCGCCGAGCAGGGCGCGGCCGATGCGGGTTTCGACCTCGCGGGCGATGAACCGGCGCAACGGTCGGGCGCCGTAGACCGGGTCGAACCCTTGCTGGGCGATGAAATGCCGGGCTTCGTCGGACAGATGGAGGGTCATGCGGCGTTCGGCGAGCCGGGCACGCAGCTCGTCGGTCATCAGCTCGACGATACGTTCGATCTCGGCCTCGGTCAGCGGTTTGAACAGCACAATGTCGTCGATCCGGTTGAGGAACTCGGGCCGGAAGTGCCCGCGCAGCGCCGCCATCACCCGTTCCCGCGCCTCGGGTTTGATCTCCCCGCCCGCGGTCGCGCCCTCCAACAGGTACTCCGAGCCGATGTTGGAGGTCATGATGATGACCGTGTTGCGGAAGTCGACGGTGCGGCCCTGGGCGTCGGTGAGCCGGCCGTCGTCAAGGACCTGCAGCAGCGTGTTGAACACGTCGGTGTGGGCCTTCTCGATCTCGTCGAACAACACGACCGAGTACGGCTTGCGGCGCACCGCTTCGGTGAGCTGGCCGCCCTCCTCGTAGCCGACGTAACCGGGTGGGGCGCCGACCAGGCGGGAGACGGTGTGGCGTTCCTGGTACTCGCTCATGTCCAGGCGCACCATGTTGTCCGCGGTGTCGAACAACGCCGCCGCCAGGGTCTTGGCCAGCTCGGTCTTGCCGACGCCGGTGGGGCCGAGGAAGACGAACGACCCGATCGGCCGGCGCGGGTCCTTGATCCCGGACCGGGCGCGGATGATCGCGTCCGCGACCAGTTGCACGGCCTCGTCCTGCCCGACCACCCGTTCGTGCAGGATCTCGTCCAGCCGCAACAGTTTGTCGCGTTCGCCTTCTTGCAGGCGGGACACGGGGATGCCGGTCCAGCGCGACACGATCGCGGCGATCTCGTCCGCGGTGACGACTTCACGCAGCAACCGCTGCCTGCCCTGCTTGGT
>NZ_JACJHR010000245.1 GCF_014174495.1 Amycolatopsis echigonensis
CCCGCCCGCGATCAGCCAGGTCTTGTGGCTGTGCCGCAGCCCGTGGAACGTCAACCCGGGACACACCGCATACGCGCGAACACCCGGTCTGCGGCAGCCGTCGATCGCCGGCCGCAGGACCCTCCGGTCGAACGTGGACCGCCACAACCAGGTCCCGTTCGAGGTCGTGAACACGAACTCGAAGGGATGGCTCTCCAGGTGCCGGCGCAGCAACCGGACCAGAAACGGCGGCAACGCGATCCGCCGCGCCGACGACGGCGTCTTCGGCGGCCCCAGCCACCGCCGGCCCCGGCACTCGTGCAACAAACCCCGCTCCGGATCCACGACCAAATGCCCCGTCTCGAGGTCCACATTGTCGCGATGCAGCGCCACCAGCTCGCCCCACCGGCACCCCGTCCACGCCGCCGTGATTACCAACAGCCGCGCCACGTCACCGCCCAGGGCCCCGGCCTGATCCGCGATCCGCAGCACCTGCTCCGGCGTCGCCCACACCCGCTCCCGCACCAGCGTCCGGCACCGCCGGCCGCGGCGGTGCCGCTGCCGCACCGGATTCACCGCGATCAACCGCTCGTCCACCGCATCAGCCAAGATCATCGACAACAGCTTCGCCCAGCTCGACACCGTCGCCGGCGCATACCCCGCCTCGGCCGCCGCCCTCCGCCACGCATCCACCTCCAGCGCAGTGATCTCCCCGATCGGCCTCGACCCGAACCGCGCCAACACATGACACCGCAGATAACTCTCGTAATTGTCCCGAGTCCGCGGATCCACATCCTGCACCGGCAACCACCGCTCCACCCAATCCCTCAGCAGAACCCGGCCCTCCGCAGGATCGACCCACACCCTGCGACGCTGATCAGACTCCATATCCCCCGCGTACCCGACCGCAGCCCGCAACGACCCAAACCCCGACACCGAACCAACACCACCACCCGCCCGGCGATAACGAACCCGCCACGAACACCGCCCAGACTGCTCCACCCACGCCACGACAAC
>NZ_JACJHR010000246.1 GCF_014174495.1 Amycolatopsis echigonensis
GGGTCTGCCCAGGGTCTGGTTGACACCTCACCTGTGAGGCTCCGGCCTCGCCTGGAAGGATGTCACCGTGCCCAAGCCCTACCCCCGTGAGTTCCGCGACGACGTGATCGCGGTGGCCCGCCGCGGCGAGGCCCCGTTGAAGCAGGTCGCCAAGGACTTCGGGATCTCCGAATCGTGCCTGGCCAACTGGCTGCGCGCCGCCGACGTCGAAGACGGCGCCCGGCCCGGTGTGACCCGCGACGAGTCCGCTGAGCTGCGGGAGTTGCGCAAGCGCAACCGGCTGCTAGAGCAGGAGAACGAGGTCCTGCGCAAGGCTGCGGCTTACCTGGCGCAGGGCCACCTGCCGGGAAAATAGCCTTCCCGCTCGTCCGTGAACTGGCCGCGGCCGGCGCCCCGATCAGGGTGCCGGTCGCGGTGACGTGCAGGGTGCTGGGTATCTCCCGGCAGGCCTACTACCAATGGTGCGCAGCCCCGTTCTCGCAGCGGGACTGGGACGACGCGCAGCTGATCAACGCCGCCCTCGAGATTCATGCCGACGACCCGGCCGACGGGTACCGGTTCATCGCCGACGAGCTCGCTCGCCGGGGTTTCACCGCCTCGGAGAACCGGGTGTGGCGGATCTGCTCCATGCAGCAGATCTTCTCCCTGCATGCCAAGACGAAAGGCCGTTCCCGTAAGGCGGGGCCGCCGGTGCACGACGACCTGGTCCGCCGGGATTTCACCGCTGATGCACCGAATACCAAGTGGCTGACCGATATCACCGAGCACTCCACCGGTGAGGGCAAGCTGTACTTGTGTGCGGTCAAGGATTGCTACTCCAACAAGATCGTCGGATACTCCATCGCCTCGCACATGCGGGCCTCACTCGCCGTCAGCGCGCTGCGGAACGCGATCGCGCTGCGCGACCCGCACGATGTCGTCGTCCACTCCGAC
>NZ_JACJHR010000247.1 GCF_014174495.1 Amycolatopsis echigonensis
CCGACCGAGTAGCCGCCGGCACCGGGTCATAACCCACAACACCAGACGACAACGGGAGGTGAATCCTCATGGTGCGGCGCTACACCAACGCGCTCAAGACCGCGCTGCTGCTCGGTGTGCTCACCGCGCTCATCCTCACCATCGGCTACGCGCTCGGCGGCAGCACCGGACTCATCGTGGCCACCGTGCTGTCGCTGGTGATGAACGGGGCCGCCTACTTCTACTCCGACACGATCGCGTTGCACGCCATGGCCGCCCGCCCGGTCAACGAAGCGCAGGCACCCGAGCTGCATGCGATGGTGCGCGAGCTGGCCACCAGTGCCGGCCAGCCGATGCCGCGGCTGTATGTCAGCCCCATCGCCCAGCCCAACGCGTTCGCCACCGGCCGCAGTCCCCGCCACGCCGCGGTCTGCGTTACCGACGGCATCCTGCGTCTGCTCACCCCACGCGAGCTGCGCGCGGTCCTGGGCCACGAACTGTCCCACGTGTACAACCGGGACATCCTCACCTCCAGCGTCGCCGCCGCCCTGGCCGGGATCCTCACCAGCCTGGCCAACCTCGCCCTGTTCCTGCCCATCGGATCATCCACCGAGGACGACGACGCACCCCACCCGCTGGCCGCGCTGCTGATGCTTGTCCTCGCCCCCGTAGCGGCCGGGCTGCTCCAGCTCGCCATCAGCCGCAGCCGCGAATACCAAGCCGACGCCGACGGCGCGGACCTCTCCGGCGACCCGCTCGCCCTGGCCAGCGCCCTGCAGAAGATCGACCAGTGGACACGGCAGCTGCCGCTGCCCGCCGACGCTCCACACGCCGCCTACGCCCACCTCATGATCGCTCACCCGCTCAGCGACGACGGGGTGGCGGCGCTGTTCAGCACCCACCCGCCGACCGCCGAGCGCATCCGCCGC
>NZ_JACJHR010000248.1 GCF_014174495.1 Amycolatopsis echigonensis
TCGAGCAGGCCGCGCAGGATCCCTCCGTTGGCGTCGTGCAGGCTGGTCAGGGAATTCGTCTGGTAGACGAAGGCCGAGAGGTCGTTCAGGTACGGCAGGACGGCCGCCGTGATCGGGTTGAGCCGGCCGGTGATCTCGTGCAGGTCCGGCAGCGTCCCGTTGAGGTCGCCGACGAGCGGGCGCAGGTCGTCGACGACGGGCTTGGCCTTCGCCACGACCGGGGCCGCCTGGTCCACTGTGTTGCCGGCCTGGTCCACGGCTTTCGTCAGCTTCGACAGGGAATCGGGCAGCTCACCCGAGGCCTTGCGCAGGTTTTCCAGTGTCGGATCGAGCTGGTCGCTCAGCCCGACCACGCTGCTCGTCGCCTCGTCGAGCTGACGGGTGAGGTCGGGCAGCTGCGCAAGCGACGCGTTGAGCGGGCCACTCTGCGCGCCGGCGGCTCCGAGCGTCTCCTGCAGGCTCTTGGCCAGTGACGACAGCCGCGCGTCGTTCCCGCCGACGGACTTGGAGATCTGGGCGAGTGCGGTCACCAGCTTCGCCAGTGTGTCCTTGCGGGTCTGCAGCGCCGTCACGACTGGCTTGAGGTCGGTCGCGACCTGGTCGGTCGCCGAGAGGCCGCTCGCGAGCGACTGCGGTGCGTGGGCCAGGGCCGCGTCGGACTCGTTGACCAAGGACGTCAGTGCGTTCAGCGTGTTGTCGTCCAGGTGCCCGAGCACCTCGTCGACCTGGATCGGCCGCTGCGAGTGGCTCGCCGGGAGCGTCCCGTCCTGCGGGATTTCCTTCCCCGGCGGCCCGCCGGGGTCGATTTCGACGTACATCTCGTTGAGCGGGCTCTTCGGGCGCAGCACCGTGCGTGCGTTGTCGTACACCTTGTACT
>NZ_JACJHR010000249.1 GCF_014174495.1 Amycolatopsis echigonensis
AGACCGTGCCGGTCGGCAAGACCCAGCCCGCGGGCGTCCGGCTCTCGCCGAACGTCGCGGATTACTCGTGGCGCAACGAGTACGTCCTGCTGGCACCGATCGATCACCGCGTGCAGGCCCGCACGCGGCTGTTCGTCCGCAAGCAGGGCATGGGCGCCCTGGTCCGCCGCATCACCATCGAGGTCGACCTCCGGGCCGAGCTCGTCACGATCCCCGATCAGTGCCCGGCGGCACTGCGGGAACAGGCAGAGGTCAAAGGCCAGCGCGTGCTCGACCTTCTCCAGGCCGCGCGCCGCGAACGCCGCCGTCGCGCGCAGGCACCGACCGCCGTGCTCGGGCCCTGGGCCCAGGACCAGTCCGCGGGACCGCTAGCCGCGACGTGACAGCAACTCGCCCAGCAAACCCCAAGCACCAGCAAAAGGGGCGATATCGCAACCCCTGTCACCCCTCGAAGGGAGGGACTACTAAACCATGTCCACCGCCAGCTATACCCAGCGGTGGCGCAACGGCGCCAACCGCTGGCGCACAGCAGCAGGACCCGCGTTCAACCCCAACCGCTATGAAGTGTCCGAACTGGACAGCAAGGCGGCTGAGGAGTTCTGCCTGCGTCATCACTACTCGGCCGCTTGGCCAGCCACGAAGTACCGCTTCGGGCTGTTCGACCTGCACGCGTATGAACCGCAATTGGTGGGCGTTGTCGCCCTGGGCATCCCAATGAGCAACCAGGTCCTCACCAACCCGTTCCCCACCCTGGTGCCCAACGAGGAATCGCTTGAACTGTCCCGTTTGGTCCTGCTGGACAGT
>NZ_JACJHR010000025.1 GCF_014174495.1 Amycolatopsis echigonensis
TCGGCTCGGCTCGGCTCGGCTCGGCTCGGCTCGGCTCGGCTCGGCTCGGCTCGGCTCGGCTCGGAGAAGCGTCGCTCCCATCTGCAGCGCCGCAACCCGCCGACGGTGTCCGAGCCCGCAGCACTCAGTCGCGAAGCAGCGAAGCAGCGGAGCCGCCGAGCCCCGACCCACCCCACACCCGCAGGCCATCCGCTCCACCGCGCCCGGCCGCCGGATCACCAAGCGGCGCAAGCGGAAACTCCACTGGACCAGCCCGGCCGGTCAGCCGCTCCACAGGTGTCATCAAGCGCAGGCACCCCAACCCTTCCACGCCTCAAAAAACCACGAAAAAAGCAACACCCACCCACCCCAACAACGGAATCCGCACCAACAATGCGAAATTGCACGTGCGCAAGCACTGCCCAATGCACGAGAAGTGTCCATTCAGGTGAATTCCCCAACGCAGAGCGCGTGTGCCCCACCCTCCCACTACCCTTAGGAATATTCCGAACACATTCCGTACTGCGCGGAATATTCCATTCATCGGCCGAAACCGAGAAAACGAGGGGTTGCAGTGGACACCTACGACCCGCACGAGCACGCGCACCCGACCCGCCCGGCAGTGGGCTTCCCGGACCACGGCTGGCGGAAACCCTCCGCCTGCGGGCCGAATTCCGGTAACTGCGTCGAGGTCAACCTGGCTGCTCACGGGCTTGTCGGGGTGCGGGACAGCAAGACCGACAGCTCTCCCGTCCTGGTCTTCGACCGGGGCGAGTGGGCGCGTTTCGTCGAGGCCGTGCGGCGCGGGGAATTCGACGGCTGACCAGGCGCGACCGCGAAATCGTCGCACCGAAACCGCCGTCCGGCGCCAGCGATCCTTGCGAAAAAAGACGCCGACCCGGAGTATTGTCCGCCGGGTCGGCGCATTACTATCGGAGGTTCGCATCGGCCCCTGGACGAAATGACGGAGCCCCTGGTGACCACGCCGATCCGGCAGCCGCCGCCCTCCCTGCGGACCCAGCGTTCCCGGCTGGGCTCCCGGATCCTCGCGTGGCGCACCGCGCGCGGGCTGACCCAGGTCGAGCTCGCCGACGGGATCGGCTGCAAACAGCCCAAGGTCCAGAAAATCGAATCCGGCAAGGCGGGCACCCGCCCCGACGACCTCGAGCGGATCATCGAGGTGCTGGACATCCCGCACGCCGACGCAGATCAGCTGCGGGAACTCAACCAGGCCAACGATCCTTCCGCACGCCGCGCCGAGCGGAGGATGATCACTCCGCACTGGTTCCGCGAGATCCTGGAACGGGAGCAAGCGGCGACGGAAATCCTGAGCTGGACCGGGAATCGCATCCCGGGACTGCTCCAATCGGAGTACTACATGCTCGCGCAGTTCCAAGCCAGCCGCCAGGAGCGGGTCACCGACCGCGTCGCCGAACGCAAGGCGCGGCAACGGCTTTTCGACGCCTGCCCGGGTCCGCGCGCGGTCTTCATGCTGGAGTACAGCTGCGTCGAAAAACTCGTCTACGGCACCAAGGCCAGCATCGCCACTGACCAGCTCGAACACATGATCCGCATCGTCGAAACGCATCCCACCGCCGAGGTCCGGATCCTCCCGCGCGACGCGGCCGCGTACCCGGACGAGGATTTCACCATCCTCCGCTTCGCCCAGCCCGACCTCCTCGATTTCGCTTACCAGGAAAGCAAAGTCAAGCTCATCACCGTGCCGGAGAGCCAGGACGAGTTCGCCTCCTACGAGGAGTCCTGGGAAGCCCAGCTCGCCGCCACGCTTTCGCGCGACCAGTCCCTGCAATACCTCAAAGAATGGGCGAGCCGCTGCGCGACGCCCGCCCGCTGACCGCAGTACCGGACGAAAGGAAAAGCCACCGGTGGCCGACGAACCCTTCCCGCCTCCCGGGGTCGATCTCGACCACCCGAGCGTCGCGCGGGTGTACGACTACTACCTCGGCGGCACGACCAACTGGACGATCGACCGGGAGTTCGCCGACGAGGTGATCCGCGAGTTCCCGCTGATCCGCCCGATCGCGAAGGCCAACCGGCTGTTCCTGCACCGGCTCGTGCGGCATCTGGTGAAAAAGGGCGTGCGGCAGTTCGTCGACCTCGGCTCCGGCGTGCCGACCATGGGCCACGCGCACCAGGTCGCCGACGAGCTCGCGCCGGGCGAGGCCCATGTCTGCTACGTCGACTACGAACCGGTCGCCGTCGCGCATTCGGAAACCCTGCTGCGCGAGTCGGGCGACCTCGACCGGCACGCGGTGATCCACGCCGACATGCGCGATCCGAAGCGACTGTGGGAGCAGATCGCCGCGACCGGCGTGATCGACGTCGAAAAACCGCTCGCGTTGCTGCTGATCGCGGTGCTGCACGTCCAGCAGCCGCCCGCCGAAGACAGCGGCAGCACCGAAGACCTCGGCCCGTCCATCGTCGCGCAGTACCGCGATCTCCTTGCCCCCGGCTCGTTTCTCGCCCTCTCGCACATCACCGACCAGGGCGTCCCCTCCGACGTGGACGCCGGGCTGGTCGAGCTGAAGCAGCTGTACGACCGGTCGAGCAGCCCGGTGATCTGGCGGTCGCGCGAGGAGATCCAGTCGCTGTTCGGGTCGTTCGAGATGCTGGAACCGGGGCTCACCTGGACGCCGTCGTGGCATCCGGAGGAGTCCGGCGAAGGCGCGCCGCAGGTGGAGTTCCCGACGCCGGCGCATTCGGTGATCCTGGCCGGAGCCGCGCGGAAACCGTAATTCGCTCGCCTCGCGTCCGCGCCGCTGAGACCATCGGCGCATGCGCACGAGCACTGTGGCGGACCGGATCCGCGAAGCCACCGTCGTGCTCGGGGACCGGACCGACCGCCACCGTTACCCCGACCCGACGGGATGGTGGCGTTCGCCCGAACTGCTGCGCGAACTGGGTCCGGCGCTCGCCGGGTTGTTCGCCGACGACCAGCCGAATGTCGTGCTGGGCCCCGAATCCCGCGGGTCGCTGCTCGGTCCGCTGGTCGCGGTGGAACTCGGCGCGGGCTTCGTCGAGGTGCGCAAAAACCGGTACCCGGCCAGCGATTCCGACCGATGGCTCCAGCGCACCTCGCCGCCGGACTACCAGGACCGGCACCTGCGTCTCGGCTTCAGCCGCCGCCTGCTCCAAGCGGGCGACCGCGCGCTGCTGGTGGACGACTGGATCGACACCGGAGGCCAGGCCTTCGCCGCACAAGCCCTGGTCGCGGACGCCGGGGCGACGTGGATCGGGGTCGCCGTAATTGTCGACGGGCTCCGCCGCCACGAACCCCGCCGGCAACTCCGCGTGCGGTCCCTCCTGCACTCGCGCGACTTCTGATCACCGGAACGCGTCTACGCTCCGGCTCGCCCACGACGCGAAGGAAGTCGCCGGACGGCCCAGCACCTTCTCGACATCGGAACTGATCCGCAGTTCCGCCGGAAGCGGCTGGCCGAGGATGTCGAGCGTTCCGTCGGCGACCGGTTCCGGCATCTGCCGCAGCATTTGTCCGCGTGCCTGCTCACGGCTGAGTTCGACGAACTCCAGCGGCTCGCCGAGCGCGGCACCGAGGATTTCCGCGCGCTGCCGCGGGCTCGTCGCCTCCGGTCCGGTGAGGACATAAGTCTGGCCCACGTGACCCGATCCAGTCAGGGCGGCCGCAGCGACTTCAGCGATGTCGAGCGGATCCACCGCCGGGAGCGCGACATCGCCGAACGGCGACAAAACCTTGCGCTGCGCCCGAATCGACGGGATCCAGGCGAAGGCGTTGGTCGTGAATCCACCGGGACGAAGAACCGTCCATTCCAGACCGGACGACCGCACCGTTTCTTCCAACGCGGCGAGCGGCCCGTGCGAAACCGCGTCCGGCCGGGTTCCCACGGCCTGTGACGACTGCAGGACAACCCGCGAGACGCCGGCGTCGGCCACGGCCCGCAGGACGGCTTCCCCGTCGACGTGCGCTCCCGCGCCGGAGACCAGCAGAAACAGTGCCTCCGCGCCCTTCAACGCCGGGACCAGGCTGCCCGCGTCAGCCAGATCCGCGACCATCGGGGTGACCCCGGGCCGCGAGGGCGGCGGGGACGTCAACCCACGGGAGACGGCGGTCACGGCGTGGCCGGATTCGGTCAGGGATTCGACCAGCAGGCGGCCGACGTTGCCCGTGGCACCAGTGACGACGATCAAGATTTGCTCCTCAGCTAGCGGTCGAAAGCGACACAGCGAGGCTAAAAGCCGCCGTACAGTAGGTTCCCCAGGGAAAGTATTGGAGCCGCATGACCACGACCGCGCAGCCCGGGGCCGATCCGCTCGCCGCGTGCCGGATCAGCCCGGCCGTCGACCTGCTGTTCAGCCGGTGGACGACCCCGATCCTGTGGACGCTCAACCAGTCCGGGCCGGTGCGCTTCGTCGACCTGGAGCGGCGGCTCGGCGCGACCGGGAAGGTTCTCACGCAGCGGCTCCGCCAGCTCGAACGCGACGGCCTCGTCCAGCGGCACTACTACGCCGAGGTGCCGCCCCGCGTGGAGTACGAGATCACCGAACTCGGCCGGAGCCTGTCGCCGGTCTTCGCCGCGCTCGCCGAATGGACCGACGAGCATCTGCCAGCCGTCGAGAAGGCCCGCGACGCGTACACCGGCCCGCTTCCGCGCTGAGGTCTCGTGAGCGGCAATCCCGGTTCTAACCGGGATTGCCGCTCACGAGACCCGGGCTACCCGGCGAACTGCTCGTTCCCCAGCACGCCCAGCAGCTGGATCTTCTCGAACGCCTCGCTGCGCGGCGGAGCGGTCAGCACCAGCAACGCCTGCGACTGGTCCTCGGTGAACAGCACCTGGCAGTCCACCTCGATCTCCCCCACCTGCGGATGCACAAGCACCTTGTGGTCCTCGAACCGTTTGGCCACCTGGTGTTCTTCCCACAGCCGCGCGAACTCGGGGCTCTCCCGGGTCAGCGCGCGGACCAGCTCGCCCGCGCGCGAACGCGGGCCCATCGACCCGTGCACCACTCGCAGGTTCGCCACCAGCGCCCGGCTCTGCCGGTCCCGGTCGTGCGCGGGGTAGACGAGCCGCTCGTCCGGGTCGGTGAACCACCGGTAGATCTCGCTGCGCGCCAGTCCGGTGTACTGAGAGCGGTCGCCGTACAACGCCTCCGCGAGCCGGTTTTGCACCAGCACCTCGCCGAGGTTCGAGAGGATGAGCGCGGGCGTGTCCGACAGCCGGTCGAGCACCCGCAGCAGCGCCGGAGCGACGTGCGTCGCCGCGACCACCGGCGACGGCGCGTTACGGCCCGCGAGGTGGAACAGGTAGTCCCGCTCGTCGTCGGTCAGCCGCAACGCCCTGGCCAGCGCGGCCAGCATCTGCTCGCTCGGCTGCGGTCCGCGCTGCTGCTCCAGCCGGGTGTAGTAGTCGGTGGACATCGCCGCCAGCGCCGCGACCTCCTCCCGCCGCAGCCCGGCCGCCCGCCGCCGCGCGCCCGCGGGCAGCCCGACGTCCTCGGGCCGCAATCCCTCGCGACGGCTGCGGAGGAAAACCGCCAGCTCAGCTCGATCCATGTCTTCAGTATCCGGCCGGTCCGGCGCGTCAGCCAGGGATCGCCGATCCCCCGATATGCGGTCTCTGCCGCCGCCGCTTCGATCCGCCGAAACTCAGTGGCATGAACATCACCGGAAACACCGTCTTCATCCCCGGCTCGACCAGCGGCATCGGCCTCGCCCTCGCCCGCGAACTGCAGGCGAAGGGCAACACCGTCATCGTCGGCGGGCGGCGCACCGAACTGCTCGCGCGGATCGCCGCCGAGAACCCCGGCCTCGACACCGTGCGGATCGACACCACCGACCCGGCGAGCATCGCTGCCGCGGCCAAGGAGGTGCTCGCGAAGCATCCGGACCTGAACGTGCTCGTCCCGATGGCGGGCATCATGCGCGTCGAGGACTGGCACCGCCCCGAGTCCTTTGTGGACAGCGCGGAAGCGACCGTGACCACCAACGTCCTCGGCCCGATCCGGCTCATCGCCGCGTTCGTCGAGCACCTGCAGACCCGCCCGGACGCCACCATCCTCACCGTCTCGTCCGGCCTCGCCTTCGCGCCGCTGAAAGCCACGCCGAGCTACAACGCGTCCAAGGCCGCCATCCACATGCTCAGCGAATCGCTGCGCCTGCAACTGGCCGACACCTCGGTGAAGGTCGTCGAACTGGAGCCGCCGTCCGTGCGCACCGCGCTCCTGCCCGGTCAGGAGGAAAGCGAGTTCGCGATGCCGCTGGACGCCTTCGTCAGCGAGGTCATGGAGTTGCTCGAAACGCAGCCGGACGCCACCGAGATCCAGGTCGAGAACGTCAAGTTCCTCCGCCACGGCGAGGCCCGGGGCGACTACCACCACGTGGTGGCGACGCTCAACGCCGCGGACCCGCACGGCAAGTGACGCACAGGTACAGCACGGCGGTGAGCACCATGCCGCCGAGCGCGACCACCCGGGTGTAGGCCACCGCCCGCGCCGTTCGACCTTCGCTACGACAAGTACGTCGGCCTTCCCGCCACGATCGTCGCGGACACCGGCATTTCCCGCAGTTCCCGTGCCGACAGTCCGCTCGGGTCGGCCGCCGTCAGCACCAGATCGGCCACGTCGCCGACCTGGACGCCGCGGCGGCCGCCCGACGACGCCGCCAGCGCGTCCTCGAGCGGAATAGCCTGCTCCGGATGCCACGGGGGCCGCTCGTCGTCCGTCCGCCCGACCGCGGCGGCGATCCCGTCCCACGGGTCGAGCGGCGCGACCGGCGCGTCCGAGCCGAATTCCAGCCGGGCACCGGATTCCAGCAGCGTGCGGTAGGCGTACGCGCGATCGGTGCGGCCGGGCCAATGCCGGTCGGCGACGTCGCGGTCGTCGGGCTGGTGCGCGGGCTGCACACTCGCGACCAGCCCGAGCGCGGCGAACCTCGGCACGTCCTCGGGCCGCACCAGCTGCGCGTGCTCGATCCGGCCCGGACAGCCGACCTCGGCGAACGCGTCCAGCGCGATGGTGTTGGCGTGGTCGCCGATCGCGTGCACCGCCGGGGTCAGGCCGTGCTCGTGCGCGCGGCGCATCAACGGCACCAGTTCCTCCGGCGGCAGCTCCAGCAGACCCTTCTCGCCGGACCCCGGGTACGGCTCGTGGCAATAAGCGGTGCGGGTGTTGAGCGAGCCGTCGACGAACAGCTTGAACGGGCCGACCGTGAGCAGCCCTTCGCCCGCCGCCAGAACGTCACCGGTGCGGTGTCCTCTTTGGATGGTCTCGTCCAGCAAATACCGGGCGATCACACAGGAAACCCGCGTCGCGGGCCTTGCCGCGGCTGCCCGCCGGGTCCAATCCGCGACCGTGTCCGCGTATTCGTAGTCGACCACCGCCGTCACGCCCCGTTTCGCCGCGGCGGCCAGCGCTTCGGCGACCCAGCCGTCCTGAACCTCGACCGGCGCGGACGGCAACGCCGCCGTCGCGCTCATGCAGTCGTTCTCGAGCAGGACGCCGGTCGGATGCTCGCGGCCGATCAGCTTCAACGCGGCCGGGCTGAGCCACAACGTATGCAGATCCGCGCTGAACAACGCCACCGCGCGGCCCGGAAGCGCGCGCTGCAGCAGATCCTTGTGCGGCCGATCCGGCCACAGCCCGTCCCGGAACCCGACTCCCACGACGAGGTCCTCCGCCGGAGCGTCGAGCAGCTTCTCCATCAGCAACTCGACCGCGCCCACCGCGGACGTCGCCCCGTCCAGCGGGATGCGCCTGCGGAAACCGGCCCACTGAACGAGATGCGCGTGCGCGTCGACCAGGCCGGGCAGGAGCGTGCCGCCATGCCCGTCGAGCACCCGCGCCGCGAACCCGGTGCCAGCGCCCGGTTCCTCGACAGCCGACACGACGCCGTCGCGCACCCGGACGTCAGCGAGCGGACCCCGCAACCCGACCCGGACGCGGCGGAGGAGAAGATCGTCCATGCGCCCAGCCTGCCAGCCCCGCCCGTTCGGGTGAAGCGGGAATTCGGATGCTGGGGCCGGCGTTGAAACGGGTACTCAGAGGACATGGCAGCCGTCGCCCGCCGAAGGGTCAGGGCCGGTCAGGAGCGCCGCCTTCACAAGCCGCGCAGGGTTCGACTCCCTCGGTTGCCACTTCTTTTCGCTGAGCCGCGGCGCGGATCGGCCTGATTGGGGCTGCCTTGGGCACGGCTTAGGGACGCGAGTCCAGCAGCCGAGCAGGCCCCGGAGACGCTTCGATCGCCGTCTGGTGAACGCTTTTCGCTGCCCTGCCCGAATACCGTGCTTTCCCACGCGGCACGGCCCGCCCTGAACACTTAGCCCTTGCGCTCACCATCCTCGCTCGCAATACTTAGCCTCATGGCTCAGTATTCGACCGCGCTCGACGGGGTGTTCGCCGCCCTCGCCGATCCGACCCGGAGGGCTGTCGTGCGGCGGCTCGGGCAGGGTCCGGCGAGCGTCGGGGAGCTGGCGGGCGACGCGCCGATGACCTTGCCGTCCTTCATGAAGCACGTGCGGATGCTCGAATCGCACGGGTTGATCCGCACCGTGAAGTCCGGGCGGGTGCGGACGTGCGTCCTCAATCGGGACCGCTTCGCGCTCGTCGAGGACTGGCTCGCCGAACAGCGGCGCGTCTGGGCCGAGCGCACTGACCGCCTCGAACAGTTCGTCACCAGCCAGGAGGACCAGCCGTGAACCCCGATCTCGATCTCGGTCTCGACCGCGTCATCCGCGCGCCGCGCAAGCGCGTCTGGGACGCCTGGACCGACCCGGCCAGCCTCGCCCGGTGGTGGATTCCGGCCCCGCTGCGGTGCCGCGTCGAGGAACTGGACGTGCGCGCCGGGGGTGCGTTCGTCACGAGGATGAGCGAGGACGGCCGCACCTTCGTCCCGCATCTCGACGCGTGTTTCCTGGTGGTCGAGGACTATGAGCGGATTGTTTTCACGAACGCGCTCGACAGCACGTGGCGGCCCGCGAATCCGCAGCCGGTCGCGATGACGGCGGAGATCGTCCTTCGCGACCATCCGGACGACACCGACTACCGCGTCGTCGTGCGGCACGGAGACCCGGCCGCACGGGAACGGCACGCCGACCTCGGATTCGCGGACGGCTGGGGCACTGTCACGGCTCAGCTCGCCCGGGTCGCGGAAAACGAGTCCTGACGCGGGTAGCGCACGACATCACGAATCTGGCCTCGTGAGTGGCGATCCCGACTAGAACCGGCACGGCCATTCACAGGCGGGCGGCGGACACCATCGCGCGGTAGACGTCGGTGTTGTCGAGCGTCCCGTCAAGCAGGTCCGAGCCGGGGCCGGTCGCGGTGACCGGGGTCGGAACGCCGCTGTGGTCGCCGGTCGTCCAGTCGACGGTCAGCGAAAGTTTGGTGCCAGGAACGGGAAACGGACCGTCTTCCTTGCCCTCGGGGGCACCGTCAGTGTCCTCAATGGCCAGTCCGCCCGTCTCGTGGTCACCGCCGATGATCACCAGCGTGTCGGGGTGCGAGCGGGTGAAGCGAAGCACTTCGGCGACGGCCGAGTCGAGCGCCCGGCCCGCGTCGAGAACGCCGTGCGCGTTGTTCTCGTGGGCCATTCCGTCGATGCCTTCTTCTTCCAGGAACAGGAAGAAACCGCGCGGGTTGGCGGAAAGCGTGTCGAGCGCCTTCTTCGCCATCACCGGCAGGGCGACCTTCGGCTGGTACGCGCCCTTGCCGTCCGGGCCGTAGTCGACCATGTCCTCGTTGGCGAACAACCCGAGCAGCCGCGGTGCCCGCGTCGCGGCGAGTTCGCTGGCGTTCCGCACGTAGGTGTAGCCGGACCGTTTCGCTTGCTCGATGAGGTTGCCGTGCGTGCTGCGGCTTTCCTCGCCCGGCTTGTCCGGCCACGCTCCCGGATCGCCCTTCGGCAGCCACCAGTCCTCGCCGCCGCCGAGGAGGACTTCCGGACGGCTTTCGGCGAGGTACTGCTTCGCGATGTCGCTCTGCAGGTCCCGTGAAGGCACGTGCGACGCGAACGCGGCCGGCGACGCACCGGTGACCTGCGCGGTCGTGACCAGACCGGTCGACTTACCGGCGCGTTTCGCCTGCTCGAGGATGGTCGGCAAACGGCGGCCTTGCGCGTCCTGCCCGACCGCGCCGTTGCGGGTCTTGTGCCCGGTGGCCAGTGCGGTCGCCGCCGCGGCCGAGTCGGTGACGAGTGCTTCCGGGTCGCCGGGGTCGGTGTGCACCAGGCCGGTGACCGGGAGCCGGTTCATGACCAGGTCGCCCGCCCGGCCGGTCGTCGCGAGCCGGACGAATTCCCGCTGCGCCGCGCCCATCCCGTCGCCCTGGATGTAGACGATGTTGCGCGCTTTCGGCTGCCAGCCGCTGGAGTCCGCGACCGGGCCGTCGCCCGCCATCGCGACCGCGGGCACCGCCCCGGCCACCGCGAGCGCGGCCGCCGCGAGCACCGTCGTCTTGCGCATCCGGACCCTCCTTTAGTTAGGAAGCTTTCCTAACATGATTTCCGGACCACCGCGAGAGCATCACCTGAACGGACGTGTCCGCCGACGGTGAACAGCACTCCGCCGGGCCTCGGCGCTCATTACGGTTGGCTCCCATGGAGACCGTCACGACGCGCACCGTCGAATACCCGGCCGACGGCCTCACCATGGTCGGGCGCCTCGCCGTCCCGGCGGGCACTGATCGGCGGCCCGCGGTCCTGATCGGACCCGAAGGCACCGGCCTGAACGACTTCCAACGCGCACGGGCCGATGCGCTCGCTGAACTGGGCTACGTCGCCCTCGCCTTCGACATCCACGGCGGCCGCTGGTTCAGCGATCCCGACGAGATGCTGGCGCGCTGCCTTCCGCTGCTCGACGACCCCGACCGGATGCGCGAAATCGGCCGCGCGGCGCTCGGCGTGCTGCTCGCCGAACCGCGGACCGACCCCAGCCGGATCGCCGGGATCGGCTACGGCACCGGCGGCGCGGTCGTGCTGGAACTCGGCCGCGCGGGCGTGGACCTGCGCGCGATCGGCACGATCAACGGGCTGGTCACCGGGCGTCCCGGCGAGGCCGCGAACATCCGCTGCCCGGTGTGGGCGGGCGTCGGCTCCGAGGACCCGATCATGCCGGCCGCGCAACGGGACGCGTTCGCCGCCGAGATGCAGGCCGCGGGCGTCGATTGGCGTCTCACGGTCTACGGCGGCGCCCTGCACGCCTTCCACCACCCGCCGGTCGGCCCGGAGCAGAGGCTTCTCCCCGGCGTCGGCTACCACCCGGTGCACGCCGAGCGGGCCTGGCGCGACGTCGTGGCCCTGCTCGCCGACAACCTGGGCTAACGAGCGAGGAACGGCCCCGGATCAGCCAAAACGCCGTGGATCGTGCGGCCCGCGGCGCCGAGTGTCGCGGCGGAATCGCCGAGGGCGGACGGGCTCAGCACCGGCACCGAACCGCGCAGGCCGGTCAACCTCGCCCGCAGCACCGCCTCCGCGGCGGGGGCCAGCCAGGGAAACAACGGGCCGAACACGCCGCCGAGCACCACGCGGTCCACATCCACCAGATTGACCGCCGACGCCAGCGCCAGCCCCAAAGCCTCCCCCGCCGCCGAGACGGCCGACAACGCCGCGTCGTCCGCTTCGGCCAAGGCCGCGGAGAGTGCGTCCACTGTGGATACTCCGGCCGCGGTCAGCATCGCTTCCTGTCCGGCGTAGGTCTCCAGGCAGCCCGCGGCGCCGCAGCGGCAGGACGGGCCGGACGGGGAAACCAGCACGTGCCCCAGTTCCCCGCCGGTGCCGCGGAACAACCGCGAGTCCACGACCAGTCCCGCGCCGATGCCGATCTCGCCTGACACATAAAGGAAATCCGCCGCCCCGGCACCGAACCACAGCTCGCCGAGCGCGCCGAGATTCGCTTCGTTGTCCACTGAGACCGGGACCGGCAGGTCCAGCGAAACGGGCACGTTCCGCCAGCCGAGGTTCGGCGCGCTCAGCACCACGCCGTCCCGCACCGGACCGGACACCGCGAGCACCGCGCCAGCGACCGTCAAACCCAGCCCGCGCGCCTCAGCCAACTCCGCGGAAGCCAACTCCCGTACCGCGTCCAGCACGGTTTCCGCCGGCGCGCCCCGGTTGTCGCGTTCGATTCGGACCGACCGGCGGACCGCGCCGGTCAGATCGAGAAGGCACGCGGCGAGATAGTCCACATTGACCTCGAGCCCCAGCGACGCCATCCGCGCGCCGCTCAGCGACACCTCGACGCCGGGCCGGCCGCGCTCCCCCGCTCGCACGGCAGCGGTCTCCGCCAGGAACCCCGCGTCCACCAGCGAGCCGACCAAAGTGGACACAGTCGACTTGGTCAGCCCGGTCAGCTCCGCCAGCGCGGCGCGGGTGAGCGGGCCGCCGCGGCTGATCTCGCCGAGCACCAGCTCGAGGTTCCGCGCCCGCATCGCTTCGTGCCGGACCGGCTCCATGTCCACCTCCGCTCTTGACGGCCGGGGCGGCCGCGGCGCAGTATTTAGTCTACATCGTGAACTAAATGAAAGGACGGGCATGGCCGACTACGCCCCCGTGCCGGAAGACAAATTCTCATTCGGGTTGTGGACCGTCGGCTGGCCCGCGGCCGACCCGTTCGGCGTCGCCACCCGCCCGCCGCTCGACCCGGTCGAGAGCGTGCACCGGCTGGCGGACCTGGGCGCGTACGGCGTCACCTTCCACGACGACGACCTCCTCGCCACCGAACCGGACCGCGACGCCGCGATCGCCAAGTTCAAGCGGGCGCTGGCGGACACCGGCCTGCGCGTGCCGATGGCGACGACGAACCTGTTCAGCCACCCGGTCTTCAAGGACGGCGGCCTGACCAGCAACGACCGCGACATCCGGCGTTACGCGCTCACCAAGGTCCGGCGCAATCTCGACCTCGCCGCGGAACTCGGGGCGCAGACCTACGTCCTGTGGGGCGGTCGCGAGGGCGCGGAATCCGACGCGGCGAAAGACGTCCGCGCCGCGCTCGCCCGGTACAAGGAAGGCCTCGACGTCCTCGCCGACTACGCCGTTTCGCAGGGCTACGACCTCCGGTTCGCGCTCGAGCCGAAGCCGAACGAACCGCGCGGCGACATCCTCCTGCCGACGATCGGCCACGCGCTGGGCTTCATCTCGCAGCTGGAGCGGCCCGAACTGTTCGGGCTGAACCCGGAGGTCGGCCACGAGCAGATGGCCGGGCTGAACTTCGTGCACGGCATCGCGCAGGCGCTGTGGCAGGGCAAGCTGTTCCATCTCGACCTCAACGGCCAGCACGGCCCGAAATACGACCAGGACCTGATCTTCGGCCACGGCGATCTCACCAGCGCGTTCTTCCTCGTCGACCTGCTGGAGCACGGCGGCTACGACGGCCCGCGCCACTTCGACTACAAACCGCTGCGCACCGAGGATCCCGAGGACGTCTGGGTTTCCGCGGCGGCGAACATGCGCACCTACCTGATCCTGCGCGAAAAAGCCCGCGCGTTCCGGGCCGATCCGGAAGTCGCCGAAGCGCTTGCCGCGTCGCGGGTCCCGGAGCTGGCCACGCCGACGCTGTCCGAGGGCGAAACTCTGGACGATCTGGCCGCTGACGACTTCGATGTCGAAGCAGCCGGCCGCCGCGGGTACCACTTCACCCGGCTCAACCAGCTGGCCTTGGAGCATCTGCTGGGCGTCCGGTAAATCAGGCGACGCGGGTGGCGGCGGTGTTTTACCGTTGCGGGCAACACGTTGACGGAGACGAGTAGCGCGGGGCGCGGCGAGGGACAGAGAGCTGCCGCCGGTGAGAAGGCAGCGTCGCGGCCCCGCGCGAAGACACTCCTGAGTGCGGGGAGGAAATGCCCCGCCGGCCCGGCCGCCGTCATCCGGCCAGAACGAGGCCGCCCGCCGGGCGGCGAAGGTGCGGTGGCACCGCGAGTGTCCCTTCTCGCCCGCACCCCCAAGGGGTCGCCGAGTGCGCTCAGGAGAAGGAATGAGTACCCGCACCCCGGTGGCCTGCCTGCGTGACCGCGTGGGCTCCACCGTGACGATCGCCGGCTGGGTGCACCGCCGGCGCGTCTTGAAATCCGTGGCGTTCCTGGTCGTCCGCGACCGATCCGGTACCGCGCAAGCGGTTTTCGCCGAGCCGCCGGATGTTGCCGAGGAAACCGTTGTGCGGCTCACCGGGCAGGTGGTCGCCAATCCGCGGGCGTCGCAAGGAGTCGAGCTCCGGGAGCCTCTTTGGGAGGTGCTGTCCGCACCGGAAAAACGGCCGCCGTTCGAACTGTATCGGCCTGAGGTGGCCGCTGGTTTGCCTGTGGTACTGGACAACGCGGCGGTCGCGTTGCGGCATCCGGTGCTGCGTAGGCGATTCGAGGTGGCCGCGGCCAGCGTCGCGGCGTTTCGGCGAGTGCTGGACGGCCAGGGCTTCACTGAGATCCATACGCCGAAGATCGTCGCCACCGCGACGGAATCCGGAGCGAATGTGTTCCGGCTCGATTACTTCGGCCGTCCGGCTTGTCTCGCGCAGTCGCCGCAGTTTTTCAAGCAGGCCATGGTCGGAGTCTTCGAGCGGGTGTACGAGGTGGGGCCGGTCTTCCGGGCCGAACCCCACGACACCGCACGACATCTGGCTCAGTACACGAGTCTCGACGCGGAACTGGGCTTCATCTCCGACCACCGGGACGTCATGGCCGTGCTGCGCGACGTCGTGGCGGAGATGGCCGCCGCTGCCGGGCCGGACGCGCCGGTGGTGCCGGAAGAGATTCCGTCGATCGATTTCGCCGCGGCGCAAGAACTTCTGGCGCGAAACATCGGCGAGGACCCGCGCGGCGAACCGGACCTCGCGCCCGCGCACGAACGGTGGCTGTGCGAGTGGGCCGAGCGGGAACACGGGTCGGAATTCCTGTTCGTGACCGGATACCCGATGGCGAAACGGCCGTTCTACACCCAGCCGGACCCGGCGGACCCGGCCCGGTCGAACAGTTTCGACCTGCTTTTCCGCGGCCTGGAACTGGTCACCGGCGGCCAGCGGCTCCATCGGTACGCGGACTACCTGGCCGTGCTCGGCGAGGAAGCCGGGCAGTACTCGGACTACCTCGACGCGTTCGCGTACGGAATGCCGCCGCACGGCGGGTTCGCGATCGGGCTGGAGCGATGGGTCGCGCGAGTGCTGGGCGCGGCCAATGTGCGCGGGGCGACGCTCTTCCCGCGAGACCTGCACCGCCTGCGCCCGTGACGGTTCCGGGAGGGGAACCCCGCGGAAATCAGGGTGCCCCTCCCGGACCGCTCACTGGGCAGCGAAGGTGAGCGCGCCCAGTGCGGTGACCAACGGGGCCAGCTCCGGAAGTTCCTCCGCCTCGGCGAGCGCGGCGGAGAGCGCCGCGTCGTGCGTCGGGCGGGCGGCGGCCAGCAGCTTCTGCCCGGACGGGGTGACCTCGGTGTAGATGCCGCGCCGGTCGTCCTGGCACAGGTACCGCGACAGCAGGCCGCGCTCCTCCAGCCGCGTGACCAGCCGGGTCGTCGCCGACTGGCTCAGCACCACCGCGTTGGCCAGCTGGCTCATCCGCAGGTGGAAGCCGTCCTGGCGGCCGAGCACGTCGAGCACCGTGTACTCGCTCACCGACAGCTCGTGCTCGCTTTCCAGCGCGCGATTCAGCCGGTCTTCGATCCGCGCGTGCACCGCCGCCAGCGTCCGCCAGCCTTGCGCGCGCGCCTCGACGGCGTCGTCCGACACCGACATGGTGCACCTCCTCCAGGCGGCCCGGTTGCGGGCGGCCGCGGCCCCGAGCGTCTTCGGCGCGCGCAAGTATTGCGCGCGCCGGTAGTACTCAGCTGCCACTGTACTCGCGAAACGGCCGGGCGGGCTCCTCCGCCAGCCTGACCAGCTCCGCTTTGGCCTCCGCCCGACGGCGAGTAAATTGGCCCCGCTACCCCGGGGGAAGGGCGATCGGAGATGACCGGCACCGGCGATTCGGACGCGGCCACCACCGCGAGACGGTTCGCGCTGGGCCGGTACGGGCCCGCTCCGCTGGTCCTGGCCGGCCGGTACGCGGTGGGCGAGCGGATCGGCGAAGGCGCGACGGCCTGCGTGCACCAGGCCGAGGACCGCGAAACCGGTGCCGAGGTCGCGGTGAAGCTGTTCCACGCCGGAGCGGTGGAACTGGGCCGCCACCGCCGGGACCAGGAGATCGCGGCACTGCGCGCGGTGCGCCATCCCGGGCTGGTGAGTTTCGTCGACGCCGGGGTCGACGAGGGGTACGCGTACCTTGTCATGGACTGCGTGCAGGGGCCGAACCTGTCCGAATGGCTGCGCTCCGGACCGCTGCCCGCCGGCCAGGTCGTGGAGCTGGGCGCGCAGCTGGCCGAGGCGCTCGCCCACGTGCACGCGCACGAGGTGACGCACCGGGATCTCAAGCCCGCCAACATCCTCATGTCCGACGACGGCCCGCGGATCGCCGACTTCGGCGTCGCGCGCATCGTGGACGCGACCCGCGTGACCGACACCGGCGCGGTCGTCGGGACAGCGGCCTACCTCTCGCCGGAGCAGGTGCTCGGCGAGCAGCCCGGCCCGCCTTCGGACGTGTACGCACTGGGGCTCGTTCTCCTGGAATGCCTCACCGGCGTCCGCGAATACCCGGGCACGGCGGCGGAAACCGCGGTGGTGCGGCTGCATCGGGCGCCACGGGTGCCGCCGGACACGCCGGAACCGCTGGCGAGAACCTTGCGCGCGATGACCATGCGCGATCCGGAAGAAAGACCGTCCGCGACCGCCGTGGCGCGTGCGTTGCGCGGCACGGAAACGTTGCGGCTTCCGATCAAAACGCGGCTGGCGGTCTTCTGCCGCCGCCACCGGGTCTCGCGGCGGCGCGCGGTGCTCGCGGCGGGCCTGCCGGTGGCGCTGGTCGCGGCGGGGACGCTGCTGCTCGCTGCTCCGCTCCGGCCGAGCACCGGGTCCGCGCCGGTCCCCGAACCGGCTCGGGCTCCGGTTTCTCCGCCCTCGTCCGCTCCGTCCGATTCACCGGACTCGGCCCCGCGGCACGCGTCGTCGGCCCTGCCAGCACGTTCGGCGAAAGCGGACGCGCCCGCGCAAACCACGACGCCGCCGCCGAGCCCGACGACCCGCACCGTGCCGTCCGGCCAGGCGAACCCACCGAGCGAACCGGGCCGGACTCCGCCGAGAACGCCGCCAGGACTGACCAAATTGCCCCAGGTTCCCAGCACCGGCCCGCCGAGCGGGAAGAATCCACATTAGACAGACCGGCCACCCGGTCGGCTGACGCGGCGCAATTCGGTGGCGAAGTCCGTCCCGGCGCGCGATCCTGGTGGCGAGCCGGGGAGGTGGGACCGATGACCGCACACGCACGTCGGTTCGGAAGGCAGTGCCGGGAACACTTCGGGCGCCCGGACGCCGCCCGCGCCGCCGAGCCGAAACCGGACGCCGAGGCCGTTCCAGCGCCGGAGCAAGCGGCGAAGGCAGACCAAGTGACGGAAGAACAGGTCCAGTCCGGGAAGTGAAATTTCCCTTGCCGCGCAAGGGCTGGGCTTACTCCGCGCGCGGCGCGGCCTCGATCGCCAGCACCGCGATGTCGTCGTGGCCGGAATTCCCGAGCCACGCCCGCACCGCCTCGCGCAGCCGGCGCACGACTTCCCTCGCCGGCTGCCCGACGCAGTCCTCCAGCACCGTGTAGAGCCGTTCGTCGCCGAACAGTTCGGTGGATTCCGTGCGGTTGCGGGCTTCGGTGACGCCGTCGGTGTAGAGCAGGCAGACGTCGCCCTCGTCCAGATGCGTCGTCTCCTCGGCGAAGCGGGCTTGGGGCGACACGCCGACCAGCGTGCCGGGCACGCTGATCTCCTCGACCCGTCCCCCGCGCCGCAGCACGAGCGGGGCGGGATGGCCGCCGGAGGCGAGCGTGACGTCGAGCCCGGAGTCCGCGGCCGCGACCGAACCGAGCACGAGCGTCGCGAACCGGTTGCTGCCGCCGGAGATCAGGAGTTCGTTGAGCAGCCGCAGCATTGTCCGGCCGTCGCGTTCGACCAGGTGCAGGGCGGCCAGCGAATGCCGCACCCGCCCGGTCAGCGCGGCCGCCTCGGCGCCCTTGCCGCAGATGTCGCCGACGACCACGAACGCGCTGCCGTCGTCGCGGGAAAGGACGTCGTAGAAATCGCCGCCGACGCCCAGCACTCCGCCGGCGGGTTCGTACCACAGCTCGAAATTCGCGCCGTCGACTTGCGCGGGCGGCGTCGGCAGCAACGTCGACTCCAGCCCGCGGGTGGCTTCCTCCTGACGCGCATAACGCTGCGCGTTGGCCAGCGCCGTACCAGCCGCGTCCGCGAACGCCTCGACTGCTTCACCTTGCGACAGCCCGAACGCCGGCTCGCCGCGCCTGCCGAGCAGCACCGCGCCTGCCATGCCGGAGCCGAACGAGACCACCGACACCTCGAGATGCCCCTCGAACGGCTCGGCTACCGCCGCCGGAAGCGCCGCGACCTCGGTCGCGGGCACCGGGCGGACCTCGGGCCGGGCGACGTCGGTGACCGCGTCCGACACGACCGGCGCGAGCTGCGGCGGAACCCGCCGGATCCGGCCGTGGCCCGCCGCGCCGTGCTCGGTGCAGCTCCACCATTCCCAGCGGCCGCGGGTCGTCGGCAGCAGCACGAACGCGCAATCGCCCAACGCGGACGCGGCCAGTTCGGCGATCACCCGCGCCGTGCCGTGCCGTCCGCGCGCGAGCGCCAGTTTCGGACCGGCCTCGGCGAGGAACTCTTCTGGTCGGCGACGGCCGTCGTCGACCACGGTCCAGGCACGCCAGCCTCCGGGAAGCACGCGGACCTTGGCCGGCCGGTGGCCGACCTTGCCGGTGGTCTCGGTCACGCTGACGAGTTCGGCCGGGCCGAGCCGTTCGGCGGCCGCGTTGGCCCAGCGCAGGGCGCCTTCGGGGTCCTGCAGGAAGACCGGCTCGCGGACGTCGTCGAGCACCGAGCGCCAGAAACCGGCGTGCTCGGGCAGGTCGGCGCCGGGTGGCAGGGCCGACGCCGGAGCGGGCCGTGACACCATGCACGAACCTCCTGCCTCCGGGTCGACCTGACGGTCCTGGTCCTTCCAGGTTGGCACAGTGTGCGCGGGCGGACTGGGTCGAAGTGTAGGGCGAACCGTGGCAGGCTGGGTCGACGACCATGGCTGACACACGCGTGGTGGGAAGGTCGGCAGAGATGACAGAGTCCCCCCAGACTTCCGGGCGCTCCCGGAACGCCGGGGCCCAGGAACCGGAATTCGTCCCGGCGAGCGAGGTCGCGGCGCTGGAGCGGCTGCTCGCCGCGGTCCACGACCTCGGGGACGGCAACTTCCGGCGGCGTTTCGTGGCGCACGGCGACGGGATCACCGCCCGGCTCGCGTCCGCGTTCAACGACATCGCCGAGCGCAATCAGCGGCTGGTGACGGAACTCATGCGCGTGCGCACCGCGGTGGGCCAGGAAGGCAGGCTCACCGAGCGCGTGCGCGCCGAGATCGGCCCGGGCGGCTGGAGCGCCGCGGTCGACACGGTGAACGGGCTGATCGAGGACGTCAGCCGTCCGGTCGTGGAGCTGGACCGGGTGCTGGGCGCGGTCGCCGAGGGCGATCTGTCGCAGCCGATGGCGCTGCAGCTGGACGGCCGTCCGCTGCGCGGGCAGTACGCCGAGCTGGCCAAGACCGTGAACGGCCTCAACGCGCAGCTGTCGCGGTTCGCCGCCGAAGTGATCCGGCTCTCTCGCGAGATCGCCGGTGAGGGCCGCCTCGGCGGTCAGGCCGAGGTCCCCGGCGTGGCCGGGACGTGGCGCGATCTCACCGACTCGGTCAACTTCCTCGCCGACAACCTCACCGAGCAGGTCCGGAACATCGCGTCGGTCACCACCGCGGTGGCCCGGGGCGACCTCACGCAGAAGATCAACGTCGACGCCCGGGGCGAGATCCTCGAGCTGAAGAACACCATCAACACGATGGTCGACCAGCTGTCGTCGTTCGCCGACGAGGTGACCCGCGTGTCGCGCGAGGTCGGGTCCGAAGGGCGGCTGGGCGGCCAGGCGCGCGTGCCGGGCGTCGCGGGCACCTGGCGCGACCTCACCGACTCGGTGAACCTGATGGCGGACAACCTGACCGACCAGGTCCGCAACATCTCGCAGGTCGCCACGGCGGTCGCGGCGGGCGATCTGACGAAGAAGATCGACGTCGACGCGCGCGGCGAGATCCTGCAGCTCAAGACGACGCTGAACACGATGGTCGACCAGCTCTCGTCGTTCGCCGACGAGGTCACCCGAGTCGCCCGCGAGGTCGGCAGCGAGGGCCGCCTCGGCGGTCAGGCGGAGGTGCCCGGCGCGGCCGGCACCTGGCGCGGCCTGACCGACTCGGTCAACCAGATGGCCGACAACCTGACCGACCAGGTCCGCAACATCTCGCACGTGACCACCGCCGTCGCGAAGGGCGACCTGACGCAGAAGATCACCGTGGACGCCCGCGGCGAGATCCTCGAGCTCAAGACCACGATGAACACGATGGTCGACCAGCTCTCGTCCTTCGCCGACGAGGTCACCCGGGTCGCCCGCGAGGTCGGCACCGAGGGGCAGCTGGGCGGCCAGGCCACCGTGCCCGGGGTCGCCGGCATCTGGCGCGACCTGACCGGCTCGGTGAACTTCATGGCGAACAACCTCACCGCGCAGGTCCGCAACATCGCGCAGGTCGCGACGGCGGTGGCGCGAGGCGACCTCACGAAGAAGATCGCGGTCGACGCCAAGGGCGAGATCCTGGAGCTGAAGACCACGCTGAACACGATGGTCGACCAGCTGTCCGCGTTCGCCGACGAGGTCACCCGCGTGTCCCGCGAAGTCGGCACGGACGGGAAGCTCGGCGGACAGGCGACCGTGCCGGGCGTCGCGGGCACCTGGAAAGACCTCACCGACAACGTGAACTTCATGGCCAACAACCTGACCGAGCAGGTGCGGAACATCTCGCACGTCACCTCGGCAGTGGCCCGCGGCGACCTGACGCAGAAGATCACCGTCGACGCGCGCGGTGAGATCCTCGAGCTGAAGAACATCCTCAACACCATGGTCGACCAGCTGTCCGCCTTCGCGGACGAGGTCACCCGTGTCGCCCGCGAGGTCGGCACCGAGGGCCGCCTCGGCGGCCAGGCGCGCGTCCCGGGCGTCGCGGGGATCTGGAAAGACCTCACCGACAACGTGAACGTCATGGCCGACAACCTGACGGTGCAGGTGCGGAGCATCGCCACGATGGCGAGCGCGGTGGCGAACGGCGACCTGTCGAAGAAGATCTCGATCGACGCGGCGGGCGAGGTCGCGGCGCTGGCCGGGACGCTGAACGACATGGTCGAGACGCTGCGCGCGTTCGCCGACGAGGTCACCCGCGTCGCCCGCGAGGTCGGCACGGAAGGCATCCTCGGCGGCCAGGCGCGGGTGCCCGGCGTGGCCGGGACCTGGAAGGACCTGACCGAGAACGTCAACTTCATGGCGCACAACCTGACCAGCCAGGTGCGGAACATCTCGCAGGTCACGACCGCGGTCGCGCGCGGCGACCTGTCGCGCAAGATCGACGTCGACGCCCGGGGCGAGATCCTCGAGCTGAAGACCACGATGAACACGATGGTCGACCAGCTGTCCGCGTTCGCCGCGGAGGTCACGCGTGTTGCCCGCGAGGTCGGCACCGAGGGCAAGCTGGGCGGCCAGGCCGAGGTCGAGGGCGTGTCCGGCACCTGGAAGCGGCTGACCGAGAGCGTGAACCAGCTGGCCGGCAACCTGACCACGCAGGTCCGCGCGATCGGCCAGGTCGCCACGGCGGTGACCGCGGGCGATCTCACGCGGCACATCACCGTGGACGCGTCCGGCGAGCTGGCGGACCTCAAGGACAACATCAACCAGATGATCGCGAACCTCAAGGAGACCACCTCCGCGAACCGCGAACAGGACTGGCTGAAGACGAACCTGGCGCGGCTGTCGGGGAGGATGCAGGGCCATCGCGACCTCGCGTCGGTGGCGACGCTGATCCTGTCCGAGCTGGCCCCGCTGGTGAGCGCGCAGCAGGGCGCGTTCTTCATCGCGCACGACGACGAGGACGGCGGCGACCCGGACAAGCTGCTCGACTGCATCGCCGCCTACGGCCTCGCCCAGGCCCGCACCGGGCTGCGGTTCCGGCTCGGCGAATCGCTGATCGGCCAGGCCGCGGTGGACCGCCGGACGATACTGGTCAACGGCGCTCCCCCGGAGTACGCGCTGGTGTCGTCCGGGCTCGGCTCAGCGCCGCCGGTGAACGTGATCGTGCTGCCGGTGCTGTTCCAGGGCGAGGTGCTCGGCGTGCTGGAACTGGCGTCGGTCAACGAGTTCTCCGCGGTGCATCTGGACCTGCTGGAGCAGCTGCGGCACACGATCGGCGTCAACGTGAACACGATCCTGTCGAACTCGCGCACCGAGGCGCTGCTGACCGAATCGCAGCGGCTGGCCCAGGAACTGCGCGCGCGGTCCGAGCAGCTGCAGGCCCAGCAGGGCGAACTGCGCCGGTCGAACACCGAACTGGCCGAGAAGGCGGCGCTGCTGGCCCAGCAGAACCGCGACATCGAGGTCAAGAACATCGAGATCGAGCAGGCCCGCCAGGAGCTGGAGGAACGGGCCGGGCAGCTGACGGTCGCCTCGCAGTACAAGAACGAGTTCATGGCGAACATGTCGCACGAGCTGCGAACTCCGCTCAACAGCGCGCTGATCCTGGCGAAACTGCTGTCGGAGAACCCGGAGGGCAACCTCACGGAGAAGCAGATCCAGTTCGCGAAGACGATCTGGGCGGCGGGCAGCGATCTTCAGCAGCTGATCAACGACATCCTCGATCTGGCGAAGGTCGAGGCCGGGAAGCTGGACCTGCAGATGTCCGACGTGACGCTGCCGGAGCTGGTGAACTACGTCGAATCGCTGTGCCGCCCGCTGACCGCGGACAAGGGCCTGGAGTTCGCGGTCCTGATCGACCCGCCGGTGCCGGGCAGCGTGCACACCGACGAGCACCGGCTGCAGCAGGTGCTGCGGAACCTGCTGTCGAACGCCGCGAAGTTCACCGACGAGGGCGGCGTGCGCCTGCACATCCGGATGGCCGACCCCGAGGAGGTCGAACAGGAATCCCTGCGCTCGGCGGCCGGGATCATCGCGTTCGCGGTCGAGGACACCGGGATCGGGATTCCGGAGGAGAAGCTGGAGGTCATCTTCGACGCCTTCCGCCAGGCCGACGGAACGACGAGCCGCAAGTACGGCGGAACGGGCCTCGGCCTGTCGATCAGCCAGCAGCTGACGGAACTCCTGAGCGGCGAACTGCGCGTTAGCAGCGTCCCGGGCAAGGGCAGCACCTTCACGCTGTACCTGCCGGTGGGCGCCGCGAACCTGATCGCCCCGACGACGCCCGTGCGTCCCACGCCGAAGCTGCCGGTCCTGCCGAGCACGATCACCGTGGCCGAGCCGAACAGCGCCCCGAAGCGGTTCAACGGCGAAAAGGTCCTGATCGTCGACGACGACCTGCGCAACGTCTTCGCCCTCGCGGCGGTGCTGGAGCAGGCAGGCCTGGAAGTCATCTACGCCGACACCGGCGTGGCCGGGATCCGGGCCCTGGAACGCCACGAGGACACCGCGCTGGTGCTGATGGACGTGATGATGCCGGAACTGGACGGCAACGCGACCATCGCAGCCATCCGAGCCGAAGCGGCCCACGAAGACCTGCCCGTGATCGCCGTCACAGCCAAGGCGACGGAGGAAGACCGCGAACGCACCCTGGCTTCGGGGGCGGACGACTACATCACGAAGCCGGTGGACACTGATCTGCTGCTGGACGTGATCGCCGCCCGCCTGGAGGCGGACGCGGCGTCGTCCGAGGTGGAAACGATGGAGCGGGTGACGGGAATCGAACCCGCGTAGCTAGTTTGGAAGACTAGGGCTCTACCATTGAGCTACACCCGCAGCGCCCTCGGTGACCCGGGAGCGAAGCCAGCTTAGCGTGCCCGCTAGGGTGGGTCGTACACCCCCCGGGTACCCGCGGGTTTCCGAAGGCTCCGGGGGTGCCGGGATGTGGCGCAGCTTGGTAGCGCATCCGCTTTGGGAGCGGAGGGTCGCAGGTTCAAATCCTGTCATCCCGACCCTGCTTTACTTGCTTGACCAGCGAAAACGGCGGACGTCCTCTGGAGTAGAGCACGCCCGCCGTCTCAGTTTCCGTCTCAGTACAAGCCGTTATACGGGCTCTCTCTAGTCCCTCGTGTCACTCAGCCAACCGCCCGGAGGCCGGGCGGCTCGTCGCCGTCGTGGCCGGCTGGGTCCTTCGTGGCGTCGAGCATGCGCTGCAGCTGCGCGAGAATCGCGGCGGCGTCCGGCTGCGGCGTCGGTGGCTCCGGCTGCTTCTCCGAGCCGTCGCTCCAGAGGAAATCCCCCACCTGGCCGGCGACGGACGCGACGATCTCGGACGGAACATGGACGTAGCGTTTCGCGACCGCGGCGTCGCCCCAGCCCATGATCTCCATGATCACCGGCAGCGGCACCTTCAGCACCAGCAGCATGGTCGCGGCCGTGTGCCGGGCATCGTGCAGCCGGGCGTCGCGGACCCCGGCCTCGGCGAGCAGCTCTTTCCAGTCGTCGTGGTCGACACGCGGGTCGATTGGATGTCCGGTCGGCTGCGCGAACACCCAGCCGCCCTCGTGCCACAGCGTTCCCGCGAACTCCCGCTCCGCGTCCTGGGCCTCCTTCTGCCGCCTCAGCATCTCCAGCAACGGGCCGGGAATGCCGACCGTGCGCCGCCCGGCCTTGGACTTCACGTCGACCTCGCGCAATCCACCGTCGCGCCGCTGCGGACACGACGCGGCATGCCGGACGCAGTCCGGCGGACAGACCGGCGGACAACCGCGCTTGTGCCGCTTGCACCCGGACGGGCACGGCGTCCGCTTGTGGAACCGAGCCCCGCACGCGTGCGGGTCCTCGCACCCGTGCTTCCACGGGTATCGCTGCAGCTGACGCGGCGTGCGCAGCAGACCGGCGTCTAGGTCGAGCCGCGTCCACTTCAGGCCGAGCGCCTCGCCGCGGCGCAAGCCGAGCGCGAGCGCCACGACGAACCGCGCGCCGTTTCGCCGTTTTCCCGCCTCGGCAATGATCCGCTTCGCCTCGGCGGGCGTGAACGGAACGATCTCGTCCTCGTCCACCCGCGGCGGCTTGGCCAGGCTCGCCGGGTTCTTGGTCATGTACCCGCGATCGTGCGCGACCTTGAACGCCGTCTTCGCCGTCCGGTGGACTTGATGTGCGGTCCCCGGCTTCAGACCTGCGGCGGTCATCTTCGAATACAGTTTCTCCAGATGCTCCGGCTCCAGTCGGCGAAGCCGGTGCGCGCCGAGCCCGGGAATGAGGTGCCGGTAGACAGCGGTCCGGTACCCGGTGGCCGTGTTCTCGCGAACCGAAGGGGCCGCGATCGTCTCGACCCAATGCGTCAACCAGGTCTCGACCGTCCATTTCTGTGAACCGGGCTCGGACACCTGGCCGCTGTCGCGTTGGCGCTCGAGTTCGCGGACCGCTTCGATGACATCGCTCTCGTTTGTGCGCTCGACATGCCTGCGATCCGGTTCGCCGTTGTCTTTGACGCCCATCGTGACGCGTCCGTGCCATTTTCCATCCGCCCCGAGGTAGATGCTGCTGGCCCCGTTGGGCGCTCGCGTTCCTTCGGGTCGTTTCTTCGCCGGCACCGTCAGCACTCCTCCGCTCGTGCGATGAGCCCCTCGACGTAAGCCGCCAGCTCGTCGGCCGGCACCCGCCGGTATCGGCCGACCAAGACACTGGGCACTACTTCGTCTTTGATGAGCGCGAACATCGTGGTGCGGCTGACCGCGAGCCAGTCCGCTGCCTCCTCAACCGTCAACATCTCGCGCGGCCCTGCGGACCGCTCGTCCGGCTGCGTTTCTTGAGCCGCCTGAGCAAAGCGGCGTTCCGTGTTCGACATGAGCAAAATTGTACGTCGAATACCGGCATTAAAGCGGGACAAATGATCGTTCATTTCTTATCTCTAATTGCAGGTATTGCACATGTCGCACGTTTTGCAAATGAACTTGTAATTAGGTCGACAGCAAGCCCGCCGCTGCGTCAACAGCAAGAAGAGCCGAACCAATCGAGACGACGTCATGCCGCAACAATCGCGAACACCGCCGACCTCGCCCGCATCCACCACCACGTCCGACTCCCCCCTGCTTGCCCGAGGGCGAGGGCGAGGGCAGGCACCTGGCGAGGCCCAGCCGGTCCGCGTCGCCCAGCTGCGCGACGCCCGGATGAGCACTAGCGTCACCACCGCGACAGGCCCACAGCCCAGCCCCACTTCACGGAGAAAGCCGTGCAAGGAAATCAAGACAAGCCGGCGGTCAGCGTCGGCGACCTAGCCATTTCGGACGCTTTCGCCCACCGGTTCGCAACGATAGTCGGCGACGTCGTCGCGCAGAGACTCCGCGAACTCCCCGGCGGCCAACCGCGGGTCTTGCTCACGGTCGAGGAAGCAGCCGATCGGCTGGCGATCGGTCGATCCGTTGTCTATGCGCTGCTGCGATCCAGACAGCTCGAGTCGGTGACGATCGGCCGCACTCGGCGGGTGCCGGCTGCCGCCGTTGACGAGTTCGTGGCACGCCTTCGCAAGGAGCAGAATGAACCGCCCCAATAGCTTGCTGACAGTCGAGGAGGTGTGCGACGAGCTGCGCGTAGCCCGACGCACCTTTTACGAGTGGCGAGCCAAGCGACGCGGCCCTAAGTGCATCAAGCTCCCGAACGGGGAGCTCCGGGTCCGACGCGCCGACCTCGATCGCTGGATCGACGAGAGGGAGGAAGACCTGTAACCGGCAAGCACCGCTTTGCAAAAGTAGTGGTTCATCCCAACTCAGGTGTCCGCTGCTGATCAGAGCGAAGTAGCCGCCGCCTGGGATGGCTGGAGCGGATGCTTTCGACGACGTTTCGCACCCATCGTGGCCCCCAGTGATCATCTCACTTGACAGTCACGAGCGCGGTGAAGACACCGGTCTCCGACAGTTCGTGATCCAAGATCAGTCGGTTGGTCGAGGCTGGTTGCTGCCCTGGTCGCGGCGGCGCTGACGTCGCTCGGCGATCATCCGTTGCCGATCCGCTTCAAGCTCCGGCAAACGCTCGCGCGCACCCCAGGCCGCCCGAGCGGCCGCGATTTCCAGGACTCCCATCTCGTTGAGGTCGGGCTCGTTGAGGTCCTCGACGAGGTCAGCGAGGGTGGCAGCCTGGACGGCCGGAGCCCACTTCGACACCAAGTCCATCAGTTGGGGCAGGTTGTCGACCTTCAGGAACTCCGAGGCCGCCAGACCGGTGCTCACAGATAGCAAGTATTCCGCCCGCTCCTCAAACGGCCGTCGCCACGCAGTCAAGGTCAGACTGCACCAATCGCCCTGGCCCAACCGGAGAAAGTGCTCCCATCCCTGCGACTGGAGGTGCTCACCCACGTTGAGACCCTCAGAGTCAGGAGCCCCGGAGAAGATGTCGAAGCTTTCCCATCGGCCATCGCTAGTGAGGTGCAAGTCACGGCGTGCGTTCACACGGTCACCGTAGACCCAGTCAGTTTTCACGCACAGACCCGCAACCCTTCGTGGCCCACGGCTAGGCGTATCCGAAGTCGCCAAGGGGGCTCAGGCCGACGCAGTCCCTCCTAGCCGCCGGCCCGCATTGGACTCACGACGTGCCACATTGTGCCACTTCGTGCTACATTGACTTGTGCGGGAGATCCACTGGACCGAGCAGAGCGAAGAGCACATCGCATGGCACCAAGTTCGACCGGAGGAGGTCGAAGAGGTCATCTACACCCACCCCCGGCTGACGCTCTCGGGCCGCGACGACACGACACTGGTCTTCGGCAGCACTGCGAACGGACGACGCTTGCTTGTAGTGCTGGCAGAGGCGGCCGACGGGCGCGAATACGTGGTGACTGCGCGCAATATGACCACAGCGGAGCGTCGCACATTCGACAAGAAAGCGAGGTGAGGATGATGACCAAGATCGACGAGATGGCCGAATACGTAGCGAATCATGACTTTGCAGAGGAGATGAAGCAGGGCACATGGGAGACGGACGTAGTCGATGACCCCATGATCTCAACGTCCATCAGACTGCCAAAGTCCTTGATGGACCGCGTCCGCCAAGCCGCTGACGATGACGGCGTCAAGCCCACTTCGTGGATTCGCCAGCTGGTGGAGAGGAATTTCTCGGGCAGGGAAGCTGCGATGGAAGACCGAGCCGACCTCGAAGCCCGAGTGGCCCGGCTCGAAGCGGCACTGGCAGACATTCGCAACATCCCCGCACAGGAAAGCCCGCGGTCGAATCAGCCGACGACCGTGGTTCGGTCGCTCCGACCGCGCGCCGGAACACAGCGACACGGCGGAACGCGTAGGACCGGGACCGCGACGAGAGCCGCCGCAGCAGCAGCTGCCGCCGCAACGAGACTGCCGACGGCAAAAGGGAAGAAGTCGTTGTCAGTCAAGGGAATCTCGGGTGTGTCATACAAGGTCGAGAAAAAGTAGAACCGGCCCGACCGACCTGGGTTGAGACAGCATCCACGTTCACGGCAGCGAGACGCGGACTGGGACCGCAGCGGCCTCAGTCCGCGTTTCTACGCTCTTGTAGGTCTGGGCGCTCAGGAGCAGACTTGGATGGCCAGTGCCCCGGAGGCGGGGGAGCTGGATGCAGGCCGAGGTTCGATTGATTTTTAGTCAGCGAGCGGGTGCTGCGGCACCCCGCGGCACGCGCTGAGCAGTGCAGGTCGGAGGACGACGCGGCACCCCCTGTTGCGAGGTACAAACAGGAGGTAACAATGACGCGACCCGACATGTTCACCGCCCGGCAATGGGACCGGTGGGTCAAACGCGGCCGCACCCTGGTCCGCAGCAAGACCAACATTCAGTTCGAGCTGGGCGAAATCACCCTTGACATGATCCCAAAGCAACGCAATGGCTTTGAGGACCACGGCGTCGAGGCAGTCCTGCGCGCCTACGCTGCAGCGATCGGGCTGTCCACGAACACCCTCAAGAGCTACCGGCACGTAGCGATTGCCTGGCCGGCGGAGAAGCGCAACCCGGATGTGAGCTTCACAATTCACGACATTCTGTCGGCTCATCCCAGCAGGTTCCGCAAGATCGGTAAACCGCCCCTGGACCCGGTGAGCGGAGAGCGTCGCTGGACTGTCAATGAGGCGTTGCGCGCCGCCGGGCGCACTCCTCAGCATCCGGTGACTCCGCAGGAACGCGTGGATCGCGTCCGCGATCTGGTGCGGGATGACGAAGACGCTGCTCTCGCGGTCAAGGACATCTTGAAGAGGCCAACGGTCGTCCGGCACGTGCTCAATGACCCGTCCGCACGGCACATCCTGCGCCAGGCCGACAGGCCCCGGTACTACGTCGCAGACGAGGACGACGAGGACAACGAGCCGGACGTCGGATACGACGAGCCGGAGTCCGCACCTCCGCCGCCGCGGCGAACGTCGCAAGTGCACTACTCCGAGGCACCGCGGGAGGTGCTCGAGCTGCTGGGGGCATGCACCACGTTCTACACACAGATGCAGCGCATGATCCCCACGCTGCATGTCGCCGAATATGACAAGAACACCAAGCACACTCTGCTGGAGAGCATCGAGCGAGTACGTGCAGCTGCAGGCTGGGCCGAGACTGTGATCAACACCGGCGACACGTCGATGGACGAAGCGCTGGCGAAGATGCTCGGAGGTGAGTCATGACAAACCAGCCTGATCCATTGCCTGCAGCCGACGCAGGTGACCGCGTCTGGCGAGCGGTCGAGGCTACTGGCGAGACCGGCCTGCGAGGCCCCGACATCTGCGAGACGCAGAATCTGACGCACAGCCAGTTCGAGAACGGCAAGGCGCACGTGCGCGACTACCGCTGCGCCGACGAGCAGAAGTGCTTCCTCTACGACGGAGACGTGTACGTAGTGACGCGCGATCCAGGACGTGCCGCCACCGCAATGGCGGCGAAGATGCGGTCCATCGACAAGCAGCTCATACGCCTGCACAAGTCCGCGTGCGACCCGATCGCGAAGGACGGCGTCCACGACGAAGCGTTCCGGTATCTCAAAAAACAGCTTGAGGCGATGATCGACAACTTGAACATCATGCGGCAGTCCGGGTACTCGGTCCATTCCAAGCAGATCCGAGAGGCAGCACAGGCCCGCTGAACCGGGAAGGCGCGAAGCGGCCGGGCTGCGGACCTGTGTGGTCCGAGGCCCGGCCGAATCGCTCTCGCGGTCAGTGAGGAGCTGAGGCGTCTTCGCCGCTGATGGTTTCGACGAGTGCGGAGACGAGGATTTCGGCGGCGGGTGGGGTGACGGCGTTGCCGTAGCCGCGGACTTGGTCGCGGTTGGAGCCTTTGACCTGGTAGTCCTTGGCGAAGCCCATTCCGGCGGCGATTTCATGTGGGGCAAGCATCCGGAAGGTGCACTGCTCGACCGCGCCTCGGGTGTCGCTGACGAGGGCGTAGCGGTCTTTGGTGGTGAGCGTGCCGACCGGTTCGCTGACCGGACGCGCGGGCCCATTGGAGTAGTACGCCAACAGCATGCTTGTCGCTTTAGGGTCCGGTCGGACGAGCCCGTGGTGGTTGCCTTGGGCGGACACGGTCGGCAAGGGCCCGTGGACGGGGTAGGCGGTGGTTTTGGAGCCACCGCCGCGCAGCAGGGACACGAACGGCGGGATCACCATCGCGGTTTCGCGGCGGCAGGTCTGGGTCCGCAACGGCTGCTGCACGCTGGTCGCGGTGTCGACGCCTGCGCGTTTCGCGACCGGTACCACCAGTGGCGGCACCACCAGGGCATCCGTGTCGCGGGTGGTGCGGGTCGGCATCGGCATGTCGATGCTGGTGGCGTCGTGCCGCCAGGTCCCGCCTGCGGGGGTGAGCAGGGGCCGCGCGTGCCGGCGCAGTCCGGCTTCGATCCGGGCGAGGGTTGCTTCGGCCAGCGGGTCCGGTCGGCCTTTGCCGTCGACGCGTTCCCCGATTTTCTGCCCGGGGTGAAGTGACCAGTCGATGACCGTGCTGGCGGGCAGCACGTCGGGTTCGACGACTTGGTGACGGCAGGAGCTCCGCGGGCAGCGGTACACGTACTGGCCGGTTTTGATTCCGTAGCGGCCCATGTCCACGCCGGTCTTCTTGAACACCTGCACCGCGTCCACCACCTCGTCGCAGCCGAGGCAGTAGGCGCGCGGGCGGAGCCACTTGTCCCAGTCCGGGTTCCGGCCGAGGTCGGCGAGCCAGAACGGCATGTAGAACCGGTCCCGGGACTGCGCGACCCGCCCGGTTCCCGCGGCGGTGACGTGCATGGAGTTGAGCGCGACCAGGCGGGTGCGGTAGCCCTCGGCCTCGATTTCGCGCCGCCACCGCGCGAACTGGTCCCACTTGCGGACCTGCACGACGTTCTCCACTACCCCGGCCAGTACCGGCTTGCCCTTGCGGCGCATGGCCTGCAGGTACCGCGGGACCTCCTCCATCAGGGCTCGGGCGCGGGCGACGTTCGGGTCGGTGGCGACCGGGCCGCGGGCGAGGTCGAACAGCACGCCCTGTGTCGAGCGGTCGAAATCCCGTTTCACCCCGCGCGCATCGGTCCACGGCGGACATGAGGGCGAGGACCAGAACAGGTCCGCGCGTGGGAACCCGGCGATGTCGGCTTTCGCGATGTCCCCGCAGTAGTGGTCGGCTTTCGGGAAGTTCAGCGCGTGCACGTCGACGGCGAGCGGGTTGTGGTTCGCCGCCAGCATCAGCTCCACTCCCGGCACCGCCGCGGCGCCCTGGGAACTGCCGCCGAATCCGGCGAACTCGTCGTAGAGGGTGAAGGTCATCGGACGGCCTCGTCGTGCGCCAGGTCGTCGAGCAGTTCCTCGATACGCTCCACCGCGTGGAGCACGCCCGCGCCTTGCTCGTCGCCGACGCAGTCGACGGAGCCGCGTAGTTCGCGCACCAGCGTGAGCAGTTGCTCGCCGGTGACGGTGTGGCGGCGGGCGACGGTGTTAACCAGCGGGATGAGGTGGTCGCGGCCCCATTCCTCCACCGCCAGGTTCTCGCCCTCGTCGGTGGCCGGGTACGCGGCGGTGCCGCGCCACCCGCAGGCGCAGTGGGCGCGGTAACCGGTGAACTCGCGGGTGGCGTGCGTCCAGGTGCCCGTCTCGGTGCCGTCGGGCAGGATCCGGGCTGCGTAGCCCTCGTGGTCGTCGGCGAGCGCGTCGGCGTACGGCCCGCAGTAGATGATCCCCATCGGAAACTCCTTGTGCTGCAGCGGAAGTGTCAGGTGTGCGGTGCGGACGCCAGCGGGGTCCGGGCGGTTGTGCTTCTCAGACGTGCCACTGGTGGCCGCAGTCGAGGCAGGTCGCGAGCCCGGCGAGGACGTAGAAGTCCCAGTGCGTGCAGCTCATGACGCGGCCTGGTCCGTGTCGCAGGCGAACAGTTCTTCCTGTCCCTCGACCGGGCCCCAGGCGGCGAGTTTCGTCTCGGCTCCGGCGGTGCCGGCCGGGCGCTTCCCGCGGCTCTTCGCGGCCCTGGTCTGTGCCTTGAGCTCACGGAGTTTTTCGACCGGAATGCCGAGGTTCTCGGCGGCGAGTTCTTCTTTGGTCTTCTTTCCCTGTGCTGCCATGGCGATCTCCCGGTGCGAGTGGTGCCGGCTGCCCTGGGCGGGTGGTTTTTCTTCGCTGCCCGGAGGGCGGGCGACGGCTGTGCCCGTCGCCCTTATCGGCGCCTCGCGCGGCCCCGGAGGCTCGCGGTCAAGGGATCAGGCAGAAAAGTTTCGGGTCCACGCGCTTTTTGTGGGCCCGAAAGTTTTCTGACCCCTTGATCGTGAGGTGGGGCCGTGCTAAGCCGGGCTGCGAAGCGAGAAGACGCTGTCCGCGCTTGCGCGGACCTTGTTCCGCCCGCGGAGGGCGGTGTCGGGTGAACCGCCGCTGCGGCAGGCGAACTGCCCCGTTCGGGCCGCTGTTTTTGTCAGTGCCTGGTGTCACCATCGGGGTCATGGCGGATACGTGGGGCGAGATCACCGGGGAATTGCCGCAGTGGGTCGCGCCGGAATTCGACGCGGTTCAGGAGTGCTACCGGGTCGGTTGCCGGCTGACGGATTCCGGGTTCGCGGACGAGATGGAGAAGGGCGCGGTGGACGCGCTGCACTGGCTGGTGATCGGCGAGGTCTCGCCGATGACCGAGCGGTCCGGGGCGGCGGTGAGCCGGGAGGCCGCGCGGGCGGAAAGCTGGGTGGCGTTGTGCGCCGCGGCGGGGATGCCGGGGCCGACCGACCGCGACTGGCAGCGGTTGCAGGTCGAGCCTCGGGCGGCGCTGCCGGTCGACGCGCAGTACGCCTACGGCGTGTGGCGGGCGTTGGCGTGGCTGCTGGGGGTGCGGGAGGACTGGCCGGTCCGCACCGGGTGGCATCGTGCGGCGGGGATTCCGCGCGAGCGCGCGCACATCGCGGTGCCGCCGTCGCAGCGCGGCACGCCGGCGTGGCGGGCGGCGGACCGGGCCTACCGGGAGCAGGCCCTGGCCGATGCGTGCCGGCATTGGCGGCACGTGCGCCGCCTGGCCGACGCCACCGCGGACCCCGCCCCGGGTCGGGGCTGACCCGGGGCGGGGCGGCATCACAGGACCGCCGCGTCGTCGCTGACCGCGGCGTCCTCGGCGTCGGCCGTGTGCCGGCGGTGCAGTTCGTCCGCGTGCGCTTCTTCGGCCTCGCGGGCCGCGTCGGCGGCTTCGCGCGCTTGGATTTCCCGCAGGGTCCGCTGCGCGCGTTCGATCGTGGCGGCGGTCTCGGCGGCCGAGGGCACGCGCGTTTCTTCCGAGTCCGCGACCGCCGGTTCCTCGGCGGCGACGTCGCGCAGGTCCGCAACAGCGGTCTCCGGGACCGGCTGCTCGTCGACGGGCTCGCGGTCGGCGGTGGCGCGGGCGTCGGCGACGTCGCGGTCGCGTTGCGCGACGACGTCGGCGAGGTCGTAGTCGTCGGCGACGACGCGGTGCGCGTCCTCGGCGATCGTGTGCTCGCGGTGCGCGTCGATCCATTCGTCGGCGGTGACGGTCGGTTCCGGGTCGCTGTCGGCGGCGCGGGCGGCGAGCTGGGTCCGGGCCCGGTCGGCCGCGGCGCGGGTCTCGGCGGTGTGCGCGAGCCACCGCGCCCGCGCCTCGTCCGCGGTTTCCAGTTCGGCGGCGCGGGCGGCGAGCGTGTCGGCGAGCGCGTCGGCGTCGGCGGCTTCGGCCAGCAGCCGCTCCCGCTCGGCGGCGTCGGCCGCGGCGTCGGCTTCGGCGCGGCGCACGGCCGCGTCGCGGCGGCGGGCGTCGCGGGCCTGGCGGGTGCCGGCGAGTTCGTTGGCGACGAATTCCGGTCCCCAGGCTTTTTCGCGGTCCCAGGCGCGGACGCGGATCAGCAGCTGTCCGTCGGACATCTCCCATTCGTCGCGGCCGGCGTCCGGCCGTCCCAGCGCCCGCCAGGCCGCGCGCCACGACGCGTAGGCCTCGGCCTGGCCCGATTTGGGGGCCGCACCCAAGGCTGTCGCGGCGTCGTCGAATCCGGTCAGTTCCCGGTGCGCGGCCACGACCGCGGCGCGCTCGGCCCAGGCGCCGCGCGCGTCGGGGTCCTCGGGCACCGGGCCGAACGCCTCGAGCGCCCATTGCTGCGGGTTCTCGGCGAGCTGCTCCCCCAGCTCCCGGCGGCGCCGGTCGGCAGTGTCGGCCAGCGACCGCAGGTAGGCCGACCACTGCGGGTCGTCCACCCGCGGCAGCCAGTCGGCGTAGGAGTCGCCGGAAGGTTCGAGGTCGACGCGTGTGGCGATGCGGCCGTGGATGACGTTCGACAGCTGGCGTGCGCCGTCGAAGTCGCGGACCGCGACGGCGTCGCGCAGCACCTGCCGGGGGTCGTGCCCGGCCAGCTCGGCCCGGCGCAGCAGGCGCGCCAGGGTCGCGGCTCCGTCCTCGGCGGCGATCCGGGTCCGCTGGTCTTCGGTCAGCGCGCCGTCCTCGGCCAGTTCGTCCAGCCACCGGGTGGTCCGCCCGGCGGTCGCGATCTCGGTGGCGTCGGCCAGCAGCTCGGCCGGGGTGCGGATCGCGTCGGTCTCGGCCGCCGCGTCGGCGGCCTCGTCCAGCGCCGACCGCTGCGGCCCGGCGCCCTCGAACGCCCCCGCGAGCACCGCGGCCGGGCTGCGCTTGACCGCGTCCAGCGCGGCGGCGTCCGGAGCGTCGGCGGGCACGGCGAGGGTGGTGACGTGCGCGGTGTTGCCGAACCGGCCTCGGGTCATGCCGACGTAGAGGGCTTCCAGCCGGGTCGACTCGGTCACGACCGCGTGGCTGGTGTCGACGGTCAGCCCTTGTGCACTGTGGACGGTGGAGGCGTAGCCGAGTGCGAGGTGCTCGCCGACGTAGTCGGCGGGCAGCGTCACCCGCGGCCCGAGCCGCTCGGCGTCCTCGCCGTCCTTGCTGTGGCCGAGCACGCGGGCCACGACCAGGCCGCCGTCCTCGCGGGTCTCCAGCACCCGGTACTGCTTGCGGTTGACCGGGACTTCCCGGTTGCCCTCGACACCGGCGAGGTCCCAGCCGTTGAACCGGGCCTGCACCAGGTCGCCGACCCCGGCCCAGGTGCCCTGCTGGCCCAGCGGCACGCCGTCTTCGGCGACTTTGCCGAGGCGGACGAGTTCGCGGCGCAGTTCCGCGCACAGGTGCGCGGCCTGCTCGTTGGTGTCCACGATCAGGATCGAGTGCTTCCCGGCCAGGGTGTCGGCCAGCCACGCTTTCCCGGCCGCCTGCTCGGCTTGTTCGCGGGTGCCGGAATCCAGGATCCGGCCCTGTTTGTGGTAGTCGCCCAGCACGGTCTCGTCGCCCTCGCGCAGCCGCAGCGACGCGGCGCGTTCCCATTCGGCGTCGAACCGGCGGACCTCGGTCAGCTCGTAGGCCGCGCCGGCGTCGGCCACCATCGCCATGCCGCCGCCCGCGCCGACCGCGGCCAGCTGCCGGTGGTCCCCGGTCAGCAGGAGTTTCGCGCCCGCCTCCCGGACGTGGTGGTGGATCTTCGCCAGGTCGGCGGTGTTCGCCATCGCCGACTCGTCGACCACCACCAGGTCCCCGGGCGCGAGTTTCCACTCGAGGTGCTCGGGGTGGGTCGAGCCCGCGGCGAGCTTGTCCTGCGCGGTGAGCCAGCGGGCGATGTTGCGCGCGGTCAGGCCCTCGCCGGCCAGTACGTCGGTGGCGACCTGACTGGACGCCAGCCCGACGACCTTCCGGCTGTGCCCGTCCCACATGTCGTTGTCCTGCCACGCTTTCGCGAGCGCGCCGACCACAAAGGACTTCCCGGTTCCGGCCGGGCCGACCAGCGACTCCAGCGCCGCGCCGGAGGTGAGGACGCCGCGCACCGCCGCCGCCTGGTCGGCGCCGAGGACCACGCCCTGCTCGGCGAGCGCGGCCACGAACGCGTCGGCGGTCGCGGTGTCCAGCGCCGGGGCGTCGCGGCGGGCGGTCGCGGCGGCGAGGGCGCGTTCGGTGTGCACGTGCTCGGGCGTGGCGTAGAGCCGACCGGCGGGCGCGTCGTACGCGGAGCGGCCGTCGGCGAGCCGCAGTTCCCGCGGCAGCACGGCGTTTCCCGGCCGCTCCGCGTGCAACGGGGTCGCCAGTTTCAGGCCTTCCTCGGTGAGGGTGTCCAGCAGCCGGGCCAGCCGCGGCCCGTCGAGGTCGCCGAGCTGGTCGGGCAGCGCGTCGCTGATCGCGCGGGTCAGGTCCGGCGCGGTCCACCCGGACTTGCCGGACTGGACGTCCGCGAGCGCGGTCTTGAGCACCTCGGCCGGCGACCACTCGACGGCCTCCCGCGGGCCGTGCGCGAGCGCGAGCACGTCGCGCGCGACCCCGGCGAGCCCGTCGGCGACCTCGGCGCGCAGTTCCCGGTCCCACCGCTGCAGCCGTTCCTCGACGGTTTCCCCGTCGTGGGACTTGGCTTTGCGGGTGGCGAACGTGGCCTGCCGCTGCAGCCGGTCAAGCTCCAGGCTGTTCGGCGCGCGCCCGAACTTCGTCTCGAACGCCTCCACCAGGCTCGCGGTCTTCGCGGTCACCGCGCGCCGCCGCGAGGAGAACAAATCCATGACCTGCTGGTCGATCCCGACGACCTCGCGGGATTTTCCGTCCGGCCGGGCGGCGAACCGCACGCCGAGCGCGCGGGAGAGGTGCTCCTCCATCGTGCGCTCCCCCACCGCCGCGGCCGCGCCGCGGAACTTGTGGATCGCGCGCGAGTCCAGCGTCCGCCACTGCCCGTCGCTGCCCTGCACGCGGTTGAGGATCGCGTTGTGGATGTGCAGCTGCGGGTCGTGGTTGCGCGAGTCGTGCTGGAAGAACGACGCCACCACGAAGTCGTGCGCGTCGACGAACCGTCCCGCGGATCCGCCGTGGTGCCCGACCCGGCTGTAGCCGGCGTGTTCGGACAGGTAGTCCAGCGCCGCACGGTTGCCCGCCCAGATCGCGTCCTCGACCGCGTCCCGGTGCGCCTTCCACGACTCCGCCGCCGCCGCGGCACCGTCGCGCTGGCGCGCCAGCTCCGCCAACTCCCCCGCATTCGCGCCGGATCCCGCGGCCGCGGCGAGCGCGTCCGACAGCCGCCGCGCCGTCCGTTCGGCCTTCACCTGCTGCGCCTCGAACGCCGTATGCAACACGGTGACGGACTTCTGGACGCTGAACGTCGCGTCCAGAAAGGCCAGATTCTGCCGCGCGGACTTGTTCGCGTCCAACCGCAACTGCTCGCGGCGTTCAGCCGTCGCGTCCGGCTCGGCGTCCAACGCGGCCGCGTACAACTCGTCCGGCGTCGGATAATTCCGGCCGGTGTGCCCGAGAGTGGACGCCTCGCCCCACCGCGCCGGATCCTTGAACGCCTCGTCGCGCGGGTCCACGAACCGCTCGTAGACCGCCCGCATGTCCTGCTCGTCCACGAGCCCGACAAGGCCCAGCGCCGCCGCGCCCGACCCGTACCAGCGCCCCGGCGGCTCCCCGGCCGCGACCGCGTCGGTGTAGTAATTCTCCCGCCCCTTCGCCACTTCCTCGGTCAGGTACTTCACCGAATATCCCCGCGCGATCGACAGCATCAGAACGCCCTCACAAGATCGACTAGCGGGCTTTCAAGATCGACAACGGCGGTGGCGGTTCCGCGCGCCCGCCAGGGCGCGGCGGCCCGTCGGATCGTGATGCCTAGGTGTGCACTGTCTTGGTTCTGTGGCTTGGAGCTGAGAGGTGACTTGGATGGCTTGGTGATGGGCTTCGTGAGTGGCGTGCTGGTGGCTGTCGTGCTGGTGAGGGTCGTGGTGGTCATGAGTTGGCCTGCTGGGTGCTGTGGTCGGTGATGAGCTGGAGTGCTGCGGGCTGGTTTCGCAGTTCCTGCAGGGCTGTTCCGGCGGTTCCGCGCGAGACATCGGCGAGCTTCATCAGCTCGTCCACGGTCGGCAGGCGCCCGGCGTGGATCTGGAAGCGGCGGGCCTCCGCGCGCGCCCGGTCCTTCTTCGGCGACGACACCGGCGCGGCTGAACGCTCCGGCTTCACCGGCTCCGCCGCGTCCGCGCTGGACGGCTCCGGCTGTACGGACTGCGGCTCGTCGGCTGTACGTTCACCCGCCGCCGCGCCAGTGGACGCGTCCGACCCGGGCGACTGAACAGGCCCCGGTTGAACATCCGGGGACTGAACGGCCGGACGCTGAACGGACGCCGCCGCGACGACCGGGACGGCCGGTTCGGCAGTCGACGGATTCTCCGGAGCGTTCGCGAGAGTGCCGCCGGAAGCGGCGTCCGCCGTCCCGGCCGGACGGTCGGTGGCGAGCATGAACAGCAGGTGCGCCACGATCGCCGCCGCGACCGCCGGCCACGCCCCCACCCCGAACCGCAACAGCCCGTCCGCCGCCGAGGCGGTCCCGGCGGTGCGGGCGACCCCGCCGGCGAGATACACCGCCTGCGCGAGCCCCGACAGCCCGGCCGCCAGGATCACCACGCCCCACGCGTACCGGCGTCCCTGCTTGGGCAGCCGCGAGGTCGCCGCGTAGGCGACGATCGCCAGCCCGTCGGTGATCAACGGGTAGATCCACGCGATCTGCCACGGCACCCCGGACGCCACGGCCACCTCGAACAAGCCGTGCGCCGTCGCCGCCGCCGCGCCGAGCGCGACCAGCAGCCCCGCGACGAACACCGCCGTCGTCGCGCGCTGCGGCCCCGCCGCCGTCGAGTTCGTGTCGTTCGTGCTCATCGTCCGTCCCACTCGTCGTCCCAGTCGTCACAGCAGTCGTCGTCGCTGGCATCGGCCCAGTAGCCGCACGACTCTTCGTCCTCGTCGTCCGGCCAGCGGCCGAGGGCGGCTTCCGCGTCGTCCACGGCGCGGCCGGACTCGGCGACCGCCCGGCCCAGCCCGCCAGGCGCCTCGTCGGTCTCGCCGTCCTCGTCCTCGTCGTCGTCGCCGGGCCAGCGCGGCAGCTGGGCTTCCAGGTGCTCATGCAGATCGGTGGCGGCGTCGACGACGACCGTCATCGCCTCGCCGAACACGGCCGACTCCCGCTCCTCGCGGGCCAGGGCTCGACGCTCGGCGGTGTCGGCCACCGCCAGCCGGGCCGCCGTGGCGCGGTCCATGCCGCAACGGGCGAGCCGTTCGAACCGGCCGACGACCTCGCCCTCGACCCGGTCCTCCGCCGTCGGCGGGGCGAGCCCGGGTGTGTGCCAGGCCAGGGCTTCCTCAGCCTCGGTGCGGATTTCGCCGTAGCCGGGCAGTTCGTCGGCGCGCGGCGTGAGGCCCCGGTAGTCCTCGCCGTCCTCGGCCGCGACTGCCGCAGCCTCGACTGCGTCGAGCTCGGCCTCGTCTTCGGCGGCTCCGTCGCGGCAGCGCTGCACGAATCCCGCGATCGCGTGCACCGCGACCGGGTCGCCCGCCGCCGCGACCGCGGCCGCCTCGCCCGCGGCCATGCCCTCGGCGCGCAGCGACAGGAACTGGCCGATCGCGGCCTGGGCGGCGACCTCGGCCAGCACCCCAGCGCGGGCCCGTTCCGGTTCCTCCCAGGCCAGCTCGATCCGTGCCCAGTACCGGGCGACGGCATCGGACACCCCGGGCACGTCCGAAGCTCCGGCCCACGGCCGCGTGTCCGCGGTCCCGGCGGCGCGGGCGGCGTCGCAGCCGTCGATCCCGGCTTCCACCAGCGGGGCGACGATGGCGCGGCGGGCCCCGGTTTCCCGGATCCCCGCCAGCTCCATGCCGTCGGGCAGGACCGTGCCGTCGGCGAACGAGACCGGGACCGGCGTGGCGAACAGGCCCTGCGCCCGCCCGTCGCCGCGCCAGCCCGCGATGTCCTCGCGGTAGTCGGCGACCGCCAGCTCGGGCCCCGTTCCGGCGGCGACCTTGTCGACCAACGCGTCGAACCGGGCCTGGATCTCCCGCGCCGGACCGGTCTGCCGGTGCTGCTGCCGCAGCGCGACGGCGGCGTAGGTGTCCGCCGCGACTGTCCGCGCCAGGTCGCGGGGAACACCCGCCGCGGACAACCGCCGGAACAGGGCGGCCGGCCAGAGCCAGCGCTGCCCGGTCGCGGCGTGCTCGCCCTCGGCCGCGACGAGCCCGTTGTCGTAGTCGTTGAGCACGTCTTCCGCGGCCTGTGCGAAGTCCCGGAACTCCGGCTGTCCGGTGCGCGAGGTCAGATCGTCGATCACGCGCGCTCGCCCCCGTCGCAGTCGCGGTCGCAGTCGGCGGCCTCGGCGCAGGCGTCGTCGCTGTTCCACCGGGCGCACCGCTCGGCCCGCGCGTCGTCCTCGTTCACCGTCTGCGCGCGGTTGACGGCGTTTTCGGCCTCGGCCAGCGACCGGTCGCACTCGCGCACCGCGTCGCCCAGCGGCGGCGGTTCCGGCGCCGCGAGCACCTCGTCGATCCGGCCCAGCACGCTGTCCACATCGGACGCTGCCTCTGCCGGGACCGGCTGCCCTGCGCGAGCGCCGCGGCCGGGTTCGGCGTCGCGCTCGACGGCCTGTCCGACGACCGCCGGATCCGCAGCGTTTTCCGCGGCAGCTTGGGCTGTGATCTGGTCGGGCGTCAGCCCGGCGAGCCGGTCCTGTGCGGCGGCGACGCGGTCCCAGAAGGGCGCGGCGTCGTCGTGTTCCTGTTCGCTGCAGGTCGGGCAGTTCTGGACGGAGATCTGGCAGCCGCTCGTGTGAGCATCGATCTCGGCGGCTTGGTCGAGGATCCGCTGGGCCTGCTCGGCGGTCAGGCTGTCCGCGGTGTCGCGCCGCTCCGCCTCGTGCGCACGCAGTTCTTCCTCGTATACCCGTGCCCGCTCGGCACTCAAGAATTCCTGCACCGCAGCGGGCAACTGTCGATATTCGAGCGAGTGAAGCTCGCTCGCGTCGAGCCCGACCTGTGCGAGCGACTCTTCCGTGACCGGGCCGTCCGCGAGCCGCGCCAGCCGTGCCTGCACGTCCTCGAGGTAGACACGCTCGCCGTCGACCACCGGCCCGACGTCGGCGTTGTCGGCGGGGGCCAGGTTCCGGGCGATCCAGCTGCCCGGTTCCGGGTCGCGTTCGGGCACCGGTGACGGGGCGGGCGGGTTCGTTCGCCAGTCGGCGTCGTTCACGTCGGGTTCGCCGACGATGCGGTCCGCCGCCTCGGCGGCGACCTGGCGCGGGTTGACGACGACCACCTCGTCCCGGTCGGTGTCGACCAGGATCACGGCGTCCGGGTCCTGGCCGGCCAGCCGCGATGTCGCTGCGGCGACCTCGACCTCCCAGAAATCGGTCCTGCTCGGGTCGTACTCGCTGCAGGTGGCGCACTCCTCCGCCGTCGCGGTGCAGGTGTCGAGGTGGCCGCGCAGCCGCTCGGCGCGCAGGATCGTGTCCCGGGCCTCCGCCTCGGTCATCAACCCGCGCAGATCGTGGTCGGCCTCGCGGGCGGTTGCGGCCTCTGACCTGAACGGGTCGCCCTGCTCGTTCGCGGTCAGGTTCCGGGCGATCCAGCTGCCCGGCTCCGGGTCACGTTCGGGCACTGCGTCTTCCAGGTCCGCTGCGGTGAAGTTCCCGGCGAGGATGTCGTCGAGGCTGTAGTCGGCCAGCCGGGCGCGGGCGTCGCCGACCTGGTGGTCCCAGAAGCCGTCCGCGTCGAGAATGTTCTCGCTGCAGGTCGGGCAGTGCTCCTCCCCCAGACTGCAGGTGTACAGATGCTGGGTGAGTTCTTCGGCGCGGACGACGATGTCGCGTGCCTGCGCGACGGTCATCGGCTCGACGGCGTCGACGACGTCGGGTTCGCCCACGGGTTCCTCGGCCAGGGCCGCGCGGATCTGGTCAGCGTGCTCGCTGCTGATCCGGGGTGTTGCCGCGGCGGCGGCCTCGGCGACGGCCGTGTGCCGCGCATCGTCCGGGTCGGCTCCGGAACCGGCGGCGTCGAGGTAGAGGGCGACGGCGTGCTCGGCCAAGGCCCGCGAGCCTGGTTCCTGAGCGTCGAGCACCGCGCTCAGCGCGTCGTCGCTGCCCCGGCCTTCCGCGAGGTTCCGCCGGTAGCTTTCGACGGCGTTGTCGGCGAGGTCGTAGTTCCGCAATGCCTCGACCGCAGGCATCAGCTGGGCCGGGTCGATCGTCACGACTTCGACGTCGTCGCCGAACGCCTCGCGCACGTCGTCCAGGTCCAGCCCCGGGCCGTCGGCGACAGGAGGGCGGACCGTGCTCGCGGCCGCTGCGCCGTCCTGCGGGTCGGCGAGGCCGTGCAGTTCCATCTGGCGCCGGAATTCCGCGCGTTCGTGCGCTTCCTCGGCGTCGAGGTCGAACACCGGTTCCTCGTCGCCGAGGCGCTCGTGCAGGCTCGGCCACGCCATCGCCAGCAAGCCCGGCTCGGCGCGGTAGAAGTCCGCTTCGGACACTCCTGCCCGGGCGCATTCCTCCTTGACCGCCCTCCGGTAGGCGCCCATCCCGGCCCCGTCCCGGTTTGCCTGCTCCAGCGCCGCGGTGGCGGCATCGTCGATCCGTTTCGCGATCTCCGGCCGGATCACCGACCGCCGCGCCGCCCGCTCGCCCGCGACCCTGCGCGCGGTCTCCGGGTCGTTCCCCGCCCCGCGCAGGATTTCCTCTTCTTCCCGCGCGATCCGGGCGCGGACCGCCGGCCGCTCGGCCGGAGCCAGGTACGGCGAACCGTGGGTGCCGCGGTCGCGGCGGAATCTGTCGAGGATGCTCATCGCCGGACACCTCCGTTGCGGCGGCGCGCGGCCTCGGCGGCACGCGCCTCGTCGATCAACTGCTGGTCGGGTTCGGGCGCGGTGCTCTCGCGGTCTTCGCCCCACCACAGGGCAATCGGGGCGAGCGCGAGCCCGGCGGGCACCGGTGCGGCAGGCCGGTGGTGCTCGCCGTCGGCCAGGTGGGCTTCCAGCGAGCAGTTCGCGGTCGCGTTTTTGATCCGTTTCACCGCGCCGGGCCGGTAGCGGTCGTGCCAGTCCGCCGCCCGGCCCACGGTGGCGTCCTTGTCGACATAGGCCGCGAGCCAGGAACGCATCAGGCACACCAGTTCCTCGACCACGTCCGGGTGCCACCACCAGCACTCCGGCAGCGCCGCCGCCGCGTCGCGGTAGCGCAGGAACACCCGGCGCAGCCAGACCGACAGGTCCTCCAGCGTCTCCTGCGCGGCCTCGGCCGGATCGCCGACGACGTCCTCGCCGTCGTCCAGGTCCAGCCACGACAACGGCCGGGTCTTCCCGCCGTCACCGTCCGGGTTGGCTTGCTCGGCAAGGGTTTTCACGACCTTCGCCAGCTTGCTCACCTGCTCCGGCAGCGGCGCGACCTCGTCGTGCAAGACGCGCACCTGCTCCGGCAGCGGGGACACCGCTTCCACCGCCATCCGCAGCGCTTCGACTTCGCGGGCCAGGCCCGCGACCGCGCGCATCGTCTCCTCCGGACCCTGCACGGGGCCGGTGCCGTTGTTGTCGATCGTGCTCATCGGGGTTCGCCTCCCGTCTCGGTTCGGGGAGCGGCCTGCAGGACGTTCCAGACGAGCCCGAACGGCTCGCCCGGTCGCGCCATCGCTTCGTGCACGAACTCGGCCTCGCCGACCGGACGGCGCTCCAGACGGCGCAGGGCGTCCCGGCGCTCGTCGACCCGGCCCCGGGCGTAGCCGCGGGCCCGCGCCTCGCGCTGCATCTGCCGGATCCCGCTGCGGGACAACGTGACCCGCTCGATTTCTTCCTGCTCGCCGCTCATCGCGCACCTGCCTCGACACCGGCGAGCAGGTACGCCTGCGCCATCCACGAGCGCGCCATGTCCAGGTGGCGACGATGGTCAGCCCCGTAGTTCGGGCTGTGGACCGCGGCCAGCACGTGCGCGACGCACCGCAGGACCACGTCGTCGGACACGGCCCGCCCGCCGTGCTGGACCGCGCGCGTCAATCCGAACAGGACTGCAGCCGGAACGGTCATGCGCTCCGGCACCGTCGTCACGTCGCCGGTGGCGGACCGCAGCATCGTCGCGTGCAGCTCGACCAGCGCGGCCTCCGCGCCGTCGAAACCCGCCAGCCACGACTGCAGCTCGCACGCGTCGGCCTCGACACGCATGCCGCGCCACCCGACGGACCAGCCGTCGATCTCGTCGATCGTGTGCTGCCGGAAGTTCTGGACCAGGGTCTTGGTGTCGGGGTAGATCGCGGTGTTCATCGGGGAACCTCCACGAGGTCGAAAAGGGTGTGCAGTTCGAGCCAGTCGGCGTGGTGCCGACCGTCGGCGGTGCGGTAGCTGTCGGCGTTGTTCTCGGGCTGCCAGCGGCGGCCCATCTGGTCGCGGACCACCGGCCGGTCGGCCGGGGCCGGGCACGGGGCGGCGGCGAGCCACACCCGCGGAGGGGTAGCGGTGGTCATCGGCCGGTCCTCTCGCGTCGTTCGCGGGCGATGCGGTCGTTTTCGCTGGTGACGTGGTCGTGGATCTCCCACGGGTCCTCGGGCAAATGCATGGCTCAGCACCCCTCGCTGCCCGGGTCGGTCCCGTCCGGGTCGTGGTGGTCGGGCAGGAAGGCGCTGAGCACGACGACGACGGATCCGCCGTCCCGTGCGGGCAGCGAGCCCACCGCGCGCAAGGCCGCCGACTCCGGCCGGGCTGTGCGGGGGTTCTTGCTCAGGTCGAGGAACTCCGCCCAGTGGGCGAACCGCTCCCGGGCCTGTTGCTCCGTCAGGACCCGGCCGTACTCGTTGATCCGCCCGTACAGGCCGCCGAGATCGGTCAGCGTCCACGTCACCGGATCCAGCCCGGCAGCCGCGGCTAGGGACAGCACGGTGGCGAGCGCCGCGTGTGCCCGCAACTGCCAGGTCCGCCGCTCGGCCTCGGTCACCGGGCCGAACAGGTCGTCGGGGTTGTTGCTCATCGCGACCCACCGCCCCGGTTGAGGCGGACCAGCCGCCACCGGCGCGACCCGAACCGCTCGGCCTGTTCCGGCAACCGCGCCAGCATCGCCGTGCGAGGTCGCCCGGGCGTGACAGCGAGAAGACCGGTCAGCGCGGACGCCTTGTGCCGCAGCCATTCCCGTCGCGCTGCCGCGCGGTTGCCCTCGACCGGGACGGCGAGACGCCACCCGCACCCACACGCCACGTCCCAGCCGCCCGGGTCGGTGTACCAACCGCGCTTTGCCGGTGCGTGCGAGCGGATCCGCGCACCGTGCGGTGCCGGGGTCGGAATGTCTTCCGGCGCCACGAGCAGCGTCACCGGGTCCGAGAGCCGGTCGCGTTCGAACCGCGGCCCCGCCCAGTCCGGGTTCGGTGCTGGCGACACCACATGCGGAGCAGGACCCCACGACGCGGCGTGCAGCCGGTAAACCGTCCAAGGCTCCGTGTGGCCTTCAACCAACACCCGGTCGCCGATCTGCACGTCCGAGGCCAACACCGGAACCTGCACCCACTGTTCGAGGTCAACGGGGTTCACAGCGACACCCCCGGGAACTCGGCGGTGTCGGACCAGTCCAGTTCCGCGGTTTCCTGTCCCGCGCGGACGACCTGGTGAGTCTGGCCGATGAAGTCGGCGACGTCGTCGCGGCGGAAGACCGCCGTGGCGGCTCCGTCCGGAGTGGACAAGCCCAGCACGACCAGGTCGCCGCGGACGGTGACCGTCACGTCCCCGGGCTTGCCTCCGGCCTGCCCGTAGATCAGGGCGTCACAGAACAGGTCGCGGGCCAGCACCCACTCCGCCCCCGGCCGGATCGCGTCGAACCCGAGCGTGACCGCGTAGGGGTCGTCGCGCCGGTAGCTCGCGGCGATGGTGGTGTTCCCGGACTCCAGCAACACCGGCAACTGAATGGTGATCGCGTCCATCACTCGCCCTCCCGCGGCTCGGCCGAGGCGGCGTCGAGGCGCAGCGCGTCGGCGCGCACCATTGGCTCGGCGTGGTCCTGCTCCGGGACCCGCACCCGCGCCGCCCTGCGCGCCTGTCGGCGGGCTTCGGCGCGGGCTTCGAACCAGGCTTCGACCCGCTCCAGCCACGGCTCGACCCGGTCGGCCAGCCCGTCCACGAACGCCCCGACCCGGATCGCGAACTCGTCGCGGCGGTCCGCCCACCGCTCGACCGCTTCGGTCCAGCGCTCGACCCGGTCGGCGCGGCGTTCGAGCCGTGCGGCGGCCTTGACGTCGCGGCGTTTCCACGCCATCTGCAGCTTCCCCACCGCCGCCGGCATCCCCCGGCGCACGATCACCGCGTGCATCGCGGGCAGCTGCGCGATCTGCCCCGGCGAGAGCACCGGGACCTTCCGCAACGACCGGCCGGTCACGTTCCCGTCCGCGTCCTCGGTGTCCACGTGCTCGTCGCGGTCGGAGGTGAGCAGCGAATACGCGTTCAGGTCGTCCGGGTCCCGCGACCCGCCCAGGATCAGCACGGTCGCGCTGTTGGTCATGATCGACGCCGCGCCCGTGGCGCCCCACCGCTCGATGAGCTGCGCACGCGACTGGGCTCCGATGTGGATGGTGATGTTGCGCCCGCCCATGTCCGCGGTCCACTTGTGCAACGGAATCGGACAAATCAGGGCAGCCTCGTCCAGGGCCAGCGTCAGCGCCGGGTCCAAACGGCCGCCCGGCGACTCGGACGCGATCCGGCGGGCTTCGCGGGCGATGTGCGCGGTCAGCGCCGCCACCAACGGTGCGGTGTGGCCCTCTTCCGCGCCGAGCATGTACACCGTGCCGCGCTCCTCCAGCAGCTGCGCGACGTCGAACGCGCCGCCCGTGGCCGCGGCATGCGCGGTCGGGTCGGTCAGCCAGCCCAGCGCGGGCATGATCGTCGTCGTGATCGACGAACGGGTGCGTTCGTTCGTGGTCAGGAACTGCTGGGCCGCGGTCGCGAACGTCGGCTCCCCCGAACGGCGCAGCAAGCGCAGCACCTCGTCGGTCGCGGCCTCCGGGTCGGCGACCCACGCCTGCACGTCCCGCATCGCCAGCTCGCCCAGCGCGGCCGCGTGCAGCAGCGCCGCGAGGGCCTGCCGAGCCAGCGCCACCCAGTGCTCCCGCTCGGCGTTCCCCTCCGCCGACGGCAACAGGTCACCGGCCCGGTGGGTCGCGGTCACCGGGTTCTCGCACCCCGACAACGGGTCGAACGTGATCGTGGACTCCAGCCCGCCCAACCCGGACGGGTTGAACACGTACACCGGGCCCTTGCCGCGGCGCACCTTCGCGGTCAGGTCGATCAGGTCCGTGCGCGTGCTGGTCGCGATCACCGCGCCCGGCGCGTCCAGGATCCGGCACGCCAGCTCCCCCGTCTTCCCGGTCCGCGGACCGCCGACCCGGGTCGTCACGTCCTCCACCGGCGACCAGATCCCCTGCCCGCCCACACGAGCCAGCCGGGTCGCGTACTCCGTCACCGGCACCCGCCGCCGCTCGCGACGCGACATCTCCCGCAGGCTCGGCTTCACCGTCTTCGCCTTGCGCCGCATCGCGAACGCCGACGCCACCCGGAAAATCTGCCACCGCGACGCCGTCCCGCCGTTGCGCCTCGAACGCCGCGACCACCGGCCGATCAACCCCCGCGACCCGCCGCGCGCCTGCACCGCCATCACCCCGGCGACCACCAGCACCGGCACGCCGGCCAAACCCCACGGCCACACGTCATAACCCGGCGTCGAGCCCGGAGCCTCGATCGCGAACCACACCGCGACGACCGCCAGACCGGCGAGCCCGACCATCAGCCGCGCGACATTGCCACGGGTCAGCTCCACCAGCCGGAACAACGCCACCACAGCGCCCGCGACCACGAACCACGGCCACACCACGGCAACCTTCACGTGCCAGTCCGCCATCGCCGCGCCCAAGAAAATCAACACACCCGCCACCACGGCGGCAAAAAACGTGCGCATCAGGCCGCACCCCCAGCCGAAGCGCCCCACACGTCCTCAGCCGCGCGACCAATGCGGGTTGCGGCTGCAGAGGCGCATGCGTCGAGGTACTCCTCGATGGCCTTACCGGGAATTCGTACGGCACCTTTCCCTGTGCCCAGCCTGATGGCCTTCAGCGCGCCAGACTCCACGGCGCGGTAGATCGTCGCGACAGAGACGTCGAGCTCGTCAGCGACCGTTCGGACCCGGTACAGCCGGGTAGCCTCAACCTGCATCGTTACTCCCAGGGTTTCGATGTGCGCCCCGGTCGGTGTTGCAGCACCGGCCGGGGTCTCTTGCTGTTGAACGGAAACTGCGGAGGCATCCGCAGAACTTGAGAATATAGACAGCTTAGACGTCTTAGACGTCACTGGCAACCAAATCTGGTCGACTTCGCCGTCTTGGCTGGCTTTGCTCCTAGACTCGCGGCTATGGACGGCATCGACTTGAGCGATCCGCGCGCCGGCTACCTGCGCGTCGCGGACGGGATTCGCAGGCAGATCGAGGCGGGCGACCTCTCGCCCGGAGACCAACTGCCGACTCAGCGCGAGCTGGCCGCGGAATACGGCGTGGGCACGGAGACAGTCAAGCGGGCACTTGAGCAGCTGCGCTCGGCACAGCTGGTCGTCTCCCACCAGGGAAAGGGCTCGTTTGTCGGACGGGGTCCGGCTACCGCCTCTCCCAAGAGCGACGAGTTTGGTCAGTTCGTAAGCGAACTGACCGAACTCCGCGCAGAAGTGGCCGAGCTCAGGCAGCGGCTGGATCGCATCGAGTCGCGGGGGTTTTGAGTCAGTTCCTCGTCGTGCGTCGCAGAAGTTCCGGACGTAGCTGTGCCTCCTCGGTACCGCAGCAGTACCCGGAGGATCGGCGACCGCTTGGTATCGCTGGTTTCGCATGAGCTCAGCTTTGAACCGGTTTGCGGGAACGCCCGGGAAAAACTTTCCCGGTACGTTCGAGTGGCAACGGGGAGGGTGATGGCATGCGAGGAATGACGGAGAACCTGACCATCGGCGAGCGCGTTGCGTGGTACCGCCGACGCCGCGGCATGTCACAGGAAGCGCTCGCCGGGCTCGTCGGTCGCACCGGAGAATGGCTCCGCAAGGCGGAAAACAACCGCGCAGAGCTGGATCGACTTTCTGTGATCCGACGTTTAGCCGACGCGCTCGACGTTGCGCTAGGAGACCTGATCGGTGAGCCAGCGCTCCTCGACTGGACACCAGACAGCGGAACATCGACAGTGCCGGCGCTCCGCGCCGCTCTGATGGACTACCGCCAGCTCACGCCGATCCTGAGCGCAACGTCCGATGACGCCGAACCTCCAAGCCTCGACGCTCTAGCCTCAGAGCTTCGATCGGTGTTCGACGCTTATCAAAACTCTCGGTTCGGATTCGCAGCTGGCAGAGCACCGCTCCTCCTGGCCGACGCGCTCCTCGCTGCCCGCCAGCACGAAGGAGACCAACGAGTTCGTGCGCATGAACTGCTGGCCCTGAGCTACCAAGCTGGGGCGTCAGTTCTCACCAAGCTCGGCGAGTCGGATCTCGCCTGGATCGCCGCCGAGCGGGGCCTGGCGGCAGCGCAGCAGTCGGACAATCACGCGATCACTGGCTCGCTGTTCCGATCGGTAGCGTTCGCTCTTCTTTCTACCGGTCGACACGAGCCAGCAATGCGTCTGACGGAGGCGGGAGCTGCATATCTTGAGCCGCACCTCGGCACCGGAGGCGGTGAGGTGCTTTCCGCCTACGGGACGCTCTTCCTTGCCGGTTCGATGGCCGCAGCCAGGTCCGACGACCGAACCACAACCAGGAGCTATCTCGCCGAGGCAGACGACGCCGCACGTCGGCTCGGCACGGATAGCAACTACCTATGGACGGCGTTCGGACCAACCAACGTCGCCATACACCGCGTCAACACTGCGATGGAGCTGGGCGATGTCCAGGTCGCGCTCGACCTCGGACCAACGCTCGACACGAGCGCCCTGCCAGCCGAGCGCCAGGTTCGGCACTTGCTGGATGTCGCCCGCGCGTACAACAGCTCCGGACGGGCCGACATGGCATTGAGTACCGTGCTCGATGCGGAACGCAAGGCTCCCGACCAGGTGCGGCACCACTACCTGAGCCGCCAGCTCGTACTGAACTGGGTCCGCAACGCGCCCGGTAAGCCGTCCTTCGAGCTAGACCAGCTCGCCCGCAGGATGCGGGTCGTAGGGTAGGGATCATGAGCGATCCAACCGAGAAGTTCGCAACGCCCCGGGTCGCAGCCGGGGCGTTGTTCGTTGATGGCGACCGTGTGCTGCTGGTCCGCAAGACGTACGGCAACCGCTGGGACATCCCGGGCGGTTACGTCGACCGCGGCGAGTCGCCTGCCGCTGCCTGCAAGCGTGAGCTTCGCGAGGAACTCAGTCTCGACCGCGCGCCTGTCCATCTCCTCGTCCAGGACTGGGCTCCGAACGAGAAGGAAGGCGACAAGCTTCTGTACGTCTTCGACTGCGGCCCGCTCGGGGACGACGAACACCGGATAACGCTTGACGGGCAGGAACTCGACCACTGGGAGTGGGTGCCCGCCTCGAAGCTTGACGACTACCTGATCCCGAGGCTTGCCCGCCGACTGTCACAGGCGTTTAAGGCGCACAAGTCGAGTACGACGGTCTACCTCGAACACGGCGAGCCTGCGCTCGTCGCGCCCGCTGAGTGAAGACTGCCCCGCGCGAACCGTCTCAGTTTCCGTCTCAGTTCGTGCTGTTTTCAAGCTTCGCGAGGGTTGCTCATATCGCGCTGACCAGCACATAAGCAACTTCGGGTGACCTAACAACCCGGCAAACCAGGTCTTTGGGAGCGGAGGGTCGCAGGTTCAAATCCTGTCATCCCGACCGAGAGGGGCTGGACCTGCGGGTTCTGCCCCTTTTTCGTGCCGTCCGACGCGGCGCGGGAGCTGGCGTGGCGCTCAGTGACCCTCCTATTTGAGGACTTTCACCTGCGCACCCGAGCCCTGGTCCCCGCTCCGGTGCCCTGACAGGCGTTGATCGACGAGTGGGCCATGTCACTCGAGGCGGAGAACAAGAGCCCGCGCACGGTCCGCTGCTACAACAACTACCGGGCGCTGAGCGCCTGGTTCACCCACGATGATCTTCGCCTGCACGGTGGGGGGTTCGGACTGGCAGCAAGGGGCATCCGCAGGACCACCCGTCACCGCTCACGCAGAACAATTCGCCGAGTTGACGAAGCGATCCGGCACGCCAGTGGACGCGCGTGGCAGCGGTTCGACGCGGAACAGCCGGGCCGGGCGGTTGTGCGGTCACCGCCGAGCGCCTGCGCCGCAAGCCCGCGCATTCGGCCACAGGCCCGGAACTGCCCGCCGACACACCGTCGACTGCGCAACGTCGCTCGTCTGCAAAGTGAGAATTGGCCCTGGCGCGCGACCTTGTGCACACCAGGGCCTCCGTCCCGAAGCCTGCTTCTCGAGACTGGCTACGTCGCCTTGACTCGGCCGTCGATTATCGAAAACGGAACAATTCGAAGGGCACCTATTACCCCGATCGGGATCCATGCCCACCGAAAATCTCCGGCAATGAGACCCCATGCGACGAACCCGAGCATGCCAAGGGCCAGACCCGACCACGTAATCCATAGCTTGACGGGGTCTTTAATGACTCTCGCGCCAGACACCTGGTCAGGTTCCGGTTTCAGTGGTGCAGAGCGCTGCCCGCTTGCCATTGCGTCCAGTTGAGTTCCCAGTCCCCGTAGGTGTCGTAGATCGGCAACGGCCCGCCAGGCGTGTTGACCGCCTCCACGACGTCGCCGAGGCCGAACTCGTTGAAGAAGATCTGCGCGTTCTGCGGGTTCAGGTTGATGCATCCGTGCGACACGTTGGTGCTGCCTTGCGCCCCGACGCTCGCCGGGTTCTCGTGCACGAACTCTCCGTCGTTCGAGATCCGTTCTGCCCAGAACTCGGTCGACTTGTACGCCTTCGGCGAAGGCGGGCAGACCCCGTAGGTGCACGAGTCCATGACGACTTGTTGCTGTTTGTCGGAAATGACGTGCGGACCGCTGTGGGTCGGGGTGGCGTCCTTACCCATGCTGATCGGCATCGTGCCGACGACCGCGCCGTTGTGCACGATTTGCATCTGATCGGTCGCACCGTCCGCTTTCGCGATCCAGGAGTCGTGGATGTGGTAAGTAGCCGACCGGTCCGTTTTGCCGTACACGCCCGAGCCCAAATTGACGCCGTACAGCTTCGCGTCCAGCTTCACGGTGGTGCCAGGCTGCCAATAGGACGGCGGCCGGTAGTGCAGGGTCCGGTCGTCGATCCAGTGCCAGCTACCTGGCTGCGAGGGCGTCGTGGTGACCGTGAGCGCGTTTTCGGCCGCGGCGCGGTCGGTGACCTTGTGGTCGAAGGACACCCCGATGATCTGGCCGACGCCGAAGGTCAGTCCGGGCGCGGGCGGCGCCGGGGTCAACGCCGGGAACGCCTGCGCGGCCGGGCTCACGGTCGTCAGGGTGCTTTGCTGCGTCACGGTCTTGCCGTCCGTGCCGGTGGCGTCCGCGACCACGCGGTAGCTGGCCCCGTACGCGAGGTCTTCGGTGGAGGTCCATTTCGCCCCGTCCGGCGACAAGGCGCCAGCGACCGTGTTGCCCTTGCTCGCGTTCGTCACCGTGACGGTGGTGAGCTTCCCGTGCACCGCTTGCACGACGACCGGGGTCGTCGGGTTGATCCCGGAACCCGGCGAAGGCGAGATGCTCACCTGCGCGACCGGCCGCGGAGCCGGCGCGCCTCCCGCCGGTCCCGCCGACGGAGAGCTCGACGTCGAGCAGGCAGTGAGCGACAGGGCCACCGCGACGATCGCGCCGACCGCCAATCTTTTCGTCCCGAAGATCCGCCGGGCGGTCTCGCGCGCCAGAGACTGTTGTCCACCTCGTGCCATACGACAAGAGACTACCGCCGACCACAGCCGGGACGCCGTGACATTGCTCCCCGCTGGACAGGCCAGGGTGCAGTGAGACACGTTCGACGATCGCCGGGTCGGCAGCTGATGCATGACCGCGCGCGACCACAATGGCCAGGACGCCCGGATCTCGATCGCTGGGAGAAGCCTCCGAGGGGACCGCGCAGTTCCGCGGCGGTGGCCTCGGCGTCGCCGGTCCGGATCGTCGTCCAGCTGATGCGGTGGCGTGCACCACCTTCACCTGGGGTAGCCCGACTTGCGCCACGCTTCCAGTTGACTCATCGTCGGATACGAGGGGCGCGCTCCGGGGCGTGTCGCCGCGAACGCTCCCACCTCGGAACCCAGCCTGACCGCTGCGGCGAGATCGAGACCGCACGCGAGACCGTATCCGACGGTGCCGGCGAAAGCGTCCCCGCAGCCGGTCGTGTCTGCGGCATTCACCTGTACAGCAGGGATACTGGTGCACCCGTCAGCGTCGACAAGCATCGATCCCCGAGAGCCGCGGGTCACGATGGCGCGGCGGATTCCCATGTGTCGCAACGCCGCCGCAGTCTCAGCGTCATCTTCGGCAGTGCCGGGAGGCATGGCGTCCGATCGCAACCGAGCCAGTTCGTGATCATTGACGATGACCACGAATGAGTCCCGGAAGAGTTCTTCGGCGACTGGCCGATACGGCGAAAGGTTGAGTACCACTTTCGCACCAGTCATCGCGGCACGCCGGGCGAAGGCAGCGACCGCATCGACCGGAATTTCGCAAGCAAGAAGAACGACATCTGCTTCCGCGACCGCGGCATCGGCCTCACCGCATGCCGCCATTTTCGCATTGGCGCCCGGGACGACAACGATCGAGTTCTCACCGCTCCCGTCGACGCTGATGAACGCAGACCCGGTCGATTCCTCCCGGTGCACGAGGATCCGCTCCGAACCGATCCCGAGCTCACGGAGCTCGTCCTTGACCGTACGCGCGGCGTCGTCTTCCCCGACCATCGCGACGAGTTCCACGTCGCCGCCGAGCAGGCGCGCCGCCGCAGCCTGGTTGAAGGACTTGCCTCCCACGCAGGTGCTGACGGACTCGGCCAGCACGGTCTCCCCCGGCTTCGGGATCGCCGGCATCCCAAGACAATGATCGATGTTCACCGAGCCGACGCTCAGGATCCGGCCGGTCCTCAATGGACAGTCCTGGCCGGGGTGGCCGCTGCTTCAGCGGAAACGGGGCGCGGGATCGCGAACGAGACGACGAAGGCGGCGACCAGAAGCGCCGCGCTGCCGATCGCCGCGGCGACGTAGCCGGTGCCCGGGGCTGTGGGAGACGGCGTCGCGGCTGTCTGGATCGCATAGATCACCAAAAAGCTGAGGCCGGCACCGATGTTGAAGGCACCGGTATTCAGTCCGGGTAGGGAACCCGGGCGGTCCGCCGGGCTCAGGACGACCCCGAGACCGTTCAGCATGATGTTCGCTACGCCCGCGTAGGTGACTCCGACCCATACGGCGATGACGAACAGAAAGATCGGGGCGGTGGCGGCCACACCGAACGTCAGGGCGACCATGCCGATGAACGCGCCGGCGATGCCCGACCGCAGCATCGTCCGGTAGCCGAAACCCGCGGCGAGCCGTCCGGCGAGCGGGCCCACGAGCAGACCGGCGACAGCGTAGGGCGTGAGGACGAGAGCCGACACTCCTTCGGCACTGAGGCGGAACCCGAGTGCGCCGTCCTGAGCGAGCGCCGGGAGGATGCCGTTCATCATCGCGAAGACGCCGGCCAGAGTCAGCGCGGTCGTGCTGACCAATGCCCAGGTTGCCCGCTCCCGCAGCTGCGAGATCGGGACCAAGGGAGCGGAGACACGTCCCTCTACGAGCCAGAACACGGCGAAGGCGACCGCGGCGAGAACGACGGTTCCGAGCGCGATAGCCAAGTTGGCGTTGAGCAGCTTGCCCAGTTCGTTGACGGCGATCAGTGCCGCGCCGACGGCGACGACGAGCAGTACAGTTCCCCCGATGTCGAGGCGGCGACGGTCCTTCGCGAAGGATTCGCGGGTCAGCAGGCGCACCAGGACCGCTGCGACAACGGCCACCGCCCCCATCGTCCAGAAGATGGAGTGGAATCCGTGTTCGGTCACGAGGTAGCCGCCGAGGAGGGCGTCGAATCCGGCGATCCCGCCGTTGACCGCGGTGACCACCCCCATGAGCGTTCCGTACGTCTTCGGCTCTCGGACCTCGACGCGCAACATCACCAGCGAGATCGGGACGACGGGGCCGGATGCGCCCTGGATGACCCGGCCGACGAAAAGCATTTCGACATTCGTCGCCAGCGCGGCGAGCACGCAGCCCGCGGCCATCAAGAGCAGCGCGCCGGTGAGAGCACGACGCCGGCCGACGATATCGGCGAGCCGGGGAAGAAACAACGAGAACAGGGCGGCGGCGGTGAAAAATGCGGTTTGCGTGTCGGCCACCGCGCCCGCGCTGACGTTCAATTCCCGCTGAATCGACACCAGCGCCGGACTGAGCATGCTTGCGTTCAACTGGAACGCCAAGCAAGCGGAAAGCAAAGCCACCATCAATATCGCGACCGGCGACCCGGACCGGGCTCGGTTGACAGACGTCATTGTCGGCACCTCGGTTTCGATCATGAATGTGGTAGACTGACGCAGTTTCATTGTGTGAATTTACGGAGTAGCAATGGCGGTTTCGCTTCAAGATGTCGCCGACGCCGCCGGCGTCTCGATCGCGACCGCGTCGCGCGCACTCGGCAGCAAGGGCCGGGTGTCGGAAGCGACGATGCGCCTCGTGCGCGAGACCGCGGATCGCCTCGGCTATCAGGTGAACGTACTGGGCAAAGCACTCCGCGAGGGATCCGACGGCGTCGTCGGGATCGTGGTTCCGATGGTGAGCAATCCTTTCTACGCGTCCCTCGTCCACGAGTTCGAAGACCAATTGGCGGCATTCAACCTGAAGTTGCTCATCGCGGACTCGCACGGCGAACTCGACCGCGAGATCGAACGCCTCGAAGCGTTGGCCAGCAGGCGAGTGAAGGGAATTTTCGTCGTCCCCGCCTACTTCGACCGGTCACGGCCGACGATTGTCGATGTCGCACAGCGCCTCCCTGTCGTACAAGTCGATCGCCGAGTCGAAGACGACGCTGATTTGTCTTTTGTCGGCGTCGACAACGCAGCGGGCATCGACCAGGTCCTCCGGCACGTCTCCGGCCAAGGCGCCGAAACAGTCGCATTCGTCGGCGCCGACAATCGGACCTCAGTCGGCCGGGAGCGTCGGCAGGCCTTCGCGGCGAGCGCGAAACGCCTCGGCCTCACCGTGCAGAAGCCGGTCATCGACCGCTACCTCTTCGAATTCGGCCTGTCGGCGGCGAGCCAGCTGATGCGGCGTTCGAAGCTGCCGGACGCGGTGATCGCCGGTGACGACCTCATCGCCACCGGGCTCCTCGCCGGATTCGTCCGCCAGGGGAGGTCGGTCCCGGAGGACGTCATGATCACCGGATTCGACGGCACGATCCTGGCCGACATCTGCAGTCCGACCTTGACGACGGCGCAGCAGCCGATGGCGAAGATCGCCGAGGTCGCGGTCAACCAGCTGATGCGGCAGATCGACGACGCGACCGCCGCCGGGTCGCACACCCGGCTCCGCACGACGTTGCGCCAAGGCGGCTCGACCGGTCGCCAACCCTTGGCGGAGGCGTCCCACGGCGTCACTTCAGGTTCGCGACAGCCTCGCGGATGAGCTGCCAGAACCTGGGCACGTCCAGCGTGATCGCGACGTCGGCGTTCGGTTCCTTCTTCAGCATGTCGTGCAGGTCGACCGCCGTGGCTCCGGAGGTGAACTCTCCCTTGGTCTCGATGTCGACGTGGCTCCGCTGCACGGTCGCCACGGCCCGGTCGATCGCGATCGCGATCGTGATGGGGTCGTGCAACGGCCCTTCCGGCATGCTTTCGACCGCATCGTAGGTACTGCAGAAGAAACGGAGCAGCTCGACACCGAAGGCGCTGGTTTCGTTCCCGATCGCCCCGATCGACTGAATCACCTCTTCGGTGATCAGGGCTTGGTGCGAGATGTTCAGCCCGACCATCGTGAGCGGGAGGCCGGACTTGAAGACGACGTCGGCCGCTTCCGGGTCGACCCAGGCGTTGAACTCGGCGTAGGCGCCGACGTTCCCCCGCCCCGTCGAGCCGCCCATCCAGATGATCTCCTTGATCTTCCCCCGAAGATCGGCGCGCTGCTCCAGCAACATCGCGATATTGGTGAGCGGTCCGGTCGGGACGAGGGTGACGGGGGCCGGCGCGCTCTCGAGAATCTCCCCGATCAGTTCAAGCGCGCTTCGCTCGTCCAGCGGCACCGTGGGTGCGGGCAGCACCGGACCGCCGAGCGCGTTGTCCCCGTGGATCCAGGTCGCCGGGGTGAGTTCGCGCCGCAAGGGCTTGTCCGCCCCCGGCAGCGATCGGCACGCCCTCGACGCCGGCCACGGTGAGGGCGACTCGCGCGTTGTGCGTGGTGTGTTCCAGGCGACCGTTCCCCCCGACTGTCGTGACGCCGAGCAGGTCGATCGCCGGGTTCCCGGCAGCCAGCCAGAGGGCGAACACGTCGTCGTGGCCGGGGTCGCAGTCGATGATGACCGGAGTGGGCATGCTTACTCCTTCACGCGGTGCGTAATCGTTTCCACTAAGGTGCGGAAACGATTACACTCCCCGCTTGGCTTGTCAAGGTCCGAGGAGCACGGCAGGCGCTCGCCGACCCTCGGTGACTTCACCGGGAGGGAAAACGTGCGCATCAGCAGGCGTCGGTGCGGCGGGCCGCCACCGCGATGGCACCGGTGGAGGAACTGGGCGGGGGCGGATCCTCGCACTGCGCTCCTGGTAGTTCTCCGGACTACGCGGCAAGGCGCAGGCCATGCTCACTCACTGACAGCCGGGAATCCCTTGTGGACAGTGGCAGGTCAATCTTGGCTACCCAGCACGCATCCCGCTCGTCTCAACGCGCCGTTCGATCTCCCATCCGGTGCCTGCCAAGGCCCGGCGGGCCCGTTCGAGGCATTCGCGGTGCGCGGAAGCCCCGTCGGAGGAGAGCTGGTCGGGAACATCGTCGTCGGACATCAGCACATACCTTTCCGGGAGATTCCGCACCACCGCACCACCGCACCACATCGGCACACCGGCGGAGATCTCGTTCTGAGACAGAACCCGGCCTCGGCCCGACCTACGCTTCGGCGACGTCGATGCCCAGGAGGCCAGGAGGTCCGGGGATGCTGGAATACCGGAACGGAACGGTCGTGGTGCGCTTCCGAGCAGGGGAAACCGGCCAGCTCGTCGCGGCACTCGCTTACGCCGGGCGGCGTCCGGTGGTGTTGACCGGAATCGGCCGCCAGTTCGCGCCCGATCTCGGGGCGGGCCCCGCGCTGGCTGCCGTGCGCGAGCACCCGGCACCGGTGGTCGCCGCCATCAACGGGGACGCGATCGGCGCGGGCTACGCGCTCGCCGAAGCTGCCGACCTCCGGATCATGTCCGGCGGTGTCGTGCACCCGTCCGGCTGGCCGCAGCCGCTCGACGCGGCCGCCGCGGTCGCCGCTGGGCTCGTGGATCTCCACTGCCCGCCCGCACGGCTGCTCAGCCTCGCTGTCCGGCTGGCCGCGTACGCCCGCCCCGACGCCGCCGCGTAGTCGACCGCGCCGGGTCCGCCCGTAGGAAGCGGACCCGGCGCGGGACCCCCGGTTCCTAGTAGATGTTGGACGGACGGACCATGCCCTCGGCGAGGTCCCCGAAGCCCGGCGCGATGATCGAACCCGGGTTGACCATGACCTCCTCCACCACCGCCGTCTCGGTGGTGATCACCAGGGCCGCGATCGACGCCGCGCTCTCGAGCGCCGAGCGGGTCACCTTCAACGGATCGATCACCCCCGCGGCGAACAGATCGCAGTACCCGCCGGCCAGCGCGTCGAACCCTTGGCCGTTGGCCAGTCCCGCGACGCGTTCCCGGACTTCGGCTCCCTCGTAGCCAGCGTTGGCCGCGATCCAGTGCAACGGCTCGCCCAGCGCCCGCAACACGATGTCGCGGCCGTGCGCCGCGTCGCCGTCGAGGTCCAAGTCCACCTGAAGCGCCGCTTGGGCCAGCGCCGCACCGCCGCCCGCGACGACGCCTTCCTCGAGCGCGGCCCGGGCCGCGGCCAGGGAATCCTCGACGCGCAGCATCCGGTCCTTCAGCTCGACACTGGTCGCCGCGCCGACCCGCACCACCGCGATCCGCCCGGACAGCCGCGCGATCCGCAGCCGCAGGCTGTCCTGGTCGTGCTCGATCCGGGCCCGCTCCAGCTGCTTCTCCAGCTGGCTGATCCGGGCGCGCACCACGTCCTCGGCTCCGGCGCCGCCGAGGATCGTCGTCGAGTCCTCGGTGATGGTGATGTGCGCGCAGCGGCCCAGGTCCCGTTCGGTGACCTCGGCCAGCGTCACGCCGGAATCCTCGCTCACCACCCGTCCGCCGAGCGCCGCGGCGAGGTCTTCCAGCTCGGCGATCCGCCGGTGCCCGAAGCCCGGCGCGCGGACCACCGCCGCCGCGAACGTGCCGTGCACGTTCCCGCTCACGATCAGCTGCAGCGCCGGACCGTCCACGTTCTCCGCCAGCACCACCAGCGGCCGGTCCAGCCGGCGGGCCGCCTCGACGGTCGGCATCAGGTCCTGCACCTGGCTGATCTTCTTGTTGGTCAGCAGCAGCACCGGATCGGCGAAGCTCGCCTCCATCCGGTCCCGGTCGGTGACCATGTACGGCGACGTGTAGCCGTGGTCGAACTCGATCCCATCGGCCAGCTCGACGCTCAGCCCCGGCTGGTCCGATTCTTCGATCTCCACCACGCCCGCACGGCCCACTGCGGCGAGCGCCTGCGCGATCACCCGGCCGATCCGCTCGTCGTCGCTGGCCGCGAGCGTCGCGATCCGCTCCAGCTCGGTTTCGCCGGACACCGCGACCGCGGACTTCCGCAGGTATTCCACGACCGCTTCGACGGTCTCCTCGATCCCCCGCCGCACGCGCATCGGGTTCGCGCCCTCGCCCAGCGCGGCCAGGCCCTCGCGCACCATCGCCTGTGCCAGCACGGTGGCGGTCGTGGTGCCGTCGCCGACCGCGCCGTTGGTCTTCATCGCGACTTCCTTGACCAGCTGGGCGCCCATGTTCGCGAACGGCTCGCCCAACTGGATCTCCCGGGCGATGGTCACCCCGTCGTTCGTGATCGTCGGCGGACCGGTCAGCTTCTCCAGCACCGCGTTGCGCCCCTTCGGGCCCAGCGTCGCCTTCACCGCGTCGGCCAGGGTGTTGACCCCCAGCTCGAGCTGTCGCCGCGCGTCGACGCCGAACCTCAGCTGCTTCGCCATGATGGTCTCCGTCCTTTCCTTGCGGTGTCAGGGAATGAGGATCGCGCGGCCGCGGACCCGGCCGGCGCTGAGATCGTCGATCGCCTGCTGGAAGTCGTCCAGCCGGTACCGCGCGGTGTGCAGCTTCACGTCGCCGCGGGCGGCCAGCACCATCAGGTCCTGCAGATCGGAGTACGAGCCGACCAGGTTGCCGACGAAGTTGATCTCGGTGGAAATGATGTCGATGGTCGGGACGTCGAGGTTCTCGCCGTAGCCGACCACGTAGTAATTGCCCGCGCGGCGCAGCATCCGCACCCCTTCGGCGGTCGCGCCGCCTTCGCCGACGAAGTCCACCACGGCTTCCGCGCCGTGGCCGCAGGTCAGGTCGAGCACTGCGTCCACATGAGACCCGTCGGCGACGATCGTGACGTCCGCGCCGATTTCCTTGGCCAGCGCCAAAGCCGCCGGGTTGCGGTCCAGCACGACCAGCGTCGCCGCGCTCATCGCTTTCAGGCATTGAACGCCGATGTGACCGAGCCCGCCCGCGCCGATGATCACGCAGACATCGCCGGGACGCAGCAGTTTCGCCGCCTTCGCGGCCGCGTGCTGCGCGGTGAGCCCGGCGTCGGCGAGCGCGGCCACGTCGGCCGGTTCGAGGTTGTCGGCGAGCTTGACGCAGGACCGGGCAGACGTGCGGAGGTACTCCGCGTACCCGCCGTTCGTGTCGATGCCGGGGAAATCCGACTGCTCGCAGTGCACGTCGTCACCGCGCCGGCACGCCCGGCACAGCCCGCAGGTGATGAGCGGGTGCAGGATCACCTTGTCCCCCACCGAGACGTTGGTGACCGCGTCGCCGACGGCGTGCACCCAGCCCGCGTTCTCGTGCCCGATCGTGTAAGGCAGCGCGACGCCGGATTTCTCCGCCCACTGCCCTTCGAGGATGTGCAGGTCGGTGCGGCACACCCCGGCCGCGCCGACTTTGACCACCACGTCGAGCGGGCCGGCGACCTTCGGTTCGTCGACGTCGCGGAGTTCGAGATTCCGGTGGTATCCGGTGACCTGGACGGCTTTCACGATCGGCTCCTGGTGTCGACGACGAGCGGTGCGGCCCCTTCGGGATCCGCGTACCGGGTGGCGAGCAGCCCGCGGCAGAAATGCGCGTTGCCCTCGATCGAAATGCGGGTGGCGGCCGCCAAACGCAGCCACAGCGCGGCGTCCTGCTTGCCGACCGGACGGCCGGTGTGGTCCACGGCCACCCGCGCGTGCGCGTCGGTCGGCAGCCCGAGCGCTTCCCGCCGGCGCAGCAGTGCGTTCTTCAACCGGCCTTCCGGCAGGTCGAGCAGCTCCAGCAGCGGCAGCTCTTCGAGCGTCCACGCACCGCCGGCCAGCACCGCGCGGCAGCACCGTTCGACCGCGGCGAGATGCGCTTTCCGCTGGAACGTCCGGCGCAGTTCGTCAAGACTTCGCTCCGCCTCGACGCCGAATGTTCCGACGTATCCGGCACCGGCCGCGAGCCCGCTGTTGATCTTCACGGAGTCGTGGTGGTCGTCCAGCAGCACCCTGACCCGGCCCGCCTCCGGAAGCGCCGAGAGCGCGTCGTAGGCGTCCGAAACCATCAGGTACGCGAAATTCGGCGCGCAGAACGAGGTCGGCAGCCGCAGATGCACCTCCACGCCCGCGTCGTCGATCGTGACCGAGCGGACGAAGCCGAGTTCGGTCACCGGCTGGTCCAGCTCGGGGTCGAACACCGTCGCCAGCGCCGACAGGACCTGCGCGTCCAGGGAAACCGCGGCGGTGGTCATCGCGCACCGGCCTCCGCGGGCAGCCGGAACTGCGCCGGCACGTCCAGGTCGTACAGCGCGGCGGCGTTCAGCCCGAGGATCTTTTTCTTCTGCGCCACGGTGATCCGCGGGTACTCCGGAAGGTCTTCCGGGATCTGGAAGTCCACGAACCGCTCCACCAGCCACTGCGGCGTCCAGAGCGCGTAGTCGCTGCCGAAGAGGATTTTGTCCTCGCCGAGCCAGTACAGCAGTTCGCCGATGATCTGCGCGAAGTAGCGCGGGCGGGCGTGGATGAACGGCATCGCGACCGCGAGCCCTCCGTACACATTGGACTCCTGGGTGGCGATCCAGCAGAAGTCCTCCAGCCGGGGCAGGCCGACGTGCTCGACGATGAAGTTCAGGTCGAGGTAGTCGGTGGCCACGTGGTCGATGTCGGCCACGTCGAACGCGTCGCGGTCCAGCGGCCGGATCGTCGGTCCCTTGTGGACGTGGATGTTCTTGATGCCGAGCTCCAGGCATTCTTCGAGGTAGCGCCGCGACCACGGGTCGTCCAGCCGGTAGCCGCGGGAGTCGCCGTGCCACTCGGCGGTGTAGAGCTTCACGCCCTTGAGCTGCATTTGTTCGGCGTCGCGGCGCAGCTGCTCCAGGCCGGCCTCGCCGTCGCGCGGGTCGTAGGCGTGGTTGTAGGTCAGCTTGCCGGGATGCTGGCGCACCAGGTCGAGGCATTCGCCGGTCTGGCCGAAGTTGTTCCGGTAGAAGTCCCGCAGCAGGGTGGCCTGGAAGATCGCGTGGTCGACGTGGCCGTCCTGGAAGACGTCCTTCATCAGCCGCTCGCCGCCGTAGTAGGTGTAGGTGCCGTAGTCCCACGTCACCTCCTCCGGGCTGAGGTTGCGGTGGTAGTCGTAGAAGCAGTCGATGAACTGCTTCCCGTGCACGTTCTTGATGTTCGACTCCCGCGCGTCCCAGATGTGGACATGCCCGTCGACGACGTAGTACTGCTCGCCATCCTTCGCGTACATCGGAGATCCTCGCCCTTCGTTGTGCTCGGCAGTGCTGCGGTGGGAACGCGGCGGCGGGCGGCTCGGCCCGCCGCCGCGCAGTTCGGGGTCCGGCCTCAGCCCTGGGCCAGCAGGTCGAAGCCGATGTACTCGGCGGCGTCCTCCGGGTTGGCGAAGAGCAGGGTGCGGTCGTCGAGGTGCACCATGCGGCCGTAGTGGGTGGAGCTGATCTCCTCGAAGACCGAGCCGTCGAACTCCTGGCCGAGCGCGTCGGTCAGCTCGGCGTAGTCGAATTCGAGCAGCCGGGTGCCGTCGACCCGGATCATCGACGGGTATTCGACCAGCCCGACCCCGTCCTTGGCGCCCATCACGTCGGCGACCACCCGGCCGATCGGGGTGTTCATCAGGGTCACGCCGCACATGTTCGAGATTTCGGTCTGCGCGCCGAACTTCATGTCGCTCACTTGTCCAGCTCCTTCGGAACGTCGAGCCCGATCTCCTCGAGGAGCTGGGCGAACTTCTCCTTGCTCGCGGCGAGCGAATCGGCGAACGTGCGCGTCTTCTCCGCCGGCTGCGACCAGATCGGCTGCAGCGCCTCGGCCGCGGCCAGGCACCTCGGCACCCAGGTCGACAGCCACTCGCCGAACAGCTCCTTGTTGGCGGCGCCGTGTTCCTCGTCGCGGGCGAGCATCTGGAACAGCGACCGGGTGTAGGCGAGGTCGCGGCTGTAGTCGTACTCGCCGGTGCCGACCAGCGTCGGCGTCACGTAGTCGCCGTTCGCCGCAGAGACCTGCATGACGAGCTCGGACCGGAACAGCTGCCCGACCAGTTGCTCGAACACGACGTTGGCGCCGAAGAGCAGCTCCGCCCAGTCGCCGACCGCGGTCAGTTCCTCCACCACACGGCGGGTGGGCTGCCATTCCTCCGCCGACTGCCAGACCGCCCGGTGCGTTTCGCCGTCGAAGGTCTCGAGCGAGTCGGACAGGTCCAGGTTGAACAGTGCGAGGTCCTGGGCGAAGCGCATCTTGTGCGCGGCGGTGACCGCGACGGCGGTGTTGATCATGTTCGTCGGCCCGGAGCGCTGGATCGAGGTGAACACGTGCAGCGCCAAGCCGTTCTCGGCGTGCATCCACGCGCCCAGGTTGCGCGCGATGAAGGTCTGCCACGCCGGCTTCCAGTGGGAGTAGGCTCCGGCGCGCTTGGCGTTCTCCAGGCTCAGCGCGACTTGGCGCACTACCGCGGAGTTGTTGCGGTAGAGCGTCTGCTCCCACTCTTCGTTGGGATCGAGGAACGCGTGCCAGTTGGAGGATTTCGCCCGCGTCCATTCCTGCGGGTAGCCGCCGGGTCCGTCGCCGAAGCCGTAGATCCAGCCCTGGCTCAGGTGCCGCTCCGGGTCGGGCTGCACGTCGACCGTCACGTCCTCGTACACGGTCGCGCGCATCTTGGCGGGCGTGAAGTAGTTGTAGCTGCGGCTCTTCGAACTGGGGAATTCCAGCGCGCCGGCTTCGGAGTCGGTGAACTCCACTTTCGGGAAGCTGCGTGTCGCTGTCTGACTGCTCGCCATCTCTTTCTCCTCTTACTGTCTTTGGGGGGTCCGGGTGGCGGAGCCCCCGGCGCGGGGCGAAGCTCCGCTTGTCACTGGTCGTCACTGACCGAGGTCGTGAACTTGTCGTAGAACACCTGGTCCTCCGGAACCCCTTGCCTTGTCGCGAGATCGAGCGCGGCGTCGACCATCGGCGGCGGCCCGCAGAGGTACACCTCGGCGCGGTGCAGTTCCGGTTCGCGGGCCTCGACCACGTCGGTGACCATCCCCGGTTCGACGGCCACGCCGAGTTCGCCCGCGCCGTCCGCGGACTCCGACAGCGCGACCACGAACCCGAAATCGGCCAGCCGCTCCCCCAGCGTCCGGATCTCGTCCAGGCAGAACAGATCCGCCGCGGTGCGGGCGCCGTAGTAGAACCGGATCCGCCGAGGGTCGGCCGTTTCGGCGAGGTGCCGCAGCAGGCTGAGCACCGGAGCCATTCCCGCGCCGCCCGCCATCAGCACCAGCGGCAGCACGTGGCCCTTCTTCAGCGTGAAGTTGCCGTACGGTCCGCGCAGCAGCAGGGAATCGCCGACCGCCAGGCCGTCCTCCAGCAACGCCGAGAACCGGCCGCCCGGGTATTTCTTGATGAGGAATTCCACGTGGTCCTCGGTCGAGGGCGTGGTCGCCATCGAGAAGGACCGGCAGTCCTCGGTGCCCGGGATGGTCAGCTCGGCGTACTGCCCGGCTTTGTACTGGAGCGGGCTCGCGGTCCGCAGCCGGAGGCCGACGATGTCGCGGGTGTGCGGCACGATCTCGGCGACCTCGGTGGCGATCTCCTGCAGCGGAGCCGAGTTGAGCAGCTCGTCCTCGTCGAAGTTCAGCAGCTCGATCGTGCAGTCGCTGTAGGCGTGCGCCCGGCAGAGCAGCAGGTAGCCTTCCTCGACCTCCGCGTCGTTGCACGCGAACGTCGAATACCGCTCCATCTGCAGGTCGCCTTCGAGCACATAGGACTTGCAGGCCGAACACTGCCCCTCGCGGCAGCCGTGCATGAGGTGGACGCCCTGGCGGAAGGCGGCGTCCAGGATCTTCTCGTCCTCGGTGACCTCGATCTCGACACCGACCGGTTCGAAGGAGATGCGGTGCTTGTCGCCCATGGGTTTCTCGATTCTTCCGGCGGGGTCCCGCGACCGGACCGCGAGGACGCGGCCGCGGGACCCGGGCTCGTCAGGCGACGGTGACGTTCGGGTTGGCGCGGTAGGCCGCGGCCCACTGCTCCCGCTCGGCGTCGGTCATCTCGTTGAGCGCGACGTTCGGGCTGGCGAACCGGATGCCCCGGATGTCGTCGAGCGTCCAGAGCTTCTTGGGGTCGTCGAGGTCCAGGTGCGGCTGCGGGATCAGCGTCTTCCCGTCGTCGCGGACGTAGCCGAGGTCCTTGACGATGTCGGCCAGATCGCGGTCGTGGTGCAGCGTCTCCCATTCCCGGTGCCCGGTGAGCCGTCCCATGTTCGGCGTCTCGCGGCCCTCGTACTCCGGCCGGAAGGCGACCTTGTCGGTCCAGGCGCAGGTCTCCGAACAGTAGGTGCGCCACTGGTCGTCGACCTTGTCCACCACCAGGTCCTCGCGGACCAGGCAGGGCACCATGCAGGTCCAGCAGCGGTGCGGGTACTCGTAGCCGACGTCCTCGAACGCGATCGGCTTGTTCCGGCCCGGGTAGCGCAGCCGGTTGTAGGCCTCCCACCACTTGCCGAACTGGTCGTACCAGCCCGGGTACTTGTCCTCGAACCATTCGAAGTCGGCGTCGGTCATGCCGTCGATGCGCCAGTAGTTCACCGGCCAGCCGGTCGCGAAGAACTGTGCGACGCGGTGCACGTAGTGCTTGTTCGTGATCCGGTTCCACGCTTCCTCGACGAGGTCGTGCGGGATCACCAGGCCGTATTTCTCCAGCGGCAGCAGGTAGCTGCGGTAGTAGTCGTCGTAGATCCAGCGCCGCCACATCTCGGCGTAGGACTCGCGGTCCTTGCGGCGGTCCTTGGTGCCGTACTCGATGAAGGTGCCGATCGCGGCGTCCACCACGCAGTGGTTGTTCCACCACGCGTACCGCAGGTCGCGCTCCAGCAGCGGCCGGTTGCGCTCGTCGGCCAGTGCCATCAGCAGGATCGAGTAGCCGTTGCTGATGTGCCGCGACTCGTCGGACTGCACCGAGTGGAACACCGTGGGCAGCAGGTAGTCGCCGTTGGCCGCCGCCTCGTCCGGCATCGCCACGAACAGCGTGTTGGTGAACGCGGTCTCGGCGACCACGGTCAGGTAGATGTTCGCCGCGGTGATCGCGTCACCGGTGATGAAGCCTTCGCCGAACTGGCGGCCGATGGTGCCCGCGTAGTTGTTCGCGAACGCCTTCTCGGTGATGTCGAACCCGGCCGGGTCGATGTAGTTGTTCATGTACAGCTTTTTGAGGTTCATCTGGATCGTCGAGTGCCGGACCTCGTCGATCATCTGCACCGCGAGCCCGTTGTGGATTTCCGGGTTCGGCACCGCGTCGATCGCCATCGGCATCGCCCGCGCCGCGGAGATCTCCGGGAACGGAATGATCGAGAGGAACAGCTTCTGCCATTCCAGCCAGCGCTGCTGCACCTGCCGGAACATGTTCCCGCGGATCGCGCCGTCCATCGCGCCGAAGACGCGGTTGTCCTTTTCCTCCTCCATCGGGAAGTAGGACCGCATGATCTGCTTCAGCGGGTCCTTCTTCGGCGCTTTTTCGAACGTGTAGTCCGTCCCGAACCGGGTCGCCGGCGTGGCGAACGTCGGCTCCCACGACAGCTCGGTGATCTTGTTGTGCGCCTTGGTAAGGCTCTGCCTGCTCACTGGGGCCTCCTGGAACCGGCGGCATCTCCGCCGCTGTCCGTCTGACTGGCAGAGTCTGTGCCGGGAAATGCCCGCGTTCTATCTCAATCTGAGATCGGGCCGACGAGCAGGAAAAAACCCGCCCTCGCATCGGGAGGGCGGGTTCGGAATGAGCTTTCGATCAGCCGCGGACGGTCATTTTCCCGGAATCGGTCAGTCCACTGTGCAACCGGGAATCAGCACATTTCGTCGACGATGCCGAAGGCGCGGATTTTGCGGTAGATCGTGGCCCGGGACATCCCGAGATCACTGGCCGCGCGTTCCTTGCTGCCGCGGTTCGCGGCGAGGCTGCGCACGATCGCGTCTCGTTCGATGGTCTCCAGCTTGGTGAGCCGGCGCCGGGTGAAGGTGCGGCATTCGGCGGGAAGATCGGCGACGTCGAGGACGCCGCCGTGCAGCTGGTGCGCCGCCGCGGCGAGCACCCGGTCGAGCTGACGGACGTTGCCGGGCCAGGGCAGCCGCATCAGCTGCCGGACGCAGGCGTCGGACGCGGACAGCGAACGGCTGCCTGCCCGGCGGGCCAGCAAATGCGGCACGAGCCGCTGCACGTCTTCGATGCGGTGGCGCAGCGGCGGGACCTCGATCTTCCGCGCGAAGAACGCCATCACCGCACCGTGAATGCCGGGATCGACGGGTTCGCTGCCGACCGTCGCCACCACCCACGCGGGCGCGTGCTGCGCCGGATCGTTCTGCCACGCGGTGAACAGGTCGGACAGCGCGGGCAACACGGTCTCGTCCAGCGCGTCCAAATGCCGGAGAAGAACAACGGGCGGGTCGCTGCACGCCGCCTCCTCGGCGAGTGCGGGCAGCCAGTCTTCAGTGACGTCCGCCGAAGCGCAGTCGACCACGACCTGCCTGCGTCCGTGGCGCAGCGCGACCGCGCGGGCGATGGCCGCTTTCCCTACGCCGGTTTCGCCGCTCAGCGCCAGCCACTGCCCGCCGCCAAGGCTCGCGTCCGCCGCGGCGCAGGCCTGCCGCCACGCGGGGCTCGCACCGGCCAAACCAGGCAGCTGAAGTTCGGCACGCGCGGAAGTGCGCCGGGAGACAGTCTGATTCTTGACCCGGAAGACGCCCCCGGCGAGCACGTCGCCGTTGTAGACCGGCCGGTATTCGAGACGCGCGCTGATCCCCGACGGCAGATCGGCCAGCACCGTGGCGGGTTTCGCCGAACCGGCGAGATCCGTGGCATGCGTGATCAGCGCCGAGCGGTCGGTGACGTCGTAGCGCTCCTCGGCATGGCTGTTGACCATGACGACGTCCTGGTTGACCGCCAGGACCGCCCCGGAACCGCGCTGACAGGCGGCAAGGTACTCGCGGAAGAGGCTCAGTTCGCGCGCTCCGGTGCTGGCGAGCATCGCCTCTTCGATCCGCTTCGCGGTGGTGCGCGCCAGCGTCAGCAGAAGCGGGCCGGACGCGTCAGCCCATGAGGTGAGGTCGAGAACGCCCGCCAGGTGGCCGCGAACCGGGTGCACGATCGGCGCGCCGGCGCATTCGAAGCCGGTCAGCTCGCCGTTGAAGTGCTCGAAACCGGAGACCAGCACGGACTTCTGGCATTCCAGCGCGGTGCCGATGCCGTTGGTGCCCACCGATTCCTCGGCATAGCTGTAGCCCGGGGCGAGCGAGACCTGGTCCAGCCCGGCGGTGAGCGCACGATCGGTGCTGAGCCGGTCGACGACCAGGCCGTTCGCGTCGGTCAGCAGGATCGCGGTCGGATGGCCGGCCAGTTCCTCGGACAGATTCGCCAGCACCGGAGCGGCGCTGTGCGCGAGCAGGCTCTCCTCGTCGCGATCGGACACGTAGACCGGCTCCGGCCGCTCCACGTCGACCCGGTTCTCCAGCGCCCGCTGCCACGACGCGGTGATGACGTCGCGCACCCCCGGCACCTCGGGCGAGCCGCGGGACAGGAACCGCTCCCGCAGGTCGCGCATGGTCTCATTGCCTCGAGTCGTCACCACCGTCTCCTTTGACGTCCAGTGCCGGGGGTCCTGCCCACCCCACGCGCAACATGGTGCACTCGTGGCGCGCGTCACTTTGTCTCATAGTGAGACAAGGCGTGGCCAGCAGCAAGGCAGTCCCCGCACGCGCGGCGGTATGGCACTGAATGCCCGGTTCCGGGCGTCCAGTGTGCCGCCAGTGACAAGGGCGTGCTTCCCGCTCAAATCGAAAAGATCTGCTTGAGCGGTGAAATGGCTGTCCGCCATGGGTTTTCGTCCATTCTGCCGTGAAAGCCGACTCAAACAGGTTGTCAGGCAGCCTGGACGTCCGGGAGATCCTGGTGATACAGGTACTGCGAGAGCCACCTTCGGGGCCGTGTGGTTTCCCGTAAATGGGCCGACCCGTTTCCAGCCGAGGCGAGAACAGTTCTCAGCGCGCGTCCTCGCCCTGCCGAGTGGCCATCTGGTAGACGTTGCCGAACGGGTCGCGGACCATCGCCCGGCGATCGCCGTACGGGGTGTCGACGGGCTCCTCGATGCTTGTCGCCCCGGCAGTCAACGCCCGCCGGTAGATCGTGTCGGCGTCGTCGACGTAGACATAGAGGAAGGCGGGGAACGCCTCACGCTGGTCGGCAGTCGAGACCAGGATGATCGAGTCGCCGATCCGGACCTCTGCGGGACGGCTGGCGTTCGCCTCGCCTACGGCATCGAACGTCGCGCGCAGGAATTCCACTGCGGCGGCCATGTCGCTGACGACCATGCGCGGTGTCACCGTGTGAAACCCCGGTGGAGGCATGCGCTGAGTGTGTCGCGCCACCTCCGCCCTGTCCAGTCCGCGGGCCGACGCCACCGGATGGGCCGTCAGTGGTCCACGGCCGTGGACAGCGGGACCACAGTCGCCGAATCCGACCGGCTCAGCGGCTGCAGCGACAGGGCCGGCCGCTCCGCGACCGCTTCCAGATGCCGCAGCATGATTCCCTCGCGAAGGGCCCACGGACTGACTTCGACCGAATCCACGTCCAGCGCGGCCATGGTCGCCTCCGCGACCAGCGCACCGGCGAGGATCTGCCCCGACCGCGCTTGGGAAACTCCCCGCAGCCGCGCCCGTTCCGCGCTGGTCAGCTTCGCCAGCCGCGGAACGATTTCCTTGAGATCGGCCCGGCTGAGCGAGCGCCGGACGAACGGGCCCTTCCGCTGCGGAGGCGCGCCGGCGAGCCGGGCCAGCTGCTTGAACGTCTTCGACGTCGCCACCGCCCGGCGCGGGGTTCCCTCCCAGCGCAGACGGTCCGTCACCTCCGAAAGCGTGCCGCGCACGTGTTTCCGCATCGCCTTGAGCTGCCTGCGCGACGTCTGCTCCGCCGCGTCGAACTCGCGGCTCAACCGGCCCGCGCCGAGCGGCAACGACACCGCCAGCTCCGGTTCCACGTCCCGGCCGAACGCGATCTCCATCGAGCCGCCCCCGATGTCGACAAGCAGCAACCGGCCTGCCGACCAGCCGTACCAGCGATGCGCGGCGAGATAGGTCAACCGGCCTTCCTCCTCGCCGGACAAGTACTGCGGCCGGATCCCCGACGCCTCCGCGATCCGCTCGATCACCAGGTCGCGGTTGACCGCGTCCCGGATCGCCGCGGTCACGAACGGATACAGCTGATCGACGTCGAGCCGGACCGCGGCGGCCACCGCCCGGCCGACCGCGGCCGCCGCGCGTTCGATGCCGCGCTCGCTCAACGTCCCGTCGGGCAGCAGCTCCTCCGCGAGCAGGGTGGGCTCCTTCACCGCGTGCGTCGACAGCGGCGGCGCACCGGCCACGACGTCGACCACCTGAAGCTGTGCGGAATTCGATCCGATGTCCAATACGGCCAGTCGCATTGCGCCGGGATACCCCGGAACGCACCAGGCAACCGCGTCTTCCGCGGCGAAGCTGCCGAGAACCCGGTCGACAGCCTCACGTTCCGGCTCTTCCCGGTTACCTCGCGTAGGCGCACCTCGTCGTCACCACAGCCACACAGGTTCTTTTCGCATCAGCAGCCGCGGCGGAATCGCCTCACGCGTTGCCGTTCTCCGAACCCCCGCCGAACTTGGCCCACACCTTGCTCGCCGTGTCCGCGACCGTCTCCCCGACTTCGGTGAAGACCTTCGTCAGCGGATCGGCCGAGGCGGTCCAGGAATCCTTGTACGACTTCGCCGCCGACTTCAGATCGTCCTTCCAGTCCGTGGCCGGCGCGTCGTCGTCCCGGCGCGGGTAATCGCCGGTCAGGATCGCCCGGTAGTCCTCGGACGCGGCCCATTTCTGCAGCTGCGTCGCCCGGACCACGGCGAACGGGTGGGTCTCCGTCTCGACGTATTTCAGCTTCAGCAAACTGTCCCGGATGTCTTCGCCCGCCTCGTATTCCGCGCCCTGCTGGAGGAAGGACGGGATGTCGACGCGGGACGGGTCGACGCCGCCGGCGAGCTGGATCTGGGCGCGCAACGCCGCGGTCGGGTCCTGGCCGCAGAGCAGGCCCGCGCGGTCGCACGACAGTTCGGCTTTCCGGTACCACTCGCTCAGCGCCGCGATGATCGCCCGGATGCCGAGTGCGCTCACCGGCGTCCAGGACATCGACATCTGGAGGTTGATCAGGCGCACCATGATCGTGCGGTAGACCGCGTGCCCGGACAGCACGTGCCCCATTTCGTGGCCGATGGCGAAGCGAAGCGATTCGTGGCTCATCTGGTCCACGAGCGCGGTGCTGATCCGGATGAACGGCTCGTCCATGCCGAGCGTCGACGCTTGCAGCCGCGGGTCCTGGTAGACGAACAGGTTCGGCACGGCGGGAAGATCCAGCGTTTCGGCGCATTCGTGGCGCAGCCGGTCGAGTTCCGGGTACTGCCGCGGTCCGACGCGGATCGACGACGCCAGCGCCATCAGCCGTTCGCCGCGTTCGTTGTAGAAGCCGGAGACCGCCTTGATCACCTGGGCGAACCCGGGCACCGCGCGCAGCGTGGCGAGCGCGCCGCGATCCACCGGATGTTCGTAGGCCCGCGGGCTGATGCCCGGAAACCGGACGGCGGCCCGGCGCGCAGGTTCGATGTGGTCGGTCATGTCTCCCCCAGAGAAAGTCGTTGGCAGCAGCCTACTCAAAGACGATCACGGCGAGCTGCGACTTACTGGGACGCCGTCGCCGCGGAGGATCAGCTGCTCGCGAGCCGGGCCGAAGAGTGGTAGGGCTGGAGGCAGGTGATCATGCGGAGCATCCGCCGTCTGGGGCGGCGCAGCTCGTGCCGCTGTTGGGAGGTTCTTCCGATGCGTGTCCTCGTCACCGGCGCTTCCGGCTGGGTCGGCTCGGCCGTCGTACCCGAGCTCCTGGCCGCCGGGCACCAGGTCACCGGTCTCGCCCGCTCGGACGCGTCCGCCGCCGCTGTCGAAGCAGCAGGCGCGACGAGCGTCCGCGGCTCTGTCGAGGATCTTGACGCGGTGCGGGAAGCCGCCGCCCGCGTCGATGCCGTCATCCATCTCGCGTTCCCGGTCGACCGATCTCTGTCCGGAGGGATGGCGGAGGCCGTCGCCTCCGACGTCACCACGATCCGCACCCTCGGCGAGGGGCTCGGCTCGGGCGCGCCGATCGCGGTCGCGTCCGGCACCGCGGGACTGGCGCGGCACGGAGTGCCCGCCACCGAGCATGATCGCCCCTCGCCCGACGCGCTCCTCGCCGCGCGGCAGCCCTCGGACGACGCCGAGCTCGCGCTCGCCGACCGGGGTCTCCGGCCGACCGTCGTGCGTCTCGCCCCGACCAACCACGGCAAGGGAGACAACGGCTTCGTCCCGCACCTCATCGCCACCGCTCGCCGGACCGGCTTCTCCGGCTACCCGGGCGACGGGTCGGGGCGCTGGCCAGCGGTCCACGTGCGCGACACCGCGCGGCTCTTCCGGCTGGCGATCGAGGTCGCACCGGCCGGATACCTGCACGCCGTCGCCGAGGAAGGCATCGCGCTCCGCGACATCGCCTCGGCCATCGGACGCCACCTCGGCCTCCCCGTCCGATCGGTGCCGATGGACCAGGTGGACGAGCACTTCGGGTTTCTCGGGATGTTCCTCAAACCGGACAGCCCGGTCTCCAGCGCCCGCACCCGCGAGATCACCGGCTGGGCCCCGGCCGAGGTCGGCCTGCTCGAGGACCTCGACCTGGGGCACTACTTCGAACCGGGCCGGGCCACCGGCTAGCGCTCCAGGCGGAGTCCCGCGCCTGGGGCCGACAGCGCTCGATTCGGCGGAACCCCGGCAGCTCGTTCGTCCGGCACGCTCCGCCGGATTGGCTACGATTGATCACGACTGCGGGGAGGCAGCGTGGCGCAAGGACCTGACGAGCCCATCCCGGGCGTCGACCTCGACCGGCCCAGCGTGGCGCGGGTTTACGACTGGTATCTCGGCGGCACGGCCAACTGGGCCATCGACCGCGAGTTCGGCAAAATGGTCCTGTCCGCCTTCCCTGCCGGGATGTACTGCGCCCGAGCCAACCGCGCCTTCCTGCACCGCGCGGTACGGCACCTCGTGCGCCTCGGCGTCCGCCAGTTCGTCGACATCGGCTCCGGCGTCCCCACGATGGGCAACGTGCACCAGATCGCCGACGAGGTCGCTCCGGACTCCTGCGTCGTCTACATCGACCGCGAACCCGTCGCGGTCGCGCACTCCCGGATTCTGCTGGAGCGCCACGGAGATCCCGAACGCCATGCGGTGATCCAGGGCGATCTTCGCGAACCGGACGAGCTGTGGCAATCCGTCGCGGACACCGGCGTTGTCGATCCCGGCCAGCCGCTGGCCTTGCTGGTCACCGCGGTGCTGCACATCCAGCAGCCCGGCCCGGACGGGCGCGACCTCGGGCCGCAGGCCGTCGCGCGGTACCGGGAAATGCTGCCGCCGGGCTCGTACATGGTGCTGTCCCAGCTCACCCACGAGGGACTGCCGGAGGACATCGCCCGACAGCTGCACACGGTCATCCAGCTGTATGACACCAATGTCAGCAAGCACGTGCTGCGCTCCAGCGCGGAAATCCGCGCACTGTTCGGCGACTTCGAACTGCTGGATCCCGGCGTCACGTGGACTGCCGCCTGGCATCCCGAGGAAAGCGGACCCAACACCCCCGTTGTCGACTTCGCGGATCCAAGCGAGGCCGCGATGCTCGCCGGGGTGGCGCGCAAGCGCTGAGCATCACGGAAGCTGTTGTGTGGCAACGGAAACGTGATCACCGCCTTTCCCGGACAAAGCACGCAAGACCGTGCGGGAATACCCGGTCGTCTCGCGGCTACACCTCCTCGTCGCGAGGAATTTCTGTAACCTGGAACACTATTGCCTGCGTGTCCACAGTGGACGATCACCCCCGGCGTCGCTCACAAGGGTGACCCTCTCGTGAATTCCCGGGAAAACAGCACGGTTCAGTCGACGGCGCCTGGCCCCGGATTTGATCTCGGCGACGTTCGCGGCCGACCTGCCGAACTGTTCGTCCCACGAGGACACAGCTTCGGATGACAAGCGGCCGATCCCTTACCCGCGAAGGAATCCGAGGCGGTTGCCTCCCGCAAAGTCGCGGTGTACACACGGCCAGGTGTCGGGATTACCAAGGTCAGTGCCAGCCGCCGCGGCGTCCTGTCGGTGCGCCTGATTCCCATGCCGCACCGACCCGCCGGTCGCGTGCTGTGGAGCACACGGCAGCGGACGCGGAGCCCCGGCCGATGGGTGGTGCGCTTGCTCGTCGCGATCGGGTTTCTGGCGGGGAGCTGGCTGCTCGGTGCCCTCATCGGCGGAGACACCGCGGCGGCTGACCAGTGTCCGGTGACGGCCCCGGTGCTGCGGACGGGCGCGCCCTGCCCGTTGGCTTACAGCCAGGTCGCCGATCCGGGTCCGAACAGGAGTGACGCGCCAAGTGAGACCAAGCCTGACGACGACAACGCGCGGCTGCCGGACATCGTCGGCACCGGCCTGCGGCATCCGGACCGGACGTTGCAGACGGCGACCCGGCTAAGCCGCAGCACAGTCTCCGCGGTGACCACCGGTCAGACGCACCACGCCTCTCCAGTCAACGACGTACGGTCGATCACCGGAGAGATCCTCGCTACTCCGCTCGCCAGCACCGCACGGCGGATCACTGACCAGCTGCCGACATCCGGCCTTACGAACATGATCAGCGGCCAGGTCCTCACCACCCATCCCGTGCGCTCGGTCACCGCTCCGCCGGTCGGCTCGAGCAACGATCCCCCGGCAAAGGCCGCTCCGGCCCGCACTGACCGGCCCGTCGAGGCCCACTCTGGCAAACCGGTCGCCGCACCACGGACGGGACCGACGCCGCACCCGCACAAACCCAAGGCAGGCAACGGTTACTGGACCACGAGCCGGACCGAAGGGCTTCCCTCGCCGACCAAGACATCCTCGTGCACACCGTCGACTCCGATCGGCGACGGGACGACGTCGGCCCAGGCTGGCACGAGCGGGGTCGTCGCGTTGAGCGTGAACGCTGGACGCGTGGTGCCGCGCGGCCCGACCGGACCGGCGCACACGCCACGGCAGCGAAGTCCGCGATCGAGAGCGGACCTGCCGACCGTTTTCCCGGATTGACCAGGACCGCCTTCCCCCCGCGCGCCGCGACCGCGGCGCGCGGTTTCCCTCGGCTTGCCGTGTCCTCAATGGACTCTCCAGGAGCGGCACGGAGCCTCCGACTGACCAGGAAAGGTCCTGTCACCATGGAGTGGAACTTGCGGCTGGCCGCGGCCCGGCGCGGCATCTGGACCGCCACCGACCTGCGCACCCGCCTGGCCGCGCACGGACTGGCCGTGTCCGCCGGGAAGATGTCCAAGTGGTGGTCCGGGCGACCGGCCAGCGTCAAACTCGGCGACCTGGACGCGCTGTGCGCGGTACTGGGCTGTCCGGTGGACGAACTGCTGGTCCCGGAGCGGGCGAGCCGTCCGCGGCTGACGCCGGTGCCCGCGCGGCAGGCCCGCTGACGACGAGCAATTTCACGAATCGTGAAACTCCGCACAGGCCCCCGTTTTCAGGAATTCTGAAATGACGTCCGACACACTGAACTCGTCCAGCTCACTGAACCATTTCCCTTACCTGTCAAGACAATCTGGTGTTTGCGTCCGCGCGGCGGAAGGTGTTACAAAGGGATCGCCGCATTCGCGGAATCCGGGAAACACAACCGAGCGTCTTCGTACGCGGAGAGCTCTTTTCCGGGATTGATCGAAAAGAAAGATCGAGAACGAAAAAGGAGCACCATGGATTCGGTGAAGTTTGAGGAACTGGACGCGCTGGCCGCCGAGGTGCTGCCGGAGCGAGCGGTGCTGGGCATCGTGTCCACCCCGTTCAACAACGCCGGCGGCGGCGCGAACGGCTCCGCCTCGAGCAGCTCGGCGGCCGCTTCGGGCGGCAACACCGTCGTCTACGACGGCGGCCACCACGGCGCCACGGCGCTGTCGGCCTGCCAGTCCTCGCACTCCGAGGGCACTCCCGGCCTGACCGGGACGCTCGGGCTGGGTTCCAACAACCCCAACGAGACGATGAGCTGCACCCCGGCGGCCGTGTCCAGCTACTGAGCACGGTGACCGCCCCCGCCCGGGTGGGCGCGGGGACACCCACGGGGCGGGGCCGGCCGTTTTCCGGCCCTGCCCCGTGCGGACGAAACCCCAGACGACAGCGGAGAGAAGGCGACTACCGTGCACCAAGCAAAGCCCATCGCGCGGTCCGTTCCGGCGGACCCGCGTTTCGCGGAGCTGGACGCGCTGGCCGGGGAGGTGCTGCCGGCCCGCACGGCGCTCTCCGCGGTCACTGGCGGCCCCGCCGCTCCGACGGCCGACCCTGGCCGCTACGCGGTGCCCGACGGGCACGGCGGAACCGTGTACTACGCCTGCCAAACCACCCACAGCGAAGGCAGCGGCGGAGTGGTCGGCGCGCTGGGGCTCGGGCAACCGCCGTCGACGACCACCACCTGCATGCCTGCCGCGGTCGAGAACCACTGATCCGTCCCGGTCCCGAGGACCCCGCGAGCGGCGGCGTACTCCGGCGGTCGGCCCGGCGCCCGCCCGCTGCGAGCAGCGATGGTCAGGACCGCCCTGTCAACATTGTTGGCAGGGACCAAATCTGGGACTCGGGCAGCACTCACCCCACGAGCTGACCGCGGATCCCGTGCCAGATGCGTCGTCACCGGCAGATAGCGCCAGCGAAACGCTCGGACTCGGGCCGCCCGACGCCATTGACTGAGGCCGCCGTCCGGACGACAGCAGCCACCGCCACGAATCAACCCGGCCGCACGTCACCGACCCGCCCTGGAGAGGACCGTCATGTGCCCGCATCCCGGACTTCCCGCCGCCACCGCCACCGCGGACGACGCTGCCGTGCCGACCGCGGCGAGCGGCGAAACCGGGGCGACGGCGCGGATCGGGGAATCCGGTCCGGTCGGGTTGCTGCCCGACACCGAGCCGGTCGGGGAATTCCGCGGCAGCGGGTACCGCGAACCGCCGCTTCTCGTCGCACGCACCGACGGGCAACTCGTGCGACTGCCCGCACTCCTGTACTTGATCGTCCGCCTGCTCGTCGCCCAGCAAGCCTTCGTGCCCGAAGAATCAGAAGAGACCGAAAACCGCGACGACGCCAAGATGCTGGCGAGAGTCGCGGCGGCCGCGAGCGAGCAGTCCGGGCTGCGGCTGGAGGCCGAGCACCTCGCGTACCTGCTGGACCGCAAGCTCGCCCCGCTCGGGCTGACCACCTACGCCGACGGCACCGTCCCGGAATTGGCCCGGCACAACCCTTTCCTGGCGCTGCGGGTGCGCGTCCAGGTGCTCGCCCCGGCGGCGACCTGGCTCGTCGGCGGCCTGCTGGGGTGGCTGTTCTTCCCGGTCGTGATCCCGCTCGTGCTGGCCGCGGCCGGAATCGCGGAGTGGTGGCTGCTCGCCGGGCACAGCGTTTCCGACGCGATGAGCAGCACTCTCGCCGACCCGGTCGGCGTGCTGGCGGTGCTCGGACTGGCGGTCGCGTCGACCGGATTCCACGAATGCGGGCACGCCGCCGCCTGCCGCTATTCCGGTGCCGTTCCCGGCGGGATGGGTGCCGGGATTTACCTGGTGTGGCCCGCTTTCTACACCGACATCACCGACACGTACCGGCTCAACCGCGCCGGGCGGATGCGCACCGATCTGGGCGGCGTGTACTTCAACGCGATCTTCGCGCTCGCGCTCGCCGCGGCCTACTTCAGCACGGGATGGGCGCCGCTGCTGGTGGCGGTGTTGTCGGTGAACCTGGAGATCGTGCAGCAACTCCTGCCCACGCTGCGTTTCGACGGTTACTACCTCATGGCGGACCTCGTCGGCGTACCGGACCTCTACCGCTACATCGGCCCGATCCTGTCGCACTACCTCCTGCGCCGGCCGCGCGACGAGCGGCTGGACGCGTTGAAGCGCTGGCCGCAAGCCGCCGTCACGACGTGGGTGCTGCTGATCGTGCCCGCTCTCGCGCTGGAGCTGGGCTACATCGCCTGGCAGGTCCCGGGGTTGATCCATACCGACGTGCAGGCGGTGTCCAGCCTGCTGTCTCGCGCCGCGACCGATCCGCACCCTTTGCTGGGCGCGATTTCAGCGGCCGTGCAGATTCTGTTGCTGGCGCTGCCGATCGCCGGGATCGCCGCGATCGCGTGGCAGCTCGGCCGCGCGGGGTGGCGGCTGGCGCGGCTCCGCCTCCCCGGTCTGGCCCGCAAGCTCGCCGACGGACCGGAGCGGCGGCGGCGACTGGCTTACGGCACCCTTGCCGCCGCGGTGGCGATTCCCGTCGGCGGAGGAGTCGGCTGGGCACTGGGCGCCCTGCCCGGCAATCAATCGGCGGAACCGGCAGCGGCAAGCCCAGCGCCCGCTCGTCCGGAACACCGCCCGAGCACCTCCGCCGCACCGCCGCCTTCGTCCTCCTCCCCGGCACCCGCTCCCCCGGCCGCGAACGCGGTGGCGGCACCGGAAACCACGCCGGAGCCGCAAGCGCAAGAAACCCACCGCGCGGCCCAGCACAACGACACCACCACCACGCCGTCCCGCACTCAGCGTCCCGCCGGACCGACCGGGCACCGCGAGACCGGCACTCCCGCACCGCCGACCGGATCGAACGGCGGCAGCGGTCCGGCCGAACCGCCCGCCGAGAGCGGACCGCCGCCGTTGTCGCCGACCCAGAGCCCGTCCTGCCCGCTGCTGGGCGTCTCGATGAATTGCTGAGGAGTTGGTTGCCATGCCCGTACCGCGCACGATCCACCGGACCGCGATCACCGTCGCGACGGCCCTCGCCGGAGGCGTCCTGACCGCCGGGACCGCCGCCGCCGATTCCTCGCCGCCGCTGTCGAATCCGCTGAACCGCTCGGCCACCGCGACGGCCGACAGCTCCGGCGGAGCCGCCCACGCGGTGGCTCAATGCCCGTCCGGGTACCAGGTCTCGTCGGGCGGCTACGCCGTGTCCAGCTACGGGCCGACCGTCTACACGAACCGGCCCACCGACGACGGGACCGGCTGGGAGGTCTACGCGAGCGGAAACACCGCGAAACCGTTCCAGCTCAAGGCTTACGCCCGCTGCACGCTCGTTTGACCCTGTCCGCTGAACGAAGGAGATTCGTCATGTCCGATGCCATCCGCTGGGCCCGAATCGCGACGATCACCGCCGGTGCGGCGCTGACCTTCGGTGCCATGACCGCGACAGCCAGCGCGACGCAAGTGTGTCCGATGACCGTCCCGGCCGACCAGGGAATCCACGGCTGCGGCCCGGTCCACCAAGACCCGCCGGCCCCGGCTCAGCCCGGTTCGCAGGCGCAGCTGGCCCAGATCCTCCCGACGGTGAGCGTGCCGGCCGACGGCACTCGCGCGGAGCCTGGCCCGAGCGCCCGTACTCCGGTGCGGTGATTCTTCACGAACCGGTGCGCGGACGCAGCTCCGCCCGCACCAGCATGGCGTTGCGGAAGATCCCGTCCGGCGGAGCGGTCGTGCCGCCGTCTGTGGTCACGTAGAGGGCCCGCCCTTCCTCGCCCGGGACCCAGGCAGCGCTGGACGGCCCGACCAGGAGTTCGTCGAACGGCTCGCCCGCGACGTGCCGGACTTCGCTGCCGTGCCGGGGAATGAGCGGCACCCGGTCGAGCGTGTTGGCGCGATGCCTGGTGACGTAAGCGAAACCGGCCTCCTCGTCGAGGGCGAAGTCGTCGGCGTTGTCGATCGCGGCGACGAATTCCGCGCCTCCGGCCGGGTCGAGCGTGCCGGGGTCGACCGGCACCCGCATGAAGACCTTCTGCGCGGTGGAGGTGTAGTAGAGGTATCCGGTCCGGGCGCTGTACCGGACGCCGTTGACGCCCGGCTGTCGCGGCGGGGCGACCTCGGCGTCCGGGTCGTCGGCCATGGTGTCGTGGGCCAGCCAGATCCGGGCCTTCGCACCGCGGGCGTCGGCATCGAGGTCGACGCGCCAGATCAGCCCGGCGAAGCAGTCGGCGACGGCCAGCACTCCGGGGCCGAGCAGGCAGCTGCCGTTGAGGGCGCGCACCGGCTCGTCGAAGGTGAAGATGATCTCCGGGGCCACGGGTTCGCCGGGCGTCCAGCCGGTGAGGTCGAGCCGGGCCAGATGCGATTCGTGGGTCGTGTACCCCTCGGTCAGGCTGATCAGGAAGACGTCCGGCAGGACCTCGACGATCCCGGTCACGGGATGGTCGAAGCGGTGCACGAGCACGGGGTGCCGCGGCTCCGGCACGATCCACAGCTCCTGCTGCAGGAGGACGGTGACCAGCACCGAACCGTCGCCGCGGACGGCGAGGTTCTCCGGGAAGTACTTCTCCGGGAAGGACGCGACCGGGGTCAGCGTGACGTCGGGAACAGGGGTCATGGGCATCGCTGGCGCTCCTTTAAAAGAGGACGGACATCCGCTTTTCTTTCACGGTATGCTCTCGGCGCGAGAAGTGTCAACGTGAGGGAGCGGACGTTGCCGAGGGTGAGCCAGCAGTACAAGGACGACCAGCGGGGAGAAATCCTGGCGGCCGCGCGCCGCTGCTTCCTCCGCAACGGCTTCCACCGCACGTCGATGCAGGACGTCTTCACCGAGGCGGGCAAGTCCGCGGGCGCGGTTTACCGGTACTTCCCGAAGAAGGAGGACATGATCGTCGCGGTCGCCGCGCAGAACCTCGACGACGTCGCCGGGGTGCTGCGCGCTGCCCTCGCCCGCGGCACCGGCGAGAACGGCGTCGGCGAGGTGATGGCGGAACTGCTGGAGGCCGTGACTGACCTGCACCGCGACCGGCAATTGGCGAACATGGCGGTGTTGGTCTGGTCGGAAGCCCAGCGCAACCAGGAACTCGCCGACCGCCTCACCGCCGCGACGGTCGAGATGAGCGCCGAAGTGGCCGGCCTCGTACGCGACCGGCAGGAGGCCGGAGCCTGGACCGGCGCACCCGCCGAGGCTCTCGCGCAAGCGATTCTGTCGCTCCTTCCCGGGTTTCTCTTCAATCTGGCGCTGTCCGGACCGGACGGAGTAGCCGGATTCCCCGACGCGGTCCGCACGCTTTTGCCGCAGTGAGCGCGCCCGCACGAACAGGCTGCTCACCGTGCGCGGCGGCCTCAGAGACGCCGACCGGACACGCGGGTTTGCGTCTGCCGGGGCGAACGAGTGAGATGCTCTGATGCTCATCCCGTCCGAAGTCACCCCGGTCCCCTGGCGCAATGGAGCAGGCACCACCCGGGAACTCGCCGCCCATGCCGACCGCTGGCGGATCAGCGTCGCGGACCTTCTCGAAGACGCGCCGTTCTCGGCTTTCCCCGGCATCGACCGGCTTTTCACCGCTCTCGGCCCGCTCCGGCTGACGATCAACGGCACCCCGGCCGACCTCGAGCGCGGCGACCAGATCCGGTTCGCCGGCGAGGACACCGTGACCGTCAGCATCGACCAGCCGACCCAGGCCCTCAACGTGATGACCCGGCGCGGGCTTTGCCGGGCCGAGGTCGTCCTCCGCGACCCCTCGGCGGAGTGCACGGACGGAGCGGTCACGAGCGTCGACCTCGGCGAGCAAATCGCCGATATTCTCCTCACCACGCTGGCATGATGCAGCGATGACCAGCACCGCTCGGCGCATGTTCGAGCTTCTCGAGCCGATCTGCCTCGTCACGTTCTTCGCCGACGAATGCAACGACGAACTGGCCGCGCTCGGCCACCGCACTTACTGGGACGGCTATTTCGCCAGCCGCGCCGCGCCCTTGGGGCGGGTTCCGGCCGAGGTCGTGCACGCGGCTTTCTACAACTTCGCCGAGGGCGAGGTCGCGCGGCACATCCCGAGCGCGTGGGAGACGATCCCGCCCGAGGCTTCCGTCGCCGCGCGGGAACGAGGCAGCGCGGCCTCGTTGCGCCGGATCCTCGGCGACGAACTGGCCGGGTCTCCAGGGCTGGTGCGCGCCGCCGACCTGACCGCCAAGGCCGCGACGAGCGCACCCACCGCGGGCCGGATGATGTACGCCGGAATGCGCACCCTGCCGATGCCGAGCGATCCGGCCGCCCGGCTGTGGCATTCCGCGACCATGCTGCGCGAGCACCGAGAGGACGGGCACATCGCCGCGCTGGTCGGCGCGCGGATCGGCGGCGCGGAGGCGCACATCCTGTCCGCGCTGGACATGGACATCCATCCGCCGGAGTCGTTCGGACGCGTCCACCATCTGCCGAAGAAGCGGCTGGCCGCGGTCATGAACGGCTTGCGCGGACGAGGGCTCGTCGACAGCGACGGCCACTTCACCGAGGCGGGCCGCGAACTCAAGCAACACATCGAAACCCTGACCGACGAACTCGCCGCCGCGCCGTACGAAGCCCTGTCAGCCGCCGAACTCGACGAACTGATCGCCGCGCTCGAACCGATCACCGCGCGGCTGGTGGCCACCGGATCACGGTGACGAGCCGGCGTAACGGGTCCGCGCCTCGCTGCGACTTCGGGGAATCCGGGTCACAACGAGGTGTCTCATGTCCCTTGCCAAAGCCTTCGCCACCACCACCGCGACCGCCGAACCTACGAGCGGCAACCTCGGCGACGCGGCGCCGGCGGGCACGAAGAACGTCAGCGATTTCGTCACCGTTCAATCGCTGACCAACTTCGCCGCCATGACCGGTGCCGTTTCCGCGGCCTGGGGCGGCGCGCAGCGGCTCTGGAATCCCTTGCACGGCCACTGGTTCCCGTTCACGCTCTGCGCCCTGTTCGGCCTGGTTTCGCTGCTGGCTTCGCGACCGGGCGAAAAAGCGCTCGACGCCAACGGCACGCTGGTGCCCGGCCAGGCAGCTCCGCTGATCCGGTGGCTCCAACCGTCCTTTATCGCGCTGGTCAACGTCTTCGTGCTCTACGGGGCCGTCATGGGAGCCGCCGTGGCGATCAAGTGACCTCAGTCGTGGCGCGCGGCCAAGCGGACGGCGTCCATCGCCGCCACCTCCTTGGGCGTCCGGCGTTGCGCGCCCACGCCGAGGAACCCGCCCTCCTGGTTCACCTCGGCGACGACCGTGGCTATCTCCACCAGGAATTCGCGGAAGTCCGGCAGCTCCGCCGGTGCGGTGGCCGCGACGATCGCTGCGGCCGAGCGGATCGTCTTTTCCGCGTACGGCAGGTATTCGGAGTATTTGACGCCCGGCCGCAGGCCCGTGTCGAACGCCGACGACGCGGCGACCTCGCGGATGAAGCGCCTCGGATGCGCGACGCTCGCTTCCCGCAAGGTTTTCACCAGCGCGAACATTTCGTCCGAATCCACCCCGCCGACGGAGAGCCCGACCAGGATTCCCGACGCCATCATCGCCCGCTGCAGGGTCGCCCATTCCTCGGCGGTGAAATCCTCCTCGCCCGCACCGCCGCGAGCCCGCCCGTCGCGGACCACCTGCATGCCGACGCTGGCCACCAAGCCCGGGATGCTGCGCGCGACGTGCAGTTTCCGCGCCCGCACCGGCTCCGGCAGATCGTCCCAGGCGACCAGATGCGGGTCGGCCACCTCGCCGGAGGCCTGTTCGGTCCGCCACCGGTCGTGTTCCCGCTGGGCCAGCAGCAGGACCTCGTCGTCGGCGAACGCGACGGTGAGGGCCGGGTCGAAAGCCGGCACCATCACGCAGCCGACCAGCGCGAGGTGTTCGCCCAGCTGCCGGGCCTGGGCGCGGGTCACCGCCTTGTGCTCCTCGGGCGCTTGGTCCCAGCGGGGCGGGACCCAGGCGTGGACGGCGCGCTGGGCTTGGCCGTCGACGTCGTGGATGGCCCGCGCGAGATCCTCGATCAGCTCGCCGCGGGTGTAGCGGCTGAGGTCCTCGATCAGCCGGTCCTGCGCCTCGAGCCGCGCCTTCATCCGGCGGCATTCGTGCAGGATCGCCTCGCCGTTGAGGTAGGTCTGCTCGGAACGGCGGTCGCCGGCCTGGCCGAGGACGCCCTGGCCGACCATGATCACAATCATGAAGACCAGCTGGACCAGCGTGGACAGGAAGGTCATGAACGGGAAGGGGTACGGGTCCAGCCGCTGCACGCCGAGCGCGGCCAGGCCCATCCACACCACCTGCGTCCCGGCCGCGAGGTAGAACGCCCACATGCTGCCGAGCCGCTGCGTCAGCCAGGCCGCGATCCGGCCGTTGACGCTCACCGCCTGGTCGAGCGCCTGCGGCGGCCGTTGCACCCGGTGCTGCTGGATCCACGGATGCGGGCTCGACTCCAGCAGGCTCACGCCGCGGCTGAGCGTCCGGTCGTGCTCGTCGAGATGCCGCTGCAGGTCCGCGATCTGCTCGAAGACGGCCTCGGCGTTTTCGTAGGTCTGCACCGAACGGCGGTCGGCCGCACCGCCCAGCACCCGCTGGCCGACCAGGATCACCAGGCACAGCACCAGCTGCACCACGTTGTCCAGGAACAGCAGGAACGCGAACGGATACGGATCGACCGCGCGCAGCGGGCCCCACGTCGCCAGCGCCATCCATCCAGCGACGAGCGCGAGGACGACATACAGCGCGGGCATCGACCCGATCGCGCGCGTCAGCGCGGCCGCGAACGCGCCGTTGAAACCGACCTGCTCGTCCGCGGTCGTGGCCGGACGCCGCGGCAACCGCGGCAGGCGCGGCATGCGTCGGCGGTTCACCCGATCTGTCCGGATTCGGCGGTCGCGCCGGCTTTCCCGCACATTTTCGTTCGCTCCCTGGATCCGCGCCGCGGCACCGTCGAGCCCCTTTCCGCTTCGAGCCGGTCTCTGCGCACCAGTATCCCGGCGCGGTCCGGGAGGGGTCCACGGCACCCGTGCTCCGCTGTCCACAGAGGACTCTTCCGCCGTCCGGCGACGACGCCGCTGGCTTCCCCGGAGCCGATGAGCTTTCCGCTGGCACCTGGTCCGCCCTGACCGGCGTCGTCCTGATGCCCGTCCGCGGGCAGTTTCCGCCGAGCGACGGCTTACCCCTTCTTCACCTGGACCCGGAGATCCGGCAAGCTGGACCGGTGCCCATGGAATCAGCGATCGACAACCCCGCCAAGGACCAGTTCGAGTACTTCATCGACGAGCACCGCGAGGCGCTCCGGCACTGCCTCGACGGGCTCACCGAGGAGCAGGCCCGCCGATCGCTCGTGCCGTCGCGGACCACGCTGCTCGGCTTGGTCAAGCACGCGACCTTCGTGGAGAAGGTCTGGTTCGACGAAGCCGTCACCGGCCGGTCCCGCGCCGAGATCGGCATCCCGGCGACACCGGACGAATCGTTCATCCTCACCGACGACGACACCGTCGAGTCCGTCCAGCGGGCGCACCGCGAAGCGTGCGAGGACTCTCGCCGGGCCACCGCGTCGCTCGAGCTGACCGACCTCCTGCCCGGCAACCGCCGCGGCCTGTTGCCGCTGAGGTTCGTTTACCTGCACATGCTGCGCGAACTGGCGCAGCACTGCGGGCACGCGGACATCCTCCGCGAGCAAATCCTCGCGGAAGCGGCTGCTTCTTGACCGGGTACGCACCGTCCTTGTCGACGCCGACGGCGGCGGAGTTATCCGAGAACTTAGCCGACAGAACGGCCATGTCCACACGAGATCGCACAAATGCGACGTCTCTCGGACGTGACCCCCTCCTGCGGGAGGCTCCCACCGGCGGGTGACCAGCTCACACCCATCCGCCGATGGTCCGGCGACGAATGCCTCGCATGTCCTCCCGTCTGCGGATCCTTCCGGCAGCGCTGTGCGGCGTCCTCGCCCTGGTCGCGGCCTTAACCGCCGGGCACCTGGTCGCGTCGTTCGGCAACATCAACGCCTCGCCGTACCTCGCCGTCGGGAACGGCGCGATCGACCTGACACCGCTGCCGCTGAAGGACTTCGCCGTGCGAACCTTCGGCACGTACGACAAGACTGTCCTGCTCGGCGGCATGGCAGCGGTGTTAGTGCTCGTGTCCGCCACGGCCGGTCTGCTGTCGCGCCGGACGCCGTGGCCGGGCGTCGCGGTGATTGTCGCGTTTGGACTCATCGGTGGGGTCGCCGTGGCCGCGCGACCGGATCTGACCGCGATCGCGTTGCTGGCTCCGCTGGCCAGCCTGGTCGCCGGGACGGCAGTCTTCCTTCTGCTGCACCGAATCGCGACGCGACAGCAGGCAACGGACTCCTCGCGGCGGCGCTTTCTGCTCAGCAGTGTCGGTACCGTCGTCGGGACCGGAGTTCTCGGCGGTGCCGGACAGGCGATCAGCGGGACGCGCGACGCTGCGGCTTCCCGTGCGGCGGTCGGGCAGCTCGTGCCCGCGGTTTCCGCCCCGCCGATTCCCGCCGACGCGGACTTCGCCAAGCTCGGCACCCCGGCGTTTCTCACGCCGAACCGGAATTTCTACCGCGTCGACACCGCGTTGTCCGTTCCGCAGGTGCGCACGGAGGACTGGAGCCTGCGCATCCACGGAATGGTCGAGCGGGAAATCCGGTACCGCTATCGCGATCTCCGCGACCGGCCTCTGGTCGAGCGCACGGTGACGATGACGTGTGTGTCCAATGAGGTCGGTGGCGATTACGTGTCCACTTCGAACTTCGTCGGGGTCGATCTCGCGGATCTTCTGGAGGAAGCCGGAGTACAGCCGGGTGCGGAGCAGTTGTTCTGCTCCAGTGTGGACGGTTGGACGTCCGGCACCCCGGTGGCGGCCGCGCTCGACCGTTCGCGCAGCGCGATGCTGGCGCTCGGGATTAACCGCGAGCCTCTGCCGCTGGAGCACGGTTTTCCCGCCCGTCTGGTCACGCCCGGCCTTTACGGGTACGTCTCGGCGGTCAAATGGGTGGTGGATATCGAGGTCACCACCTGGAAGGCCCGGCAGGCGTACTGGCTCCGCCGCGGCTGGGGCGAGCAGGCGCCGATCAAAACCGAATCGCGGATCGACACGCCCAAGGGCTTCGACACCGTTCCCGCCGGGACAGTGCGCCTCGCGGGCGTCGCCTGGGCGCAGCACACCGGGATCGCCGCCGTGGAGATCAAAGTGGACAGTGGAGCCTGGCAGGCGACGACGTTGTCCGCCGAGGTGAACCCGAATACCTGGCGGATGTGGTGGACCCAGATCGCGGTGAAGCCGGGTACGCACCAGGTGTTCGTGCGGGCGACCGATAAATCCGGCTATACCCAGACGGAAACCCGTGCTGGGACCGTGCCGGACGGCGCGACCGGATGGCATTCCACGACTTTCATCGCTTCCTGACCAATCCGCTGCCGGTCCGGCGCCGAATCCCTCTCGAACAGTCCACTGTGAACGGAGAATTCCCGTGAAGACCCTTTGCCTCGCCGGTATCGGTGCCGCTGCCGCCCTCGCCCTCACCGCCTGTGGCAGCGGCACTGACACCAACGCCTCGAGCGGCAGCAGCCCGTCAGCGATGCCGTCCTCGGCTCCGATCTCCGCGCCGATGTCCAGCAGCGCCTCCGGCGTCACCACCAACGACCAGGTCTTCGGCCCCGCCTGTTCCCAGCTCCCGCAGGGCAGCGCGCCCGGTTCGCTCGACTCGATGGGCCCGCAGCCGGTCGCGTCCGCGGCCTCGACGAACCCGCTGCTCACGAAGCTGGTCGCGGCCGTCAAGGCCACCAACCTGGTCGACACGCTCAACAGCCAGCAGGCCATCACCGTCTTCGCCCCCGCCGACCCGGCGTTCAACGCCCTCGGCGACGCGAAGTTCAACGAGCTGGCGGCCAACCCGAACCAGCTCGCGCCGATCCTGCAGTACCACGTTGTCGGCAAGCGCTACGACGCCAAAGGCCTCGAACAAGCCGGGACCGTCACCTCGCTGAACACCGCGGGCGGCCCGCTGAAGATCGAAGGTTCCGGTGAGAACCTGACCGTCAACGGCGCGAAGATCCTCTGCGGGAACATTCCGACCAAGAACGCGACCGTTTTCGTCATCGACAAGGTGCTGACCCCGGGCACCAACAAAAACTGAGCCGTCGGACCCGGCGCGTGTTCCCGCGCCGGGTCCGGTTTCCCAGAACAGCCCGGCGTGTGCGGCGTCCGCGACTAAGAACCGCAGTACCACCCCATTCCCTCAGCGTCGCGCGTGCCGGATGATGACCAGGTGGACTTCGAAGCGCACCGCGGCGAGCTGACCGCCTACTGCTATCGGATGGCCGGCTCCTTCCACGAGGCAGAGGATCTCGTGCAGGAAACGCTGCTGCGTGCGTGGAAAGCCCGCGACCGGTACGACCCGGCGCGTGCTTCCGTGCGGACCTGGCTGTACCGGATCGCGACGAACGTCTGCCTGACCGCACTGGAGGGCCGGGCCCGCCGCCCGTTGCCCTCCGGTCTCGGTGCCGCGAGCGACGATCCGGGCGCACCGCTGCAGCCGGCGATGGACATCCCGTGGCTGCAGCCGTTCCCCGACGCGCGCTGCGATGCCGACACGCGCGCCGGGCTGCGGCTGGCCTGGATCGCCGCGACGCAGGTCCTCCCGGCGCGGCAGCGAGCAGTCGTCGTCCTCCGGTCGGTGCTCGAGTTCAGCGCGGCCGAGGTCGCTACGCAGCTGGAGACAACCGTTCCGGCGGTCAACAGCGCGCTGCAACGGGCCCGCGCGACGCTCGCCGACGCGGGCGGGATGGACGAGATCGCCGAACCGGACGACGCGGAAGCCCAGGCCGTGATCGACCGGTACGCGCGAGCCTTCGAAGCCGCGGACGTCGAAGGGCTCGTCCGGCTGCTCACCGACGACGCGATCATGGAAATGCCGCCGGTCCCGCTCTGGTTCCGCGGCAGCGACGACTACGGCCGGTTCATGCACCGCGTGTTCGAAATGCGCGGAACCGGCTGGACCATGCGCGGGCTCACCGCCAACGGCCAGCCCGCGCTCGCCGCCTACCCGGCCGACGGGCGCCTGCACACGCTGCAGGTCTTCACCGTGACCGGCGGGCGGATTTCGCACAACGTCGTCTTCGCCGATCCGGGGGTCTTCGAGGCCTTCGACCTGCCGTCGAGGATTTTCTAGCCGGGGACCGATGAGTTCAGCCGGGGCCGCCGGTAAGTACTGGCGACCACCGACTGAAGGGATCTCCGCCATGAGCGTCATCGTCATCGCCTTCACCACCCTCGACGGCGTCGCGTCCGACCCGGACGGCTCCTCCGGCACCCCCGGCGGGGGCTGGGCTTTCCGGCACGGCGCGGAGGCCGTCGCGGGCGACAAATTCCGGGTCGGGAGCACGCTGGACGACGGCGTCCTGCTGCTCGGCCGCACGACCTGGCAGCTGTTCTCGACCATCTGGCCGCACCGCGACGACCCGTTCTCGCGGCGGATGAACGCCGTGCCCAAGCTGGTCGCCACCAGCACCCTCGCCGACACCAGCGCGTGGCAGAACTCGTCGGTCCTCGACGGCGACCTGGTCGACGCGGTGAAACAGGAAGAACGCGACGTCGTCGTCACCGGCAGCCTGAGCGTCGTGCACACCCTGATGGGAGCGGACCTGATCGACGAGTACCGGCTGCTGACCTTCCCCACCGTCCTGGGCGGCGGCACCCGCCTGTTCCCGGACGGCACGGGAACCGCGCATCTGGAGTGCGTTTCGGTCGAACGCGTGGGCGCGGGGACGCTTTCGCGGTATGTGCGCGGAAATTCGGTGGAGGATTCCGGGCGGTAAGCCGTACCCGCCGAACTCTGTACGCTCGGGCCGATCCCGGCCGAGCGCGGACCGGATCGACATCACCGCGTGCCTGCTCGACGAGGCCCGTCAGGCTCGGCTTGCCCACCGCGGCGAGCCGAGCCAGCTTCTTCCTCTGCACCAAGGATTCGCGACATGGCCGCCTCGGCGACGGCTAGCGCGCGGAACCCGCCGAATCGTCCAGCCACCGGCCGATTCCGGGTGGACGTGACGTACACCCGGAAGACCGGAGATCGCGTGCTCCCGCCGGTACACTGTGGAGCGTCAGCGGCCGAAGACGGCTGGGCGCGATCAAAGCCGTGGAGCCGGACGAACGATGTTGATTACCGCATTGCTGGTCCTCTCGACAGCGGTCCTGCTGCGCGCGCTCGCGGCCAAACAACTCGACCGGTGGAACATCGCCGCGCCCGTGCTGATGGTGCTGTGCGGAGTCGCGACCGCGTTGTTCGCGAATCCGGAGAAACTGCTCGAGCTCTTCGACACCGAAGTCGCGCAGCACGTCGCCGAAGTCATTCTCGCGATGCTGCTTTTCGTCGACGCCACCGAGGTCCGCGGCGGACGGCTGTGGGGACACGCGCCCAGCCTCGTCGCGCGGGTGCTGTTCCTCGCGCTGCCGCTGAGCCTCGGGCTGGCCATGCTGGCCGGCTGGGCGTTCTTCCCGGATCTGCCGTGGCCGTTGCTGTTGATCGTCGCGTGCATCGTCATCCCGAGCGATTTCGCCGCCGCTGAACGTGTCGTGCGGGACAAAACCCTGACGCCGCAGGTGCGCAGCGTGCTGAATGTCGAAAGCGGCTACAACGACGGATTGGTCTCGCCGCTGTTCCTGTTCGCGCTCATTCTCGCACGCAGCGACAATACCGCGAACACCGCCGGAAAAGCTCTCGCGACCGCTTTGCCGTTCGCGCTCAAGGCCATTGTCGCCGGAGCCGTCGTCGGCACGGCGATCGGTTTCCTGCTGTTCCTCGCCGTCCGCTCCGGCTGGACTTCCGGACAGGGGCGGCGCATCGCCCTCCTCACGACTCCGCTGCTGACTTACGCGGCGACAGTCGCCATCGACGGCAACGGATTCGTCGCCTGTTTCGTCTCCGGGATCGCCTTCCGCTACGTCTACCGAGCCTTCGCCGCGCGGCACCTCCGCACCTCGGACAGCCCCGCGCGAGAACACTTCGCTCGGCCGTCGGAGGACCTGCAGCTGCTCGAAGAGGTCACCGGAATCCTGACGATGGCGATGTGGTTCGTCGTCGGCGCGGCCGCGGTGGTCGTGGCGTCCTTCGGCATGGAGTGGCAGCCGATCGTGTTCTGCCTCCTCGCGCTGACCGTCCTGCGGATCGTCCCCGTGCTGGTGTCGCTCACGCGGACCCGGATGCCGCTGCGGGACCGGTTCCTCGTCGGCGCGCTGGGCCCGCGCGGCACGACGTCGATCGTCTTCGGGCTGCTCGCGATCAACGGCCTGAGCGGCGGGGAGAGCGACCTCGTGCTGACGCTGACCGTGGTCTGCGTCCTCGGCAGCGTGGCACTGCACGGGCTCGGATCGACGCCCCTCATCACCCGGTTGATGACTCCGCGGGCGCACCGTCAGTCCCGGTAATATCTACTTACAGTAGGTGTCGGCCGAGGGCGAATTCCCAGCTGGCCCACAGGTTCGCGAGCAAATCTCCCCCTTAAGGGTGACGCCTGGAAAATTCGCGTAACGTTCCGTGACCACGAACAGAGTAAGGGTTCAAGCGCGACGCACCACGTCGCCGTTCCGCGCAGAGGATCCCCCGCTCATGTCCGCACCCACGCTCGCCGAACCGCGAACCGGACGGCACTGTTCCGGCAGCGTGCGTGTCGTCGCCGTCATCCCGGCGCACGACGAAGAAGCGCAGATCGCGCACACCGTGGCCGCGCTGCGCCGACAGGACCGGAGCGTCGACGAGGTCTTCGTCGTCACGGACAACTGCACCGACGACACCGCCGGCGTGGCTTCGGCCGCCGGAGCCCGGGTCCGGCCGTCCAAAGACAACGCGCACAAGAAAGCCGGCGCACTGAACCAGCTGCTCGCGTGGCTGCTGCCCAGGCTCGACGAGGACGACGTGATCCTCGTGCAGGACGCGGACTCCACTTTGGACCCGCAGTTCGTCAGCACCGCACTGCACCACCTCGACCGCGGATACGGCGGCGTCGGCGGTGTCTTCCGGGGCGGCCCGGGCGGCGGTTTCGTCGGGCATTTGCAGCGCAACGAATACGCCCGCTATGCCCGCGACGTGCACCGGTTGCGCGGGAAATGCCTGGTGCTGACCGGAACCGCGGCGATGTTCCGGGTCCGTACCCTCCGCGAAGTCTCCACCGCCCGGCTCGTCGGACAGCTGCCGGCAGGCGACGGCAACGGCGGGATCTACGACACCACTGTCCTCACCGAGGACAACGAGCTCACTTTCGCCCTGCTGCACCTCGGACACCGGGTGATCTCGCCCAGCGCGTGCACGCTGGAAACCGAGGTCATGACCAGCTGGAGTGCACTGTGGACACAACGGCTGCGATGGAAGCGGGGCGCGGTGGAGAACTGTGTCCAATACGGACTGACCCGCGTCACGTGGCGGTACTGGGGCAGGCAGCTGCTGACCATGGCCGGCGTCCTGGTGAGCGGAATCTACCTGACCACCCTCGCGATAGCCCTGTACCGCGGCGGCCTGCACCTCAACCCGTGGTGGCTCGGCCTCTCGGCGATCTTCGTGGTGGAGCGAGCGGTGACCGTGCGCTACCGCGGCTGGCGCCGGATGCTGCTCGCCGCGTCGATGTACGAGCTGGTGCTCGACTATTTCCTGCAGGCCTGCCACCTGAAGGCGTACGCGGACGCGCTCCTGCGCACCCGCAAGAACTGGTGAATCCCCGACGGAAGAGAGAATCCCCATGTACCAGAAAATCGGCGCGGCCTCGGCTGCCGGAGTGACCGGCGGACTCGCGTTCACCGGAGTGAACGTGCTGTGGCTGCTGCTGGCCGGATTCGCTTTGCTGGCAGCGGGAACCGCGATGGTGCGGATCCTTCCGAAGGTGCGGAAAAACGACGGGTGACCGCGCTCCCCTGAGCGCTCCCGAGCACCGGAGGCGCGCATGCCGGACGAGGTCGGCCTTCGCCCGACGACCCCCGCGGACAGCGACTTCTGTTTCCAGGTGCACCGGGCCGCTCTTGGCGAGTATGTCGCCGCGATCTGGGGCTGGAACGACAAAATCCAACGCGGCTACCACGACCGCGCCTTCACACCCGGCAGGTGGCAGGTGATCACGGTCGACGGAGCCGACGCGGGCCTGCTCGTGGTCGAACACCGGCCGGCCGAGGTCTTCCTCGGCCGGATCGAACTCGACCCGCGCTACCAAGGCCGAGGAATCGGCGGACGGCTGCTCCGGCGGCTGATCAGGGTCGCGGCGGAGCGAGAACAGCCGCTGGTACTCGAGGTTCTCGCGGTCAACACTCGCGCGCACGCGTTCTATCTGCGGCACGGTTTCCGCGAAACCGGCCGAACCGAACGGAAAATCCTCCTGGCCCGAAGCCCGGGCCAGGAGGATTGACCAGACCGCCGGCCGCGGTGCATTGCTGGAACGGCTAAGTCCCCAGCAATTCCGGCACAAAAACCTCCTCCACCGTCATCAACCGCCGAGACAGCCCCTGTTCGAAGTGCCACCGCAAGAATGCCTCCACCGACCGCCGGTTCTTTTCGATCCCATACGGCCACCAATCCTCGCCGAACAGCCGCCGGTTCTCGTCATACAGCGCGCTGAACCACGGCACCATCCCGGCCTCGCCCATGTGATTGAAGACGCGACCACGCCGGTAATCCGCCATCGCGACCTCTTTCGCCTCCACGAATCCCCGATACAGTCGCTCCGCCAACCCCGGGTGCTCCGCCAGCAAATCCCGCCGGACCACCACTGTGTGCATGATCGGCCGAATTCCGGTCCTCCGGTAATACTCGCGCTCCACACTCACGTAATCCGGGAACAGCTGCGCCACCTCCGGCGAATCCTCCCGGATCCCGCGCGGCGGATCCGCGGAAACAAACGCGTCGATCTCCCCGGCCTCCAGCATCTGCCCGAGCGCTTTCCCCGCCGGAGCCTGTCGCACGTCGACTTCCGCGGGATGCAGTCGCGGGACGAAATCGAACCACTCCATCGGCCAGTCGAATCCGCCGATCACCCACCGGCTTTGTTCCGGCCGCACGCCGTATTCATCGGACAGGATGCCTTTCGCCACCACGCCCGCGTCGTGCCCGTAGGTCGCGAACTCGCCGATCGTCTTGCCGATCAAATCCCGCGGCGACCGGATGCCGCTGCGGCGGTTGACGTAGATCGCCGAATGCCGGAACTGCCGGTTCGGGAACACCGGCAGCGCCACGAACGGCGGATCCGGCAGGTCCAGGGTGCGCAGGTAGAACGTGAGCCCGAGCTCGGCGACCGCGAACTCCCTGCCCCGCACCATGCGCTCGAACAAGTCCGAGACGATGTCGGCGGTATGCAGGGTCGCGTCGACGCCGTCGAAGCGGACCCGGCCGTCGAAGAGCGCGCGGGTGTTGTCGTAGCGGTACAGGCCGAAGTCCAGCCGCAGGTCAGCCATCAGGTGCCCCTTTCCGTCCCGTCCGATACTAAACGCGTTTACTATCTGCGGGCAACCGCTACGATGCCTTCCGATGGACAAGGACGCGCTCGCCGAGCTCTTCGCCACCGCCTCGCTCGGCGCCCCCGAGAACGCGGTGGGGTTCGTCATGTGGCGGGTCGTGCACCGCTACGTCCGCGAGGTCGACCAGGCTCTCGCCCCGCTCGACCTGACGCACCTGCAGTTCCAGACGCTCGCCCTCGCCGCGTGGCTGAACCGCGGCGGCGGCCCGGTCACCCAATCCGGCCTGGCGACCTCCGGCGACATCCACCCGATGCAGGTGTCGCAGATCCTCAAAACGCTGGAACGCAAGGGATTCGTCGCCCGCGCGCGCAGTGCCGAGGACGTCCGGGCCAAACGCGTCGAGGTCACCGACTCCGGCGGAGACGTCCTGCGCGCCGCGCTGCCGCTCGTGATCGAGGTGCAGCACCGCATTTTCGGCGACGAGGGACTGCCGGGCGGAAATCTGCTGAACACCTTGCTACGCCTGGACAATGCCTGACTACCCGCCGAAGCAACGAAATTCAGCCCCACGCGCGTCCGGCGCAACAGCCCCCCAACGCGGCGAGCACCGACGACGAGCTCCGCGCGATCGAAGTCGCCGCACGCGTCACCGCACCGAATCCCCGTATCAGTACGGAAATCGTGCCGAGAACCAGCAGCCCGACCTCGTCACCGCACGCGTTCTCGACTTCGTCGAAGCGAAACCCGGCCTGACGTCAGACCTGCCGCGCAGTCGCCATCGCCCGCTCCGTCTCCCAGAACGCGCGCATCGAAACGACCAGCCCGTCCTCGTTGACCCGGTACACGAACACCCCGTCGGTGTCGACGCGGTAGCCACCGGGCAGATACGTCGTGATGGTCCCGACGTTCGCGACCTCCGAGCCCGCCGCGTGCGAATCGCGGATCACGAACTCGAACTTCTCGACGTTCCCGATCGTCTTGTCCCAGAAGGCGGACAGGCCGTCGGGCCCGTGGTGGCCCTTGCCCTCCTCGTCGAACATCGACGGGCCGACCGGGTCCTCGACGACCGCGTCCGGGGCGAACAGCGCAAGCCAGGCGTCCTTGTCCCCCGCGGTCGCCGCCGTCATCGACTTGAACGCCGCTTCCCGCGCGGGCGGCTGCTTCGCCGCGGGGTCCCAGCAGACCTCGACTCCCATGTCACTCCTCGATTTTCGCGATGATCTCGTCGCCGAACTTGCGGATCGCGTCGACCTTGAGGCCCAGCTCCGCGTCGAATCCGTGTCCCTCGAACACCCACGGCATGGTGATCGCGTCGGTGACGCCCGCCTCGGCCTGTTCGCGGAACCCGTCGAGCCCGAACCGGTCGACGCATACCGCCTGGAATTCGAACGGATCGTCGGCGCGCCCGCGCTCGGCAAGCAGGCCTTTGAGCTTGCCGATGGTCTCGCGCAGCTGCTCGAGCGTCATCATCGCGGACGACCAGCCGTCCGCGACGCGCGCGGCCCGGCGCAGCGCGACGTCGGTGTGCCCGCCGATGTAGAACGGCACGCGCGACGGGGGCGTCGGGCTCATCCGGAGCTTGTCGAAGTCGAAGAACTCGCCGTGGAACTCGACCATGCCGCCGTCGAGGATCAGCCGCAGCACCTCGATCGCCTCGTCGAACCGCTTGCCGCGGCGCGCGTACGGCGCGCCGCACCATTCGAATTCCTCGGGCGACCAGCCGATCCCCAGCCCGAGACCGAACCGCCCGCCGGTCAGCGCGGCGACCGAGTTGACCTGGCGGGCCAGCAGCACCGGATTGCGCGAACCGAGTTTCAGCACGGACGTGTAGAACCGGATCCGCTCGGTCACCGCGCCCATCGAGGCGGTCGCGACCAGCGGATCCGCCCACGGCGTCTCCTCGTCCCAGAACCGGCTGCCGTCCGGCGTGTAGGGATAGTCGGCGGACACTTTCTCGGAGTAGAAGAGCGAATCGGGCAGCACGACGGAGGAGAACCCGGCCTCCTCGGCGGCGCGGGCCAGCCCGTTCAGCTGGTCGAGCGGGCTCATCGCGATCGACAGGGAGAACCTCATGCCGCGGACTATAACGTGTTCTAGTTTTGCCTGCCACCGCCCGAACGGAGGCACCGCCGGGAACTCTCCGCGCACGGTCCGCGTTGTCCGGTTTAGGGACGGCTGCCCGGCCGTCGCGTCAGATCGAGACACGGAGTGACCCATGGGCACCGCGATCCTCCTGATCGTGCTGGTCGTCGTCATCGTCGGAGGCGGGCTGTACCTGGCCAGGAAGCAGGCCGCGACCAGGCAGAGCCAGCTCGACGACGCGAAAGCCGACGCGCGCCGCCTCGTCGAGCGCCTCGGCGGCCAGGTCCTCAACATCACCGGCACGGACACCGCCTCCCAGCAGGCGATGGCCGACGCGAGCGAGCGCTACAACGCCGCCGGTTCCCAGCTGGAGCAGGCCAAGACCGTCGAGCAGGCCCGGCTGGTGAAGGAAACCGCCGTCGAGGGCCTGTACTACGTGCGCGCCGCGCGCGTGGCGATGGGCATGGACCCGGGCCCCGCGCTGCCGGACGAGGCCGAACGCGAACGCGCGGGCAAGGTCACCGAACACCGCGAGGTGGACGTCGAAGGCCAGCGCTACGCCGCCTCGCCCGACCCCGGCCAGGACACGCCGTACTACTACCCCGGCGGCCGCGTCGCGGGCCGCCCGGTGCCGCAAGGCTGGTACAGCGAACCGTGGTGGAAGCCCGCGCTCGTGGCCGGCGCGTGGGGCCTCGGCTCGATGTTCCTGTTCAGCGCCATGTTCTCCGGCATGAGCGGCATCGCCAGCGCATCGGCCTGGGAATCGGGCTACGACGCGGGCCAGGCGGACGCCCTGGACGCCGGCGGCATGGACGGCGGCTTCGACGGAGCCGGTTTTGACGGCGGCGGGTTCGACGGAAGCCAGGACTTCGGCGGAGGTTTCGACGGAGGCGGCTTCGATGGCGGCGGATTCGACGGCGGAGGCTTCGACTTCTGACCAGTGAGGGCCCCGCGGCAGGCTAGCCGCGGGGCCTTCACCGTCTCTGCTCGCGGATTCGCTTCGGCTGATGCCGTTGGCGAGTTCAGCTTGGCCGGATGCGGCGAACTCACCTACGCGAATGCACAACCAGCTCCGAGCACCAGCTCAATCCGCCGTACTCATTCAGGCTGGCAGGCAGGACACCAATAAAGATTCCGCGCAGCCAATTCCTTGTGCGCCACCGGCGTCCCGCAGATCAGACACGGCATTCCAGCCCGCCGGTACACGTAAACCTCGCCCCCGTGCCGGTCCTCCCGCGGAGCCCGGCCCATCGCCGCGGGCAGATGCTCCGGCGCGACCGTGTCGATCCGGCCGACCCGGACCCCGGCGCGCATCAGCGTCACCAGGTCCGCCCACATGGCGTCCCACAGCGCGCGGTCCAGCGACCGCCCGGGGAGCATCGGCGAAACCCCGTGCCGGAACAGCACTTCCGCACGATAAACGTTCCCGACCCCGGCCAGCACAGACTGATCCATCAGCAAGGCAGCGATCGTCGTGCGAGACCGCGAAATCCGTTCCCACGCCTGATCCGGTTTCGCGTCGCGGCGCAGCGGGTCCGGGCCGAGGCGGGCCTTGATCGCGTCGACCTGCGCCGGATCCAGCAGTTCGCACCGCGTCGGGCCGCGCAGGTCGGTCCAGTGGGTGCGGCCGACCAGCCGCATCCGCACCTGGCCGACCGGCGCGGTCTCGGGCAGCGGCGCTTCGCCGAAGGTGCCGTACAGACCTAAGTGGACATGGACTGTCCCCAAAGGACCGTAGTGGTGGAACAGGTGTTTCCCATACGCCTCAGCGGAAACGAGCACCTGCCCGTCGAGTTTCTCCGCCTCCGCGGCGAACCGGCCCTGCGGGCTGCTGAGGCCGACCGGTCCGCCGGCGTACCGGCGTTTGTGGAGACGGGCCAGCCGATGGAGCGTATGCCCCTCGGGCATCAGGCCTCCGGCAGCGCGGGCGGGGTGCCGGTGCGCTCGTAGTCGACCAGCTGCTGCACGCGCCGCACGTGGCGCTCGTCCGGGTCCGGCTCCGCGGCGAGGAACGCCTCGACGATCTCGGTCGCCTGCTCCTCGGTGTGCATCCGCGCGCCGACGCCCAGCACCTGGGCGTGGTTGTGCTGCCGGGTCAGCTGCGCGGTTTCGACGCTCCAGCCGAGTCCGGCGCGGATGCCCGGCACCTTGTTCGCGGCGATCTGCTCGCCGTTGCCCGAACCGCCGACGACGATCCCGAGGCTGCCCTCGTCGGCGGCCACGCGGCGCGCGGTTTCGACGCAGAACGCCGGGTAGTCGTCGGCCGCGTCGTAGACGAACGGACCGATGTCGGTCACCTCGTGCCCCTGTTCGCCGAGGTGGCGGACAAGGTGGTTCTTCAGCTCGAAACCGGCATGGTCGGATCCCAAGTAGACACGCACAGCGGGAGTGTGCCATCTCGCCGGGGACCCGGCATGCTCCGGGGGTGGACATCGCAGCGCAGAACGGCGCGGACGTCCGCCTCGAATGGGGCGGCGAAGGGGTCGGGATCCTCGGCCGGGAATGCGCCGTGCTGATCATCGTGGACGTGCTTTCCTTCAGCACCACAACGGATCTCGTCGTCAGTCGCGGCGGCCGGGTGCTGCCGGTGCGGTGGCGGGACGAACGCGGAATCGCCGAGGCGCGCGGCGCGGGAGCGGTGATCGCGGGCGAAGAGGAATGGACGCTCCGGCCGTCCGCTGTGACGGAGATCCCGTCCGGCACGCTGCTCGCGCTCCCCTCCCCCAACGGCGCGACGCTCTGCGCGGCCGCGGCGAAAACCGGCGCGCACGTATTGGCCGGCTGCCTGCGGAATGCGTCCGCGACCGCGGCGAAAGCGAGGGAAATCGCCGACGGGCAGCCGATCGGCGTGATTCCCGCCGGGGAACGCTGGGGGGTCGACCTGTTCGGAGAAGGCACCGAGTTCGGTCCGCTGCGGCCGTGCGTCGAGGACCAGCTGGGCGCGGGCGCGATCGTCAGCGCGCTGGCCGGCTCGTGGTCCGCCGAAGCCGCGCTCGCGGCGGCTTCCTACGCGGCCACCGACGTACCGGCCGCGCTGCACTCCTGCACCTCCGGCCGGGAACTCGCCGCGACCGGCCACGGAAACGACGTAGTTCTCGCCGCACAGCACGACGTCAGCGATAGCGTGGCGAGGCTGTCGCACGGAATTCTGGAGGGGCGATGAGCTGGACCGAGGTCGCCGACGGGGTTTTCGCCCGCCGGTACGACGAACTGGACCTCACCACCGGCTTGGTGCTCGGCCAGGACCGGTGCCTGGTGATCGACACCCGCGGCGACGTCGACCAGGGCGCCGAATTCGCCGCCGCGGTCCGCGAGCTGACCGAGCTGCCGTGGTCGGTCGTCTATACGCACGCGCATTTCGACCACGCCTTCGGCACCACGCCGTTCCTGCCGTGCGACATCTGGGCTCACCCCGGCTGTCTGCGGGCCCTGCTGAAAAACGGCGAAACTGACAAACAAAAGTGGGCCGCGCACTACCGCGAAGAGGGCAAGCCGGAAATCGCCGAAGCCATCGAACGCACCGGGCTCATGCCGCCGGACCGCCTCGTTCCCGACCGCGCGGAACTCGACCTCGGCGGCCGCACGGTCGCGCTCGTGCACCCTGGGCCCGCGCACACCGACCACGACCTGGTGGTGCACGTGCCCGACGCGAAAGTCGTCTTCGCGGGCGATGTCGTGGAACACGGCCCGCACGGCTTCACCGCGTACTCGTTCGGCCCGGACGACCAGCTGGACGCGTGGGCCCGCGCGATGGAGGCACTGCTCGCACTCGAACCGCGCATCGTCGTGCCTGGCCACGGCGACCAGGTGGACGAAGCGTTCGTGCGGACGCATCGCGACGGCCTGCTGCGCCTGCACGAGCTGAAGACCGCCCGGGCGTCGCTTGAGGACGCACTGCGGGACTCGCCGTACCCGGAGGACGTCACCAGGGCGGCGCTCGGGTTCTCGTGAGTGCTGATCACGGTTAGAACCGTGATCAGCACTCACGACGACGTCAGTCGAAGTTCAGGTCCCCGGTCCGGGTGCGCTTCAGCTCGAAGAAGTCCGGGTAGCTCGCCAACGCGACCGCGCCGTCGAACACCTTCAGCGCGTCCTCGCCCCGCGGGATCGACGACAGCACCGGGCCGAAGAACGCGGTCCCGTTGACGTGGATAGTCGGCGTGCCGACGTCCATGCCGACCGGGTCCATGCCCTCGTGGTGGCTCTTGCGCAGCGCCTCGTCGTACTCGGTCGATTCGCCCGCCTCGGCGAGTTCGGCCGACGCTCCGATCGCCGCCAGCGCCTCCTTGATGACGAGCTTGCGGTCCTCGTTGTGCTGGTTGTGGTAGCGGGTGCCGAACTCGGTGTAGAAGGCGCGCACGGCTTCCTGGCCCTCGTGCTGCGCCAGCGCGGTGGCGACGCGGACCGGCGCCCAGCCCTCGCTCAGCAGCGCCTTGTACCGCTCGGGCAGGTCTTCGCGGTTTTCGTTGAGCACCGACAGGCTCATCACGCGGAAGGTCAGGTCCAGCTCGCGGTGCTTCTCGACTTCCAGGATCCACCGCGACGAGATCCACGCGAACGGGCAGATCGGGTCGAAGTAGAAGTCGACCTTGGTGGGCTGGGACGAGTCAGTCATCTTTTTCACGGGCTCCTCGGCGCGGCTGCTCCCCGGCGCTCGCCGGAGGGCGGGGCGAAACCCCCGCACTGCGGGGCAACGCGGGGAGCCCTCCGCATTGTTCCCTGGTCGCCGCTTCCGGGCTCGTCATGATTGGATGCTGGACGTCGTGCCCACCGGAACCGAAGACCAGAGGTGCCCGTGCCCGCCCCCAACCTGACGCGTGACGAAGCCAAGCAGCGCTCCGGGCTGCTGGACGTGTCGTCCTACGACATCGAGCTGGACCTCACCGACGGCTCCGGCCGTCCCGGGGAGAAGACGTTCCGCTCCACCACCACGGTGCGGTTCTCCAGCAGCCGTCCCGGCGAAGCGTCGTGGATCGACCTCGTCGCCGAAGGGGTCCGCTCCGCCGTGCTGAACGGCGCCGAGCTCGACGTCAGCGGCTACACCGAGGAAAAGGGCATCGCGCTGCCCGGCCTTGCCGCGGACAACGAACTCGTCGTCACCGCGGACTGCCGCTACATGAACACCGGCGAGGGCCTGCACCGGTTCGTCGACCCGGTCGACGACGGCGTGTACCTCTACACCCAGTTCGAAACCGCCGACGCGAAGCGCATGTTCGCCTGCTTCGACCAGCCGGACCTCAAGTCGGTCTACCGGCTCGCGGTGCGCGCCCCGCGCGACTGGAAGGTCGTGTCCAACGCGCTGGTCGAGAGCGCCGAGGACACCGAGGACGGCGCGCGCCGCACGCAGTTCGCCGAATCCGAGCGGATCTCCACCTATCTGGTGGCGCTCGTCGCCGGCCCGTACGCGGAATGGACCGACGAGTTCCGCGACGAGCACCGCACCATCCCGCTCGGCATCTACTGCCGCGCGTCGCTCGCCGAGCACATGGACGCCGAGCGGCTGTTCGCCGAAACCAAACAGGGTTTCGCGTTCTACCACGAGAAATTCGGCACCCCGTACCCGTTCTCCAAGTACGACCAGCTGTTCGTGCCGGAGTTCAACGCGGGCGCGATGGAGAACGCCGGCGCGGTCACCTTCCTCGAGGACTACGTCTTCCGCAGCCGCGTCACCCGCTACGCCTACGAGCGGCGCGCCGAAACGCTGCTGCACGAGATGGCGCACATGTGGTTCGGCGACCTGGTCACCATGCGCTGGTGGGACGACCTGTGGCTGAACGAGTCGTTCGCGACCTTCGCGAGCGTGTTCGCCCAGGCCGAGGCGACCGAGTACAAGAACGCCTGGACCAGCTTCGCGAACATCGAGAAGTCCTGGGCCTACCGGCAGGACCAGCTGCCCTCGACGCACCCGATCGCGGCCGACATCGTCGACCTGCACGCGGTCGAGGTCAACTTCGACGGCATCACCTACGCCAAGGGCGCGAGCGTGCTGAAGCAGCTGGTGTCGTACGTGGGCATCGAGCACTTCCTCGACGGCCTCAAGGTGTACTTCGGCAAGCACGCGTGGGGCAACGCCACGCTCGCCGACCTGCTGGCGGCGCTGGAGGAAGCTTCCGGCCGCGACCTCTCGTGGTGGAGCGCGGAATGGCTGGAGACCACCGGCCTCAACTCGCTCAGCCCGCGCTACGAGGTCGCTGAGGACGGCACCTTCTCGTCGTTCGCCGTCGTGCAGACCGGCGCGAAGCCGGGCGCGGGCGAACTGCGCACGCACCGCGTCGCGGTCGGCGTGTACGACGAGGACGGCGACGGCAAGATCGTGCGCACCCGCCGCGTCGAACTGGACGTCACCGGCGAGCGCACCGACGTGCCGGACCTGGTCGGCCAGGCCGCGGGGAAGCTCGTGCTGGTCAACGACGACGACCTGACCTACTGCCGGATGCGGCTCGACCCGGCGTCGCTGACCACGCTGATCGACCGGATCGGCGACATCACCGAATCGCTGCCGCGCACGCTCTGCTGGTCGGCCGCGTGGGAGATGACGCGCGAGGCCGAGCTGAAGGCCCGCGACTTCGTCACCCTGGTGGCGCGCGGAATCCACGCCGAGAGCGAGGTCGGCGTGGTCCAGCGGCTGCTGCTGCAGGCGCAGACCGCGCTCAACTCCTACGCCAACCAGAAGTGGGCGGCCGAGGAGGGCTGGCCCGCTTTCAGCGGACGGCTGCTGGAGCTGGCCCAGACCTCGGAAGCGGGGTCGGACCACCAGCTGGCGTTCGTGAACTCGCTGGCCGGGGGCGTGCTCGACGACAAGACCGTGGCCGTGGTCGCGGGCTGGCTCGACGGGTCCGCGCCGCTGCCGGGGCTGACCGTGGACACCGACCTGCGCTGGCGGCTGCTGGAGGCGCTGGTCGCGCACGGCAAGGCGGGCGAGGCGGAGATCAACGCCGAACAGCAGCGCGACGACACCGCGGCCGGCCGGCGCCACGCCGAGCGTGCGCGGGCGCTGCAGCCGACCGCCGAGGCCAAGGCCGACACGTGGCAGCGGGCGATCTACGACGACGAGATCCCCAACGCGGTGAGCGACGCGTTGATTTCCGGGTTCTCGCACCCAGGGCAGAAGCATCTGCTCGGCGAGTACGTCGAGCGGTACTTCGAGGTCATCGACGACGTGTGGGCTCGGCGGTCCAGCGAGCGGGCGCAACCTACGGCGATCGGGTTGTACCCGTCTTGGGCGGTTGAGGCGGAGACGGTGAACGCTTCGGACGAGTGGCTTGCCGGGGATCACCCGGCGGCGTTGCGGCGGCTGGTTTCGGAGGGGCGTGCGGGGATCGTGCGGGCGTTGGCTGCTCGGGATTTCGACAGCCAGGCTTGAGGGTCGCGGTCTGCTCGTCGCCTGGCGGCGACATTGCAGGTGGGTGGTTGCGTGGGGCACCCCGAAGCCCGACTGTGCTGACGGTTCGGGGGTGCTTGTCAAGGCGGGAAAGATGCCTTGACAAGCACCCCCGAACCGCAGGGAGGCTTCGTATCGGGGTGCGGGGGCGGGCTGGGCACCTCGCTCGTTGGGGTGCATCTGCTGCGGTTTGGCCGGGGGTTAGCGCTCCAAGGTGGCGTTCGGTGCGGCAGATGCGCCCAATGCCGCAATCGGGCGCATCTCGGCGGCGGGCGAGCTGCGGTTTTGGCCGGGGGCTAGCACTCCACTGTGGCGTTGGGTGCGTGGGTTGCACCGAATGTGTTGTTCGGTGCGTCTGACGCATCCAACGCCGCATTCGGATGCATTCGCCGTGAAGGGGCCCTTGAGGGAATCCAGGTCGGGAACGGGGTTCCTCGCCATCGGCAGAGGGCCGTGAGGGGAACCCTGAGGGAATCTGATTCCGTCAGGGTTCCCCTCACGGACGGTGGGCCGGGGCCTGGAACAGAGAAAGAGCCGTCCCGCGGGGTGCGGGACGGCCCTGGTGGGTCGTGAAAATCAGTGCTTTGGCGCGGGGCCTGCCTGGTCGCTCAGCATGCGCAGGGCGTTGACCAGGCCGCCGGTCAGGTCGCCTTCCTTGAAGGAGGCCACCATGCTCGCCACGGCCAGGTTCGCTCCGCGGTCGGGCAGGCGGGCGTGCGAGCGTTCGCCGGTGACGATCTCGATCACGCGCTGGGCGGGGGAAACCCCGATCAGCACCGCGTTCGACGGGTTCTCGGTGGCGGCGTGCAGCGCTTCCGCGCCGGCCCGGGTGTCTTCGCCCAGGTCGCCCAGGTAGATGCTGAAGTCGAGGCCGGTCTCGCGCGTCGCGAAGGTCAGGGCCTCGTCCAGGCGCGCGAGCTGCTGCACCGTGAACGGGCTCGTCGGCGCGGCGGGCTCGTACATCTTCGCCGCGGACAGCCGGCCGCTGTTGGTGATGGCCTCGCCGAACGCCAGGTCCTTCTCCGCGACCGCGGTCTGGGTCAGTTCACCACTTGCCACGAGCGCCTCCTGCGGCCGTCGAAGCGCCCGAGGGCGCCGCATTCACGTCAACCGCCGGGCCGTGGCCGGCTCCTACGCCGTCCGGGTTGGCGGTCCACCACATAGCGGGGTACTCCCACGGCTGCCCCGGACGGTACCGCGGCGTCCCCGAGAACTTCTTCCGCAAGGTCGCGGCGCCGACCACGAAGTAAATGGCCCCGGGGATGACCGCGTAGACCAGGATCGTCTCGACAACGTTCACGCCGGTGAGCGTATCGGATGCCTCCCGGAGCCACCGCGCGACACCGGCGACCGGGGGCGACCGTTCGTCGCCGCTGAGGCGCCGTCCGCCGCTTGGCCCGTCGCCGCTGGAACGTTGGGGCGAAGGGCTGCGGGCCGAAAGATGGCAACTCGCCGTACAGGCGGCCGTACCGGGCGATAGCGGCTTGTCCGAACCCTGAAATCCTCGTAGCTTTTTCACCTGTACGGGCCTTGCGCCCGCCTCCCCAGCCCCAGCCCGTCACGCACCGGTCCCAGGAGGACACCTCATGCAGAGCGTCCAGCCCCCCGCTCAGGCGATCACCGAGACCATTTCGTCACCCAGCGAAACCGGATTCGTGCCCGGAACGCGGGTCACGTCCGGCACCAGGGTTACGCGCGGCACTCGGGTCACGCGGGGAACCCGGGTCACCGCGGGCACGCGCGTGACAATGGGTACCCGGGTGACCATGGGAACTCGAGTCACCAGGGGCACCCGCGTTACCCGCGGGACCCGCGTCACGGCCGGAACTCGCGTCACGATGGGCACCCGCGTCACGCGGGGAACCCGGGTCACCCGCGGCACGCGGGTCACGGCAGGAACCCGTGTCACCTGCGGTACCCGCGTCACGATGGGCACGCGAGTCACCCGCGGAACCCGCGTCACGCGCGGCACCCGGGTCACGATGGGCACGCGCGTCACCTGCCAGGCGGACTACAGCCTCGCCGCCTGAGCACCAGCCCAGCACCGGACACGAGACGTCGAGCGCGCTCCATCGGCTCGCCCCGGCCGCCGCACCGGCAGCCGGGGCGCCGACGTCTCCGGGTACGGAAGGCTAGGCCGCCGACCCGAGGTACGGCTGCCACAGCGGATCGGCCTCTTTGGAATGCGCCAGCAGCCGCCAGTGCGGACCGTGCGGGGCGCGCGGCACGACGCGCAGCCGCCAGCCGATCTCCGACAGGAGCCGGTCGGCCTTGCGGTGATTGCATTTCGCGCAGCAGGCGACGCAGTTGGTCCAGCTGTGCGGACCTCCCTTGCTGCGCGGGACGACGTGGTCGATCGTCTCGGCGCGCCCGCCGCAGTAGGCGCAGCGGTGCCGGTCCCGGTGCATCAGCCCGGCCCGGGTGAGCGGCACCTGCGCCCGGTAGGGCACCCGCACGTACGTGCTGAGCCGGATCACCGAGGGAACGGGCAGCGACACCGTCGCGGCGTGCAGTTCCACGCCGCCCGGATCGCCGTGGACGACCTCCGCCTTGCCGCACATGACGAGCACCACCGCGCGCCGCATGGGCACCGCGGTAAGCGGTTCGAAAGTGGCGTTGAGCAGGAGGACCCGGCGCCGCCCCCACGCCGGGGCGACCGGATCGCGGGCTCTACGCTGTCCGGGCGGACGGGACGCTCCCCCTGGACGGGTCCCCGGCCCGGACGGGACGGAGCCGCCGGATGCGGACCCTCCCGGGCAGGCACGCAGGATCGCCTCCGGCGGCAGCTCGGCCATGGCTTGGCCGGCTCCGCCGAGGGGGACGGGTTGTCGGTCTGGCACTCGACCACCTCCACCGGTGCAGGCATAGTCGACCACACATCAGGGCCCCGGCGCACGCGTGTTCTGTGACGTGTCACATACCCGCGACCCGGCGGCTACCCTGCGGCCGCTTGCGCGCCGCCGGGACAACCACGCAAGAAGGGACTTCCTCAGCCAGTGAATGCCGTGCTCAGCGCTCCGCCCAGCTGCATCTCCGAGACCGGGACGTGGTGCGCCCAGGTCTATTCGGTCACGCACAACGAGTGGCTCGCCGCGTCGGCGGGCTGGCTCCTGACGAAGCCGCTGAAGATCATCATGATCCTCCTCATCGCCTTCGTGGTGCGATATCTCACCAAGCGAGTGATCGAGCGGGTCACCACGCTCCCGGCCTCGGGCAGCAACGGCAAGATCCCGTCGCTGCTGAGACCGCTGCGGGAACGCGCGCCGGACATGCTCGGCACGGCCGTGGTGGAGCGCCGCAGGCAGCGGGCCAAGACGATCGGCTCGGTGCTGAAGTCGATGGCCACGTTCCTCATCTACGGCCTCGCGGTGATCCTCGTCCTGGGCGAACTGGGCATCAACCTGGCCCCGATCATCGCCTCGGCCGGGATCGTCGGCGTCGCGCTCGGGTTCGGCGCGCAGAATCTGGTCAAGGACTTCCTTTCCGGGATGTTCATGATGATCGAGGACCAGTACGGCGTCGGCGACGTCGTGGACATCGGCTCGGCCACCGGCACCGTCGAGGCGGTCGGCCTGCGCATCACCACGCTCCGCGACATGAAGGGCACCGTCTGGTACGTCCGCAACGGCGAGGTGCTGCGCGTGGGCAACTCCAGCCAGGGCTTCGCCTACGCCGTGGTGGACGTCCCGCTGAGCTATTCCGCGGACGTCGACCGGGCGACCGAGGTTCTCACCGGCGCGGCCACGAAGGCGGTCGAAGCCGACGCGCTCTCGGCGAACGTCCTGGAGCCGCCGGAGATGCTCGGCGTCGAACAGGTCACGCCGGAGGGAATCGTGTTGCGCCTGACGGTCAAGGTGCGACCGGGCAAGCAGTGGGCGGTGCAGCGGAAGCTGCGCGGGCAGCTGCTCGGCGCGCTGGAAGAGGCCGGTTTCGAACCGCCGCTCGGCCGGTTGCTGTCGTCCATGCAGGACAAGCAGGCGGGCGCGCCGCAGAGCTGAGGCAGGGCAAGATGGAGGTGTGTCGACTGTGAGCGAGCCGGAACCGGCGAACCTGTACGAGGCGGTGGGCGGCGAACCGACCTTCCGCCGGATCATCAAGCGGTTCTACGAGGAAGTGGCCCGCGACGAGGTGCTGCGCCCGCTCTACCCGGAAGAGGACCTCGGCCCGGCGGAGGAACGGTTCCGGATGTTCCTCATCCAGTACTGGGGCGGTCCGCACACCTACTCCGACCAGCGCGGCCACCCCCGGCTGCGAATGCGGCACGCGCCGTTCAAGATCGGCCCGATCGAACGCGACGCGTGGCTGCGCTGCATCCGGATCGCGATCGACGAGGAGAACCTGCCCGAGCCGTACCTCAGCCAGCTGTGGGCGTACCTGGAAATGGCCGCGCACAGCATGATGAACAGCTTCGTCTGATGAGACGCGTGGCCGGCCGGCGGCGGCCGGACCGCCCGCCGCGGCCGTCGTGGTGGTCCGACGCGGTGTTCTACGAGATCTACGTGCGGTCGTTCGCCGACTCGGGCGAGGACGGCATCGGCGATCTCGAGGGCATCCGCAGCAAGCTCGGCTACCTGGAGCTGCTGGGCGTCGACGCGCTGTGGCTGACGCCGTTCTACCCGTCGCCGATGGCCGACCACGGCTACGACGTGGCGGACCCGCGCGGCGTCGACCCGATGTTCGGCACCCTCGGCGACTTCGACGTGCTGCTCACGGAGGCGCACCGGCGCGGCATCCGGGTCACCGTGGACGTGGTGCCGAACCACACGAGCAACCAGCACGCGTGGTTCAAGTCCGCGCTGGCCGCCGGGCCGGGCAGCCCGGAGCGGGAGCGCTACCACTTCCGCGACGGCCGCGGCCCGGGCGGCTCCGAACCGCCCAACAACTGGGTCAGCGTGTTCGGCGGCCCGGCGTGGACGCGGGTGCCGGACGGGCAGTGGTACCTGCACCTGTTCGCGCCGCAGCAGCCGGACCTGAACTGGGCCAATCCGGACGTCCGCGCCGATCTCGAGCGCACCCTGCGGTTCTGGCTCGACCGGGGCGTGGACGGGTTCCGGATCGACGTCGCGCACGGGATGGCCAAGCCCGCCGGGCTGCCCGACATGGACCCCGACACGCCCTCGCACGGCGGCGGCGCGCCCGGCGATCCGCGCTTCGACGACGACGGCGTGCACGAGGTGCACCAGCTGATCCGCAAAGTGCTCGACGAGTACCCGGACGCGATGGCCGTCGGCGAGATCTGGGTGCAGGACGAGGAACGGCTGGCGCGGTACCTGCGGCCGGACGAACTGCACCTGGCGTTCAACTTCCGCCTGGTGCTCACCCATTTCGACGCGGACGCGATGCGCACGTCGATCGAGCGTTCGCTGGCGGTGCCGCGTTCGGCGGGCGCTCCGGCGACCTGGACGCTGTCCAACCACGACGTCTGGCGCGCGGCGAGCCGCTATGGCGGCGGCGCGACCGGGCTCCGCCGGGCGCGCGCGATGGCGCTGGTCCAACTCGCCCTGCCCGGCGCGGTCTACCTGTACCAGGGCGAAGAGCTGGGACTGCCGAACGCCGACCTGCCGCTCGAGGCGATGACCGACCCCCGTGCCCGCTCGCAAGGCCCGGAATTCAGCCGCGACGGCGAACGGGTGCCGCTGCCGTGGGAAGGCACGCTGCCGCCCTATGGGTTTTCGGGCACCGCCCAGACCTGGCTGCCGATGCCCGCGGACTGGGCTCCACTCACCGTGGAACGGCAGCTCGAAGACCCGGAATCGACACTGTCGCTGTACCGGCGTGCGGTGGAGCTGCGGAAACACCACCCGGCGTTCCGGGGCGGCGACGAGCTGGAGTGGTACGGCGCGCCCGCGGGCTGCTTCGCGTTCCGCCGCGGCCGGGGCGGCCTGATCTGCGCGCTGAACACCTCGGCCAGCTCGATCGTCCTGCCGCCGGGCGAGGTGCTGCTCACCAGCAGCCCGCTGGTCGACGGCAGGCTCGCACCGGATTCAGCCGCCTGGCTCGGGTAGGTCCCGACGAAACTGCTCGCCCGACCTACCCGCCACGGCCAACCCACCGCACCGCCCACCAGCCTCAACACCGACAGGCGGACCCCGGCGGCTCAGACGCGGGCACCCGCCTCCAGACCCAGCATCGCGAGCAATCCCCGCAGATCGTCGACGTCGTGCGCGTGTCCCGGCGACAACGCGGACGTCCTCCCGGCCGCATGCCGCTCCTCCGCACCAGCAGCCCGCTGGTCGACGGCAGGCTCG
>NZ_JACJHR010000250.1 GCF_014174495.1 Amycolatopsis echigonensis
CTGTTGTGAACTCGCCTTCGATGGGTCTCTCCGCCCCACGAGCGCTACTACACGCATGCCGCGCGTAGCGGGAGAGAAATCACCGGCCAACCACCCGCATACCCGCCGCGGCTCGCACCAACCGGGCTTGCGGTCACCGCCGCGGACAGGTCGACGGGGTCGCCCTGTCGGCTGGTGCGGATGCTGCACCTAGCGGGATGCCACGGGACTGCGGTGCCGGTGTCGGTCGCCGTGCCTGCTGCGCGCCGTGCGGCTGGGGTTGCTGCCGTGCGCCGCACCGCCGGGATGGAGCACCCGCTCACCAGGCAGTCGGCGTGGCGCGCGGTGCGCACCGTCCGGTGTGGGCCAGGGCGCGGTGGGAGCGCTGGTCCGGGGCGGTCGATGCGGGGCCGGCACCAGCTGGGCGTCGGCGAGCAGGTCGAGCTGGTTCAACGTCGCCGCGACGTGCCCGGCTGCCTCGGTGATCACCACCGGAACCCTGAGCACGTCACGGAGCAGGCGCAGCAGCAGCCCGAAGCCGGTGAAGTCCAGGCGTCGGACCCGGTGCAGGTCGATCACGACCTGCCGGGCGCCGCCGGTGCGCAGCCGGGCCAGCCACCGCGGCAGGTGCCGGGCCAGGCGCTCGGCCTGCTCCGCGCTCGGACGCAGAATCCATACGCCGTCGCCGGAGTCGGCCAGCACGCGCCCGGCGGGCACCCCGCTGGCACTGGTCCCACGGTCACGCGTGCACGCCTGCGGCATGAGCCGGTTCGTGCCGGTGCGCGCTGGCCGGGCGCCGTGCCCGGTGCTCGGCGCGGGC
>NZ_JACJHR010000251.1 GCF_014174495.1 Amycolatopsis echigonensis
ACCCGCGCCGAGCACCGGGCACGGCGCCCCGCCAGCGCACACCGGCACCAACCGGCGGATGCCGCAGGCGTGGACGCGTGACCGTGGGACCAGTTCCAGCGGCGTAGCCGCCGGGCGCGTACTGGCCGACTCCGGCGACGGCGTGTGGATTCTGTGTCCGAGCGCGGAGCAGGCCGAGTGCCTGTGCCGGCACCTGCCGGGGTGGCTGGCCCGGCTGCGCACCGGCGGCGCCCGGCAGGTCGTGATCGATCTGCACCGGGTCCGGCGCCTGGACTTCACTGGGTTCGGGCTGCTGCTGCGCCTGCTCCGCGACGTGCTCGGGGTTCCGGTGGTGATCACCGAGGCGGCCGGGCACGTCGCGGCGACGTTGAGCCAGCTCGATCTGCTCGCCCACGCCCGGCTGGTGCCGGCTCCGCATCGACCGCCCCGGACCAGCGCTCCCGCCCCGCCCTGGCCCACACCGGACAGTGCGCACCGCGCCCCACGCCGACTGCCTGGTGAGCGGGTGCTCCATCCCGGCGGTGCGGCGCACGGCAGCAAACCCAGGCGGCCGGCGCGCAGCGGGCACGGCGACCGACACCGCAGCCCTCTGGCATCCCGCTAGGTGCAGCATCCGCACCAGCCGACAGGCCGACCCCATCGACCTTGCGGCAACGGTGACCGCAAGCCCGGTTGGTGCGAGCCGCGGCGGGTATGCGGGTGGTTGGCCGGTGATTTCTCTCCCGCTACGCGCGACGTGCGTGTGGTAGCGCTCGTGGCCGGAGAGACCCCATGGAAGGCGACATGACAACAA
>NZ_JACJHR010000252.1 GCF_014174495.1 Amycolatopsis echigonensis
TGAACTGGGCCCCGGAAGTTGGACTGGTTATGTAGAGGTTAGGCGGCGAGGGTCTGGGCTCGGTATTCGGCTGGGCTGAGGTCGCCGAGGGTGGTGGAGATGCGGGTGGTGTTGTACCAGTCGATGTAGTCGTGCAGTGCCGTGGTGAACGTGTCGACGGTGTCGAACGTGTTGTGGTGGAAGAGTTCTTCTTTGAGGTGGCCGAAGAAGTTCTCGGCGACGGCGTTGTCCAGGCAGGTGGCGCGGCGGGACATCGACTGGGTCAGGCCGGCGTCGGCGAGCAGGGTGCGCCAGGAGGCGTGCTGGTATTGGAAGCCCTGGTCGGAGTGCACCAGCGGGCGGGCTCCGGCGGGCAGGGTCGCGATCGCGGCGCGCAGCGAGGAGTTCGTCAGCTCCAGCGTCGGGGACGGGCCGCAGGCGTAGGCGACCACGGACCGGTCGAACAGGTCGATCACGGGCGAGAGGTAGAGCTTGCGGTCGCGGATGCGGAACTCGGTCACGTCGGTGACCCATGTGGTGTCCGGGGCGTCGGCGTTGAACTGGCGGTTGAGCAGGTTCGGCGCGGTCGTGCCGGGCCGCCCGGGCCAGGACCGGCACCGGCGCGGCCGCCGGACCTGGCAGGCCAGGCCGAGGGCGTTCATCAGCGTGCGCACGGTTTTCTTCGCCACCCGCCAGCCGTCGCGGGCCAGGACCGCGTGGATCCGCCGGTGCCCGTAGCGGCCGCGGGCGGCCTCGAACGCCTCGGCGATCGCGGCCTTGAGCCCGGCGTGCGGGTCGGGCCGGTCCAGG
>NZ_JACJHR010000253.1 GCF_014174495.1 Amycolatopsis echigonensis
GGTGGATTCGAGGGGTGGTTGCAACACGGGTGGTTATGTGGTTGTGGTGAGGAGGTTAGCGAGGCGTTCGGCTGGGGTGTCCCAGTCGAGTGTTTTGCGGGGTCGGCGGTTGAGTTGTGCGGCGACGGCGGCGAGGTGTTCGGGGGTGTGGGCGGACAGGTCGGTGCCTTTGGGGAAGTATTGGCGCAGCAGGCCGTTGGTGTTTTCGTTGCTGCCGCGTTGCCAGGGGCTGTGGGGGTCGCAGAAGTAGACGGGGATGCCGGTGGCGATGGTGAATTCGTGGTGGCGGCCCATTTCGCTGCCCTGGTCCCAGGTCAGGGATCGTTGCAGGTGCGCGGGCAGGGTCGCGGCGGTGGCGGCGAGGGCGTCGCGGACGGCCTCGGCGCCGCGGCCGCGGGGCAGGGGCACGAGCAGGACGTAGCGGGTGGTGCGTTCGACCAGGGTGGCGATGGCCGAGGCGTTGTCCTTGCCGATGATCAGGTCGCCTTCCCAGTGCCCGGGGACGGCGCGGTCGGCGGCTTCGGCGGGCCGGTCGCTGATCATGGCCATGGGTTCGGCGAAGCGGGGCCGGCGTTGCTGGCCGGCGCGGGGTTTGCGCCTGGCGCGGCCGGTGCGCAGGGCGCGGGCCAGTTCGCGGCGCAGTTCGCCGCGGCCTTGGACGTAGAGGGCCTGGTAGATCGTTTCGTGGGTCACGTGCAGCTCCGGCCGGTCGGGGTGGTCGCGGCGCAGCCGGCGGGCGATCTGCTCCGGGCT
>NZ_JACJHR010000254.1 GCF_014174495.1 Amycolatopsis echigonensis
CCCGAATAGAGGGGAACGCCGATCTGCTTGAGCGTGTAGTTGCCTTCGAGGCCGCACTCGTACCCGATCACGAACTGCATGAGCCAGATGACGAGCCCGCTGGACAGGATGAGCACGCCGCACTGGTGGAAGACTTCGGTGGCGGAGTGCCGGAGATCGGGCAACGCCCGGATCGTCCGGCCGGAGAACCGGGCGATATCGCCGCCGGTTTCGACCGCGGACTTGACCGAAGTCGCCATGCCCTTGAACGAAATCTCGACGTCGGCGGGCTTCGGCGCACCGGGCAGCTTCTTTTCGCCGACTCCGCCGTTCTGCACAGCTCGGGTCACGGTGTCTTCTCCCCGCCTCGTCACTTGTAGATCTGCATCTCGGGGTTGAGACCGAGCATGATCGCGGTGAAGACCGCGTTGAATATCCAGATCGCGGCGAACGCGATCACCACGGCCTGGTTGACCGCCCGCCCCACCCCGATCGGCCCGCCGCCGGTGTGCAAGCCCTTGTAGCAGCAGACGACGCCGATGATCAGCCCGAAGATCGACGTCTTGACCACGCTCGCCCAGAGGTCGGTCGTCGTCGCGTTGTCGAAGAAGCTGCCGAAGAACGCGCTGCTGTTCGCCTTGAGGATCGGCACGGCGGCGATGTACCCGCCCACGACACCGAAAGCCAGCGCCACCAGGTCCATCAGCCCCGTGATCAACGTCATCGCGACCACCCGCGGCACGATGAGCGTCCGGATCGG
>NZ_JACJHR010000255.1 GCF_014174495.1 Amycolatopsis echigonensis
CGTGTTTGCGGCCTTCCATGTCCACGCCGACGGCCAAGTAGGCGACTTTGGAGGTGACCACGCCTTTGTCCTTGACCCGCAGCCGCAGGCCGTCGACGTAGAGGATCGGGTACATCTCGTCCAAGGGACGCGATTGCCACAGCGCGATCTCGTCGGTCACCACGTCGGTCACGTTGGAGATCAATTCCCGCGACACGTTCACGCCATATGCTTCACGCAAATGGGATTCGATGTCCCGGGTGGTCATGCCGCGCGAATACAGCGACAGGATCGCCTCGTCGATATTGCCCAGCCTGCGTGCGCGTTTCGGCACGATCGCCGGTTCGAAGGAACCGTTCCGGTCGCGCGGCACCGCCAGTTCGACCGGGCCGTTCGAGGTCGACACGGTTTTCGGGGACCTGCCGTTCCGGGAATTCCCGGACCCGTTCCCGGCGGGGTCTCCTTTCTCGTACCCGAGATGATGGGTCATTTCGGCGTCCAACGCCCGTTCGAGCACCGCCTTGGTCATCTCGTTCAGCAATTCTTGCGCACCCAGCGCGCCACCATTCTCGTACGCTTCTTTTACCAACGCGTCAAGCGTTTCCGGCGGTAACACGCGAGCGAGCGCCTCGCCGGCCTCGGGACCCGCAGTCCGACCGGTCGATGTGTTCTCAGTCACAGATGGAGCCTTCCTGGGTCGCCGTCAGCGACCCGATCTTGGTCCATCCGCGGCTTACACGGTTGCCATGACACG
>NZ_JACJHR010000256.1 GCF_014174495.1 Amycolatopsis echigonensis
CGAGCACACCACCATCAGCGGCGTGGGCCTGCGCCTGGTGGAAGACGTGCTGGGCCGGCTGACATATCCGAAGGCAGCCGGGCTGGGCGCCCTCAACGGGCTGTGGATCGGGCTGCTGTTCGGCGTGTTCCTGGCGCTGTTCACCACCAACGCGGTCGCGTGGTTCGCGGTGATCTTGTGGGCGCTGCTGTGGGGCGCGGTGGTCGGCGCCGTGGCGGCCCTGATCTGGCACGCGCTCTCCGGTGGCCGCCGGGACTTCCTCTCGGCCAGCCAGCTGATCGCCGACCGCTACGAGGTGCTGGTCGACCCCGCGCACGCCGAACGCGCCCGCGAACTGCTGCAGACCAGCCAGTCCTGATCACGTGAGGGGAGGCGCTTCTCATGGCTAAGGCAGTCGGTATCGACCTGGGAACCACCAACTCGGTGATCGCCACCGTGGAGGGCGGCCAGCCGACCGTGATCCCGAACAGCGAGGGCAGCCGCACCACCCCGTCGGTCGTGGCGTACACCGACCAGGGCGAGCGGCTGGTCGGGCAGCTCGCGCGCCGCCAGGCGATCCTGAACCCGAAAGGCACCATCGCGTCGGCGAAGCGGTTCATCGGCCGTCGGTTCGAGGAGGTGGCCACCGAACGGGACACGGTGTCCTATGAGGTGGTGTCCGGCCCGAACGGCGCGGCACGGTTCGATGTGCGTAGCAAGCAGGTCGCGCCGGAGGAGATCTCTGCG
>NZ_JACJHR010000257.1 GCF_014174495.1 Amycolatopsis echigonensis
GGCGGAGATCTCCTCCGGCGCGACCTGCTTGCTACGCACATCGAAGCGTGCCGCGCCGTTCGGGCCGGAGGTCACCTCGTAGGACACCGTATCCCGCTCGGTGGCCACCTCGTCGAAGCGGCGGCCGATGAACCGCTTCGCCGAGGCGATGGTGCCTTTCGGGTTGAGGATCGCCTGGCGTCGCGCGAGCTGCCCGACCAGACGTTCGCCCTGGTCGGTGAACGCCACCACCGACGGGGTGGTGCGGCTGCCTTCGCTGTTCGGGATCACGGTCGGCTGGCCGCCCTCCACGGTGGCGATCACCGAGTTGGTGGTTCCCAGGTCGATACCGACTGCCTTGGCCATCTCAGACCTCCCCTCACGTGATCAGGACCGGCTGGTCTGCAGCAGTTCGCGGGCGCGTTCGGCGTGCGCGGGGTCGACCAGGACCTCGTAGCGGTCGGCGATCAGCTGGCTGGCCGAGAGGAAGTCCCGGCGGCCACCGGAGAGCGCGTGCCAGATCAGGGCCGCCACGGCACCGACCACCGCGCCCCACAGCAGCGCCCACAAGATCACCGCGAACCACGCGACTGCGTTGGTGGTGAACAGCGCCAGGAACACGCCGAACAGCAGCCCGATCCACAGCCCGTTGAGGGCGCCCAGCCCGGCCGCCTTCGGATACGTCAGCCGGCCCAGCACGTCCTCCACCAGGCGCAGGCCGACACCGCTGATGGTGGTGTGCTCA
>NZ_JACJHR010000258.1 GCF_014174495.1 Amycolatopsis echigonensis
ATTCACGCCGAGCAGCCTGGGGATCCCCGGTGTGGGCGCCACGTCCGGCCAGACTCCCCGCTAGGTGGCTGCCATGAGGATCTCCCATTCCGCGATGCCGGTGATCCGGCTGATCGTGCTCGTCGTGTTCGCCACCGCCTGCGCCGTGTTCTTCGGCTACCTCTGGGTGAACTCCGGCGGCAAGCTCCCCTTCAGCAGCTCCCGCTACACGCTCACGGCGACCTTCCCGCGCGTGGCGAACCTCGTGCCCGACTCCGACGTGATGATCAGCGGCGTCGCCGTCGGCAAGGTGGCCGAGATCAAGAACGACGGTGACCGCGCGCACGTCACCATGGAGCTCGATCAGCAGTACCCGCTGCACGGTGGGGTGACGGTCCAGGTCCGGAACAAGACGCTCGTGGAGGAGACCTTCCTCCAGCTGACCGACGGCGACGGTCCGGCCCTGGACAGCGGAGCGGTCCTGCCGGAGAACGCGGGCAAGCCCGCTGTCGGCCTGAACGACGTGCTGGCCAGCATCGATCCTTCGACCAGGCAGGCGCTGGCGAGCACCGTCCGCTCGCTCGGGGCGTCCACGAAGGACAGCCAGGACAGCATCTCCCGCGCCTTGAGCGGTCTCGGTGACCTCGGCCGTGAAGGGCAGGGCGCGCTGGCCGCGCTGTCCGCGCAGAGTGAGGACCTGAAGAAGCTCAGCGGGAACGCAGCCAGCCTCCTCGCCGCACTG
>NZ_JACJHR010000259.1 GCF_014174495.1 Amycolatopsis echigonensis
GAGTGCGGCGAGGAGGCTGGCTGCGTTCCCGCTGAGCTTCTTCAGGTCCTCGCTCTGCGCGGACAGCGCGGCCAGCGCGCCGTGTCCCTTCACGGCCGAGGTCACCGAGACCGCTCAAGGCGCGGGAGATGCTGTCCTGGCTGTCCTTGGTGGATGCCCCGAGCGAGCGGATGGTGCTCGCCAGCGCCTGCCTGGTCGAAGGATCGATGCTGGCCAGCACGTCGTTCAGGCCGACTGCGGGCTTGCCCGCGTTCTCCGGCAGGACCGTTCCGCTGTCCAGCACCGGACCGTCGCCGTCGGTCAGTTGGAGGAAGGTCTCCTCCACGAGCGTCTTGTTCCGGACCTGGACGGTTACGCCCGCGTGCAGCGGGTACTGCTGATCGAGTTCCATGGTGACGTGCGCGCGGTCGCCCTCGTTCTTGATCTCGGCCACCTTGCCGACGGCGACGCCGCTGATCATCACGTCGGAGTCGGGCACGAGGTTCGCCACGCGCGGGAAGGTCGCCGTGAGCGTGTAGCGGGAGCTGCTGAAGGGGAGTTTGCCGCCGGAGTTCACCCAGAGGTAGCCGAAGAACACGGCGCAGGCGGTGGCGAACACGACGAGCACGATCAGCCGGATCACCGGCATCGCGGAATGGGAGATCCTCATGGCAGCCACCTAGTGGGGGGTCTGGCCGGACGTGGCGCCACCGGGGGTCCCCAGGCTGCTCGGCGTGAGC
>NZ_JACJHR010000026.1 GCF_014174495.1 Amycolatopsis echigonensis
CTCCCGCTGCCCCCGCAACCCCCATCCGCCGGACACCCAGCCCACACACCTCACCCGGCCGGCAACGGGCAAACCGGCGCGACCCCAACACGCCTCACACCACGCGGCATCAGATGTTCCGACTGCAGCACAACGCCAACCCACGCGGCGGTCTCCACATCTGCAGCCACAAGGTCACCCGCTGCCCCCGCAACCCCCATCCGCCAAGCACGCGCCCCACCCTGCAACCCCAGCCCGACAGAAACACACCCCCGCCCGCAACCCCCAATCCGCCAGGCACCCACCCCGCCGAGCAACTCTGAACCCGCCAAGCACCCACCCTGCCGAGCTAGTCCGAACCCCGCCATGCATGCTCGTCGCCCAGAAGCGACCGGCTGTGCGACCCAGGCACCAAACCCACTCCGCCCCAGATCGCACAGCGACCAGCTGCTCGTGTCCATCACCGAGCCGCACACCATCGTCGGCACCGAAGCGACCGAGGGCAGCGGCAGCCAGCGCACCGCGAAACATGCCGCCCAACACGGCACCGGGTCACGGCCCAGCACCGCGCCCCACCGAGGTAGCGTTCGCACGTGCGTCTAGTCCTCGCCTCCCAGTCCCCCGCCCGCCTCGCCGTTTTGCGCAGCGCCGGTCTCGATCCGGCGGTCGTCGTGTCCGGTGTCGACGAGGACGCCGTCGCGGCTGCGCTCACCGATCCCGAACCCGCCGAACTCGTGTTGGCTCTCGCCAAAGCCAAGGCCAACGCCGTCGTCGAGATGGTCTCCGAGCCGGACGCCGTGATCGTCGCGTGCGATTCCATGCTTTCCATCGGCGGCGAGATGGTCGGAAAGCCCGCCACGGCCGAGGTCGCTAAGCAGCGCTGGGCCCGGATGGCCGGCGGCTCCGGTGTCCTGCTCACCGGGCACACGGTGGTCCGGATCGACGGCGGGCAGCGCACCAAGGAAGCCTCCGGCACCCGGTCCACCACCGTGCACTTCGCCAACCCCACGCAGGCCGAGATCGACGCTTACGTCGCCACCGGCGAACCGCTGCACGTCGCGGGGGCGTTCACGCTCGACGCGCTCGGCGGGTGGTTCGTCGAGGGTGTCGAGGGGGACCCGTCCAGCGTGATCGGGATCAGTCTTCCGCTGCTTCGGCAGCTCCTCGCCGAGGTGGGCGTCAGCGTCACCGAAATGTGGAAGTAGTTCACATATTGGGACGATGTGTCACTCGGACGAGTGATCAGGGAAAGTCGATCCCGGCCCGCACCCGGGCCAGCGGAAACTCTCGACCTCTCTGGGGTGGCACATGTCCTTTGTCAGGACGTACACCAAGCCGCGCGTGTTCGCCGCGGCCGTACTCGGCTCGCTTGTCGTGGGCGCCGGCCTCGGCGTGCTCGCGCGGACGACTGAAGCCGGCTGGCTGACCGACACCCTCGACCACATCGGCACGATCTTCACGACCCTGCTGCAGATCGCGGTGATCCCGCTGGTCTTCACGGCGATCGTGGTCGGCATCAACAGCCTCCGCGGCCTCGGCGGCGGCCGCACCGCCGCGCGGCTCGGCGGCAAGACCGTGCTGTGGTTCGCGATCACGTCGTTCATCGCCTCGCTGATCGGGATCGCGATCGGCAAGCTGTTCAACCCCGGCTCCGGCGGGCTCGGCGAGGGCGTCGCGGCCACCGCGAAGAACGCCGACAAGGCCGCGAAGAGCATGAGCCACTGGGGTTCCTGGGACGCCTTCATCAAGGGCCTGCTGCCGGAGAACTTCTTCTCCGCCTTCGCCGAGGGCAGCACGCTCCAGGTGCTCTTCCTCGCCGTCGTGATCGGCGCGGCCGCCTACAGCCTCGGCGACAAGGCGAAGCCGTTCGTCGAGTTCACCACCAGCGTCTTCGAAATCGTTCAGCGCTACCTCGGCTGGATCGTGCGGCTCGCGCCCCTCGGCATCATCGGCCTGATCGGCGCCGCCGTCTCCAACTACGGCGACGCGCTGTTCCGCCCGCTGCTGTCGACCACGCTCGCGGTGTACGTCGGCTGCCTGCTGGTCCTGTTCGTCGTCTACCCGATCCTGCTGCGGTTCGTCGCGAAGGTGAGCCCGCTGACGTTCTTCGCCAAGGCAGGCACCGCGATCCAGTTCGCGTTCGCGTCGCAGTCGAGTTCGGCGACGCTGCCGCTGACCCGGCAGTCCGCGGTGAACCTCGGCGTCGACCCCGGTTACGCCGCCTTCGCCACCCCGCTCGCCAGCGCGACCAAAATGGACGGTTGCGCCGCCGTGTTCCCGGCGATCGGCGCGATCTTCATCGCCAACCTCGCCGGGGTGCCGCTGAGCTTCGGCCAGTACGTCGGCATCGTGGTCGTCGCCGTGGTCGGCGCGCTGGCCACCGCGGGCACCACCGGCTGGCTGACCGCGCTCACCCTGACCACCGCGTTCATCGGTCTCGACGCCAAGCAGGTCGCGCTCGGCATCGCGCTGATCTACTCGGTGAACCCGATCATGGACATGATGCGCACCGCCACGAATGTCGCGGGCCAGATCGTGGTCCCGACGATCGTCGCGCGCAGCGAGGGCCTGCTCGACGACGAAATCCTCGACACGCAGACCGCTCGCCCGAACCACCGCGACGAAGGCAGCGCCGCCCGGCCCGTCACCGCCTGACGCCTCGTGAGCGGCGATCCCGGGGAGAACCGGGATCGCCGCTCACGAGTTGCTGGAACAACGCCGCAGCTGGGATTTCCTCAGCTCTACGTCCGGCCAGCCGCGGAAATTCGACGGCGCGGTGACGGTGCTCGTGCAGCCCATCACCTCGCCGTCGAGTTCGTACACCTCGCCCACCACCGGAGCCGCCTCGCAGCGCGGCGTGCCGGAGACCGCCTCCGGGCATTCGTGCCGGACGACGATCACGTCCGGACGGCCGTCCTGGCTCACGTCGTAGAGCGACAGCGAACCGGCATCGGAGAAATACGGCTTCCCGTAGTCGCGCCACGCCCCGCCGGACTCGGTGAGCAGTTCGCCGTACGAGCCGCCGGCCGCGTCGCCGCGGATCAGGCACGCGGCGGTCGACCCGTCGATGCAGCGCAAGGAAGTCGCCGTCAGCTTCGCGCCCATGCTCGTGATCGCCAGTTCGAACTCGGTGCCCGGCTGCTGCCCGACCTGGACCCGGCCCGATCCGCCCGCGGCGTCGGCCAGCAACACGACCGGGGTACCGCCGACGCTCACCGCGGCCACCTGCCGACAGGGCCCGTTCCCGCAGGTCGAGGACGATCCGTCCACCGGAGCCGCATCGGGCTCGCGCGGCGCCATGGTGACGGCGCCGTCCGGCTTCGGGCGCAGCACGACGACCACGACGAGCGCCGCCGCCGTGACCACCGCCGCCAGAACGGAGGTGAGCAGCGCGGATCGCGGGACGCGCTTCGGCCAAGTCCGCATATCCGAGACTGTAAGCGACCTTGCACACCGTGTCCGTCTATGTTGTCGGAGTGACGAACCCCAATTTGCCCCCGGCCCTTTACCTGCCGACCGGCCCCGCCGGCCCGACCACCGACGGCCAGACCGGAGCCAACGTCGAACTCCGCCGCACTCCCGACGGCCGCACCGCGCTGGTCGCCTTCACCGCGCTCGACCGGCTCGTCGACTGCTGCGGCGAGCACCAGCCGTGGATCCTGGTCAACACCGAGAACCTGGCGCTGGTGCACCAGGTCAACCCCTACGACGTCATCGTGCTGGACTCCGAACTACCGGCCGAACTGCGGCATCAGGCTCCGGCCGGACGGGTATAAACAGGACCGAACTGGGTGGTCCACCTCTCAATCCAGGCCCTGCCCTGGTCCGTAGACTCCCGGTTGACCAGCAGCGCGGCGACGGGCACGGGAGGTATGTGGTGAGCGAGCAGGACACCGCGAGCACAGGCGGTCCGGTGACCAAGGTCCTGATCGCGAACCGGGGCGAGATCGCGGTTCGCGTGATCAGGGCCGCGAAGGACGCGGGCCTGCAGAGCGTGGCCGTGTACGCGGACCCGGACCGGGACGCTCCGCACGTGCGCCTCGCCGACGAGGCGTTCGCCCTCGGCGGGACCACCGCGGCCGAGAGCTACCTCGCGATCGACAAGATCCTCGACGCCGCCAAGCGGTCCGGTGCCGACTCGGTCCACCCCGGCTACGGCTTCCTTTCCGAGAACGCCGAATTCGCCCAGGCCGTCCTCGACGCGGGCCTGACCTGGATCGGGCCGAGCCCGCAGTCGATCCGCGACCTCGGCGACAAGGTGACCGCGCGGCACATCGCGATGCGCGCGGGCGCGCCGCTCGTGCCCGGCACCAAGGAGCCGGTGAAGGACGCCGACGAGATCATCGCGTTCGCCGACGAGCACGGCCTGCCGGTCGCGATCAAGGCGGCGTTCGGCGGCGGCGGCCGCGGCCTGAAGGTCGCCCGTACCCGCGAGGAAATCCCTGAGCTGTTCGAGTCCGCGACGCGCGAGGCGGTGGCCGCGTTCGGCCGCGGCGAATGCTTCGTGGAGCGCTACCTGGACAAGCCGCGGCACGTCGAGGCGCAGGTGCTGGCCGACCACCACGGCAACGCGATCGTCGTCGGCACCCGCGACTGTTCGCTGCAGCGCCGCCACCAGAAGCTGGTGGAAGAGGCCCCCGCGCCGTACCTGTCCGACGACCAGCGCGCCCGGATCCACGAGTCCGCCAAGGCCATCTGCAAAGAAGCCGGCTACTACGGCGCGGGCACCGTCGAGTACCTCGTCGCGGTGGACGGCACCATTTCCTTCCTCGAGGTGAACACCCGGCTGCAGGTCGAGCACCCGGTGTCGGAGGAGACCACCGGCATCGACCTGGTCCGCGAGATGTTCCGCATCGCGCGCGGCGAGAAGCTCCGGATCACCGAGGACCCGACGCCGCGCGGCCACTCGATCGAGTTCCGCATCAACGGCGAGGACGCCGGCCGCGGCTTCCTGCCCGCGCCGGGCACCGTCACCAAGTTCGTCGCCCCGTCCGGTCCGGGCGTGCGCGTCGATTCCGGTGTCGAAGCCGGCAGCGTGGTCGGCGGCCAGTTCGACTCGATGCTCGCCAAGCTGATCGTCACCGGTTCGGACCGGCAGAACGCGCTCGAGCGCAGCCGTCGCGCGCTGGCCGAGTTCGAGGTCGAGGGCATGGCCACGGTGCTGCCGTTCGACCGGGTGATCGTGAACGACCCGGCGTTCATCGGCGACGAAAACGGCTTCAGCGTGCACACCCGCTGGATCGAGACCGAGTTCGACAACCAGATCGAGCCGTTCGTCGCCCCGGACATCGAGGCCGAGGAAGAGGCGCCGCGGCAGAACGTCGTGGTCGAGGTCGGCGGACGCCGGCTCGAGGTCTCGCTGCCGGGCGGGTTCGCCCTCGAAGGCGGCGGCGCGCCCGCGGCGACGAAAGCCAAGCCGCGCAAGCGGGCCGGCGGCGCGAAGGCAGCGGTGAGCGGCGACGCGGTCACCGCGCCGATGCAGGGCACCATCGTGAAGATCGCGGTCGAGGAAGGCCAGCAGGTCGAAGCGGGCGAGCTGATCGTGGTGCTGGAAGCGATGAAGATGGAAAACCCGGTAACCGCGCACAAAGCGGGCACCGTCACCGGGCTTTCGGTCGAGATCGGCTCCGCGGTCACGCAGGGAACGCAACTCTTGGAGCTCAAGGACTGAAGTTGTGCTGAATGTCGTGGGTGCCGCGCCCTCGCGCGGCCTACCATCGACTACGTGACTGAGGTTCCGTCTCCGCAGCTGCGGATCAGCGACCAGGAGCGAGAGTCCGCGCTGAATGCGCTCGGTGAGCACATGAGCGCGGGGCGGATCGACATCGACGAGTTCGGCGAACGATCCGCCCGGATCACCGCGGCCAAAACCCGGGGCGAGCTGGGCGAGTTGTTCACCGACCTTCCGGTGCCGCATCCGGTGTTCGGTGCGGGAGCGACTGCCGCGCCCTCACCGGCCGCGACGCCGGCGCCCGTGCAGCCCGCGGCGTCCGGAGAGGTGGCCGTGCGGCAGCCGGAATGGTCGCCGGCGCAACGCGCGGTCGCCGCCCTGACCCCGCTGGTGTGGGTCGCGGCGATCGCCCTGATCGCCACCGGCACCGCGGGCTGGCCGGTGATTTTCGCGCCGATCGCGCTCACCGCGGTCGGCCGTGCGCTCTGGGGCAAGGGTTTCGAGCACCATGACCATCACCACCACGACCGGCATCGGGAACGCCGCGAGGAGTTCCGGGCGATGCGCGACGAACACCGGCGCCAGCGCCGGCTGGACCGCTGAGGCGGACCATGGCTGACCTGCGGCTGAGCGACGCCGAACGCCAGGACGCGCTCGACGTCCTCTCCGAGCACGTCCGCACCGGACGCCTCGACATCGACGAATACGGCAGCCGCTCGGCGAAGGTCACGTCAGCCAAGCTGGTGAGCGAACTGGTGCCGCTGTTCGAAGACCTGCCTTCGCCGCGCCCGAGCGCGTTGCTGGCCACTGCCCGGCCGGAACCGGTCGTGCCGTCCGCCCGCAACGGCAACGACGGCGGCGGGCTCGGCGCGTTCGTGATGCGGTATTCGCTGCCGCTGTCGATCGCGTTGGCGGTCATCGTGCTCGTCCTGACGCGCGGACGGCTGCTGATCGTGTTCGCGCTGCCATTGCTGCTGGTCCTCTTCAGCGGATGGCGGCGGCGCTGAGCCCGCCAGAACGCACACCGCGGCTCAGCCCGATGATGGGGTTGCGGCCGGGTTCGGTCGATCCGAGGGCCGAACGATGGGCAGGCCCGGTGTTCGCCGGGGTCGGGATTCTGGCGCTCGCGGTGTGCACGCTCATCGCCGCCGGTCAGCCGCACGGCGACCCCGCGCACTGGCGCACCACTCTGCTTCTCGCCGCGGCGAGCGGACTGTGGCTCCTCTTGCTGATCCCGGTTTTCCCGCGGCGCACGCAAAAACCGTGGCTGGCCATCGGATTCTTCGTCGTGCTGCTGGCTGCCGCGACCGTGCTCACCTCCCGCCTGGACCCGTTCACCGCTTTTGCCTCGGTGGGCTACCCGATCGCGTTCGTGTTGTTCCCGACGCGGTGGAGCATTTTCGCGGCGGCCGCGACGGCAGTGGTTCCGTTGCTCGCCAAGGGAATTTGGCAACCGTCGCCACCGTGGATCACCGCGGTTTCGATCGTCGGGCCGATTCTGTATGCAGCGTGGTTCGTCGGTGCGGAGAACGAGCGACGCCGTCGTACCAACGAAGAACTCGCACAGTCGAACGCGCGGCTGGAAACGGCGTTGACGGAAAATGCCGCACTGCATGCGCAATTGCTGACCCAAGCCCGAGAGGCAGGGGTGCTCGACGAGCGACAGAGAATGGCTCGCGAAATTCACGACACTGTCGCTCAGGGATTGACCGGAATCGTCACGCAACTGCAGGCCGCCGACCGGGCCACCGAAGCCGCGGATCGGCAACGGCATCTCGACCACGTCCACACGCTGGCGAAGGACAGTCTCACCGAGGCGCGTCGAGCGGTTCAGGCGTTGCGACCGGAGCCGTTGGCGGATTCGCACCTGCCGGAAGCGTTGGCCGGATTGGCGAATCGAGTGTCCGACACCTCCGGCGTCAAGGTGACCGCCGACGTCGAAGGGGACGCGCGGCCGTTGCTGCCGGAGCTGGAAGTAGCGCTGTACCGGGTGGCGCAGGAAGCCTTGGCCAACGCGGAAAAACACGCGCGCGCCAACCGGATCGGCCTCACCCTGACCTACACCAGCGACCTGGTCATGCTCGATGTCCGGGACGACGGAAAGGGTTTCGCCCCCGGCGACCGCGGCGACGGCACCGGCTTCGGCCTGGAAGCGATGCGCCAGCGCGTGCAACGGGTCGCGGGCTCGCTGACCATCGAGTCCGCGCGAGGGGAAGGGACCGCCGTGCACGCGGAGTTCCCAGCGATCTCCTCGCCCGGCACCGCTTGAGTCCGTCAATCATCCGAACGCTGCCACCCGGCACAAATTTCACCCTGCGTCCACCCCGGTCGTGACGCGACACGCAGCCGTTTCGCGCCTCCGGACGGTTAGGCTCGAGTCGTGGAACCCGTGGAAATCAACGCGGGCGCGTACTACCTGCGTCAACTGCGCGCGGACCGGCATCTCGACGACCGGCCCGCGCTGATGGAGGCGTTCGCGGACCCGCAGCATCGGCGGTACGTGCTGAACTACCGGTTGCGCACGCCCGACGAAGCGACCGAGTACGTGACGCTGCGCGCCGCGCAGTGGGCGTGCGACGAGCGCTGCTCGTGGGCCGTGGCCGAACCGGCGACCGGCCGGCTGCTCGGCGAGGTCGGCCTGCGCGATCTGGACCTCCGCTTCGGCACCGCCGAGGCGTCGGTGTGGACGCATCCCGCCGAACGGGGCAAAGGCATCGCCGCGGTAGCGCTTTCGGCCGCGATCCAGTTCGGGTTCGCCCGTCTGGGCCTGCATGAAATCGCCTACCGGCACGACGAAAGCAACACCGCGTCCGAGGTCGTCGCGAAGCGGGCCGGGTTCACCCGCGTCGGACCCGAAGACCGGCCCTCGCCCACCGGGGAAACGCTCATCCGCTGGGTGCTGAAGCCCTCGTGAGCGCCGGTGCTTCCCGGCACTCACGAGGAAAAGCTCAGCTGACCGGCTCGATCAATCCCGCCCGGGCCTCCGGAGCCGCGGCCCGCAGCGCGTCCGCCGACTCGTCCGTCGGCTGCAGCTGCGAATCCCGCTCCGCCTCGACCCGCGCCCGGTAGACCTCGACCTCGCGCTTGGTCTCCTCTTCGGACCAGCCCAGCACGCCGGCCACCAGGTGGGCGACCTGCTCGGCGCAGTCGACGCCGCGGTGGGCGTACTCGATGGAGATCCGCGTGCGCCGCGCGAGGACGTCCTCCAGGTGCAGCGCACCCTCGTGGCTGGCCGCGTACACGACCTCCACGCCGAGGTAGTCCGGTGCCGACTCGATCGGCTTGAGCAGCTCCGGCCGGTCCGCCGCGAGCGCCAGCACCTCGTGCACCAGCGAGCCGTAGCGGTCGAGCAGATGCCGCACGCGGTACGGGTGCAGCCCGTGCTCCGCGGCCAGGTGGTCGGCCTGGTTGACCAGCGCGTGGTAGCCGTCCGCGCCGAGCAGCGGGACCTTGTCGGTGATGGACGACGGCGGGCGGCCCGGCAGGTCGACCACCGCGGCGTCGACGGCGTCGGCCGCCATCACCCGGTACGTCGTGTACTTGCCGCCCGCGATCGCGACCAGTCCCGGCGCGACCCGCGCCACCGCGTGCTCGCGCGACAGCTTCGACGTCTCTTCGCTCTCTCCGGCCAGCAGCGGCCGCAGACCCGCGTACACGCCTTCGATGTCGTCGTGCGTCAGCGGCGTCGCGAGCACCGAGTTCACGTGTTCGAGCAGGTAGTCGATGTCGTGCTTGGTCGCTGCCGGGTGCGCGAGGTCGAGGTTCCAGTCGGTGTCGGTGGTCCCGACGATCCAGTGGTTGCGCCACGGGATCACGAACAGCACCGACTTCTCGGTGCGCAGGATCATCCCCGACTCCGACACGATCCGGTCGCGCGGAACCACGATGTGCACGCCCTTGCTGGCACGCACGCGGAACCGGCCGCGGCCGCCGGACAGCCGCTGCAGTTCGTCGGTCCACACCCCGGTGCAGTTGACCACGGCTCCGGCGTGGATCTCGGTCTCGCGGCCGTCCTCGACGTCGCGCACGCGCACGCCGGAAATCCGGTCCGCCTCGCGCAGGAAGCCGACGACCTGAGTGGAGGTCCGGACCACCGCGCCGTAGTGCGCGGCGGTGCGCGCGACGGTCATCGTGTGCCGGGCGTCGTCCGACTGCGCGTCGTAGTACCGGATGCCGCCGATCAGCGCCGACCGCTTGAGCGCGGGGACCATTCGGAGGGCACCCGCGCGGGTGAGATGTTTCTGGCCCGGCACCGACCGGGCGCCGCCCATCGTGTCGTACATGAGCAGCCCGGCGGCGGTGTACGGACGCTCCCAGATCCGGTGCGTCAGCGGGTACAGGAAGCTCACCGGCTTCACCAGGTGCGGCGCGATCTTCGTCAGCATCAGCTCGCGCTCGTGCAGCGCCTCGCGCACCAGTCCGAACTCGAGCTGCTCGAGATAACGCAGGCCGCCGTGGAAGAGCTTGCTGGACCGGCTCGACGTGCCGGACGCCAGGTCGCGGGCCTCGACAAGGGCCACCCGCAGGCCGCGGGTCGCCGCGTCGAGCGCCGTGCCCGCGCCGACGACGCCGCCGCCGATCACGACCAGGTCGAAGGTCTCGTCGCCGAAGCGCCGCCAGGATTCCTCCCGGCCCGCCGGACCCAGCTGGGCCGGGTCGCTGCCGCTGCGCGGATTCGTCACCACTCGTTCCTCCTCGTGCTCCACCTTCCCCAGCATCGCACGCTTGCGTGATCGTCCGCTGACCCCGAGGTGACACGTGTGGCGGAACCCATGACGATCATGGTCACATTGGTTCGCCCGGCTTATGGATTGCGAGCGTACGCACCGGTAACGTGCCGCGGACTGGGGTCGGCGACGAGGCTGTGGCCGGACGTGATCGGCCCTGCACAGACTGTCCAGTGTGGAGGTGCGGAGAGCGTGAGTCAGAGTCTGAGTCCGGGCGCGATCATCGTCTGGGAACTGCTGGGCACAGCAGTGCTCCTGTTGCTGGGCAACGGCGTGGTGGCCAACGTCGTGCTGCGGAAGAACAACGGCTTTCAAGCCGGCACGCTGTTCATCACCTTCGGGTGGGGCTTCGCGGTGTTCGCGGGGGCCAGCATCGCGGCGCCGACCGGCGCGCACCTCAACCCGGCGGTCACGCTGGGGCTTGCCATTTCGGGCAAGGTTTCGTGGACGGTCGTGCCGTATTACCTGATCGGGGAAATGCTCGGCGCGATTCTCGGCGCCGTGCTGTGCTGGCTGACCTACAAACTGCAGTTCGACGACCACCCGAATCCCGAGGAGACGCTCGGCATCTTCTCCACCGCCCCGCAGATCCGGAACAAGGCGTGGAACCTGGTGACCGAGATCATCGGCACCTTCGTGCTGGTCGGCTGGATCCTGTTCAACCCGGTCTACAAGAACGCCTCGACCGGGCCGGACTTCGGCAACGCGGCGCTCGGCTACGCGGGCGTGGCGTTCGTCGTGCTGGTGATCGGCATCTCGCTCGGCGGGCCGACCGGCTACGCCATCAACCCGGCCCGCGACCTCGGCCCGCGGCTCGCGTACGCGTTCCTGCTGCCGATCAAGGGCAAGCGCGACCCCGACTGGGGCTACTCGTGGGTGCCGGTCGTCGGGCCGCTGGTCGGCGCGGCGCTGGCCGCGGTGGTGTGGCTCGGCGTGCACAACTTGACCTGATCCCCTTTCCTGGAGGAAATCCATGACTTCATATGTCGCCGCGATCGACCAGGGCACCACGTCGACGCGTTGCATGATCTTCGACCACTCCGGCCGTGTCGTCGCGGTCGACCAGCGCGAGCACGAGCAGATCTTCCCGAAGGCGGGCTGGGTCGAGCACAACGCCGAGGAGATCTGGGAAAACACCCGGGCGGTCGCGGCGGGCGCGCTCGCCAAGGCCGACCTGCGGCCGACCGACATCGCCGCTGTGGGCATCACCAACCAGCGCGAGACGGCGCTGGTGTGGGACCGCAAGACCGGGAAGCCGGTGTACAACGCGATTGTCTGGCAGGACACCCGCACCGACAAGATCGCCTCCGAACTGGGCGCGCTCGGCGGCGGCCAGGAGCGCTACCGGTCGAAGACCGGTCTCCCGCTCGCGACGTATTTCTCCGGCCCGAAGATCAAGTGGATCCTCGACAACGTCGAGGGCGCGCGGGCCAGGGCCGAGGCGGGCGACCTGGTGTTCGGCAACATGGACACCTGGGTGCTGTGGAACATGACCGGCGGCACCGACGGCGGCGTCCACGTGACGGACCCGACGAACGCGTCGCGCACGCTGCTGATGGACCTCGACACCCTGCAGTGGGACGAGGACATCGCGGCGGAGATGGGCATTCCGCTGTCGATGCTGCCGGAGATCCGGTCGTCGTCGGAGGTGTACGGCAAGGTTCGTCCGCGCGGGGCCCTGGCCGAAGTGCCGATCGCGGGAATTCTGGGCGACCAGCAGGCGGCGACGTTCGGCCAGGCGTGCCTCTCGCCCGGTGAAGCCAAGAACACTTACGGCACCGGGAACTTCGTGCTGCTGAACACCGGCACGGAGAAGGTCCTGTCGGAAAACGGCCTGTTGACGACGGTCTGCTACAAGATCGGCTCGAACGACACGGTGTACGCGCTGGAGGGTTCGGTCGCGGTCACCGGTTCGCTGGTGCAGTGGCTGCGGGACAACCTGGGGTTGATTTCCTCGGCTGCCCAGATCGAGGAATTCGCCCGAACGGTCGACGACAACGGCGGCGCGTACTTCGTGCCGGCGTTCTCGGGCCTGTTCGCCCCGTACTGGCGTTCCGACGCACGAGGCGCGATCGTCGGCCTGACCAGGTTCGTGAACAAGGGCCACATCTCGCGGGCCGTGCTGGAGGCGACGGCGTTCCAGTCGCGCGAGGTGATCGACGCGATGAACGCCGACTCGGGTGTCCCGCTGAAGTCGCTCAAGGTCGACGGCGGGATGGTCGTGAACGAGCTGCTGATGCAGTTCCAGGCGGACATCCTCGGGGTGCCGGTCATCCGCCCGGTGGTGAACGAAACGACCGCACTGGGCGCGGCCTACGCGGCCGGGCTGGCAGTCGGGTTCTGGGAGTCAGAGGACGACATCCGCACGAACTGGGCGAAGGACAAGCAGTGGGACCCGTCGATGGACGAGTCCCGGCGGGAGAAGGAATACCGGAACTGGAAGAAGGCGGTGACGAAGACCTTCGACTGGGTGGAGGACTGATCCCGGCCTGAGCAGCGGTGAGGGGAACCCTGCGGGAACTGGCTTCCTGCGGGGTTCCCCTCACTGGCTTTTGTGGCCTGTGCGTGGGGACGAGGCAGCCAGCCGGTAGGTGGCTGCCCGACTCTGCGCCGCCGCATCACCGGGCCGGGCTCCACAACCAGCCCGGCAAGATGCGGTCCGATACACCGCAGGCTCGAGCGACAGCTAGCCGCTCGACCAGGCAGCCAACGCCACCAGACGCAGCTCAGCCCCGCACCGCGCTCGACAACTCCCGCCAGGCAGCGCGCCCGATCACCTCGGGCCCGAGAGGCAGCTGGTTACCCGACTGCGCACCGCTGTACGGCCAAGCCCAGCTCAACCCAGCACTGCGCTCGGCACCACCCGGCCCAGCACCGCAGGCTCGAGCGACGACTGGCCGATCAAACTCGGCACCGCAACGCCACCAAGCGCAACTCAGTCCAGCGCCGCACCTGGCAACACTCGGCCCGACACCGCTGGCCCGATCAAGACCCGCCTGCTCAGCTCAGTAACGCGGTACCACGTTGGCTCAGCTCGGTCCGAGAACACGGCGGCGCGGCAAGGCCCAGCACCTCGCCGCTCAACCGCCTCCCCGCTCAACCGCCTCGCCCCAGCCGTTCCCGACCGGGCGAACTCAGCCGCTCCCCCTAACCTCACCCCCACCCTTCCTGGGTCCCGGACTGGTCGTTGGGCGCCATCAACGAGAACCCCGCTCCCTGGTCGTCCACCGCGGCCACCATCCGGCCGTAGGGCGTGTCGGCCGGCGGGCTCACGACCGTGCCGCCTAGTTGCGGGATGCGGGCTGCCGACTCGTCCGCGTCCGACGTCCAGAAGTAGGTCACCCACCCGGGCTGTGCGGGGCTGTCCGCGGACAGCTCGCCGAGGCCGCCGACTGGCCGGCCGTCGATGTCCAGCGTCGCGTACGTGAAACCTGGCGCGGACATATCCCCGAAGCCGTATCCGAACACATCCGCGTAGAACTGCTTGGCCGCGGCGAAATCCCGGGTCATGCATTCGTTCCACGCGGGCGCTCCCGGCGTCAGCGTGGCCTGCGTGCCGGAGTGCCGACCTGGCTGCCACAGGCCGAACGTCGCCCCGGTCGGGTCGGTCGCGATGGCCATCCGGCCCTCGGTCAGGACGTCCATCGGCGGCGCGATGACCTGGCCGCCCGCCTCGACGATCGCGGCCGCCGTTTTGTCTACATCGGACACGGACAGGTACGTCGTCCACATCGGCGGCATGCCTGCCTGCTCCGGCGGGATCTGGCCGATGCCCGCAACCGGTTTTCCGGCTATCTGCGCCATTCCGTAATACCCGGTCTCCGGGCCGCCGGATTCGACTGTCCAGCCGAGCAGCGACTCGTAGAACGCGACCGCCTTGTCGCGGTCCGGCACCATCAAGTCGCCCCAGCACGGTGTGCCCGCGGGCCACGGTTCGGTCCTGGTGATCATGTGCGCCTCCCAGAATTGTGCCAACCGCCACAGTGTCGCACCGGGCACCGACAAAAACGGGAGCGTCTTGTTCAACGCGGTTTCAGCGCGCGCGATTCACCAGGTGGGCGTACACGATGATGTTGTCCACGTAGCTGTGCTCGGCCCGGTCGAACGCGCCGCCGCAGGTGATCAGGCGCAGCTCCGGGTCCGAAGTGTCCCCGTAGACCGCGTCGGTCGGGAAGACGTCCTTGGGCACCTGGTCCACTTTGGTCACCTGGAAGTGCGCGGTGGTGCCGTCGCGGCGGGCGATGTCGACGTCGTCTCCCGGCTTCATTTCCTTGAGCCGGTAGAAGATGCCTTTTTGCTTGTTCCCGTCCACGTGTCCGAGCACGACCGCGGGGCCGACCTCGCCCGGGGTGGGGCCGTTCTCGTACCACCCGGCCTGCAACGGTGTGCTGACCGGCGGAACCTGCACCGAATTGTCGGGATTGAGGCCGAGCGGCACCAGGCTGGAATGCGCGTCGATGCTCGGGATGTCCAGTGAAACCGGCTCCGATTTCGGCATCGCCGCCGACGAAGCGGACGGAACGCTGGAGGCGGGTGCCGCGGTCGTCGAGCCGACCGAGCATCCGGCCAGCAGCGCGGCGAGCGCGACGGACGTCGCGGCGAGTGTCTTCCTGATCATCTGTCCCCCGATCCGCCTGAGCCTGGCCGCGGTGAAGCAGCCAGGCCCAGCAGACTAGTCAGCCACGCCGGCGGCGACGCGCCGCCACGAGCCCGGTGCCGCCGAGCGCGAGGACGCCCATCGCGCCGGCCGCGATCGGCAGGCCGAGGTTCGCCTGGTCGTCCGTGACCGGACCGTCCGTGCCGCCGGTCTGCGGCGCACCGGACGGGACCTTGCTGACCTGCTTGGGCGCAGGCGCGGGCGCGGGCGTCGGCTTAGGGGCAGGCTTCGCGCCCAGGACGGTGAACTTCGTGGCGAGGTCGGCACTTCCGCAGGAGAACGAGACCTTGTACGAACCCGGCTTCACCCCGGCGCGGACGGTCGCGGTGCCCTGCGAGACCGGAGCCTTCGACGGGTCGTTCTGCGCGCCGACCGGGTGCAGCTTTCCGAACTGCAACGCCGCCGAATTCAGGTTCTTGATTTCCGAGGCCTCGCAGCCGACGCGCACCGTGACGCGGTCCCCGGCGCGGCCGGAGGACGGCAGCACCCGGATGAACGCCTTGGGCACGCCAGCGTTGCCGTCCGGCGGTTGTTCCGTACTCGGAGACGGCGCGGCAGTACTCGTCGCGGGCGGCGTGGTGGGCGCTTCAGCCGCGAAAGCGGGCGCGGCCGAAAGCATTCCGGCGGCGACGAGGGCGGAGAAAACAACGGTACGCTTCATGACACTCCCCTTTGGATGAAAATGCGATTCCCGCCGCGCACTGGCAGCGGCTAATCCCCGCCCGGCCGGCAGTTCCCCCTGCGGCCCGGGCGTTTCGCTCCGACAACAACCAAGACGTCTCCGCCCGCCGCGGGGTTGCCTGGGAACGAAAAAACCGCCGGAAACAATTTCCGGCGGTTTTCGGCAAGCCTGGACGATTAGCCGGCGAGGCTTCCGTCGCCCGCTTTCGCCGCGCCCTGGGGTACCCGCGACACCTGCGCGGCGGGCACGGTGAACGTCGCGTTGTACTGCTTCCCGTCGCACGTGACGGTGAGCGGATAACTGCCGGGCTGGGTGCCGGGCACCAGGCGCGCCTGCGCGCTCATCGTGGCCTTCACCCCGATCATCTCGCCGTAGGCGTAGCCGGAGAACTTCAGCGCCGGCGAGGTGAACGTCGCCGTGCCCGCCTTGGCCCCGGGGCAGTAAGCGAGCGCCATGTTCGGGTCCGAGCCACGTTGGTAGACGTTCACCTGGCCGTGCAGCACTGCGGTGTCCTGGTTCAGCTGCACGGTCACCGGATCGGGTGCCGGACCGTCCGCCGCCACCGCCGCCACCGCTGTCCCGGCCATTCCGATCGCCGCCGCCACCGCGAAAATCGCGCTCTTGCGCACCCTCAGTCCTTCCCCGTGCCACCCGTCTTCACCCCGCAAGACGCGGCGTGCGACACGGGGTTGCCCGGAAGCGGAAAATCAGTCCAGATCGTCGTGCCGCATGAGCTGACGGCCCGCTTCGGTGATCGATCCGGACAGCGACGGGTACACCGAGAAGGTCAGCGCCAGGTGGTCCACCGTCAGCTGGTTCTGCACGGCCAGCGCGATCGGCAGGATCAGCTCGCTCGCCGACGGCGCGACCACCACGCCGCCGACCACCACGCCGGTGGCGGGACGGCAGAACAGCTTCACGAAACCGCGGCGCAGGCCTTCCATCTTCGCGCGCGCGTTGGTGGCCAGCGGCAGCATGATCGTGCGCGCCGGAACCTCGCCGGAGTCGATCGCCTGCTGGCTGATGCCGACGGTCGCGATTTCCGGATGGGTGAACACGTTCGCCGCGACGGTCTTGAGCTTGATCGGCGCGACGCCCTCGCCCAGCGCGTGCCACATCGCGATGCGGCCCTGCATGCTGGCCACGGACGCGAGCATCAGCACGCCGGTGCAGTCGCCCGCCGCGTAGACGCCGGGGACGCTCGTGCGCGACACCCGGTCCACCGCGATGAAGCCGCCGGGGCCGGGCTCGATGCCGACGCGGTCGAGGCCGATGTCGGCGGTGTTCGGGATGGACCCGACGGTCATCAACGCGTGGCTTGCCTCGATCACGCGACCGTCGGCCAGGTGAACTTCGACGCCCTTTTCGGTGCGCTCGACGCGTTCCGCGCGGGCCTGCTTGGCCACTGTGGTGCCGCGCTGGGTGAAGACCTCTTCGAGCACCGCGGCGGCGTCGGCGTCCTCGTGCGGCAGCACGCGGTCGCGGCTCGACACGACGGTGACCTTCACGCCCATCTCGGTGTACGCGGAGGCGAACTCGGCACCGGTGACGCCCGATCCGATCACCGCGAGGTGCTCGGGCAGCTCAGTGAGGTCGTACAGCTGGCGCCAGTCCAGGATCCGCTCGCCGTCGGGCACCGCGCCGGGCAGCACGCGCGGGGTGGCCCCGGTGGCGATCAGCACGACGTCGGCGGACAGGAGTTCCACCGTCCCGTCGGAGTGCTTGACCTCCACCGTGTGGGTGGCCAGACCGGGCTCGTCGTCGGCGAACCGGGCTTCGGCGGTGACCACGCGAACGCCCTCGCGCTGCACGCGGGCGCGGATGTCGGCCGACTGCGCGAGCGCGAGGCCTTTCACCCGTCCGTGGACAGTCGGCAGGTCGACGGTGGTGTCCGCGAGATCGGTGTTGATGCCGAGCTCGCCGAGGTCATGCATCTTCGCCAGCGCGCCGGACGAGGCGATGAACGTCTTCGAGGGCACGCAGTCGTAGAGGACACAGGCGCCGCCGAGGCCGTCCCGCTCGACGATCGTCACGTCGGCGCCGTGCTGCGCCGCGACCAAGGCGGCTTCGTAGCCCGCCGGGCCGCCACCCATGATCACGATCCTGGTCACCTGGGTCCTCCTATGTCACACGTGCTTGGCGGTGGTCCTGACCCTACGCGGCGAACCTGACCGGCAAGCGAAGTGCCCGGACACGGCATGTGCATCCGAACGCGGCGGGGATGGGTCGCTAGGCTGTGCCGCGTGCCGTTGTATGCCGCTTACGGATCCAACATGGAGCCCGCCCAGATGCTGGAGCGCGCCCCGCACTCGCCCATGGCGGGCACCGGCTGGCTGGAAGGCTGGCGGCTGACCTTCGGCGGCGAGGACATCGGGTGGGAAGGCGCGCTGGCCACCATCGTCGAAGACCCGTCGTCGCGGGTGTTCGTGGTCCTGTACGACGTGACCGCGCTCGACGAGGAACGCCTCGACCGCTGGGAAGGCGGCGAGCTGGGGATGCACACGAAGATCCGGCTGCGGGTCCAGACGATGGACGGGTCGGTGCTGGCCTGGCTGTACGTCCTGGACGCGTACGAGGGCGGGCTGCCCTCAGCGCGGTATCTCGGGGTGCTGGCGGACGCCGCGGAGGCGGCCGGGGCCCCGGCCGATTACGTGGACGACCTGCGCACCCGGCCGTGCACCGGGATCAGCGGCTGACGGTTGCGGTCTTGACCGTCCGTGCGGGCAACCTTCACGGACGGTGATCCCCACCGTTCCCCCTCGCGGACGTTCAGCTGTTCGAGGGGCGAACCACCCCGCCGCGCGAGTGCCGGTTCGACCGCGCGACGGCGGCTGAGAACGTTCGTTTTCCGAGTCATCCACAGCCTGCCTGGACCGTCCCCAGCGGGGCTCGAAGTTGTCCCCAGCGGGACCTCCCTGTGGATAACTCCGCGTGACCCGATGATCCACAACTCCGCCGGACAGCCGCCCAATACCACACTGCAGAGGCTCACCCACACGGGCATCCACCACCGCGGAGCGCAGGAAAAATCGCAGCGCGTCACCAAAGATGACGGCAGAAATACGGTCGGCGGGGCCATCCCGACAGCTCCGAATTCCGCCAAAGCCGTTGCCGGACAACACGAAATCCACCCCGGGGAGCCAACGGCCAACCGCCACACTCGGGCAGCACAAAAGTCCGAAATGACTCTCGGTAAGCGCGCCGCAGCGGAGGCACCGGCGGTCTAGACCACAGCGCGTAACTCCCCGCTGACACCCCCGCACGAGGGGTGCCTCTCCCCCGCCTGAGTTATCCACATCGGCGTGATGCCTGTGGATAACTCAGGCCAGCGAGGCCAGCGCGGTGTGCACCAAAGTGCGCACTCCGACGAGCAGCGCGCGCTCGTCGAGGACGAACGTCGGGCGGTGGATGTCGGCCTGCGGAGCGGGCGGACCGGACCACACGCCGAGCCGGGCGAAGGCCCCGCTGACATGCTCCAGGTACCAGCCGAAGTCCTCGCCGCCGGACGACTGTTCCGTCCCGGCGAGCCCCGCTTCGCCGACCGCGGCCTCGACGCCGGCGCGCATCAGCGCGGTCGACTCCGCGTCGGAAACGACGGGCGGCACGCCGCGGCGGTAGTCGAGCGAGAAGCCGACGCCGGTCGGGGCCAGCAGCGATTCCACCGACGACGCGACGAGCGGCTCCAGCGCCTTCCACACCTCGTGGTCGGCGGTCCGCAGCGTGCCGCGCAGCACGCCGTCCTGCGGGACCGCGTTCGCGGCCTGTCCGGCGTGCACCGCGCCCCACACCAGCACCGTGCCGGACCGCGGGTCGACGCGCCGGGACAGCACCGACGGCAGCGACGTGATGACCGTGCCCAGCGCGTACACCAGGTCAGCGGTGAGATGCGGCCGCGAGGTGTGGCCGCCGGGCGAGGTGAGGCGCAGTTCGATCAGGTCGGCGGCGGACGTCAGCGCGCCGACCCGGGTGCCGACCTTGCCCGCTTCGAGCCGCGGGTCGCAGTGCAGGCCGTAGATCCGCTCGACGCCCTCCAGCGCTCCCGCGGCGATCATGTCCAGCGCGCCGCCGGGCATGACCTCCTCGGCGGGCTGGAAGATCAGCCGCACGCGGCCGGGCAGCTCGGGCGCGCCGGCGAGCGCGCGGCCGGCGCCGAGCAGGATCGCGGTGTGCGCGTCGTGGCCGCACATGTGCGCCGCGCCGTCGGTGGTGGAGCTGTAGGGCAGGCCGGTGTCCTCGGTCAGCGGCAGCGCGTCGATGTCCGCGCGCAGCGCGACGCAGCGCTCACCCTTGCCGATGTCGCACACCACGCCGGTGCCGCCGGGCAGCACCCACGGCTTCAGCCCGACCCGGCGCAGAAGCGAGACGATCAGCTCGGTCGTCTCGAACTCGTTGCGCGACAGCTCGGGGTGGGCATGGATGTGCCGCCGCCACGCGAGCACGTCCGTCGCGTTCGCGCGCAGCCAGTCGTCCAGCCAGAACGGGCCGCGGCCCGCGCCAAGGTCTTCCACCGGAGCCATGCTGACGCCGGCTTCGGTCAGCAGCGCGCCGGGCGCCGCGATCGGGTTGTGGTCACCTGGAACGTCCGGCCGTGAATCGAGCACCGTCACGCCGCACCTCCTCCCGCAACACGAGCGCAGGGGAACACGCAACGTGCCGATCGATCTGTCTTACGCATTGCGGTCGATCGTGCACCATGCAGGTGGCAAGCGGCGGTACCGTGCGCTTCGACCAAGACGGCCGGTAGCGGATCTGCGGCGAACGGCTGACGAAGTTCGGCGTGGGTGAACGCCGGAAAGCTCAGCCGCCTTGGGCCTTGCGGCGCTTGATGCGGTGGCGGCGGCCGAAGAACACGATGGCGAGCAGCACGACCGCGGCACCGCCTGCGATGAGGTTCTTCTTCGTCTTCGCCGCGTTGGCCTTGTCGGTCTGCGACGGGTCCAGCACCGGTCCCGGAGGCGCCTGGCGGACCGTGTTCACCTGCGTGATCACCGTCTCGGAAGCCACGGCGGCCGCGGCCGGACCCGAGGTCGCCGCGGACGCCGCCACCGGCAGCACCCCGGTGAGCAGCACGCCGAGCAGACCGGCCAGCAGCAGTCCCCGCACCTTCGCCATGACTTCCCTTCTACGCGGTCCCCGTGCATTGTGCCCGCCGAGGCGCGGGCCCGTCAGCCGCCACGCGGTGGGACCGGGTCCGCTCGCCTCGTGCTGACGACCGCCGGGCGCAACCAGCCCTGGATACGGGCACGAGACACTTGTGCGCACAGCGTTTTCTCTTCTTGGACGACGTTCAAGAAGCGGGATTCACGACGGTTCGGCGAACGCGGCCAAGATCCGCTCCGCGGCCAGCGTGGCGGTGAGTTCTCCGTCGCGCACCGCTCGTTCCACGTCGGCTACCTGCGCGCGAACGGCCGGATGCGCGGTGAGCCGGTCGAGCAGCTGCTCGCGGACCATCGACCACGTCCAGTCGACCTGCTGCTTCTTGCGCCGCTCGGCAAGATCACCCGATTCGGTGAGCACCTCGCGGTGCTTTCCGATCGCCGCCCACACCTCGTCGAGGCCGCTGCCCTCGAGCCCGCTGCACGTGAGAACCGGCGGCGTCCAGAGCGCGTCCTTGCCGTAGATCATCCGCAGCGCGCCCTGCAGCTCGCGCGCGGCGCGTTTGGCGTCGCGTTCGTGCGGGCCGTCGGCCTTGTTCACGGCGATGACGTCGGCGAGTTCCAGCACGCCCTTCTTGATGCCCTGCAACTGGTCGCCGGTGCGCGCCAGGGTCAGGAAGAGGAAGCAGTCGACCATGTTCGCCACGGTCACTTCGGACTGTCCGACCCCGACTGTCTCCACCAGCACGACGTCGAAGCCGGCCGCCTCCATCAGCACGATCGTCTCGCGGGTCGCGCGGGCGACGCCGCCGAGCGTGCCGGACGTCGGCGAGGGCCGGATGAACGCCTTCGGGTCGACCGCCAGCCGCGCCATGCGGGTCTTGTCGCCGAGGATCGAACCGCCGGTGCGGGTCGAGGACGGATCGACGGCGAGCACGGCGACCCGATGCCCGGCCGAGGTGAGGTCGGTGCCGAGCTGGTCGATAAATGTCGACTTGCCGACTCCGGGCACGCCGGTGATGCCGACGCGTTTCGCCCCGCCCGCGTGCGGGAGCAGCTCGACGAGCAGTTCCTGTGCTTGCCGCCGGTGGTCCTCGCGGTGCGATTCGACCAGCGTGATGGCCTTGGACAGGGTCCCCCGGTCGCCCGCGAGCACGCCCTTGGCGTAGTCGCCGACGTCGATCCGCCGCGGCAAGGTTCAGGACTCCTGCGCGGCCAGCTGCTCGAGCAGGTCGATCGCGGCGTCCGCGAGCACCGTGCCCGGGCCGAAGATCGCCGCCGCTCCCGCTTCGCGCAGCTCCGGGTAGTCCTGCGGCGGGATCACGCCGCCGACGACGACCATGATGTCCTCACGGCCCAGTTCGGCCAGTTCCTGGCGGAGCGCGGGCACCAGCGACAGGTGCCCGGCGGCCAGCGAGGACACGCCGATCACGTGCACGTCCGCCTCGGACGCCTGGCGGGCGACCTCGGCCGGAGTGGAGAACAGCGGGCCGACGTCGACGTCGAAGCCGAGGTCGGCGAAGCCGGTGGCGATTACCTTCTGGCCGCGGTCGTGGCCGTCCTGGCCCATCTTCGCGACGAGGATGCGCGGCCGGCGGCCTTCCTCTTCAGCGAATTTCTCGACCAGCTCGCGAGCCTTCTCGACGTTGTCCGACTTCCCCACCTCTTCCCGGTACACGCCGGAGATCGTGCGGATCTGGCCGGAGTGGCGGCCCCAGATCTTCTCCAGGGCGTCGGAGATCTCGCCGACGGTGGCCTTCGCGCGCGCGGCGTTGATGGCCAGCTCGAGCAGGTTGCCGTTGTTCTGCGCGCCTTCGGTGAGGCGGCGCAACGCGTCCTCGGTGGCCTGCGAGTCGCGTTCTTCGCGCAGTCGGCGCAGCTTTTCGAGCTGCTGTGCGCGTACGCCAGCGTTGTCGACCTTCAGCACGTCGATCTGCTGGTCGTCGGTGACCTGGTACTTGTTCACACCGATGACCGGCTGTCGTCCCGAGTCGATGCGCGCCTGCGTACGCGCGGCTGCCTCTTCGATGCGCAGCTTCGGGATGCCTTCGTCGATCGCGCGCGCCATGCCGCCCGCGCCTTCGACTTCGGTGATGTGGGCCCACGCCTTGCGCGCGAGGTCGTAGGTGAGCTTCTCGACGAACGCGCTGCCGCCCCACGGGTCGATGACGCGCGTGGTGCCGGATTCCTGCTGCAGCAACAGCTGGGTGTTGCGCGCGATCCGCGCGGAGAAGTCAGTGGGCAGCGCGAGCGCTTCGTCGAGAGCGTTGGTGTGCAACGACTGTGTGTGCCCCTGGGTGGCAGCCATCGCCTCGACGCACGTACGCGTCACGTTGTTGAAGACGTCCTGCGCGGTGAGCGACCAGCCGGACGTCTGGGAGTGCGTACGCAGCGACAGCGACTTCTGCGACTTCGGGTCGAACTGCTTCACGAGCTTCGCCCACAGCAGCCGTGCGGCGCGCAGCTTCGCGACTTCCATGAAGAAGTTCATGCCGATGGCCCAGAAGAACGACAGCCGCGGAGCGAACTTGTCGACGTCCAGCCCGGCCTCGACGCCCGCGCGGATGTACTCGACGCCGTCCGCGAGCGTGTACGCCAGCTCCAGGTCAGCGGTCGCTCCGGCCTCCTGCATGTGGTAGCCGGAGATCGAGATCGAGTTGTACTTCGGCATGTGCTGCGAGGTGTAGGCGAAGATGTCGGAGATGATCCGCATCGACGGCTGCGGCGGGTAGATGTAGGTGTTGCGGACCATGAACTCCTTGAGGATGTCGTTCTGGATGGTCCCCGCGAGCTGCTCCGGCTTCACCCCCTGTTCCTCGGCCGCGACCACGTACAGCGCGAGCACCGGCAGCACCGCGCCGTTCATCGTCATCGAGACGGACATCTTGTCCAGCGGGATGCCGTCGAACAGCTGGCGCATGTCGTAGATCGAGTCGATCGCCACCCCGGCCATGCCGACGTCGCCGGACACGCGCGGGTGGTCGGAGTCGTAGCCGCGGTGCGTCGCGAGGTCGAACGCGACCGACAGGCCCTTCTGCCCGGCCGCGAGGTTGCGGCGGTAGAAGGCGTTCGACTCCTGCGCGGTGGAGAACCCGGCGTACTGGCGGATCGTCCAGGGCTGGTTGACGTACATCGTCGGATACGGCCCGCGCAGGTACGGCGCGATGCCCGGGTACGTGTTCAGGAAGTCCACATCGGACAGATCGGCCGCGGTGTAGACCGGCTTCACGCCGATGCCCTCGGGGGTTTCCCAGGCCAGCGCGTCCGGCCCCTTGCCGGTGGCGTCCTGCACGGCCTGCGCCCACGCGGCCCGGTCGCCCGGTTCCGGCGTGCCGAGCGGGATGTCGGCGAAATTCGGGATGCTCATGCGGAGACTCCCAGCTGTGCGTGGAGGCTGGTCAGGACTTCGAGCGCGTCGCACCCGGCGTAGAGGTTGCCGCTGATTCCGTCGTAGGTTCCCTTGCCCGCCAGCAGCACGCTGTCCGCGCCGAGCGACGCCGCGACGGACGCGGCCTGTTCCTCGTACGCCGCGTCGGTGCCGCAGACGCACGCGATCTTCGCGCCGCTCTCGCGGAACGCGCCGGGCAGGTCGTCGGTCGCGCCCGGGTTCACCGCCTCGATGCCGCCCGCCTGCAACAGGTTCGTCGCGAAGGACGCGCGGCCGGTGTGCGCGGCGACCGGCCCCAGCGTGGCCAGGAAAACCTTCGGCCGCTCGCCGTGCTCAGCAAGGTAAGCGTCGGACGCGTCGCGCAGCTTCTCGTACTCCTCGGCGTACCGGTGCCGCGGCAGGCCGCCGTCCACAGTGGACGGAAGCGGATCGCGGGCGACCGGCTTTTCGTCCAGGTTCGGGAACTCGCTGACGCCGGTGAGCGGGTCGCGCCGGGTGGCGAGCCGGTTCGCGCGCTTCTCCCAGGTCTGCGCGAGCCGTCCGGCCAGCGCGCCGGACGCCAGCTCGGCCTCGATGCCGCCTGCCGCCTCGATCGCGGTGAACTCGCGCCACGCGGCTTCGGCGAGGTCGTCGGTGAGCTTCTCGACGTACCAGGAGCCGCCCGCCGGGTCGATCACGCTGCCCAGCTTCGACTCTTCGATGAGGATCGCATTGGTGTTGCGGGCGATTCGCGAGGAAAACGCGTCCGGCAGGCCGATCGCCGCGTCGAACGGCAGCACGGTGACCGCGTCCGCTCCGCCGACCCCGGCCGCGAAACAGGCGACGGTGGTGCGCAGCATGTTCACCCACGGGTCGCGCTGAGTGAACATCGACGGCGACGTGACCGCGTGCTGGTGCATCCCGCGCGCTTCGGCGGCCGCGCCGGAGACTTCGAGGACCCGGTCCCACAGCCGGCGCGCGGCGCGGAACTTGGCGATGGTGAGGAACTGGTCCGCGGTCGCGGCGAACCGGAATTCGATCTGCGCGGCCGCAGCGGCGACGTCCAGCCCCGCCTCGGTGAGCGCACGCAGATAAGCGACGCCGGCCGCGATCGTCGCCCCGAGTTCCTGGGCGTCGGACCCGCCTGCCTCGTGAAACGGCAGTCCGTCGGCGACGATCGTGCGGACCTTGGGGTACTTGGAGGCAACCTTCACGGCCAATTCGGCGGCCGGACCGAGCGGCAGCGCCTGCCCGGTGCGCGCCGAGGTGCCGAGCGGGTCCGCGCCGAGCGTGCCGACGGCTTCGCTGGCCGGGACCTCACGCTCGGCGAAGAGGTCGAGAAGGGCCTGAGCAGCGGTTTCGTACTCCGCACCGGCGTCGAGGACGATCGGCGCGAGACCGACGTACACCTCGTTCAGCGCGTCGGCGAGCGCGGAGATCGGGAGCGAACCCTCGCCGAGCCGCAGCCACACCGAAGACGCGCCGCCTTCGAGGTCAGCGAGGATCGCCGCGTTCGCCGCGCGGGCGTCTTCGCGCTGGTGGCGGACCCGGATGTCCCATCCGGTGTCGACGACCCCCTCCGGCCGGGTGCCGCGCACGAACGGCGGCAGCCCGGGGAAGCCGAGGTCGCCGCGCGCGTCCTCAGCGGTGTACAGCGGCTGGATCTCGATGCCGTCGTAGGTGCGCGAGACGAGCTTGCTCTCCGGCGCACCCGCGAAATCCTCGGGGAGCCTGCCGCTCTTGCGCAGCACTCCCGCCACCAGCTCCTGCCACTGGGCACGGTCCGCGGTCGGGAACTCCGCCGCGAGCGCGAGCCCGGGCTCGGAGTGCGGCGCCGACTCCGGACCAGCCACGTTCGTCATACCCAGTGATGGTAGAGGCAGGCCACCACCCGCACCTGTGACTCTGCTCGCCCCCCGTACGGGTGAACTCAGGGGTAGCGGTGCTGAGTCGAAGACTGACGGCGGGGTGGGCCACAATCATGGGGTGCCCTCGGAGAACAGCGACCTGGACCAGCCCGGCAACACCGACAGCACCGGCTCCGCGAACGCCGAGCCGTCGACCGGCGGCGACCAGCCGCGGGTAGTCGCCGGGAGGTACCGGCTGCGGTCGATTCTGGGGTCCGGGTCGATGGGCACGGTCTGGTCGGCTTACGACGAGTTCCTGCACCGCCCGGTCGCGGTCAAGGAGATGAAGGTGCCGCCGGGCATCCCGGCGGAACAGGCGGACGAACTGCGCGAGCGCACGCTGCGTGAGGCACGGGCGATCGCGGTGCTGTCCCATCCGAACGTCATCACGCTGCACGACGTCGCGCGCGAGAACGATGCACCGTTCGTGGTGATGGAGCTGCTGCCGTCGCGCAGCCTCGCGCACCTGCTGCGCGACCACGGCCCGCTGACTGTCGAACAGGCCGCGGCAGTCGGCATCGCAGTCGCCGCCGCCCTCGAAGCCGCCCACGACGCAGGCATCACGCACCGTGACGTAAAGCCGGGCAACGTCCTGGTGGCCAGCGACGGCCGGATCAAGCTCACCGACTTCGGCATCGCCCGCAACGTCTCCGAGGCCACCATGACGCGAACCGGAATCATGCTCGGTTCGCCCGCCTACATCTCGCCGGAAGTCGCTTCCGGCGGCGCGGTCACCCCCAACGCCGACCTGTGGGGCCTCGGCGCGACGCTGTTCGCCGCCGTCGAAGGCGCACCCCCGTACGACGCGGACGGCGACCCGCTGGAAACCGTCGGCAAGGTCGTCAACGGCAAGGTGCCGCGCCCGAAGCCGGGTCCCCTTGCCGACGTCATCACCGCGCTGATGAAGAAGGAACCGGAAAAGCGGATCTCCCTGCGCGAGGTGCGGCACCGGCTGTACCCGATGCAGAACAAGGCCGCCCTTGACCTGTTCGGCCCCGAACTGTTCCGCACCCCAGACGGCAAGAAGACCGCCGCGCACCTGGACGCCACCGACACCCAGGTAATCAAAACGGTCGCCCCGAAACCGGACTCGGCGAATCAACCCGCCGCACTGGCAGCGGATCCAGGCCCGCTCCCGTTCCTGCGCTCCTCGAACACCGGCTCCGCCGCCGCGTTCACCCCCGCGCCTCCATTGCCGGCTCCGCCACCGCTGCCCGCCCCGCTGCCGCCGCCACCCCCACGCCGAAGCACCAAGGCCACGGCGATGCTGGCAGTCGCCTCGGTGGTCCTGTTCGCCCTGGCCTGCGGCGGCGGTTTCGCATTGGCCCGCCTGGTGAGCGGCCAGAACTTGCTGCCGCCGCAAAGCCCGGAGACCGGAACGCTGGCCACCCTGGGCACGGTGGACAGCTCGTCGAAGCCCCTGAAGCTGGTCCCCCAGCACGGCAACGCAAGCGCAACGGCGAACGTCTCGCGCGACAGCGAATACACCGTGTCCGTGCCCGAAGGCTGGCAACGCTTCATCGCATCGCGGAAATCAGTCTTCGGCACCTCGACGGTCGTCCAATACGTTTCCCCGGACGGCCGCCAATCCCTGCGCCTGGAACGAATCCCGAACTTCTTCGAAAAGTATTCCCAGCAAGACGCCGTAGAAGCCCTGCGCCTTTCATCGTCGCAAGACTCGTTCACCATCGCGCAACCAGCACACCAAACCCCCAACGGCACCGAACTCACCTACCGCGCGGCCGAACGAGCACAAGCCCACTCCGAAAAACCGGACGCCGTAATCACCCGCGCGACCTTCGCGCTAATCAAACAATCCGGCAACGCCGCCTGGCTACTGTCCCTGACAGTACCCACAGAACAAGAAGACAGCGGCTCCGCCACCTTCAGCCAAATCGCGCCGACACTGTCCTTCCCAACATCCTCCTAACCACAAAAACAGGCACCAACGCACCCAACAATCGAGGCACCCACACCACCCCCGCACCCCGATACGAAGCCTCCTCTGCGGTTCGGGGGTGCTTGTCAAGGCATCTTTCCCGCCTTGACAAGCACCCCCGAACCGTCAGCACAATCCGGCTTCGGGGTGCCCCACGCACCACCCACATGCAATGTCGCCCCCAGGCGACGAGCCGCCCGCGACACCCCTCACCCCTCCGAATACCTCCGCGCAGTCTCCGCAGCCTGAGCCAACCTCCGAAACCCCTCAAACAACCGATCCCCCAACACCGTCCCCACCACCGCGGCCTCAACAATCCGATCCATAGACCCAGCCGATTCGACCGTATCCAAATCAGCCTCAGCAATCCGATCGGCGATCTCCGCATACCGCCCGATCTGATCCAGCAGCGCCTGATGTCCTAACGCACGAATCGTCGAAACAGTCCCCACCAGCAATTCCACCACCGGATCGTCCGCCCCGAATTTCCACCCGTGCTCCCGGGCGACCTCCCCCAGCAATCCCGTCGCCCATTCCCGATCCCCCTCCGGGACCTCCGCGGCGGATCCGCTCAACGCCCGCTGAGCCACCCCCAGCACGTTGTACGCCGTCCGGTCCGAATCAACCGCCGCGACGACCTCCCGCACGGTCACCACCGACAACCCGCCGACCTCGACCAACGCGCGGATCAGCTTCAGCCGCCGCACGTGCTCCTCGCCGTAGCGAGCCTGGTTAGGACTGGTCCGCTCGCCGGCCGGGAGCAGCCCCTCCCGCAGGTAGTACTTGATCGTCGCCACCGGGACCCCGGACTCGGCGCTCAGCTCTGCCATCCGCACCCGCTCGACCCTACTTCCGGGAAAAACCCTGAGGACTTCTCAGCATGGATAGCTTAACTTCCCATAACGGAGAGCTTCACTATCCATTCTGGGAGGACCACCGTGACCACCACTGTCGACCCACCCGCGACGCTGAACACCGCGCGGATGCGCACCTGGCACCGTCCCTCGCTGTGGTTCGCCGCCGCGATGGCCGTCGCGACCGTGCTGACCATCGCCGCGATGCTGATCGACCGCCGGACCCTGCTCGGCGCGCCGGCGTGGGCGAAGCTGTTCAAATTCGCCGTGTCCGGCGGGCTCTACTTCTTCACCTGGAGCTGGCTCGTCTCGCTGCTGCGCGGACGGTTGCACAAGGTAGCGGGCACCGCCACGACCGTCGCCGTCGCGCTGTTCGCCGCCGAATACGTGACGATGGCCTTCCAGGCGGTCCGCGGCAGGCCGAGCCACTTCGCGAACACTTCGCCGTTCGACTTCGCGCTGTTCCAGGCCATGGGCGTGATGGTGGCGGGGCTCTGGCTCGCCACCCTCGTGGGCACCGTCCTGCTCATGTTCACCAGGATCGAAGACCGCGCGGTGTACTGGGCGGTGCGCACCGGCGCAGTCCTCGCGTTGATCGGCGCTGGCCTCGGCGCGACCATGACCCGGCCGACGCCGATCGAACGTGCCGAGATCAAGGCCACCGGGCATTCCGACCTCATCGGCGCGCACAGTGTCGGCGTCGCGGACGGCGGCCCCGGACTCCCGCTGCTCGGCTGGAGCACCACCGGCGGCGATCTGCGCATCCCGCATTTCCTCGGCTTGCACGCGCTGCAAGCGTTGCCGCTCTTGGCTTTCGGGCTCGCGGTGCTCGCGACGCGGCTGCCCCGGTTGCGCGAGAGCGCGGTGCGCGTCCGGCTGGTGTGGACGGGTTCGGTCGGCTACGCGGGACTCGTCGGCCTGGTCCTGTGGCAGGCCGAACGCGGCGAACCGCTCGTCTACCCGAGCGGCACGACGCTGGCCGCGGCCGGTTTGCTCGTCGGTGCGATCGCGGCGGCTGCCGCGGCGTCGGCGCTGGTGCCGGTCCGGAAGGCGGCCCGGTGAGCGAGCTGACCGTCTTCGCCTGGACGTTCCCCGTCGCGGTGCCGTTCTGGGCGCTGATGATCTTCCTGCCCGGCTGGCGCGGCACTCGCCGGATCCTGGCCTCGCCGTGGGTGCCGCTGCTGCCGCTGGTCTGGTACTTCATGCTGGCGATCCCGCATTTCGGCGAGCTGTGGCACGCCATGCAGCGGCCTGATCTCGGTGTCCTGCAAGGGTTCTTGAGCACGCCGTACGGGGCCGCGCTGGTCTGGGCTCACCTCATCGCGTTCGACCTGTTCATCGCGCGCTGGATGTTCTTCGAGGCGCGCACGCACCGGATCCCGTGGTGGGTGCTCAGCCCGCTGCTCCTGCTGACGATCTTCCTGTCGCCGTTCGGCCTGGTCGCGTTCCTCGTCGTGCGCGGCGCCCGGATACGCTCGGCGGCATGAGCAACCTGGAGGAGGCGGCCGCGGCCGTCATCGCCGAGCGCACCGGCGTCGAGAAGCACGACATCGCCGTGGTGCTGGGTTCGGGCTGGCGTCCGGCCGCGGACGTGATCGGAACCGCCGACGCGGAGATCCCGTTCGGCGAGCTGCCGGGCTTCACCCCGCCCGGAGCCGTCGGCCACGGTGGCACGGTGCGGTCCCTGCGGATCGGCGACAAGCGTGCGCTGGTCCTGCTCGGCCGCACGCATTTCTACGAGGGCAAGGGCATCGACCCGGTCGTGCAGAACGTCCGCACGGCCGCCGCGGCGGGCGCGCGGACGGTGCTGCTGACCAACGCGGCGGGCGGGCTGCGCGCGGGCATGAATGTCGGGCAGCCGGTGCTGATCTCCGACCACCTCAACCTGACCGCGCGCTCCCCGATCGTCGGCGCGAACTTCGTCGACCTCACCGACCTCTACGCGAAGCGGCTGCGCGACCTGGCGCGGGAGATCGACGATTCGCTGGAGGAGGGCGTCTACGCGGGCCTGCCCGGGCCGCACTTCGAGACCCCCGCCGAGATCCGGATGCTGCGCAATCTCGGCGCGGACCTGGTCGGCATGTCGACCGTGCTGGAGGCGATCGCCGCCCGCGCGGCCGGGCTCGAGGTGTTCGGGCTGTCGCTGGTCACCAATCTGGCCGCGGGCATGACCGGCCAGCCGCTCAACCACGAGGAAGTCCTCGAGGCCGGACGGCAGTCGGCGACGCGGATGGGCTCGCTGCTGAAGGAACTCGTCGCCCGCGCCTGAGCTCTCCCCGACCGATGGACGTCCGTGAAGGGCTCCTTGAGGGAATCTGATTCCTTCATGGGGCCCTTCACGGACCTCTGCCGAAGCAGCAACTCAGGCGTACCGCGGCAGCTGCGCGGCCACTTCCTCCGGCGAAGGCATCGCCGCGACCTCCGCCGCCAGCTCGCGCACGGCGTCCGCCACCGCGCCGTCGGCCAGCAACCGACCGGCCGTCTCGCGGACCGCGTCCGCCGTCAGCTCGTCGCCGAGAAGCTTCGCGCCCGCGCCGGCGCCGACCACCGCGTCCGCGTTGGTGAACTGGTCCGCGCCCTGCGGCAGCACCAGCTGCGGCACCCCCGCGCCGAACGCGCCCAGCGTGGTCCCGCTGCCACCGTGGTGCACGACCAGATCGACGTGCGGCAGCAGTTCCGATTGCGGCACCCACGCCTCGAGCCGCACGTTCGACGGCACCTCGCCGAGCGCGGCGACGTCGACGGCCGGGCCGGTGGCCACCAGCACGTCCGCGTCGAGCGAGGCCAGGCCCTGCAACGCCGAAGTCAGCAGGTGCGCCTGGCTGGCCGGGGTGGTGCCGAGCGTCAGGTACACCAGCGGGCGGCCCCGGTCCCGGCCTTCGATGCCGGACGGCAGATCGCCCGCTTCGCTCCAGCCGACCGGGCGCAGCGGCACGCGCCGGGCCCCGGCGACGAACTCCGGCGCCTGCACCGACGGCGGGCAGATGTCCACGAACGGGTGGCCCCAGAAGAGCCTGCTGCTGCCGGTGAGCCCGGCCTCGGCGGCGAACGCGTCGATCTGCTCGCTGATGCGGTCCATCGGGCCGCCGGAGGAAACCCGGCCGAAGCCGTGTCCGACCGCGGGAATCCCCGCCTGTCCGGCGGCGAACGCGCCGCCCGGATTGCCCATTTCGTACACGACCAGGTCCGGTTTCCGCTCGGCGAGCACCGGCGCGAGATCGGTCATGAACTGGGTGGGCAGCAGCCGCCCGAACGCCTTGCCGATGGCCTCGTTCAGCTCTCCTTCCGGGATCTCCTTGCGGCTGCGGGTGTCTCCGGCGAACAGGCGGCCGAACGCCTCCTGCATCGTCAGCCCGGCAGCGGCGGGTTCGAGCCCGGCTTTCTCCAGGGTCGGGTGGAATTCGGACGCGGTCGCGTAAACCACGTCGTGGCCGGCGTCGCGCGCGGCGACGGCGAGCGGCAGCAGCGGATAGACGTGCCCGTAAGAGGCGAGGGAAGTGAAAAGAATGCGCACCGCACGAGCGTATCGTCAGCCATCACCGGAGTTTCCGGATCCGCGTAAGCTGGCGCGGGTGTCCGACAGCCTCGATTCCCGCCTTCGCGATTCCGTCTACCGCTGGATCACCGACGACCCGGATCCGGTCTCGCGCGAGGAACTGACCGCCGTTCTCGCCCGCGCGATGGGCAAGGAGCCCGGCGCGGCCGAGGAGATCGCCGACCGGATGGCCGGGCCGCTGGAGTTCGGCACCGCGGGTCTGCGCGGGCCGGTGCGCGCGGGTCCGAACGGGATGAACGTCGCGGTGGTCACGCGGACCACCGCGGGCGTCGCCGCGTGGCTCGCCGCGCAGGGGCACGCCGGCGGAGTGGTCGTGGTCGGTCGCGACGCGCGGCACGGTTCGGAAGCGTTCGCGACCGCCGCGGCCGAGGTGCTGACCGCCGCCGGGTTCGCGGTGAAGGTGCTGCCGGAGCCGTTGCCGACGCCGTTGCTGGCGTTCTCGGTGCTGCACTACGGCGCGGTCGCCGGCATTCAGATCACCGCGTCGCACAATCCGCCCGCGGACAACGGCTACAAGCTTTACGACGCCACCGGCGGGCAAATCGTGCCGCCGTCCGACGGCGAAATCGAGCGCGCGATCCAGTCCGCTCCGGCCGCTCGGAGCATTCCGCGCACGCCCGGCGCCGAGGTCGTCGACCCGCGCGAGGCGTACCTTTCCGCGGTCGGCGCGCTGCCGCGCGGCACGACGCGCGAGCTGCGGATCGCCGCGACGGCGCTGCACGGCGTCGGCGCGGAGACCTTGCGGGCCGCGCTGTCCCGCGCCGGATTCACTGACGTGCACCTGGTTTCCGCCCAGTCCGAACCGGACGCCGACTTCCCCACCGTCTCGTTCCCGAACCCCGAGGAGCCCGGCGCGACCGATCTCCTGCTGGCGCTGGCGTCCGAAGTGGACGCTGATCTGGCGGTGGCGCTCGACCCGGACGCCGACCGGTGCGCGCTCGGCGTCCGCGGCCCGGACGGCTGGCGGATGCTGCGCGGCGACGAGACCGGTGTCCTGCTCGGGGCACACCTTCTGTCCACAACGGACAATCCAGATCCGTTGGTGGCCACCACGATCGTATCCTCGTCGCTGCTCGGCGAGGTGGCGAAGGAAAAGGGCGCGCGGTACGCGGAAACGCTCACCGGGTTCAAGTGGCTGGTCCGCGCGGGCGAGGGATTGGTGTTCGCGTACGAGGAAGCGCTCGGCCTGTGCGTGAACCCGGGCTTTGTCCGCGACAAGGACGGCATCGCCGCCGCGGTCGCGGGCGCGGACCTGGCCGCGACGCTCAAGGCCGAAGGCCGCACGCTGCTGGACGTCCTCGACGACCTCGCGACCCGGCACGGCGTGCACCTCACCGATCAAGTGTCGTTGCGGGTCACCGATCTTTCCGTGCGCGGACGCCTCATGACCGCGTTGCGCTCGGACCCGCCGGCCGCGCTCGGCGGGGTGCCGGTGACGCTCGAAGACCTCCTGCCGGACGCCGACGTGCTGCGGCTGAGCGGCGACGGCGTGCGTGTCGTAGTGCGGCCGTCCGGCACGGAACCGAAACTGAAGGCGTACCTGCAAGTGGTGGCTCCGGTGACCGGTGAACTCGCCGACGCGCGGCGCAGCGCGACGGAAGTTCTCGACGCGGTCCGCGAGGAGATCACCGCGCTGCTGCGCTGACGGGAGAACCATGCCAACGTTGCTGATCGTGCATCACACGCCGTCGCCGTCGATGCAGGCGATGTTCGAGGCCGCGCTCGCCGGCGCGAAGCACCCGGACATCGAAGGCGTCGACGTCGTCCGCCGTCCCGCGCTCGGCGCGACGGTGGCCGACGTGCTCGCCGCGGACGGCTACCTCCTGGGTACGCCGGCGAACCTCGGCAGCATGAGTGGAGCGTTGAAGCACTTCTTCGACACCGTGTACTACCCGTGCCTGGACGCGACGAAAGGCCGTCCGTTCGGGGCGTACGTGCACGGCAACAACGACACGTCCGGGACCGTGCGGCAACTCGACGCGATCACGACCGGGCTCGGCTGGACCCGGGTCGCGGAGCCCGTGCTCGTGACGGGAGAGCCGGACAAAGCCGCACTGGAAGCGGTGACCGAACTCGGCGGAACCCTTGCCGCGACGCTCATGTGAGCGGCGGTCGCTCCGCTGAGCAGGGCCGAAAGCCTTTCCCGGGAAAGTAAAGAGGCCTGTCACCGGAAGCCCTGGGGGTCGACCTCCGGCAACAGGCCAGATCGAGGGTTCGCAACGAAGGCGATCGACCTCGACTACGCAAGGGTACTACAAAGAACCGATCATGACGACCCTGCAACGGCGACCAAGCGTGCTCGAATCAACTCCGAGGGCGCCGACCAGGTCCGCACAGCCGGGGAAACGTGGATCCTTCCCGGCCCGCGTCCCGGTCAACGGGCCTTCGGCACCCCGTCCGGCCCAGCGGACCGGCCCTTGAGTGTCCATTGTGGAGTGTCCGGCTGGTCGGCCGACTCGCCGACGGCCGACTGCGGCGAGTGACGAAATCGCACCCGATCCACCACTCGGCGAACAACCGAGGCGGGCACCGGCCCGAAGACCGATGCCCGCCTCGAGAAATCAAGCAGGCGAGACCATCGCCCGCACCGTGGCCGGGACATCGGCCACGGCGACCTGCTGCTGTTCGCGCGTGGCCAGGCTCCGGACTGTCACGCGGCCGGCCGCCCAGTCCTCCTCGCCCACGATGACGACCGCGACCGCGCCCGCCTTGTCCGCGCGGGTGAGTTCCTTGCCCAGTTTGCGCAGTTCCAGCGGGGTCGACGTGCGCAGCCCTGCCTTGCGCAACGCCGTCGCGACGTCGCGCGCCGGGTCCGCCAGGTCCTCGGTGACCGGGATGACCGTGACGTCGACCTCGCTGCGCGGCTGCGGCGTGAGGCCGTGCGTGTCGAGGAAGTCCATCAGCGTCACGTCGCCCATGCCGAACCCGATGCCGGAGATCTGCTCCTTGGTGAACATCGAGGCGAGGTTGCTGTACCGGCCGCCGCCGAACAGCGCGCGACGGTTCTGCGGCGAGGTGTCGAAGACCTCGAACACGGTCGACGTGTAGTACGCCAGCCCGCGCACGATCAGCGGCTCGTAGCGGACCAGGCTCGCCGCGCTGCTGGACAGCACCTTGATCAGGTTCGACTCGGCCTTGACCTCCGCGGGCAGCTCGTCGAGCAGCGCCGGGCCCGCGCCGAGGGTCTCGGCGAGCTTCTCGTACTGCTTGTCCGACAACCCGATCTCGGCGGCGCTCGCCGCGTGCTCCTCGGCCGAGGTCTTCTCCCACCGGTCGACGAGCGCGAACACCTGCGGCAGGTGGTCCGGCGAGATCCCGACGACGTCGGTCAGCGCCGACGACAGGAGGTTCCGGTCGTTCACCCGCACCGCGAACATGTCCGGGGTCGCGCCGACCGCGCCCATCAGGTCGTGGATCAGCTCGAACATCTCGATCTCGCAGTTCGCGCTTTCCGAACCGAAGATGTCGGCGTTGATCTGCCAGTGCTCGCGCACGCGGCCGCGCTGCGGGCGCTCGTAGCGGTGGCAGTTCGGGTGGCTGTACCAGCGCACCGGGAACGACAGCGATTTCGCGTGACCGGCGATCATCCGGGCCACCGAGGGCGTCATCTCCGGGCGCAGCGCGAGCCGCTCGCCGCCGCGCGTGGTGAGCGTGTACAGCTGCTGGTCGGCGATCTCCTGGCCGGACTTCCGCTCGTAGACCTCCGCCTGCTCCAGGATCGGGCCGTCGTAGCGGAGGTAGCCGTAGCGCTCCAGCACGTCGTAGAGATGGCCGAACACCTGCGTACGGACGGACATTTCGGCGGGGAGGAAGTCTCGGGTCCCCTTGACAGGCGCGGTCGACAGGTATTCAGGCACGTCATCCAGCTTAACGACCCGGTGCCAGCCATTTCGTCAGGGGAACGCGATGCCGTACGCGGTGAGCAGCATGGCCGCGCCGAGCAGCACCGCGCCGCCGGTGGTGACGCTCATGCCGACGCGGGTGCGCAGCATCGCGAGGAAGAACCCGCCGGACTGCGCGAGCACGCCGAACAGGAGCAGGAAGCAGACGATCCAGCGCGCGGTGTCGCCGAGTCCGCCGTGCTCGACCAGCTGCAACGCGGTGAGAGTGAGGACGAGCAGCACACCAGCGTGGGCGTGCCCGGCGCGGAAGAAGCCGCGCTGTTTCTCGGTGAGGTCACCGCGGCGCAGGACGCCGCTCAGCGCGTAACCGCCATACATGACGGTGGGCAGCGATACCAGCGCGATGACGGTGAACAACTGGACTGGGCCGTGCATGGTCGCCTCCTTGGGGTGCGACGACGACCATAACACCGTTTTAAAACACTGTCACGAAACTTCTCGCGGACGGTCACGATGTCCCTCATGGCGGTGGCTGTCACCCGACGGTCGAGGGATGTGGGCAGCGAAGCAGGCCGCGGCGCACTGAACTGAAGGTCATGACTACGACCTCGATGCGGCGCCCCGCCCGATGGGCCGGTCTCGCCTTGTCCCTCGCCCTCAGCGGCCTGTGCCTGACCGCCCTGCCCGCCCAGGCGGCCGTTCCGCAGGCCAGCGCTCCGGCAGCGCACCAGGAGGGGAAGAAAACCCCCGTCCACATCAAGGCCGGACCGGTGAAGGCCAAGGTGCACAAGGGAGAGCAGCTCCGGATCCACGGACACGTGGCGACCGGCCCAGCGGCCCGCGGCGACGGCGGCGGGACCCTGTATCTGCAGCAGGAAACGCAGGCCGGAGTCTGGGTGAACCTCGTCTCCACGTCGTGCTCGCCGGACAGCGACTTCGACCTCGGCCTCCAGCTGAACGTGTCCGGGACCCTGACGCTGCGGGTCTTCCACCCCGAATCCACCCTGTTCGCCGCTGCCGCCTCCGCCGTGTTCACGGTCGTCGTGCTCTAGGGACCGATCCAGTGGATGTCCTCGGCGCGGACCAGGCATCATGGCGGGCGTGAGCCAGCCCGGGGATGCCGCTTCGCCGCAGGACGTCGCGTTGGCCTATGCCGACCAGCTCCGCCAGCAATCGGCGACCTGCCGGTTGCTGGCGGAGAAGCAGCGCGAGAACACCGCCGCGTTCGAGGGGTTCGCCGAACGCGGCCTTCCCGGTTCCGCCGAGATGGCGATCCGCTCCGAACGCTCGGCCCGATTCCTGGTGCAGCTCGCGTCGGTGATCGCGGAACAGGCGATCGCGCACGACCAGCTGATGGCCGCGGGCGGACCGGAGAACTCCCGCGCGTATGTCGAGTACGAGGCGACGACCCGGCGGCTGCGCGCATTGCTGCCGACGGACACCCTCACCGACTGAGCGCTACGGCCGCGGAGCCTGCGCGGAGTACATCAAGCTCTCTTTCTTCCTGTACAAGAAGTTCCAGGCACGAAAGCTCAAGCACGTTGGAAGCGCAACGTGAATGTCGCGCCAGCACCCCGCTTTCCGGCCGCCGCGATCGTTCCTCCGTGCCCCGTAACGACTTCCTGCGCCAAGGCCAAGCCCTGCCCGAACCGTCGGCCCTCGCCGTTCGTCCCGTGTGCGAAACGCTCGAAAAGTCGTTCCGCTTCGTGCTGCGGGAAGCCCGTCCCGGTGACGCACACGCGCAGTGCGACGTGCCTGGCGTCCGGATGGGCGAGGATCACCTCGATCGAACCGCCGGCGGCGTGTGCCCGATCGCGGAGAACGACTCAGCCGGGGTCGTCGCCGCGGTTCACCGTGCGGATGGTGTACCTGGCACCGTCGAGCGCGCGTTCTTCCGTCCCTAGGGACGCCGGTGCCCCGCTTCCGTCGCGGGGCACCGGCTGAAGCCGCTACTTGCCCGTGACGCGCGCGAGCGCCTCCGGGTACCGCTCGCCGGCGACCGCATCGGCCGGAGCGGCCTTCTCGATCGCCGCGATGTCCTCTTCGGACAGTTCCAGCTCGGCCGCGCCGACGTTCTCTTCCAAGTACTTCCGCCGCTTCGTGCCCGGGATCGGCACGACGTCGGACCCTTTGGCCTGCACCCACGCGAGCGCCAGCTGTCCCGCCGTGACGCCCTTGTCCGCGGCCAGCGCGCGCAGCGCCTCGACGATCGCCATGTTGCGCGCGAAGTTGTCCTCGGCGAACCGCGGCAGGTTGCGGCGCATGTCGCCCTCGGGCAGCTCCTGCACCGACGTGACCGCACCGGTCAGGAAACCGCGGCCCAGCGGCGAGAACGGCACGATTCCGATACCGAGCTCCCGGCAAGTGCCGAGGATCTCGTTTTCGATGCCGCGCGTCCACAGCGACCATTCGCTCTGCAGCGCGGTGACCGGATGCACCGCGTGCGCCCGGCGGATCGTCTCCGCGCCCGCTTCGGAAATCCCGGCGTAGCGGATCTTTCCGGCCTGCACCAGTTCGGCGAGCGCGCCCCAGGTTTCCTCGATCGGCACGTTCGCGTCGACGCGGTGCTGGTAGTAGAGGTCGATGTGGTCGATCCCGAGCCGCTGCAGGGATTCGTCGCAGCACTGCTTGACATACGCGGCGTCCCCGCGCGCGGTCATGCCCTGGTCGGTGTGCACGATGCCGAACTTCGTCGCGAGAACCACCTGGTCACGACGGTCGGCGATCGCCTTGCCGACGAGCTTCTCGTTCTCCCCCGCGCCGTACACGTTGGCCGTGTCGAGCAGGGTGACCCCCAGCTCCAGCGCCCGGTGCACGGTGGCGATGGACTCGCTGTCGTTGTCGCGCACGCCGTAGGCAGCGCTCATCCCCATGCAGCCGAGCCCCTGCGCCCCGACCTCCAGTGCGCCGAGCTTCCTAGTACCGATCACGCGGAAATTCCCTCCATTTCGGGCGCTACGCCAAAGGCCTTGCGCTCGATCTGCTCGTAGTTGGCGATCTTGTAGTCCAGAATGTCGAGACAACCCTGGAGTTCGGCGATCCGGTCGGCGACGGACTGCCGCTGCTCCACGAGGATCGCCTTGCGCCGTCCCGCGCTGGCCACGCCGTGCCGGCGCAGCGAGGCGTATTCGCGCATGCTCTTGATCGGCATGCCGGTGAGCCGCAGCTTCGTCAGAAAGCCGAGCCAGTTCAGGTCTTCGTCGGAGTAGGCGCGCCGCCCCGCCGAATCGCGAGCGGGCGGTTCGAGAAGCTTGATCCGTTCGTAGTACCGGAGGGTGTCGATCGACAGGCCGCTACGTCGTGCGGCTTCCGCTATCGAGTAGCTCATGCGCTCGACAGTACGACCTGGAGCGCGCTCCAGGTCAAATCTTCCACCGGTGGTCACGCTCGCGTTTTATAACGTTGTTGCGTTACGCTGGGTAGATGCCTCGCCCCCGTACGCACGACGAAACCCTCCGGCTGAAGCTCCTGGATCGGGCAGGCGAACTGATCTCAGCCGACGGCCCGAAGGCCCTGTCGCTGCGGAAACTGGCCGCCGACTCCGGCACGTCGACCACCGCGGTGTACTCGCTGTTCGGCAGCAAACCGGACCTGGTGAACGCACTGTACGTGGAAGGCTTCCGCCGCTTCGGCGCGCGCCTGGAGAAGGTCCCGCTGTCCGGCGACGCAGTAACCGACCTCGTGCGTCTGGGCATCGCCTACCGCGAAAGCGCCCTAGCCGACCCGCATCTGTACGCGATCATGTTCAGCCGCTCCGTGCCAGGTTTCGAACCCAACGCCGAGGCCGACGAGGTCGCCCAGGCCACCCTCGCCCCGCTGATGGGCGTGGTCCGCGCCGCCGTGGCGTCCGGCCAGTTCCAAGACGTCGCGCCGGAACTGATCACCGTCAGCCTGTGGGGTTTCGTGCACGGCTTGGTGTCGCTGGAACTGTCCGGCCGCCTGCCGGATGGCTTCAGCGTTTCCGACGCCTACGAAAAAGCCTTGCACGCCAACGCTTCCGGCTGGCTTACCTAGCGCCGTACTGCCGGTCCCCCGCGTCGCCGAGCCCCGGAACGATGAACCCGGAGTCGTTGAGCCGCTCGTCAATGCTCGACGTGACGACCCGGACCGGCAGCCCAGTCTTCTCCAGATGCGCGAGGCCCTCGGGTGCCGCGAGCGCACAGATAGCGGTGACGTCCGTAGCGCCCCGATCGGTCAGCAACCGGATCGTGTACTCCATCGACCCGCCAGTCGCGAGCATCGGATCAAGCACCAGGACAGGCCGGTCCGCGAGCGACTCAGGCAGCGACTCGAGATACGGGGTCGGCTTGAGCGTCTCCTCGTCGCGAGCGAGACCGACGAACCCCATCTGCGCGTCGGGGATCAGCTTGTGCGCCTGGTCGGCCATCCCCAGCCCAGCACGCAACACCGGCACCAGCAACGGCGGACTGGCAAGCCGATACGCATCAGTGCGCGCGACCGGAGTATGAATGCGCTCGGTCCGCACCGGAGCATCGCGCGTGGCTTCATAGACGAGCATGACAGTCAACTCATGCAGCGCGGCCCGGAACGCAGCACTGTCCGTCCGAGCGTCCCGCATGGTCGAGAGACGAGCCTTGGCCAGCGGGTGGTCGACGACATGCACATCCATGCCGCACAACTTAGCCGCCCAACTCGGGGACGCCACCCGTTCCCCCGCGCCTTCGTGGGCCCGCTTACTTCACGGCCCACCGCCCCGCCGCGCTGCTCCCAACCGCGCCCGCGCACACCCACCCCTAAAAGGCCACCGATGCACCCAACAATCGAGGCACCCAGCCCCTCCCCCGCACCCCGATACGAAGCCTCCCTGCGGTTCGGGGTGCCCCACGCAACCACCCACCTGCAATGTCGCCCCCAGGAGACGAGCAGGCCCCCTACCGAGACTCAGCGAACCACCGAACCCACCACCGCTGCCAAGGCGTCTCCACCGCCCTCGGATGATGCTCCCTCCGCACCCAATCCACCGCCTCCCCAACCCCCATCCCACCCAACGTCACCAAACAAGCCAACACAGTCCCAGTCCGACCCACCCCACCAAGACAAGCCACCTCCACGGCCTCCCCGGCAACCGCCCGGCCGTGCAACCCCACAATCTCCCGCCGCGCCCCCTCCCAATCCCGCGGCAGCAGAAAGTCCGGCCACAGCACCCACCGACGCTCCCACCCCAACGAAGCGTCGTACTTGGCCCGCATCCGCCGCGATCCCAGATACAACCCGAACTCCGGCTCCGGCCCCTCCGGTTGGGGCCGCCCCAGCCCGCGCGCCCGCACCACCACTCCGTCCGGAAGCACGAGGGTCCCCGTCAACGCAGAATCCATCGCGTCATGATCCCCCTATCCACCGTTAGATGGACCCGACGCAGACCTGACAGGGATAGGCTGCCCCAGGTGAGTGAAGACCCAGCCACGCCGGGCCCCGACCAGATGCGCGTGTCGGACGCTGATCGGGAGCAGGTCGCGCAGGTCCTGCACCAGGCCCTGTCCGAAGGCCGCATCACGATCAACGAGCTGGAGGAGCGGCTTTCCAGCGTCTACTCCGCGAAAACGTTCGCCGACCTGAAACCGGTGACCGCCGATCTGCCGGGCAGCGCCGCGCTCGCCACCAGCGCGTCGGCCTCACTGCAGGCCGCCCCCTCGCGCGCGCTCGGGTTGCCGGACAACCGCATCGGCGGGCATCCCGGTTCCGCCGTGTCGATCGGCGTGATGTCCGGGGCCGTGCGCAAGGGCAGCTGGGTTCTCCCGCAGCAGCACACGACTTTCGCGTTCTGGGGCGGTGCCGAGATCGACCTGCGCAGCGCCCGGTTCGCGGAGAAGTCGTGCACGATCACCGCGGTGGCGATCATGGGCGGGATCGAGATCACCGTCCCGGACGACATCAACGTGAATGTCACCGGCATCGGGTTCATGGGCGCGTTCATGCTGGAGGACAAGTCCGGTGCGCCGCCCGCGCCGCCGACCGCCCCGACCGTGACGATCAACGGCCTCGGCTTCTGGGGTGGCGTCGTCGTGTACCGCAAGCCGGCCAAGGACTCGAACGCACCGCAGATCGAGTCCTGAACCCGGCTGCACACGACACCGACAAAAACCGCCGCTCGCACCGCGCGACTGTGGACAACCGAGCGGCCGTGACCAGCTGTCCACAGATTCCAGTGAGCGCTCCGGCGCCTGCTGTCGCGCACCTACACTCAGCGGTATGACAGCTACCACCAGCCCGTCAGCGGCACCGGACACCCCGTCGCCGCTGACGGACGTCACTCGCGACGAAGCGAGCCTGCGGCGGTTCCTGCACGGGCTGCCCGGTGTCGACCAGGTCGGCGTCGAGCAGCGCGCAGCGGGACTCGCGACCCGGAGCATCAAAAAAGAAGCCAAGCGGTGGGCGATCGACACCGCGGTGTCGATGGTCGACCTGACCACGCTCGAAGGAGCCGACACCCGCGGCAAGGTCCGAGGCCTCGCCGCCAAGGCGATGCGGCCGGACCCCGAACGGCAGGACTGCCCGCGCGTCGCGGCCGTGTGCGTGTACCCGGACCTGGTGGAGACGGCCGTCGAAGCGCTCGCGGGCAGTGGCGTGCGGGTGGCGAGCGTCGCCACCGGCTTCCCGGCTGGCCGCACGAGCCGCGAAGTGAAGCTGGCCGACACGCGGCTGGCCGTCGAGGCCGGCGCGGACGAGGTCGACATGGTGATCGACCGCGGAGCCTTCCTCGAAGGCCGCTACCTGGAAGTGTTCGACGAGATCCGCGCCGTGAAAGAAGCCTGCGGCTCGGCACACCTGAAGGTGATCCTCGAAACGGGCGAGCTGGCGACGTACGACAACGTGCGCCGCGCGTCCTGGCTCGCGCTGCTGGCGGGCGGGGACTTCATCAAGACGTCCACCGGAAAGGTCTCGCCCGCAGCGACGCTGCCGGTCACGCACGTGATGCTGCAGGCGGTGCACGACTGGCACGAGCGCACCGGCGAACTGCGCAGCGTCAAGCCCGCGGGCGGGATCCGGACGACGAAGGACGCGATCAAGTACCTCGTCGCCGTGCACGAGGTCGCGGGCGAGCAGTGGCTCACGCCGGAGCTGTTCCGGTTCGGCGCGTCGAGCCTGCTCAACGACCTGCTGCTGCAGCGGCGCACCCAGGTGGACGGCCACTACAGCGGCCCTGACTACGTGACGGTGGACTGACATGGGCATCTTCGAATACGCGCCCGCGCCGGAATCGCGCGCACTGGCCAATCTGAAAGAACACTACAAGCCGTTCGTCAACGGCGAATTCGTCGACGGCTCGGGCGAGCCGCTGAAGACGATCAACCCGGCCACAGAGGAGATCCTCGCCGAGGTCGGCACCGCGTCGGAGTCCGATGTGGACACCGCGGTGAAGGCCGCGCGCAAGGCGTACACGTCGGTCTGGTCGAAAATGCCGGGCACGGAACGGGCGAAATATCTCTTCCGCATCGCGCGGCTGATCCAGGAACGCTCGCGCGAACTGGCGGTGCTGGAGACGCTGGACAACGGGAAGCCGATCAAGGAGTCGCGCGATTCCGACGTGCCTACCGCGGCCGCGCATTTCTTCTACCACGCGGGCTGGGCGGACAAGCTCGGTTACGCGGGCTACGGCCCGGACCCGAAGCCGCTCGGCGTCGCGGGCCAGGTGATCCCGTGGAACTTCCCGCTGCTGATGCTGGCGTGGAAGATCGCCCCGGCGCTGGCCACCGGCAACACCGTGGTGCTCAAGCCCGCTGAGACCACCCCGCTGACCGCGCTGGTCTTCGCCGAGATCTGCCAGCAGGCGGAGCTGCCGCCGGGCGTGGTGAACATCCTGCCCGGAGCGGGCGACATCGGAGCGTCCATTGTGGAGCATCCGGACGTCGACAAGATCGCGTTCACCGGCTCCACGGAGGTCGGCAAGCTGATCCAGCGCACCGTCGCGGGCACCCGCAAGAAGCTGACGCTGGAACTCGGCGGCAAGGCGGCGAACGTGGTGTTCGACGACGCACCGCTGGACCAGGCGGTGGAGGGGATCGTCAACGGGATCTTCTTCAACCAGGGCCACGTCTGCTGCGCGGGCTCGCGGTTGCTGGTGCAGGAATCGGTGGCCGAGGAGGTGCTGGAGAAGCTCCGGTACCGGGTGTCGACGCTGCGGCTGGGCGACCCGCTGGACAAGAACACCGACGTCGGCGCGATCAACTCGGCCGAGCAGCTGGCGAAGATCCGCGGCCTGGTCGAATCCGGCGACGCGGAAGGCGCGCGGCGCTGGACCAGCCCGTGCCCGGTGCCGGACCGCGGGTTCTTCTTCGCGCCGACCGTGTTCTCCGAAGTCCACCAGTCGATGCGGATCGCCCGCGAGGAGATCTTCGGCCCGGTGCTGTCGGTCCTCACCTTCCGCACGCCGGAAGAGGCCGTGGCGAAGGCGAACAACACGCCGTACGGGCTGTCGGCGGGCATCTGGACCGAGAAGGGTTCGCGCATTCTGTGGATGGCGAACCAGCTCCGGGCCGGCGTTGTCTGGGCCAACACGTTCAACCGCTTCGACCCCGCCGCCCCGTTCGGCGGTTACCAGGAGTCCGGTTTCGGCCGCGAAGGCGGACGCACCGGTTTGGAGGCCTACCTCAATGTCTGACCGGATTTCCGTCGCCAAAACCTACAAGCTCTACATCGGCGGCAAATTCCCCCGCTCGGAATCGGGCCGGGTCTACCCCGTCACCGATGCCAAGGGCTCCTTCCTGGCCAACGCGGCCCACGCGTCGCGCAAGGATCTGCGCGACGCGGTGTCCGCCGCCCGCAAGGCTTTCCCCGGCTGGTCGTCGGCAACTGCATACAACCGAGGCCAGGTGCTCTACCGCGTGGCCGAGGTGATGGAAGGCCGCCGCGCCCAGTTCGCCGCCGAGGTAGCGGCCTGCGAAGGCGTCCCGGCGAAAAAGGCGGAGTCCCTTGTGGACGCCGCCATCGACCGTTGGGTCTGGTACGCGGGCTGGACCGACAAGATCGCGTCGGTCCTGGGTGCCGCCAACCCGGTTGCCGGCCCGTACTTCTCCTTCACCACGCCCGAGCCGACCGGCGTCGTCGGCGTCCTGGCCCCGCAAGAGTCCTCCCTGCTGGGCCTGGTGACGGTCCTGGCTCCCGTCCTCGCCACCGGCTCAACGGCGGTCCTGGTCTCCAGCGCGGAGCGCCCGCTGCCCGCGATCACGCTGTCCGAGGTCCTGGCCACCTCCGACGTCCCCGGCGGAGTCGCGAACATCCTGACCGGCCGCGCCGCGGAACTGGGCCCATGGCTGGCTTCCCACGGAGACGTCAACGCCCTGGACCCGACCGGCGCCACCTCCGAGGACCGCGTCACCCTGGCCCAGGAAGCGGCCGGGACCGTGAAACGAGTCCTGTCCGTCCCCGACGCCGAATCAGACTGGACCGCCGAACCAGACCTGTCCCGCCTCCGGCGGTACCTGGAAGCGAAAACCGTCTGGCATCCCATCGGCGTCTGACCGTCGAGTTCCACGCGAACCGCCGTTCCGGTTGCCCCGGAACGGCGGTTTTTGTTTGCCGCCGTACACGTCGCCGTCCGCGCGGGCAGGACGGCAGCCGAACACACAGCACCCCCGCTGTCCGCGATCGACCTCACCGGTCGCGGACACCGGACTCGCCTGAGGACCGCCGGGCCTCAGCATTTCGCGTCTCGACTCTATCCTTTCGCGAAATTCTCTGCCAACATGTGCCATTGGGGAAATTTCGACCGCCCCGTGTCCGGTACGGGCGCTGTCAGCACGTCAGGAGGACTCCGCATGACCCTGCATCCCGCTCAGTCCGAAGAAGCACTCGACCTCGAGTTCCTCGGCACCACCAGCGCGGGCGGCAACTGCCCCAACGCTTATCGCACCAACCGCGGCACGTACGTCGTCCAGGGATACCGGGTTACCGACGAGCAGGCGCTGCGGCAACTGCACGAACGCGGCATGCCGGACACCGAGACGGCCGTCGAAATCCCCGCCGGCCTGCTCAAGTTCTTCCCGCGGGAAGCCTGAGCACGACGGGCCTGCGCGGGCAAGGCAAGGCATCCCGGCGATTCAGAGGCACTAGCCACCCAGGATTTCTCGAAACTCGACCCCAGGTGTGGGAAGATGCCCTCGGGTTCGAGGAATTCCGCATGCGATAGCGAGGGCGAGTGCCTACCAGTTTCGAGAAACGCCGGGCAGAGCTCGGCGATCGCCTGCGCCGGCTCCGGGTCGACGCGGGCTTCGAGACGGGAAAGGACTTCGCCAAGGCCATCGGCTGGAACGCGCCCAAGGTCAGCAAGATCGAAAACGGCAGGCAGACCGTCGGCGACGACGACCTCGACGCCTGGGTCGCCGCGGTCGGCGGACCTCCGGAGCTGGCCGAACAGCTGCGGGAGCAGCTGGTCGAGGTCCGCGACGCGCACGCCAGCTGGAAAGACAAAGTCCGCGAGGGACATCGGGCCCGGCAAGAGGAATCCATTGCCCGCGAGGCGCGAGCGCTACGAATTCGCGCGGTAGACCTCAGAATTGTCTCCGGATTACTGCAAACCCCGGAGTACGCACGGCATACGCTGCTTGCCCACGCCCGGATCCACGGCGGCGACCAGGACATCACCGAGGCGGTCCGGGCGCGAATGCAACGCCAGCAGATCCTCTACGAACCCGGCCGGACCATCGAACTGCTCACCTCCGAGGCCGCGCTGCGTTATCCGAACGCGCCGCGGGACGTGATGATCGCGCAGGTGCACAAGCTGCTCGCACTGCTCGGCACCCCCAATATCCGCTTCGGGATCATCCCCGCGGACGTTGTCGTGCCCTATCCGGTCACCGCGGACTTCTGGGTCGTCGACGACGTCGCGATGGTCGAAACCCCGGAGGGCGAGCACATCGCGAGCGACGTCGACCCGTACCACGAGGTCGCGGATCTACTGTGGACAGTCGCGGCCGAGGGCGACGCGGCCCGGGCGGTGCTGCTTCGGGCGCTCGATGCGCTCACCCGCGCAGCCCCGCCCGACTGACCGCGGAGAATCCCTTACGCCGCAGGCGCTTCGCCAGACGTCAGCGCGCCGACGTCGAGCGTGTGGCTGTCCGCGTTGGCGTCCACCGCACCGAAGGTCCAGTCCACCGACACATTCGGGTCGATCGGGTCCCCGTGCGGGTTGGAGTCGGCCGGAGCGGTGACGGTCACCGCGTTCGGCGTCTGCTGCTCGTCGTCGGACCCGATCGCGGTCCAGTGCAGCGGTACGTACGCCGACGAACCGTTCGCGATCAGCACCGGCGGGGCGTCGGCCGGCGCCTCGTTGTTGACCAGGACGTTGTGGGCTCCGACCAGGTCGACATCGGCCCGGCCAGGCAAGACGCACCGTTCGCCGGGGTTCGCGGTGAACTGCAGCGCCGCCTGACGCTGGCCCGCGCCTGCGCCGCCGTAGACGAGCTTGGTGCTGAACTGATTCGCCGTGCACGGCAATGCCGACGACTCCGCGGTCGTGGCGCCGGCCGTCCCCGCGAAGAGCGCGGCAGCGCCTCCGGCGACAGCGACGGCAACGGCGATCCTGCAGATGTTCTTCATGGTCGTCCCCTCTCGTGTTTCCGGCGGCTCCGCACCGGCCTTCACGAGATAAGACGTCCGCACCCGGAAGACGATGACCCGATGTGAGATCACCCCCGCCGGGGCAACCCCGGACGGCCCGTCGCGTCCCAAAAGACGGTCAGAGCAAGTCTTCCTTGCCGATCGGCCGCCCCGGCAACGGAGTGACCGGGCCGGCGCGCAGGCCGTCGATCATGATGGCGATGCTGCGGGCGGTCGCCAGCTCCGGCATCTTCAGCCGATGCGCGGGCAACTGCCGCACGATGCGGGCGAACAGCACCGCGACGTCACCCGCGCCCACGTCTTTCCGCAGCGACCCCTCGGCCTGCGCCCGGAGCACCAGGTCATCGACCTCAAGCAGAACCGCTTCGCGCAGGCGAGCCACCTCGGGGTCATTCTTGAGAATTTCGTGCGCACGCTGCGACAGCATCGCCAGCTGCATCGACAACTGCAGTTCCGCGCCTTGATACAGCAGCTGCACCAAGGCGTCCCACGCCGTCGGCGCTTCCACTGACAGCCGCTTCGCGTCGTCCAGCACGCCCGCGAAGTTGTCGACCGCCACCGCGCGGATGAGCGCGTCGCGGTCCGGGAAGCGCCGGTAGAGGGTGCCTACGCCGACACCTGCGGCGCGCGCGATCTCCTCCATCGGGACCTCGGGACCGTGGCTGGCGAAGATGGCGCGAGCCGCGGCGATGATCTGGTCGCGGTTGCGTTGCGCGTCCGCCCGCAGCGGTGTCTCGGGGTCTGCACTCATACCCGGCCTTTCCTCTTCCCGGTTGGCGCGCATTCTCGCACGCCGGACCAACTGCGCAAACGTGCCCGCAACCTGGGGCGGACAGCAATTGTCACCCCGTTGCTAGTGGACGAAGATCCTCCACTTCGGTACCTTGGGCAGTGAACCGGAATGTAATCCTCCACATTCATTCCGTAACGGGGCAAACCCACCACAGGGGGTTCAGATGACCGAAGTCGCCCAGCCCAGCCGCACACAGCCGGAGCGGGCCGCGTTCCCGATGAAGCGCACGTGCCCGTTCGCGCCGCCACCGGGCTACGACCGTTTCCGCGACGCTCGCGCGCACTACGTCGAGCTCGAACACAGCGGCCAGCGCGCCTGGGTGCTGAACCGGCACGAGGACCTCCGGGCGATGCTGAACGACCCGAGGTTCAGCTCGAACCGTTTCAACCCCGGTTTCCCGATCCTGTTCAAGGACGGCCAGCAGCGCCGCCCGAAGCTGCGCCCGTCGCTGATCGCGATGGACGCGCCGGAACACGGCCCGGCGCGGCGCAGCGTCGTCGGCGAGTTCACCGTCAAGCGGATGAAGGCGCTGCAGCCGCGCATCCAGGAGATCGTGGACCAGCACATCGACGCGATGCTGGCCGGCGACCAGCCCGCCGACCTGGTGTCGGCGCTTTCGCTTCCGGTGCCGTCCCTGGTCATCTGCGAACAGCTCGGCGTCCCGTACTCCGACCACGACTTCTTCCAGAAGCACAGCTCACAGATCCTCAACCGCGAATCGAGCGTCGAAGAGCGCGGGCACGCGGTCGAAGAGCTGCAGAATTATCTGTCCAAGCTGGTATCCCTCAAGGAAACCGCACCAGCGGACGATCTGCTCAGCCGCCAGATCGCGAAGAAGCGCGAGGAAGGCGCCTACGACCACGACGACCTCGTGTCGCTGGCTTTCCTGCTGCTCATTGCCGGACACGAGACCACGGCGAACATGATTTCACTCGGCACCGTCGCGCTGCTGGAGAACCCCGACGCGCTCGCCGCGATCAAGGAGGACCCGGGCAAAACCCTCGACGCCGTCGAAGAATTGCTGCGCTACTTCACCATCGCGGAACTCGCCACCACGCGCGTCGCGCTCGAGGACGTCGACATCGCGGGCGTCACCATCAAGGCCGGCGAGGGCGTCCTCGGCCTGAGCTACGCGGCCAACTTCGACCCCGAGGTCTTTCCCGAGCCCGAGCGGCTCGACATCACCCGCGGCGGCCGTCACCACGTCGCCTTCGGCTTCGGCGCGCACCAGTGCCTCGGCCAGAACCTCGCCCGGATGGAGCTGCAGATCGTGTTCGACACGCTCTTCCGCCGCATCCCGACGCTGCGTCTCGCCGTGCCGGTCGAGCAGTTGCCGTTCAAACACGATTCCGGCGTCTTCGGGCTGTACTGCCTCCCGGTGAGCTGGTGAAGGGGGGAAACGATGACTGCCACTGAAGAACTCCGCATGCCGGTCGCCCGCACCTGCCCGTTCTCCCAGCCGGAGCAGTACGTCCGGATGCGCGAGGAAAGCGCGCTCACCCGGGTGCAGATCCCCGGCGGCAAACAAGCCTGGGTCGCCACGCGGCACGCGGAAGCCCGGCAGATCCTCGGCGACCGCCGGTTTTCCTCCGACCGGTTCCTGCCCGGCTTCCCGTTCCTGGCCGAGGGCGGGGCCGCGATCCTCAGCAACACCAAGCAGAAAGCCATGATCGGGATGGACGCGCCCGAGCACGGCGAGGCCCGCCGGGAGGTGCTCGGCGAGTTCACCGTGAAGCGCGTCGAGGCGATGCGGCCGCGGATCCAGGAGATCGTCGACGGGCTCATCGACGAAATGCTCGCCGGGCCGAAACCGGCGGACCTGGTGGAAAAACTGTCGCTGCCGGTGCCGTCGCTGGTGATCTGCGAGCTCCTCGGCGTCCCGTACACCGATCACGATTACTTCCAGCAGCGCACGATGGCGCTCATCCGGCGCAGCACCAGTATCGAGGACCGCAAGAAGGCGTCCGAGGAACTGCGCGAGTACCTCAGCGGCCTCGTCGCGGCGAAAGAGAAAGACCCGACTGACGACCTCCTCGGCAGGCAGATCGTCAAACGCCGCGAGCAGGGCAATTACGACCACGACGCGATGATCGGGCTGGCCTTCCTGCTGCTGGTCGCCGGGCACGAGACGACCGCGAACATGATTTCGCTCGGCACCATCGGGCTGCTGGAGAATCCCGGGCAGCGCGCGACGATCGAGGCCGATCCGGGCAAGACGCTCCTCGCGGTCGAGGAACTGTTGCGCTACTTCACGATCGTCGAAGGCGCGACCGCCCGGGTCGCGACCGAGGACGTGGAGATCGGCGGCGTCACGATCAAAGCAGGCGAGGGCGTGCTCGTGCTCGGCTACGCCGCGAACTGGGACCCGGAGGTGTTCGAGAGCCCGGAAAAGCTCGACCTCGAACGCGGTGCGCGCCACCACGTCGCGTTCGGGTTCGGACCGCACCAGTGCCTCGGCCAGAACCTGGCGCGGATGGAGCTGCAGATCGTGTTCGACACGCTGTTCCGCCGCATCCCGACGCTGAAGAGCGTGCTGCCGGTCGACGAGATCCCGGTGAAGGAAGACGCCACGATCTTCGGCCTGTACCAGTTGCCGGTGACCTGGTAGAGATCAGAGTGCTCCCACCACAAGCCAGGAAGAGGCCATCATGAAGATCATCGCGGACACCGGCAAGTGCGTCGGCGCCGGCCAGTGCGTGCTCACCGAGCCCGCGCTGTTCGACCAGAGCGAGGACGACGGCACGGTCATCGTCCTCAACGACACTCCGGACGGCGAACTGGTCGAGAAGGCGCGCGAGGCCGTGAACATCTGCCCGAGCCAAGCGCTTTCGCTGGAGGAGTGACCGGCGGTCAGGACAAGCGGACGGCGGTCACCGCGGCGGTCGAGTACTTCGTCGTCAGGTGGCCGCCGCGCGCGTCGATCGCTTCGCCGACCTCGGCGAGCACCTGGTCGCGTTGCTCCGGAGTCGCCACGGTGACGCCGCCCTGCGTGGCGAGCAGGTCCAGCCACTCGTCGCGGCGGTAGTCCTGCGTCCATTCGTAATGCCAGTTCTCCGCTTCGGCGAACGCGCCGGTCCCGGCCAGGCCGGCCGCGGCCTTGTCGAGCATCGGCTGATAGGCCTGTGCGCTGGGGCTTTTCAGGTAGTTGCCGCTGAACGGCGAGTCCGGCATCGCCCGGCGCAACGCGTCCGCCAGGGCGTGCGAAATTTCTTCCGGCGGCATGAAGACGTGCCAGAACGCGACGAACCGGCCGCCCGGACGGAGCACCCGTGCGGCCTTCGCGGCTCCCGCGCCCGGCTCGACCCAGTGCCATGCCTGTCCGGACACGAGGGCGTCGAACGTCCGTCCCGCCGGGTCCCAGTCCTCGAATTTCGCGACCTCGACCGGGAAATCGCGCCGCGCGAACTCCGCCATCCGCGCGTCCGGCTCCACGCCGAGCACCACCGCGCCGCGCGCGAGGAATTGCCGCCCTTCGATGCCGGTACCGCAGCCGATGTCGAGAACTTCCTTCCCCGGGCTCGCCGCGAGGACAGCGGTCACCAACTCGTCCGGGTAACGCGGGCGGGCTCGGTCGTAGCGCTCGGGATCGACGCCGAACGATTCCGCCATGGTCCGGTGCTGATGCGGTTCGGAACCGGGTAAAGTGGGCATGTGCCCACCATAGTGGGCAAGCGCCCACTATGGCTAGAGAGGACGGTCGAGTTGCCCACCGGGATCCATCTCCGCGACGTGCGCGCCCAGCTTTTCGATGCCGCGGAACGGGTTTTGCTGCGCGAAGGGCCGAGCGGACTCACCAGCCGCGCCGTCACCACCGAAGCGGATTGCGCGAAGGGCGTGCTGCACCGGCATTTCGAGGATTTCGACGCGTTCCTCGCCGCTCTGGTGCTCGACCGGATCCATCGGCTCGAAGCCCGCGCGGACGACCTGCGCGCCGGAGCCGGAACCGGCGACGTGGTCGAAACGGTGGCCGAGGTGCTCACCGAAGTCTTCTCGTCAGTCGCGGTGTCGATCGTCGCCCTGATCACCTTCCGCGACGAACTCCGGCACCGGCTCCGGGCGGCGCGGCCGGGCCCGGGGATTCCGCTGGCGACCGACGCGGCGAACGTGCTCGCGGATTACCTTGCCGCGGAACGAAACCTCGGCCGGCTCGCTCCGGATGCCGATGTACAGACGTTGGCTCCGACGCTCATCGGGGCGGGTCATCTGCTCTTCGCCGATCGGACTGGGGAGCCTCCGAGCGAGGAAGCCGTCCGGCAGATGGCGGCCACCGTCCTCGCCGGAGCCCTCCGCTGACTCAGCCAAGACCTGTCGCGAGCGCGGCAATCGACAGCGCCAAGGCACCGAGCGCGCCGACCGCTCCGTACCGCGTCAACGTGCGCCGGTCATCGCTGCGCCTGAGGTAAAGCGCGGCGGCTCCGGCGAACGCGAGACCACCCGCGATGAACCACGGCCCCCAGAGGTAGAGATACCAGTTGACCAGCGCAGTGGGTTCGACCGCGAAGGCTCCCGTCTTGACCAGCACGCCCTGCACGACGAACAGCCCGCCGTGCCAGGTCAGCAGGATCGCCGCACCACCGCCGCAGAGCACCATCGCCCGGCTGAGCCATCGGCCGAGCGGCCGGGTCAGACTGACGCCGATCACGGCACCGAAAACCTTCAGCAGACCAGTGATCACCAGGACGGCCACGAACCACGGCACCCGGTCCTGCGCCAGTTTGACCAGCGGCGGCGACACCGTCGATTGCGCGCCGAAGGTGTTGCCGGTCGCCCAGACGAAGCTGGGGACCGCGAACAGCAATCCCCAGGCCGCGGCGACGTAACCCGGCCACTTGCTCAGCTCCGCTTGCTTCAGCGACATGCGCCAAGCCTCGCGCGAAATGCAGCGGAAAGGATCGGGCGCGCGGGGGAGGCATCTCCCCCGTGAGAGCTAGGTGTCGGTGCCGGAGAGCACCGGCACCGACACCTCCGCTCAGCCCAGCCGCAGCGTCGTCTTCGGATCGAACGCGTGCGTCTCGCCCTCGCCGCGCAACGCCACCCGGACGTTGTCGCCGATCCGGGGCGGTGTCCGTCCGTCGACCCGGACCACGAATCGGTCGTCCCCGACCTTGCCGTGCAGGTACGCGTCCGCGCCCAGTTCTTCGACCAGCTCCACCACCAGCTCGAAGCCCTCGTCCGCCTCGCCGACCAGGCGCAGCGACTCCGGCCGGATCCCGAAGACGATCTCGGACAGCCCAGCCGCCGCTGTCCGCACCTCGGTGGGCAGCGGCACCACCAGGTCGCCCAGCTGAACGCCGCCGTCGGTCAGGGGCAGGGTCGCCAGGTTCATCGCCGGCGACCCGATGAAACCGGCCACGAACGAGTTCGCCGGCTTCTCGTACAACGACCGCGGCGAATCGCATTGCTGCAGCACGCCGTCCTTCAGCACCGCTACCCGGTCGCCCATCGTCATGGCCTCGACCTGGTCGTGGGTCACGTAGATGGTCGTCGTGCCGAGCCGTTGCTGCAGTTTCGCGATGTTGGCCCGGGTTTCCACGCGCAGTTTCGCGTCCAGGTTGGACAGTGGCTCGTCCATCAGGAACACGCTCGGCTCGCGCACGATCGCCCGGCCCATCGCGACCCGCTGCCGCTGCCCGCCGGACAACGCCTTCGGCTTGCGGTCGAGGTACCGCGACAGGTCGAGCATCGTCGCGGCCTCGTCGACCCGCTTCTTGATGTCGGCCGACGAGAAACCGCGCAATTTCAACGCGAAACCCATGTTGTCGGCGACCGTCATGTGCGGGTACAGCGCGTAGGACTGGAACACCATCGCGATGTCGCGGTCCTTCGGCGGCAGGTCGGTCACGTCGCGGTCGCCGATCCGGATCGAGCCCTCGTTGACGTCTTCCAGTCCGGCGAGCATCCGCAGCGCGGTGGACTTGCCCGAACCGGACGGGCCGACGAGCACGAGAAATTCGCCGTCCGGGACCTCGAGGCTCAGCTGGTCGACCGCGCGGACGCCCGGGTTCCCGGGGTAGATACGCGACGCCTGGTCGTAGATCACTTCAGCGGACATCTGCGTTCTCCCTTACTTCACAGCGCCCATGGACAGCCCGCGCACCAAATGGTTCTGCGCGATCCAGCCCACGATCATCACCGGCAGCGAGGCCAGCAGCGCGGCGGCGGACAGCTGGGCCCAGTACAGGCCCTCGCTCGTGATGAAGCCGACCAGGAACACCGGCACGGTGCCGGCGCGGGCGGCGGTGAGGTTGACCGCGTAGAAGAACTCCGTCCAGGAGAAGATCACGCAGATCAGCGCGGTCGCGGCGATTCCCGGCGCGACCACCGGCATGATGATCTTGCGGAGCAGCGTCGGCAGATTCGCGCCGTCGATCCGCGCCGCCTCGATCATTTCGCCGGGCACTTCCAGGAAGAACGACCGCATCATCCAGATCGCGAGCGGCAGGTTCATCGCGGTGTACAGGATGATCAGCGCCCACACCGTGTCCAGCAGGTTGGTGTTCTGCGAGATGACGTACAGCGGGATGATCGCGGCCACGATCGGCAGCATCTTGGTCGACAGGAAGAAGCCCAGCGCGTTCTTCGTGCCCTTGACCGGGGCCAGCGACAGCGCGTACGCGGCCGGAATTCCCAGCAGCAGCACGAGCAGCGTCGAGATCACCGTGACGAACGCCGAATTTCCCAGGTACGGCAGGAAACCGCTGTTGAGGACGTTCGAGATCTGGTCGAACGTCGGGCTGAAGAACAGCTTCGGCGGATCGGTGTAGGCGTCGTTTTCCTGTTTGAACGCGGTGAGAATCATCCACAGCAACGGGAAAACGAAGAGGATCGCGACGATCCAGGTCGCGACGGTCAGCGTGCCCGGACCGTAGCGGCGTTTGGTCCTGCGCCGAGGAGGCGGCGCGGTGTCGGTGGCGGCGGGCGACGCGGTGGCGGTTGCGGTGCTCACTTGACTCCTCCGTCCACGGAGAACGCGCGGAACATCAGCCGCAGCGCGAACGTGGCGACGATCATCGTCAGGATGACCACCACGACGCCCATCGCGGACGACTGTCCGATGTCGAAGCCCTCGAACGCGCGCTGGTAGATGTAGAACGGCAGGTTCGTGCTGGCCGTGCCCGGACCGCCTTGCGTCATCAGGAAGATCGCGTCGAAACTGTTCACGATGTAGATCGCGCCGAGCAGCGTGGCCAGTTGCAGGAACCGCGACAGATGCGGCAGCGTGATCGACACGAAGGTGCGCCAGCGGCTCGCGCCGTCCACCGACGCCGCCTCCAGCACCTCCTTCGACTGGCTCTGCAGCCCGGCGAGGATCAGCAGCGTCATGAACGGCGTCCACTGCCAGATGATCTGCGCCATCACCGCGGCCAGCGGGAACTGCGAAAGCCAGTCCGTGTCCGTGCCGAACACGAAATGCAGCAGCCCGTACGTCGGGTCGAACATTGTCGTCTTCCACAGCAGCGCACCGGCCGCCGGGAGGATCAGGAACGGTGTGATCAGCAGCGTCCGGACAAAGCCGCGACCGAAGAACTTCCGGTCCAGCAGGACGGCGAGCCCGAGCCCGAGCAACAGCGAAAGGAACACGCAAACCACGGTGAGCACCACTGTGTTCAGCAGCGCGCCGAGGAACGTCGTGTCGGTGAAGACGTCGATGTAGTTGCGGAACCCGACGAAATGCCGCGAGCCCGGCCGCACCAGGTTCCACGACTGGAACGAGTAGAACACGGTGAGCAGGAAGGGAATCTGCGTCACCGCGATCACGAAGATCAGCGCGGGCAGCAGCGGCAGCCGTCGTTTCCCGGCCGAACCGGTCACTTTCCTCGCAGCGGGCTTCACGGTCGCCGGCGCGGTTCCGGCGGGGACGGAGAGGGTGCTCATCGCTGCACCTCCTGATAGGACTTTCCGACGGATTCCGCGTATTTCTGCGATTGCGCGAGCGCGTCGGCGACGGAGGTCTGACCGGCGATCGCGGCGGACAGCTGCTGGCTCACCCGGGTGCCGAGGTCCTGGAACTCCGGGATCCCGACGAACTGGATGCCCGGGTACGGCACCGGGTTCGCCATCGTCTTCTGCTGGTTGGCCGCCGCGATGCCGTCCAGCGTCGGCTGGGCGTAGGCCTTCGCGGCTTCCTTGTACTGCGGGATCTCATAGGTCGACTTGCGCGTGCCCGGCGGCACCCGGTTCCAGCCGTAGGTCTCGCCGACCTTCTTCGCGTACTCCTTGTTCGTCATCCACGCCATGAACTTCCAGGCGTCGTCCTTGTTCTTGCCGACCTTCGGAATGCCCAGCGCCCAGGTGTAGAGCCAGCCGCTCGCCTGGGTCTTCTCCACCGGAGCGGCGGCGTAGCCGTTCTTGCCGACGACGTGGCTGGTCTTCGGGTCTTCCGTGGTGCCGGTCATCGACGTGGCGTCGTACCACATCGCCGCGTTGCCCTGGGCGTACTTCGTGCCGCATTCGGTGAACCCGGCGCTGGAAGCGCCGACCTCGCCGTGTTCGCGCAGCAGGTTCACGTAGAAGTTAGCCGCCTGGGTGAACTCCGGGCTGGTCAGCTTCGCGTTCCAGTTCTTGTCGAACCATTGCGCGCCGAAGGTGTTCGCCACCGTCGTGAACGGCGCGAGGCTCTCGCCCCAGCCCGGCTTGCCACGCAGGCAGATCCCGGCTACACCGGCCTTCTTGTCGTCGAGTTTCGCGGCGAAATCGGCGATCTGCTCCCACGTCGGATGCGCCGGCATGTTCAGCCCGGCCTTCTGGAACAGGTCCTTGCGATAGACCACAAAGGACGATTCGCCGTAGAACGGCACCGCGTACATCTGGTTCTCATACGACAGCGACTGCCGGATGCTCGGGATGAAGTCGGCTTCGTCGTACCCCGGCGTCGCCTTCATGTGCGGTTCGAGGTTCTCCAGCCAGCCGTTGGCCGCCCATTGCGGAGCCTCGTAATTGCTGATCATCACCACGTCGAACTCGCCGCCCTGGGTGGCGGTGGACGCGGTGATCTTCGCCCTTGCCTCGTTTTCCGGCAGGGAGACGAACTTGAGCTTGATCCCGGGGTTGGCCTGCTCGAACTCGCCCTTGAGCGAGATGGCGTCCTTCATCTGCGGATTGGACACGATCGCGACGACCAGTGTCCGCCCGCCGGTGCCGAGCGCCCCGGCTCCGGCGCATCCCGTCACTAACAACGCTGTCGCGGCCAGGAGGCACAGGAGTTTACGCACCGCCACCACCTCCGGGCAGCACCTGGATCTTGAGGCCGGACCCGCTGCGCATCTTCGCCAGCGCCTCGGGGTACTGCTCGAGCGGAAGCGTGTCGGTGATCAGCGCTTCGGTGTCGATGTAGCCGTTCGCGACCAGGTCGAGCGCGTTGCCGTAGCTGTTCAGCACGGCCATCGAACCGACGATGGTGATTTCGTCGTTGTAGATGCGGAAGGGCGAAAGCGCGACACGTGCTTCGGCCGGGGCGACCCCGAACACGAGCAACCGGCCACCGCGGTGAAGCGCGTTGAACGCGGCCTCGATGGCGGGTGCCGCGCCAGTGCAGTCCACCGCGGCGTCGAAGCGCTCCTCGTCCAATTCGGACACATCGGAGGCCACCGCGGTCGCGCCGAGGTCGGTCGCGCGAGGCAGCCGTGCGGCGTTGCGGTCGACCATCGTCACGTGCGCGCCCGCACGGAGCAGCAGCTGCTGCATGATCAGGCCCATCGTGCCCGCGCCGACCACGAGGAAACGTTCGCCCGCCTCCACGCCGATCCGGCGCACGCCGTGCACCGCACAGGAAACGGGTTCGACCAGCGCGCCCTGTTCCCAGGTCATCGAGTCGGGCATCCGGTAGCAGGTGTCGGCGGGCACCGCGACGTACTCGGCGAACGCGCCGTTGACCGTGTCGCCGGTGGCGTTCCAGTTCGCGCAGAGGTTGCCGTGCCCGGAACGGCACGGGGTGCAGTATCCGCAGTAGATCGACGGGTCGACCGCGACCCGGTCGCCGAGCTTCCACTCGGCGGGCACGTCCGCGCCGAGTTCGACGATCTCCCCGGAGAACTCGTGCCCGGGAACGATGGGATACGGGGTCGGCGGGAAGTGGCCGTCGGCGATGTGCAGGTCCGTGCCGCAGATCCCGCAGGCACCCACCTTCACGACGACCTGGCGCTCCCCGGGCTTCGGATCGGGAACCTCGCCGACCCGGATCTCCCCGGGCCGGTCCACGATCGCGGCGCGCATGCGTCATCACCTTCCAAGGTGCTCATTTGAGCGATTTTGACTTATGCCGTAGTAACATGCGTAGGCATTAGAGGCCGCAACCTGGGGATCCGTCAACCAGCAAAGCTCATTTTTGCGCTATCCTGCTCATGTGAGCAGGAAAAAGGGGTCACCGCCGCTGACCGAGACGCTGTTGCTGGCGACCATGGCCAGGCGGTTCTACGTGCAGGGCGCCTCGAAGCTGGAGATCGCCGAGGAGTTCGGCGTGAGCCGCTTCAAGGTCGCGCGGATGCTGGACACGGCGCTCGAAAGCGGGCTGGTGCGGATCGAGTTCGACCTGCCCGCGCCGATCGACGTCGAACTGTCCGACGACATCCGCCGCGCCTACCGGCTGGACCGCGTGCTCGTGCTCGAACGAGCAGCCGAGAAGGAACCGAGGGAGATCGTCCGCACGAAGGTCGGCGCGCTGGCCGCCCGGCTGCTGGAGGAGATCGCCACCCCGGACGACGTCATCGGGCTGTCCTGGGCGCGGTCGGTCAACGCGATGACCGAGGCGATCCGGACCCTGCCGCGCTGCCCGATCGTGCAGTTGTGCGGAGTGCAGGCGGGGATGGACATGCGCGGCCGTTCGGTGGAGACGGTCAGCCGCGTGACGTCGGTGTCCGGCGGCGATTCGTACCCGATTTTCGGCCCGCTCGTCCTGCCCGACCGGCGGACCACCGAGATCCTGCGGCACCAGCCGGGCATCGCGGAAACGTTCGCGCAGTTCGGGAAACTCACCAAGGCCGTGGTGAGCATCGGTTCGTGGGAGGCCGGGGAGTCCACTGTGTACGACGCCCTGGACGAGGCCGAACGCGCCGCCATCGCCGCCCGGGGCGCGACCGCCGAGGTCGCCGCGCGGCTGTTCGACGCGGACGGCAACTCGCTCGGCACCGGACTGGCGCACCACGTGCTCGCGATCAGCCACGAGGAGCTGATGGCGGTCCCCGAGGTGATCGCGATCGGTTACAGCCGGCCGAAAGCCGAGGCCGTGGACGCCGTGCTGCGGTCCGGGCTGGTGTCGACACTGGTCACCGACGCCGCGGCGGCCGTACCGCTGCTCGAACTAGCGCGAGCGAGGCCGTTGCCCTCGTGAGCTAGCTGCGCTTCGAGCACCTGATCGCCGTATTCCGCCGCCCAGCGCCCGAATCCCTCGATCGGCCCGAGGAAACTCACCCCGAGTTCGGTGAGCTGATATGCCCCCGAAGCGCGCTCGACGAGCCCGTCGCGTTCCAGCTTGCGCACCGCCTCGGTGAGCACCTTCGCGCTGATCCCGCCGATGCGCGTGCGCAGCTCGCCGTGCCGCAGCGGGCCGTTCTTCAACGCCCACAGCACGACCGGATGCCACGTGTTGCCCACCAGGTCGAATGCGAGCCGGGTGCGGCAGTCGGCGATGAACTCCATAGTTACCTTTCGGTTCCTGCCGTGGTCCATAACGTCGCTTCCGTACAACCACGCGACGACAGGAGACCTTCCCATGCGCATCGCCCTCTTCGGCACCGGCGGCATGGCGTCCGCCCTCGGCGGCCAATGGACCCGGCACGACCTGACCGTGTCCGGCCGCTCCCCTTCGCACGCCGCCGCCCTGGCAGCGGAACTCGGTGCGGAGGTTCTGTCTTGGGCCGACGCCGCCGCCCGAGCGGACGCCATTCTGCTGGCCGTCCCCACCACCGCCCTCGAAGCCCTGCTCACTCCCCTCGACCTGTCCGGCAAAGTCCTGATCGACTGCACCAACACGCCCGGCGCGACCGGCGAACCGATGGCCGCTCGCATCGCCGGATACGCCCCGGGTGCATCGGTGGTGAAGGCGTTCAACCTCGCGCACGTGGACGTCTGGCGGATGACCCCGCCGCTGTTCGAAGGCCGCCCGCTCGGCGTCCCGCTCTGTGGTGCCCCGGAGGCTGTCGCCGTGGCCACTGAGTTGGTCCGAGACGTCGGCTGCACTCCCCTGCCCGCTGGCGGACTGGACCGAGCCGCCCTGCTGGAAGCCGCGGCCGGGCTGGCGATCGGCCTGTGGTTCGACGGCCTGGACGCGCGATCCATGCTCATGAGCGCCTGAATCGCCTGTCACGACCGACTGCGCACGCATTTCTGTCCACAGTGGATTCGCGGTCACTCGTGCGGCCGCTCCCGCGTTACCGCCGACCCTGAGCGACCAGAGCTGACCTCAGGGTCGAATTGGGTGGTTTCACCGGATGCCCGAGTCGCCGATCGGCCGCGAAACTGGCCCGGTGACTCGGGTTTCCCCGCGATGGCGGCAAACAGTGGTATGGCTCCACGTAATCTCGTCAGTAGCATGGATGAGCCAGGCGCTCTCCCTGTGCGTGCTGACGCTGGTCGCGCTCGACGGACACCACGCGGGCCCGGCGATGCTCATGGCCAAACGGCTCGACGCCGTGCTGCTCGCGCCCATGGCGAACACCGCCGCGTTCACCGGTCTGCTTCTCGCCGGAGCCACCGCCTGGGGTTTCTTCCGGCATTGGTGGGTTCTGGTCAAATTCGGCCTGACGCTCATCCAGCTGTACGCCGGGATTTTCCTGCTCTCTCCTGCTCTCACCCAGGCCGCCGCGACCGCCGTACCGGTGTGGCAGCTAGCCGCGGGCAGTGCGCTGATGGCGAGCGGATTGGCGTTCCAGGTCTGGATTTCGGTCGCCAAGCCGTGGTCGCGCACGCCGTGGTCCACCGCCGCCAAACCGCGGCCCGCGCCCACCTGGGTGTTCACCGCCGGGCTGGCCGCGCCGATCGCGGACACCGCCGCCGGGATCGCGCTCGGCTACCCGATGCCCGCGTTCTCGCTGATCATGCTCGCCGTGCTGCTCGTCCGGCGACCGGAAACCCGGCTGCTCAGAGCTGGTTGACGTCCACGATCCGGACCACCGCGCTGCCCGCCTCGTCCGAGGCGCGCAAATCGACCTCCGCGCTGATCCCCCAGTCGTGGTCGCCAGCCGGATCGTCGAAGATCTGCCGCACCCGCCAGAGATCCGGCTCCTGCTCGATCAGCAGCAAAGCCGGACCGCGCGCGTCCGGGCCGATCCCGAGCGAATCGTGCTCGTCGAAGTAGTCCTCGATCGCGTCTTCCCACGCGTCCGCGTCCCAACCGGAGGCGGCGTCCAGCGCGCCCAGCTCGTCGTACGCCCGGCGCGAAGCCAGCTCCACCCGGCGGAACAACTCGTTGCGCACCAGCACGCGGAAGGCCCGCTCGTTGCGCGTGACCGCGGGCGGCTCGGGCGGCGGCCGGTGCGAGACCGGGCCTTCCTCGTCCGGATGCCGCAGCGCTTCCCATTCGTCCAGCAGGCTCGAGTCGACTTGGCGCACCAGTTCGCCGAGCCATTCGATGAGGTCCTGCAGCGATTCGGTTTTCGCCTCGTCCGGCACGGTGTGCCGCAACGCGTCGTAAGTGTCGGCGAGGTAGCGCAGCACCAAACCCTCAGAACGCGCGAGCTGATAGAAGCCCACGTATTCCACGAAGTTCATCGCGCGCTCGTACATATCGCGCACCACCGACTTCGGCGACAGCTCGTAATCCGCCACCCACGGGTGTCCGGCGCGATAGGACTGATAAGCCGCGTTAAGCAGCTCCTCCAACGGTTTCGGGTACGTGACGGATTCGAGAAGCTCCATCCGCTCGTCGTACTCGATGCCCTCGGCCTTCATCGCCTGCACGGCTTCACCGCGCGCCTTGAACTGCTGCTGCGACAACACCGGCCGCGGGTTGTCCACCGTGGATTCCACAATGGACACCACGTCCAGCGCGTACGACGGCGATTCCATGTCCAGCAGTTCGATCGCGGCCAGCGCGAACGGCGAAAGCGGCTGGTTCAACGCGAAATCGAACTGCAGGTCGACGGTCAGGCGGACGATGCGTCCCTCGGCGTCCGGTTCGGGCAGCCTTTCCACGACGCCGGCAGCGAGCAGCGAACGATAGATCTCGATCGCCCGCAGGATCAGCTTCCGCTGCGTCGGACGGTCCGAATGGTTGTCCTCGAGCAGATGCCGCATCGCGTCGAACGCGTTGCCCGGCCGCGAAATCACGTTCAGCAGCATCGAGTGGCTGACCTGGAAGCTGGACGTGAGCGGTTCCGGCTCGGCCGCGATCAGCCGGTCGAACGTGCTCTCGGTCCAGTTGACGAAGCCCTCCGGCGCTTTCTTCCGGACGATCTTCTTTTTCTTCTTCGGGTCGTCGCCCGCCTTCTCCAGCGCCTTCGCGTTCTCCACCACGTGGTCCGGGGCCTGCACGACCACGTAACCGTCGGTGTCGTACCCGGCCCGGCCGGCGCGTCCGGCGATCTGGTGGAACTCGCGCGCCTTCAGATGCCGCTGCCGCACGCCGTCGTATTTCGTCAGCGCCGAGAACACCACCGTGCGGATCGGCACGTTGATGCCGACGCCGAGGGTGTCCGTCCCGCAGATCACCTTCAGCAGGCCGGACTGCGCGAGCGTTTCGACCAGCCGGCGGTACTTCGGCAGCATGCCCGCGTGGTGCACGCCGATGCCGTGCCGCACGAGCCGCGAAAGCGTCTTGCCGAACCCGGCGGAGAACCGGAAGTCGCCGAGCAGGTCGGCGATCGCCTCCTTCTCCGCCTTGGTCGTGACGTTGATGCTCATCAGCGTCTGCGCCCGCTCGATGGCCGCGGCCTGCGAGAAATGCACGACATACACCGGTGCCTGGCCGCCGTTGAGCAGCTCGGACATCGTCTCGTGCAGCGGCGTGAGCGCGTACCGGAAGGTGAGCGGCACCGGCCGCTGCGCCGACGTGACCACCGCGGTCGGCCGCCCGGTCCGCCGGGTCAGGTCCTTTTCGAAGAACGAAACGTCGCCGAGCGTGGCCGACATGAGCACGAACTGCGCGTTCGGCAGCTCGATCAGCGGGACCTGCCACGCCCAGCCGCGGTCCGGTTCCGAATAGAAGTGGAACTCGTCCGCGACGACCTGGCCGACCGGGGCGTCGGCACCGTCGCGCAACGCGATGTTCGCCAAGATTTCCGCGGTGCAGCAGATGATCGGAGCATCGGCGTTGACGCTCGAATCGCCGGTCATCATGCCGACCTGGTCGGCCCCGAAGATGTCGATGAGCTGGAAGAACTTCTCCGAGACGAGGGCCTTGATCGGCGCGGTGTAAAAACTGCGTTTGCCGTGCGCGAGCGCGGTGAAGTGCGCGCCGACCGCCACGAGGCTTTTGCCGGAGCCGGTCGGCGTCGACAGGATGACGTTGGCCCCGGAGACGACCTCGATCACCGCCTCCTCCTGCGCCGGGTACAACTCGATGCCCCGCTCCGCCGTCCACGTCGTGAAGGCTTCGAACAGGGCATCTGCGTCGGGATCCGCTGGCAGGAGGTCGGTGAGAGTCATCGCGGCACCTATCGTGCCATCCCGGGCCCGGCCGCAGGTGCAGGGGAGATCGCGGGCCCTTGCCCTAACCCGTAGGCTTCCGGTACCGCGCGTCGCCGGAGGGGCCACAGGCAGGCGGGCGCGCACACGGGCGGTACTCGCGGAGGATTCGGCAATGGCACAGGACATCATCCCGATCGAGCTCGGGCTGCCGCAGGGCGACGTGGTCACCCTCTGGGCCCCGCGGTGGCGGGAGGACGGCGAGGAGTGGGAAGCGTTCCTCGGCGACGAGGACGACCTGTACGCCTTCCCGGACGCCGCGCACCTCGCCGCCTTCGTGCGCACGTCCGAGCAGCACGACCTGCTCGACCACCCGGCGTGGGACGCGGTGCCCGCGCTGAACGTGCCCGAGCTGATCCCGGACGACGACCACTCCTACGACCTCGTCGGCGTGCCCGAGCTGGTCGCCGAGGAGCCGGACTCGTGGACGATCGGCGAACTCGCCGAGATCGTCGGCATCGTGCGTTCGCTCGCCGACGTGTGCGAGCTGGACGAGGTGCACGAGGTGCTCGACGCCTACGAGGGCTTCTCGCTGCTGGAGCAGGGCCGGCTGCCGTTCACCGGGCGCGAGGGCGAAGCGCTGTGGAACGACCTGTCGAAGGCCGTCTCCGAGAAGTGGGACACCGTGCTCGACGCGATCGACAACCTGGTGACCGTGCCGGACGTCGACGCCGCGGTGCTGGAGCAGACCGCCGAAGAGCTGGCCGCCTTCCACGAGGAATCCGCCGAGGCGGAGGCCGGTGAAGAAGACGGCGGGCCGGAAGACCTCGAAGCGGTCGACACCGAGGACGAGGACGCCGAGGACGAGCCGGTCGGCTTCTGGGGCGAGGTCGGCATCGACCCGATCAAGATCGTCACCTCCGGTGCGGAGTACTACACGCTGCGCTGCTACCTCGACGACAAGCCGGTGTTCCTCGGCAACGACGGCGAGATCGACGTGTTCAGCTCGCCGAAGGCGCTGCTCAAGGCGATCAAGGCCGGGGACGAGCTCGCCGACACCGACCTCGCCGAGGTGTCCACTTGGGACGAGGTGCGCGAGAAGGCGGCGGCCGACGAGCTCGAGATCGAGGTCGACACCGACAACACCTACGTGTTCCCCGGCCTCGACGAGGACATCGCCGAGGGCCCCGAGTCGATCGACCCGACCCAGCTGGAGCTGGCCGTCGAGCTGATCACCGACGCCGCCGAATGGGCGGGCGACGACACCGTCGAAACCGCGCTGGCGGCCAACGAAAGCCTCGGCTGGCTGGTGTCGTTCGTGCTGCGGCCGGACCCGAGCCGGCTCGAGCCGAGCGCTCCGTTCGACGCCGAGCAGAGCGCCTGGCGCAAGCTGGTGGAGGACTTCGAGAACCGCCTCACGGTGGTCTGAACCTCTAGAGGGCGTCGAACACGCTCTCGGCCGAGTCCCCGGCGGAGAACATCTTCCAGGCGACGCCGGCGATCGCATCCGGATCCAAGGTGCGACCGCCGGCGTCGCCGTATTTTTCCCGCTGCGCGACGACCATCCGGTAGATGTCGCCGCGTTCGATCAGACCGCCGATGGTGAGGCTGCCCGCGTACACGCCGGTCCCGGCCAGCCGTTCGTGCAGCGTTCGCGCGTAGTTCCGCAGGGCCGCTGACGACATCGCGAGCGCGCCGAGAGCGGGCATCGGCCGCACCGCGCTCAGCCCGCCCGCGAACAGGAACCCGCCGCGGCCGCGTTCCAGCATGCCCGGCAGCAGCTTGCCGACCACCTCGACGGCCGGATACACCCAGCTCATCGCCTTCTCGACAGCGTCGACGGTCACTTCGGTGATGTCCGTGGGCATGCGGTCCGGCTCGATCGCGGCCGGGCCGTAGTAGGCGACGTCGATGGCCCCGAATCGTTCGGCGATTTCGTCGAGCGTCGTCCCGATGCCGTTCCGGACGTCGCCGACGAACGCCTCCGCGTCGCCGAGTTCGGCCAGGTAGGCCGGGTGCCGCTCAGCGGTGCGCGAAACGAGGGCGACCTGATATCCCTCGGCGGAGAACCGGCGTGCCATCGACATCCCGAGGCCGGGTCCGGCTCCGAGAACGACAGCGGTCGGGCGAATGGTCATGGCTTGGCTTCCTTCCCCAGAGGCAAGTCGAGGGCACCCTCGACTTCCATCGAAGCTACCACAAAACCCGAGGGTGGCCTCGACTTTGTACGATGGGACCCATGGCCACCGGATCGAAGCCGTTGCGCGCGGACGCCGCCCGCAACCGCGACAAGCTGCTGGCCGCCGCGACGCGCGCGTTTGGCGAGCACGGCCTCGACGCGCCGTTGGAGCAGATCGCCCGCAGTGCCGGGGTCAGCATCGGCACGCTGTACGCGCACTTCCCGACCCGGGACGCCTTTGTCGACGCGATCCTGCCCGCGCGAATCGCCGCGGTGGACGACCTGGCGACGAAGGCGTTAGCGGAGCCGGACCCCTGGCAGGGCTTCACCGGATTCCTCGACGGACTGTTCGTGTTGCAGGCCAAGGACCAAGGACTCAACGACGCCCTCGCCCGGCGGCTGCCGCTGAGCCCGGCCGCGGTGGAGGCCTGCCGCACCGGTTTCCAGCACGCCGCGCGGATTATCGACCGGGCCAAGGAATCCGGTCAGCTGCGCGCCGATTTCGAACCTTCGGACCTCGCCCCGCTGGTCTCCGCGATGTCACAGCTGATCCGTGAACCACCCGAAACCTGGCGACGGCATCTGGCGTTCTTTCTCGACGGCCTGCGCGCTTAGTCCTTTTCGGACTCCGCCCGCACCGGAACCAAAGCTATTGCCAGCAACGGGAAAATGGCCGCGACGCAATAGGCCAGCGCGTACCGGCCGTCCCCGATCACCAAGCCCAGCAACGGCGGCGTGAGCGACGCGGCGATGTTCTGCGCCGTGTTCTGCGTCCCCATCGCGCGGCCGGACCACGCGACCCCAGCCAGCTCGGCCGACGCGGTGAAGCCAAGACCGTTGTCCGCCACCGTGATCACCGCCGCCAGCACCAGCGCGGCCAGCACCAGCCACAGCCACGTCGCGTCCCCGACGGCGACCAGCAGCATCACGACCGCACTCGCGATGGCGAGCTGCCGCATCGGCCGCAACCGGCTGCCGACCCGGTCCGACCAATACCCCGACGCCAGCCGACCGAGCGCACCGAGCACCTGAGCCACCGCGACGAACACCCCGGCCTGCGCGGCGGTCCACTGATGCTGAGACACCAGGTACACCGGCGCGAACGCGGACACCGCGAACTGCGGCACCACCAACAGCGCGCTCGCGCCGTGCACTCGCCACAGCCACGGCTTGCGGTACGGCGACGGCGGCCGCTCCCCCTTCGCCGCGCGCGGCGGCCGCGGCGGGTCGATGACGAACGCCGCCACCAACAGCGCCACGCCGGCCGCCAACGCCGCCGGCAGCAGCATCGCCGCCTGGAACCCCCACTTCGCGGCCAGCGGCGGCAGCCCGAGCGCGGCCACGCCGACGCCCAGCGGCTGCGCCGTCTGCCGGATCCCCATCGCGACGCCGCGCTCGGATTTCGAGAACCAGCCCATCACGACCCGGCCGCTCGCCGCGTTCACCGAAGCCGTGCACGCACCGGCTACGAGAAACACTCCAAAGAGAAGGCCGACCGGGTGGTGCCACAGGGCGGCGTACACGAGGAGTAACCCCGATACGCCCAGGCCCAGCGCCATGATGAGCCGCTCGCCGTAACGGTCCGCAGCCGCGCCCCAGGCGATGAGCGTCAGCAGCAGGCCGATGCTGGGCGCCGCGACGACCGTGCCCGCCTGCGCCAGAGTCAGATGGTCGGCCTCGCGCATGGCGGGCACGAGAAATGGCAGCCCGTAAAGGAACGAGCAGCTGGCGGTCTGCGCGGCGAGGCCGAGCGCGAGGATCAACCACCGTCGCGAACTGCCTTTTTGCCGCACCCGCTCCCCAGCCTCGACCTGCGTCATTCCGCCACCGTCTCATTATGTGAGATATAGATCCTACATGGTGAACGATAGTTGGCGTGGCTAACGAACGCAACCGCCTTTCGGCGGCGGCCGCGTCCAGGAAGCGGTGATTCAGCCGAGTGCCGCGTACCCGGGTTTGACGACCTTCTCGATCAGCTCGAGCCGCTCGTCGAAATCGAGGAACGCGGATTTCATCGCGTTGATGGTGAACCAGCGGAAGTCGTCGAGGCCGAAGCCGAACGTCTCGGCCAGCGCGGCGAATTCACTGGTCATCGTGCATCCGCTCATCAACCGGTTGTCGGTGTTGACGGTGACGCGGAAGCGCAGCCGGGCGAGCAGTCCGATGGGATGTTCCGCCAGCGACGGCACGGTTCCGGTCTGGACATTCGACGAGGGGCAGATTTCCAGCGGGATCCGCCGGTCCCGCACGTAGCTCGCCAACCGTCCAAGGTGGACATTTCCGTCGGCGTCGGTGGTGATGTCCTCGGCGATCCGCACGCCGTGCCCGAGCCGTTCCGCACCGCAGTACTGGATTGCCTCGCCGATCGACGGAAGCCCGAACGCTTCGCCGGCATGAATAGTGAAGTGCGCATTGTTCCGGCGCAAATAGTCGAATGCGTCCAGATTGCGGGTGGGCGGAAATCCTTCCTCCGGACCGGCGATGTCGAATCCGGCGACCCCGGCGTCGCGGTAGCGCACCGCGAGTTCGGCGATCTCGAGCGCACGGGCGTGCTGGCGCATCCCGCACAACAGCGTCCGCACCCGGATCCGCCCGCCACCCGCGGCTACCCTCCGCGTCCCCTCGGCGAAGCCTTCCTGGACAGCCTCAACCACTGCATCGAGTGACAGCCCGCGGTCCACGAACAGCTCCGGCGCGTACCGCAGCTCGGCGTAGACCACTCCGTCCGCGGCCAGGTCCTCCACCGCTTCGGCGGCAACCCTGACCAGCGCTTCCTCCGTTTGCATGACGCCACACGTATGGGCGAATGTTTCGAGATACGAAACGAGCGAACCGGAGTCGGCCGCGGCCCGGAACCAGCGGCCCAGCTCGTCCGGATCGGTCGTGGGAAGGTCCCGGTAGCCGAGATCCTCGGCGAGTTCGGCGACCGTGCCGGGGCGCAGGCCGCCGTCGAGGTGGTCGTGGAGCAGGACCTTGGGGGCACGGCGCAGGATCTCCGCGCTCAGCGGGGTTACGTCCGACATGCTCCAACGGTAGCCTCGCTGTCATTCCCCTACCTGGCCGTAACCGAGAGCACCGGAGCAACCCTCTGCTCAGCACCGTGCGCAAGGAATCGGCCATCCGGGTGGCACGGCCGTTATCCGCGTTCCCCGGGGGCCATACGCACAGCAATTTTCTTCATCGATAAGCTCCGGTCAGTCCCTTCCATTTTCCCCGCCGACGAAGGACACCGCAGTGACCACTGACAACCACATTGCCGCTCCGTCGTTCGACCGGATGCGCAACATGCTGGTGCGCGCGGCCGAGGTTCGTGAGAGCGAGCAGCAGCAGATCTTCGACGCGCTCGACGACATCTACGCCCGGCTCGCGCCGGTGGACTCCCTGGGCGCGGTGCGCAAGCGGCTGTCGGAACTGCCGGACCGGACCGAGGTCGGGGTGCTGGCGGAACGCCTCGACGAGGCGATGACCCGGCTGGAGTCGCAGGACAACGCGATCGCCGCGCTCACGCACGCGGTGGAGAGCATCGTCGACAAGCTGGCGAAGCCCTTCGCCCAGCTCGACGGACGCCTCGACGGCGTGGCGGCGCGGTTCGAGGGTGTCGCGGGCCGGATGGACGGGCTCGAGGACAAGCTGCAGAACATCCACCGCCGGCTGGACGAACTCGGCGGGCACCTGGACAAGCAGGACGCGAAGCTGGAGTCGCTGCCGCAGGCGACGCAGGGCCCGATCCGCGACCGGATCGAGATGGCCGAGGCGTCGCTGCGCGAGCGGATCGAGACCACGGACCAGGAACTGCGCTCGCGCGTCGACGAACTGGACCGCGCGACGAAGGAACGCATCGCCACCGCGACCGACGCGGTGAAGAGCGCGGTCTCCGACACCGGCGAGATGATCGACCCGGCCGCCCGGCTCGACGCGGTGGGCACGAAGCTCGAGACGATCACCCAGCGTCTCGACGACCTGTCCAGCCGCATCGACAAGGTCGAAGACGACGTCACCGGCCGCATCGGCGACCTGGACGGCTCGGTCCGCAGCGGCCTGTCGAAGGTCGAAGGCACGCTGTCGAAGCAGCCCGACACCGACGCGGTCGACTCGCTGGTGCGCCGCAGCAACGACGAATCGGTGCGCCGCATCGGCGGCCAGCTGGACGAAGCGATGGCCACGTTCGCGGAACTGATGCTGGGCGGCGGACCTGCCGTGCAGCAGATCGCCCCGCCGCCGCCCGCCCCGCGCCAGCCGCGCCGAAGCTCCCGCAACGGCCGGTCGCCCAAGGCCGCCGACGCGAAGGCGAAGACTGGCGGCGACGCCGACGAGTCGACTGACTGACCGCTTCTGAACGAAGCCCCCGTCCGGAATCCGGACGGGGGCTTCGTCGTTTCGAGCTCCAGACGGGACTCCGCCGGTGACCTCACGGCCAGACGGTGCCGCACGATCGTTCGCGACGAAGCCTGCCACTCGCACCGCGGCCAGGCCTGCCAGCGCACCGCCGCCAGGACCGACAGCTCAGCACATCGCCGGACTGGAAAGTGCTGGCTAAACCGCAACCCCACCCACAGCCCGGGCGGAGCTTCGTCGATTCACAGTCGCGGGCGGCACCCAAATCCCCCAACCACACGGCCTCCCCAGCGCGGCGCGACTCCGCCTCCGAGTCGACGCCCACCCCCGCCCTCCTCTGGGGGGCTGCCCACGCCCAGTCTACCGGCGCTACCCGACGAAACCGGCGTTTGGAGCGAGCGGAGGCCGACTACTCCACAACCCGAGACGGGTGTGGACAACCGGTCTGGGCAGCAAGAACAAAGCCCCCGACCAGACCTCCGGACAGGGGGCTTCGTCGCAGGCGAGCAGTCAGGACCGCCACAGACGAGCAGCAGGGCTCGCCGAAGGCGAGCAGCCAGGCTCTCGGCAGACAAGCAGTCAGGACCGCCACAGACGAGCAGCCAGGCTCACCGAAGGCGAGCAGCCAGGCTCACCACAGACAAGCAGCCAGGCTCACCACAGACAAGCAGCCAGGCTCACCGCAGACAAGCAGTCAAGGCCGCACAGTCTCCAGCACGATCTCTCGCGAAGCAGGCGCCTCCGCACCCACCGTGAACCCGCCCTCCAACGCGGCGAGAGCAGCGGGCACCGCCTCCGGGGTGTCCGTGTGCAGTTCCAGCAACGGCTCCTCCGCCACCACCGCATCGCCCGGCTTCGCGTGGCACAAGATCCCCGCTGCGGCCTGCACCGGGTCTTCCTTCCGCGCCCGGCCAGCACCGAGTCGCCAAGCCGCGACCCCCACCGCGTAGGCGTCCAGCGAAGTCAGCACCCCCGAAGCAGGAGCCGGGACGACATGCACCGTCGAAGGACGCGGCAAGGGAGCCGAAGGGTCCCCGCCCTGCGCGGTGATCATTCGAGCCCACACCTCGTAAGCCTCGCCGGACGCCAGCACCTCAGCCGGATCCACGGAAATACCCGCCAAAGCAAGCATTTCCCGAGCCAACGCCACCGTCAACGCGACCACATCAGCCGGTCCGCCACCGCGGAGGACCTCAACTGCCTCCGCGACCTCCACCGCGTTCCCGACCGCCCGCCCGAGCGGCGTGCTCATGTCGGTGATCAACGCCGTGCAAGCGACGCCGTGCGCCGTGCCGATGTCCACGAGCGTCCGCGCCAGCAGCTGCGCTTCCGGCACCGTCTTCATGAACGCCCCGGAGCCAGCCTTCACATCCAGCACCAACCCGGAAGCACCCTCGGCGATCTTCTTGCTCATGATCGAGCTGGCGATCAACGGCACCGACTCGACGGTCGAGGTGACATCCCGCAGCGCGTACAGCTTCTTGTCCGCCGGAGCCAGCCCCTCGGTCGCCGCGCAGACCACCGCGCCGACCGAGTTCAGCTGCGCCGCGATCTCGTCCAGAGACAAAGCCGCGCGCCAACCCGGGATCGACTCCAGTTTGTCCAGCGTCCCGCCGGTGTGGCCGAGCCCGCGACCGGACAGCTGCGGCACCGCGGCACCGCACGCGGCGACCAGCGGAGCCAGCGGCAAGGTGATCTTGTCGCCGACCCCGCCGGTCGAGTGCTTGTCCACGGTCGGGCGCGCGACGTCCAGCGACAGCCGCGAGCCCGAGTCGATCATCGCGCCGGTCCAGCGCGCGATCTCGCCGTCGTCCATGCCCCGCAAGAAAATCGCCATGGCCAACGCGGCCATCTGCTCTTCCGCGACAACGCCGCGGGTGTACGCGTCGACGACCCAGTCGATCTGCTCGTCGCTCAGCCGTCCGCCGTCACGCTTCGTCCGAATGACATCTACCGCGGTGAAGGTCACGGCAGGTCCTCCGGCCCGAACGCGTCCGGCAGCACCTCCGACATCGGCAGCACCCCGCGGGGAGTGTCGACCAGGCAGGAAGAACCGCCGAGTTCGAACAGAATCTGGCGACAACGACCACATGGCATCAGGAGCTCACCTTCACCGCTACGGCAAGCCACCGCAATCAGCCGGCCGCCGCCGGACAGTCGCAATTGTCCGGCCATTGTGCACTCAGCGCACAAACCCAAGCCGTACGAAGCGTTTTCGACGTTGCACCCGGTCACCTGCCGACCATCGTCCACAATGGCCGCAACGCCGACGTGCAGTCCCGAATAAGGCGCGTAAGCATGCGAAGCGGCCGAAACCGCGGCCGCGCGCAAAGCTTCCCAGTCCACTTCGGACATCAGTCGCCCTCACCTCGCCGATACTGCGCACCGTCTGCCTTGGGCGGCCGAAGTCGTTGCGACGCAACGGCCAGCACAATCAGCGTCACGAAGTGCGCGGTGTACGGGATCAAGTCGCTCGGCAGCGTGTCGTTGGTCCAGTAGATCGCGTACAAGATCCCAGCGCCGACCACGCCGAGCGCAGCCGCGAGCCAGCGCTTCCGGATCAGCTGCACGATCACGATGATCGCCAGCAGGATGACCGCGCCGTACAGCAACGCCAGCACCGCGTCGCCGCCGCCGGCGAGCTGCAGACCGTCGGAGTACCCGAACAGCGCGGCCCCGCCGAGCAGCCCGCCCGGTCGCCAGTTGCCGAAAATCATCGCGGCCAGACCGATGTACCCGCGGCCGTTGGTCTGGTTCTCCAGGTAGTCCGCGCCGCCCTTGAGCAGCACCAGCGACGCACCGCCCATGCCCGCGAAACCGCCGGAGATCAGCACGCCGACGTACTTGTAGCGGTACACGTTCACGCCGAGCGACTCCGCCGCGACCGGGTTCTCGCCGCACGAACGCAGCCGCAGGCCGAACCGGGTGCGCCAGAGAACCCAGTAGCTCACCGGGATCAGCAGGATCGCGATCATGGTCAGCGGCGCGACCCCGGTCACCAGTCCGCGCAGAATGCCCGCGACGTCAGACAGCCCGACGCGCTGCTGGTTCTCCAGCGAGCCCAGCCAATCCGACAGACCGGCCGCCGAGTAGGTGTCGAACTTCGGCACCGGCGGCGACTGGCGCGGGTTTCCCGACAGCGGCTCGAAAATCAGGTTCGCCAGATACTTCGCGACGCCGAGCCCGAGCAGGTTGATCGCGACCCCGGAGACGATGTGGTTGACGTTGAACGTCACCGTCGCCACCGCGTGCAGCAGCCCGCCCAGCGCGCCGAACGCGATCGCGGCCAGCAGGCCGACCCACGCGCCGCCGTAGTACGAACCCCAGGCCGCGCCCCAGGTGCCGAGGATCATCATGCCTTCGAGGCCGATGTTGATCACGCCCGCGCGCTCGGCCCACAGCCCGCCCAGCGCACACAGCAGGATCGGCAGCGCCAGCCGCAGCGCGGTCGACGCGGTGTTGCTCGACGTCAGCGCCGAAACGCCGGTGGCATACGACGCGGTCGACATGACCGCGATCGCGACCACGGCCCAGATCACGCCGCGCAGCCAGCCGGGGATCCGCTGCCGCTTGCGCTTGACCGGCATCGGCGTCCCGGACTCCGGTCCCGGCCGGGAGAACTCCGTCGTGGTGGTCACACCGCACCGCCTTCCGCGACCGAGGCGCCCTTGCGGCCGTTGCCGGCGAGCGCCCTGCCCACCCTGCGCTGTTCCGCGGCGAGGTCGGCCCGGCGCACGATCTCGTACGCCACGACGACCGAGAGCACGATGATGCCCTGCATGATCGTCGCGATTTCCTTGGACACGTTGATCTGCTCGAGCGACACCGCCGAGGTGTCCAGGAACGCCCACAGCAGCGCGCCGAACGCGATGCCGCCGGGGTGGTTGCGGCCGAGCAGCGCGACCGCGATGCCGGTGAAGCCGTACATCTGCGTCGCGGTGATGCCGTAGCTGTAGTCGCGGCCGAGCAGTTCCGGCATGGCGACCAGACCGGCCACCGCACCGGAGAGCAGCATCGCGATGAGCGTCATCTTCTTCGCGCTCACCCCACCGGCCGCGGCGGCCGTCGCGGACTCGCCGCTCGCCTTCAGCTCGAAGCCGAACCTGGTGCGGTTCAGCATGAACCAGTACGCGCCGCCGATCACGATCGCGATGAACACGAACCCGAACAGCGTGCCCGACCCGAGCGGGATGCCCGGGATCCGGCCGGACGGCGCGATCACCCTGGTCCCGATGTTGTTGCCGGTCTGCACGCCGAACTGGTTGGCGTTGATCAGGAACGCGATGATGCCGGCGACGATCGAGTTCAGCATGATCGTCGAGATGACCTCGCTGACGCCGCGGGTCACCTTCAGCACCGCCGGGATCGTCGCGTACAGCGCGCCGGAAACGATGGCCACCAGCAGGATCACGATGGTGTGGATGACCGGCGGCAGCTGCAGCGCCCCGCCGATGATCGCGGCGACCACCGCGGCGAACCGGTACTGGCCCTCGACCCCGATGTTGAACAGGTTCATCTGGAACCCGATCGCCACGGCGAGGCCGGACAGGTAGTACACCGTCGCGAGGTTCACCGTGTCGACGGCGGTGGAACCCTTGAACAGCTGGCCGATCATCGTCCCGTATGCCTGCAACGGGTCGGCGCCGGAGATGACCAGCGCGATCGCGGACAGGATCACTGCGAACGCGATCGCGAGCAGCGGCGGCAGAAGCCGCGTGCGCCACGAACTCATGAGTCTTCACCTTCTTCGGCGCCGGTCATGGCGGAACCGAGTTCCTGCGGAGTGACAGTGGCGGGGTTCGCCTCGCTCACGAGCCTCCCGCGCAGCATCACGCGAATGGTGTCGGACAGCCCGATCAGCTCGTCGAGGTCCGCGGAAATCAGCAGCACGGCGAGGCCGTCGGCACGTGCCTGACGGATCTGCTCCCAGATCATCGCCTGCGCACCGACGTCGACCCCGCGGGTCGGATGCGAAGCGATCAGCAGCACCGGATTGCCGGACAGCTCGCGGCCGACGATCAGCTTCTGCTGGTTCCCGCCGGACAGCGCGGCGGCCGGAACGTCGATGCCGGGGGTGCGGACGTCGTACTCGCGCACGATCCGCTCGGTGTCCTCCCGCGCTCCCGCGATGTTGAGCAGCTGTCCGCCGGACACCGGTTCCCGCGTCTGGTAGCCGAGAATCCGGTTGACCCACAACGGTTGCGTGAGCAGCAGGCTGTGCCGCGTGCGGTCCTCGGCGATGTAGCCGATGCCCGCCTCGCGCCGCGCCAGCGTGCCCAGCTTGACCAGGTCGTGCGTCTCGCCGCCGGGCGGCGTCAGCTCGATGTGGCCGCCGCTCGCCTTGCGCATCCCCATGATCGTCTCGACCAGTTCGGTCTGGCCGTTGCCCTCGACCCCCGCGATGCCGAGCACCTCGCCCGCGTGCACGGTGAAGGAAATGTGGTCCAGCACGTTGCGCTCGGAGCCCTCGGCGGACAGCCGCAGCTCACGCACCCGCAGGACCTCGCGGTCGGTCACCGTCGACTCGCGCGTCTCCGGGCTCGGCAGCTCCGAACCGACCATCATCTCGGCCAGTTCGCGGCTGGTGATCTTCTTCGGATCCGCGGTGCCGACCGTGGTGCCGCGCCGGATCACGGTGACCGTGTCCGCGATCGCGCGCACCTCGTCGAGCTTGTGCGAGATGAAGAGGAACGTGTAACCGTCGGCCTGCATCTCGCGGACCGTGGTGAACAGCGCGTCCACTTCCTGCGGCACGAGCACGGCGGTCGGCTCGTCGAGGATGATGATTTTCGCGCCGCGGTAAAGGACTTTGACGATCTCGACGCGCTGGCGGTCGGCCACGCCGAGTTCCTCCAGCAGCGTGTCCGGCTTCGCGTGCAGCCCGGTCCGCTTCGACAGTTCCTGCAGCCGCGTCCGCGCCGCGCGGCCGATGCCGTGCAGCGATTCCGCGCCTAGGAATACGTTTTCCGCGACGGTCAGGTTGTCGGCGAGCATGAAGTGCTGGTGCACCATGCCGATCCCGGCACGGATGGCGTCCTGCGGGTTGCGCAGTTTCACCTCGGCGCCGTTGATGGCGATGTTGCCCTCGTCGGGCTGCTGCATCCCGTACAGGATCTTCATCAGGGTCGACTTGCCCGCGCCGTTTTCCCCGCACAGCGCGTGCACCTCGCCCGCCGCGACGGTGAGGTTGACGTCGGAGTTCGCGACCACGCCGGGAAACCGCTTGGTGATCCCGGTCAGCTGGACGGCCGGCACGCCCCGGTCGGGGACGGCGTCGGCCTCGATCTCGGTCATCGGAGGGGACATCCCGTTCTGTCGAAACGCGTGAGGGCCCGGAAGGAAGATCCTTCCGAGCCCTGCCGCGTCATGAGCGTTACTTGGCCGGCTTGTCCGAAACCTTGATGGCGCCGGAAATGATCTGGGCCTTGTACCCGTCGAGCACGTCCTTGATGTCGTCGACCTTGCCACCTGAGGTGGAGTAGCCGACGCCGTCGGCCTTGAGGTCGAACCGCTTGGGCACCGTGCTCAGGTCGCCCTTCGCAACGGCCTGCAGATACTCGAAGACCGCGACGTCGACGCGCTTGATCATCGAGGTGATGATGACGTCCTTGTCGGCGGCGACGGTCTTCTGGTTGTACTGGTCGGAGTCGACGCCGATGGCCAGCGCGTTGTTCTGCTTCGCCGCGTCGAACACGCCCTTACCGGAGGCGCCCGCCGCGTGGTAGACGACGTCCGCGCCGCGGGAGATCTCGGCCGCGGCCTTCGCGTTGCCCTTCGGCGGGTCCTGGAAGCCGGAGAAGTCGCCGGCCGGCGTCAGGTACTCGTCTTCGATCTTGATCTTGCTCGAAACGGCCTTCGCGCCCTGCAGGAAGCCCGCCTCGAACTTCTGGATCAGCGGGGTGTTCACGCCGCCGACGAAGCCGACGTGGCACTTCTTGCTCTTGTACGCGGCGGCGACGCCGGCCAGGAACGAGCCCTGCTCCTCGGCGAAGACCAGCGGCGTGACGTTCGGCAGGGTGATCGAGTCGTCGTCGACGATCGCGAACTTGGTGTTCGGGTACTTGGCGGCGACCGCCTTGACCGACGGCGCGTAGGCGAAGCCGACCGCGATGATCGGGTTCAGGCCCTGCTGCGCCATCTGCTCGAGCCGCTGCTGCTTGGCGGCTTCGCTCTCGCTCGCGCTCGCGGTGCTCTCGTTGACGGTCGGGACGCCGAGGTCGGTCTTCGCCCGGTCGGTGCCCGCGGCGGCCGCGTCGTTGAAGGAAGCGTCACCGCGACCGCCGACGTCGAAGGCCAGGCCGACCTTGAGCTTGCTGCCGTCGACCTTGCCCGAGGCGGCACTGCTGCTCGTGGCGGCGGCCGGAGCGGCGGGCGGCTTCGGGGCGGTGATGCAGTTCGACCCCGCATTGCCGTCCGAACCGGACGCGTTGTTGTTGCTTCCCCCGGTGTCCTTCGCGCACCCGGCCAGTGCAAGCACCCCAGCCATGGTCGCGGCGGCCAGCGCGGTTCCACGCATGCGACGCAACGTGTGTCTCCCTCCCCGCTGATCCAGCGGACGATCCAGGAACGGCCCGGTCACGGTCGCCGGGCTCAACCGCCAGACCGTACCCAACCGCCGGGTAACCGCCATAGGAACGGCACGCTACGTAACACAAACGTTTACTCGGAGGGTCGATCCGCGACCAATCCGGCGCCGACTGTGATCAAGTGCCCCGGCCGCCCGCGCACCCATCACTCACCGTGCCCCTCCTCGTTCCGGGAAAGGTCCGTGAAGGACTCCCCGAGGGAACCTGATTCCCGGAAGGAGTCCTTCACGGACCGCTTCAACGTGCTCCAGACCACACGTCCGAGTGGTCTGCCGTGGTCACCGGTGTCTGGTCCATCACAGACAGGAACCCGGAGGTGAGCCGAGCGTATGGGTCGGGTCTAGCATCCATGCATCCACGCTCGATGGCCCCTGATCTCGGCACCGTCGCCGGAGTTGTCCCCAGTGGACCGACCCCGGCCGCGGGTGCGGACCTCACCGGTCACCCGGGCACGACAGTCATGACGTTGGAGGCCGTTCACCGATGTCCACCACGGCGAGCACTGCCACCGAAAGCGGGGCAGGAGCTAGCGATCGGGCGGGTGCCTCACGCCGGCAGGGAACCTTCTACCGGGGCGACCCCGGCATGTGGTCCTGGGTGCTTCACCGCATCACCGGCGTGCTGACCTTTTTCTTCCTGTTCGTGCACGTGCTCGACACCGCGCTCGTGCGCGTGTCGCCGAACACCTACGACCAGGTCATCGAGACGTACAAGACGCCGATCGTGAACCTGCTCGAGGTCGGCCTTGTCGGCGCGGTGCTCTATCACGCACTCAACGGGCTCCGCGTCCTGCTGGTCGACTTCTGGGCCAAGGGCCCGAAGTACCAGAAGACGATGCTCTGGGTCATCGGCGTCGTGTGGGTGGTCGTGATGGTTCCGGGTGCGTTCTTCATGCTGAAGCGCACCGTCGAGACGCTTTTCGGGGGTGCCTGATCCCATGGCCGACGCTCTGATCCTCGACAAGCCGCGCTCGCCGCGGCGCCCGGCCGCCCGGCGCAGCAACTTCGAGCTCTACAGCTGGCTGTTCATGCGCATCTCCGGGCTCGCGCTGATCATCCTGGTGCTGGGCCACCTGTTCATCATGAACATCCTCGACGGCGGCGTGCACCGCATCAACTGGGGTTTCGTCGCCGGCCGCTGGGCCTCGCCGTTCTGGCAGTTCTGGGACCTGGCGATGCTGTGGCTCGCCGAGATCCACGGCGGCAACGGGCTGCGCACGATCATCGACGACTACGCGCGCAAGGACTCCACCCGGTTCTGGCTGAAGATCCTTCTCTACGTCTCGATGGTGCTCATCCTGGCCGTCGGCACGATGGTGATCTTCACGTTCGACCCCGAGATGCCTGCCTCCTGAGGCGCACCCACCACTAGCTAGCGGAGTCTTTCCCTATGCAGTTCCACAAGTACGACGTGGTGATCGTCGGCGCGGGCGGCGCCGGCATGCGCGCGGCCATCGAGTCCGGTCAGCGCGCCCGCACCGCGGTCCTCACCAAGCTTTACCCGACCCGGTCCCACACCGGCGCGGCCCAGGGCGGCATGTGCGCCGCGCTGGCGAACGTCGAAGAGGACAACTGGGAATGGCACACCTTCGACACCGTCAAGGGCGGTGACTACCTGGTCGACCAGGACGCCGCGGAGATCATGGCCAAGGAGGCCATCGACGCCGTCCTCGACCTGGAGAAGATGGGCCTTCCGTTCAACCGGACACCCGAGGGCAAGATCGACCAGCGCCGGTTCGGCGGGCACACCCGCGACCACGGCAAGGCCGCGGTGCGCCGCGCCTGCTACGCCGCGGACCGCACCGGCCACATGATTCTCCAGACGCTGTACCAAAACTGCGTCAAGCACGGCACCGAGTTCTTCAACGAGTTCTACGTGCTCGACCTGGTCCTGTCCGAGGGCGAGGACGGCACCCCGGTCGCCTCCGGCGTGGTCGCCTACGAGCTGGCCACCGGCGAACTGCACGTGTTCCAGGCGAAGTCGATCGTGTTCGCCACCGGCGGCGCGGGCAAGATCTTCAAGACCACGTCGAACGCGCACACCCTCACCGGCGACGGCCTCGGCATCATCTTCCGCAAGGGCCTTCCGCTGGAGGACATGGAGTTCTTCCAGTTCCACCCGACCGGCCTCGCCGGACTGGGCATCCTGATCTCCGAGGCGGTGCGCGGCGAGGGCGGCATCCTCCGCAACGCCGACGGCGAGCGGTTCATGGAGCGCTACGCCCCCACCATCAAGGACCTCGCGCCGCGCGACATCGTCGCGCGGTCGATGGTCCAGGAGGTGCTGCAGGGCCGCGGCTGCGGGCCGAACAAGGACTACGTCGTCCTCGACGTGACGCACCTGCCGGTCGAGGTCCTCGAGACCAAGCTGCCGGACATCACCGAGTTCTCCCGCACCTACCTGGGCGTCGACCCGGTCAAGGAGCCGGTGCCGGTGTTCCCGACGTGCCACTACGTCATGGGCGGCATCCCGACGAACGTCCACGGCGAGGCGCTGCGCGACAACGAGCACGTCATCCCGGGCCTGTACGCCGCGGGCGAGGTCGCCTGCGTGTCGGTGCACGGTTCGAACCGGCTGGGCACGAACTCGCTGCTGGACATCAACGTGTTCGGCCGCCGCGCGGGCATCGCCGCCGCGGAGTACGCGCTGGCGCACGACCACGTCGAGCTTCCGGAGAACCCGACCGCACTGGTCGAGGACCAGCTGAAGCTGCTGCTGTCGGAGCACGGCGACGAGCGCGTCGCCGACATCCGCAAGGAAATGCAGCAGACGATGGACTCGCACGCTTCGGTGTACCGCACCGAGGACACGCTGAAGCAGGCGCTGACCGACATCCAGGCGCTCAAGGAGCGCTACCAGCGGATCACCGTGGCGGACAAGGGCAAGCGGTACAACACCGACCTGCTCGAGGCCGTCGAGCTCGGCTTCCTGCTCGAACTGGCCGAGGTCCTGGTCGTCGGCGCGATCGCGCGCAAGGAGTCCCGCGGCGGGCACGCCCGCGAGGACTACCCGAACCGCGACGACACGAACTTCATGCGGCACACCATGGCCTACAAGCAGGGCGAGGGGCTGTCGGCCGACATCCGGCTCGACTACAAGCCGGTCACCTTCACCCGCTACGAACCGATGGAGCGGAAGTACTGATGACGACGGCCACCCCTGAGGCGCCCTCCTCGAAGGCGTCCGACGAGCACACTCCGATCCAGGTCGCGCTGAAGATCCTGCGGTTCAACCCGGAGGTCGACTCCGAGCCGCACTGGGAGACCTACGACGTCCCGGCGCAGCCGACCGACCGCGTGCTGAACCTGCTGTTCTACGTCAAGGACTACATCGACGGCACGTTCTCCTTCCGCCGTTCGTGCGCGCACGGCGTGTGCGGTTCGGACGCGATGCAGATCAACGGGATCAACCGGCTGGCCTGCAAGGTGCTGCTGAAGGACCTGCTGGAGAAGAACGGCAAGAAAACCGAGATCACCATCGCCCCGATCAAGGGCCTGACGACGTTGAAGGACCTCTACGTCGACATGGACCCGTTCTTCGAGGCGTACCGGGCGATCAAGCCGTACCTGATCACCTACGGCAACGAGCCGACCCGCGAGCGGATCCAGTCCCAGGCCGACCGCAACCGGTTCGACGACACCACCAAGTGCATCCTGTGCGCCTGCTGCACGTCGTCCTGCCCGGTGTACTGGAACGACGGCTCGTACTTCGGCCCGGCGGCGATCGTGAACGCCCACCGCTTCATCTTCGACTCCCGCGACGAGGGCGCCGAGGAGCGGCTGGACATCCTGAACGACGGCGAAGGCGTGTGGCGCTGCCGCACGACGTTCAACTGCACCGACGCCTGCCCGCGTGGCATCCAGGTGACGAAGGCGATTCAGGAAGTGAAGCGGGCGCTGCTGTTCAAGCGCGTCTGATTGGTTTCGCTGCGAGAGCGGCCCTCGCCCCGAGCATTCGGGACGAGGGCCGTTTTCGTTGCTGCGTCAGTGCACCGCGTCGAGTGCGTTCACCAAGCCGTGCCCGTAGTACGAGTTGTTTTGCTTCGGCCCTTCGCACGCCGACACCTCGCAAGCCACCGGATCCGCCTCCGCGGTAAGCAAAGCCGTCAAAGCCCGCGGCGGTGCGTTCCGATGTGTGGAGGCCAGCAAAGCCGCAACCCCAGCCGCGTGCGGGGAAGCCATTGAAGTGCCGCACTTAGTGCCGTAAGCGCCGTTGAACACCGTCGACAGCGGGCAGCCCTCGCCCTGTCCAGAAGGCGGCAGCTGTGCGAAATCCCCGCCCGGCGCGGTGCCCGTGACAGCGCCGTAGTTGGAGTAAGAAGACTTCGTGCCCGCGTAACCAACCGCGGACACCGTCACGACGCCGTCGATCGCCTTCGGCAGGATGCCGCACGAAGAGTCGATCCTGTGCGGGCGATTCGGGTCGACAGTCTGCGTCCGGACGTCGAAACCGGAGTTGCCCGCCGCAGCGACGTTCAGAGTCCCGCGCTGCGTCGAATAAGTCACGGCGCGCCGTACGGCCTCGTACGCGGCAGCGTCGCCAGCTTCGTTGCGGCAGTAGAACATCCCGGGGTCGATGTAGTAGCTGTTGTTCGTCACCTGGAAACCGTGCTGCGCGGCCCAAACAAAGCCACAGACAGCCGCCTCCGGGAAGATGTAGCCGTCGTCGTTCACGACCTTCACCGACGCCAGCCGCACGCCCGGCGCGATGCCGGTGAAGCCGCGCGCCGGGTCCTTGCCCGCGATGGTGCCGGCGACGTGTGTGCCGTGGTCGGAGTTCGTGGGTGCCCAAGCGGAAGCGTCCGGCGCGCCGGTGACGCAGCCGGTCGAGGACCGCGTGTCTACGGCGTGTGCGAGCGCGGGGTGTTTGGCGTCGATGCCGGAATCCAGCACGCCGACGGTGACCGACCGCGAACCGGGGTTGATCTTGTTCGCCTCCGGAGCGTGGATCACCCGCATGTCCCACTGCTGAGTCGACAAATCGCCACCGGCGGCGACGCTCTCCGTCCGCTCCAGCATCCCGATCGATGACCGAAGTCCGGCGCGCGCGGCGGCTTTCGCGGCGACGTCCTTGCCCGCCGAGTACGCCCGCTTCACGCCGATCCGGTCGGCGAAGTCCGCGTTGCGCGAGCTGGCGACCGCGACGCCGATCTCCGGGTAGTACGCGATCCGCTTGCCGCATTTGGCGGTCAGCTCCGCGTCGACCGAACGCTGCTTCTCGCCCGGCTGGTACAGCACGACGTAGCTGTACTGCTTGCTGGTGGTGTCACACGACGGCGCTGGCGCGGCAGACGCCGGCACGGCCACCGCGCCGACGGCGACCCCGGCCACCGCGACCGGAACGAGCAATCGACGTAAACGGGACATTGAGCCTCCATGGTCGCCTCGCCCGAAACTAAGGCAGCCCGGACGCGCCCGCTACCGACCAAAGGACCCATCAGGTGTTCGCGCGCTCCTTCGAGGTCGCCCGGATGCCGCGCCAGCCGAGCACCCCGATGGCGGTGCCGAGCACGAACGAAACCACCGTGAGAATCGCGTGCACGATGAAGTACCCAGTGGGGGAACCGTCGGCCGCCCACGACTGGCTGCTGGCCCACAGATTCTTCGCGAACGTGATCCAGATGATCCAGGACCAGATGCCGAAAGCGAACAAGGCCATCGCTGTACCTCGTGAAATACGCATGTCTCGAGTATGCCGCCGGGCCATCGGCGCTAGATTGCGTGGGTGCACCCTGCTTTCGCCCGGTCGCTGCGAGCGTTCGCCGCGCCACTCGCCGCAGCCCTCGTAGCCGTCGCCGCGCCCGTCGCCCTCGCCGCACCGGCGCTGGCGGAGCAATGCACAGAGCACGCCGCGCCGCCGGCTCCGGTGGACACGTCGGAGAAGCCGAAGCCGGGCCAGACCGTTCCGCCGCCGCTTCCGATGCCCGCCCAGCCGGTCGGCGGCGACCGCTTGGGCGGCTGCGGCCCGATCCTCCCGCCGGGTGCGCCCCCGCTGCCTCCGGGCGACACGTCGGCGTCGTGGGTGCTGCAGGATCTCGACACCGGGGCGATCGTCGCGGCGAAGGACCCGCACGCGCGGGAGCGGCCGGCGTCGCTGATCAAGACGCTGCTCGCGCTGGTCGTGGTCACCGAACTTAAGCCGGACCAGGTCATCATCCCGACGAAGGAGGACGCCGAGCAGGAATGCACCTGCGTCGGCATCACCGCGGGCGGGCACTACACGGTGGACCAGCTGCTGCACGGCCTGCTGATGCACTCGGGCAACGACGTCGCGCACGCCCTCGCGACGGCGCTGGGCGGCGCCGACACCGCGGTCGCCAAGATGAACGCGCTCGCCACCCGCATCGGTGCGACCGACACCCGTGCGGCGACCCCGTCCGGCCTCGACGGACCGGGCATGTCGACCTCGGCGTACGACCTGAGCCTGGTTTTCCACTACGCGATGAAGCAGCCGGAGTTCGCCAAGACGGTCGCGACGAAGACGTACGCGATCCCGGCCATCGACGGGAAACCGCCGATCCCGCTGATCAACGACAACAAGCTGCTCGGCGTGTACCCCGGTTTCCTCGGCGGGAAAACGGGTTTCACGGACGACGCGCGGCACACCTACGTCGGCGGTGCGGAACGCGACGGCCACCGCCTCGCGATCGTGCTGATGCGGGCCGAACAACGTCCGACCAAGGTGGTCGACCAGGCGGCGAAACTGCTCGACTACGGCTTCGCGCTGGAGAAGAGCGGCGCGCAGCCGGTCGGCCAGATCGCCTACCAGCCGCTGACCGCCGACGCCGCCCCGATGTCGGACAAGGAAGTCACCCCGGCGGGCTCGACGACCGCGGCGGCGCAGAAGCCGGACCCCTTCGGCACGACCGGCTGGGTGCTGACCCTGGTGGTGCTTGTGGTCATCGTGGCCGGGTTCGTCATCGCCTATCAGCGGAAGCGCAACGCCCGCGCGTAACGACCGGAAAAAAGGGCCTCCTTGATTCGCTCAAGGAGGCCCTTCGTCGTTGTGCGGTCAGCCCTTCCGTTTGCCGAGCCAGGCCAGCAGGGCGCCAGCGCTGAACGCGCCCGCCACGGAGCCGAGCCCCAGCCCCTGCTGCACGGTCACCCGCGGCTCCAGCAACACCGGAGCAGGCGGCTGGACCACGCGCCGCTGGTTCTCCCGCGCGGTCGCCGTCCACGCCGTCACCAGCAGCAGGAACCGCGACACCAGGTTCGCGAACACCAGCAACCCGATCACCGGCCCGAACAACGCGAACGACGGCGACTTCGTGACGCTCGCCAGGTACACCGTCGCGACCTTCTGCAGGATCACGAACCCGACGGAGGCGAAAATCGCGCCCTTGACCGCGCTGCGCAACGCGACGTGCTCCCGCGGCAGCCGGGCGATCACCCACAGGAACACCAGCGTGTTGGCGATCAGGCCGAGCACGATCGTCGCGATCTGCAGCAGGACCTTCGCCCACTGCTGGCCTTCCAGACCGACCAGCTTCAGCAGCAGCTCGCCGACGCCGCTGCCCGCCGCGGTCAGCGCGAACGACACGACCAGCGCCAGCCCGAGCCCGATCAGCGACAGCAGATCCTTGATCGTCTTGCTGACGAACTGCTCCGTCTTCTTCTCCTGGCCCCACTGCGCGGTGAGTGCGTCGCGGAGGTTGGCCATCCAGCCGACGCCGGAGTAGAGCGCCAGCAGCAGCCCGAAGACCCCGATGCCGCTGCCGGACTTCAGCGCCGCGTCGGTGATCTGTTTGACCAGGCCGCGCAGGCCCTCCGGGACCGAACTGTCGATCCCGTGCGTCAGCTGGGCGATCACCGCGTCGTTGTGCCCGAACACCATGCCGACGATCGCGAACGCCACCATGAAGATCGGGAACACCGACAGCACGCTGAAGTACGTGATCGCCGCCGCGTAATGGTTGCCGTAGTTTTCGTTGAAGGAGTCGTTGGCGCGGATCAGGTGATCCAGCCACGGGTATTTCCGCCGCAGCCGGGGCAGCAGCTTTTCCTTGTCACCGGTCTCTTTCGCCACTGGAAAACGCTAACCACGCCAACCCGGCCCCGCAACGCGAGCGTCGCCGAACGGTTACTGCTCGTGGAAGGCGGAGATCATCTTCTGCGCGGCGGGCACCAGCAGCCGGGTCGCGTCCGCCCCGCTGATGCCGTTCGGAGCGGCGCTGTGGTCGGCCAGGTAGAGCTTGAACACGAAGCGGCCCTTGCGGAACAGCACCTCGCCGTTGGTCTCGCCCTTGCTGCGCACCTGCGCCTCGTCTCCGACCTGCGCGGGCACGGACTGGCCGTCGTTCGGCGCGGACGCGACATAGCCCTTCGCCGCGTCGTCGCTGAGGAAGCTGAGCGCGGTCAGGTGCAGCGCGCGCCGGTCGATGCCGTTGTCGTGCCCGGTGCCGCGTTCGCAGTCGATCTGCACGTAATTGTGCTGGGTGCTGTTGGCCATGATCATGTCGCCGACCGCGGTGCCGGGAGATTCGGCAACCATCGGCGAAGCGTCCGTGCCGATCGCCGGGGTCACCGCGTCCGGCGTGAGCATCGGGCAGGGCTGCGCGACCGATTTCGGGAACGCCGCACTGTCGTAGCCGATGATGTTCGCCCCGGCCGGAGAGTTCACCTGCTTCGCGAAGTTCTCCGCGATCTTCTTGCCGAGGTCCTGCAGCTTCGCGGCGTTCTTGTCCGCTTTCAGCTCGAAGTCGAAGTCGACCAGCGTGTCTCCCAGAACCAGCACGGCGTCCCCGGAAGCGTCCGACGGGCTGTCCGTCTTACGGCGCTTCGAGAAGACCTTCACCGGGCCGACAGTCAGGCTGGGATCCCCGTCGTCGAGGTAGGGCTTGGTGTCCACGGTCGGTACGTACGCCGGCTGGGACACCGCGACCGCCAGCTCCTCGTGCGTCTGGTTGCCCTGGTTGTCTTGCAGGGTGTACACACAGTGGTTCACGCCCGAGGTCAGCGCCTGGGCGTAGGTGAGTTCGGACGACCGCAGCGGTCCCGAACCGTCGCCAACCAGGTAGCGGCGCTCGAAGGCGGCCCCGTTCGCGTCCGGCCGCGAGTCGATCTGGATCCCGAGCGCGGAAAGGTCCGCGACGGTGAGCACGTTGCAGGCCTGGATCACCGGCTTGCCGCCGATCTGCACCGCTTGCGGGTTCGCCTGTTCCTTGATCGGAGCGGGGTCCGGGTACTGCGAGTTCGCATAACCCGGCCGTTGCACGGTCTGGCCGTCGCCGTTCGGGTCTTTTGCCTTCTCGCTGTCCGATCCGGACATTCCGCTGCACGACGCGACCAGCACCAGCGTCGCGACGCCGATCGGCCACAAACCAGTCTTCAGTTTCACGGTTGTGCTCCCCCCACAGGATTTTCGTGATCTGCGCCCGCTCAACCGGCGGGCAGGAACCCGATCCGCTCGTAAACCGATGCGAGCGTCTTGGCGGCGACCTCGCGCGCCTGGTGCGCCCCCGCGGCGAGGATCCGGTCCAGCTCGGCAACATCGTCCAAATAGGACTGAACGCGTTCCTGCAGCGGCGTGACCCAGTCGACAAGCACCTCGGCGAGGTCCTTCTTGAGATCGCCGTAGCCCTTGCCCTCGTAGGCGGTTTCGAGGTCGGCGACGGTGCGGTCGGTCAGCGCGGAGTAGATCGTGAGCAGGTTGGAGACGCCCGCCTTCTCCTCGCGGTCGAACCGGACTTCGCGGCCGGTGTCGGTGACCGCGGAACGGATCTTCTTCGCCGAGCGCTTCGGGTCCTCGAGCAGTTCGATGAGCCCGTTGCCGGTCGCCGCCGACTTGCTCATCTTCGCCGTCGGTTCCTGCAGGTCGTAGATCTTCGCGGTGTCCTTGACGATGAAGGGCTCCGGCATCACGAACGTCTTGCCGAACCGGCTGTTGAACCGCTGCGCGAGGTTGCGGGTCAGCTCGAGGTGCTGCCGCTGGTCCTCGCCGACCGGCACCGCGTTCGTCTGGTAGAGCAGGATGTCCGCGGCCATCAGCACCGGGTAGGTGAACAGGCCGACGCTCGCGTGGTCGCTGCCCTGCTTGGCGGCCTTGTCCTTGAACTGGGTCATCCGCCCGGCCTCGCCGAAGCCGGTCTGGCATTCGAGGACCCAGCTCAGCTGAGCGTGCTCGGGCACGTGGCTCTGCACGAACAGCGCGCTGCGGGCCGGGTCGACCCCGATGGCGAGCAGCTGCGCGGCCGAACGCCGCGTCCGCTCCAGCAGCACCTTGGGGTCCTGCTCGACGGTGATCGCGTGCAGGTCGACGACGCAGTAGAAGGTCTCGTGGGTGTCCTGCAGCCGCACCCACTGGCGCAGGGCGCCGAGGTAGTTGCCGAGGTGGAAGGAGTCGGCAGTGGGCTGAATCCCGGAAAGCACCCGCAGGCGACCGTTCTGTTCGTCAGACACGCCCGAGATTCTTTCAGGCAGCGGAGGAGGCGCTGCCGCGGGCCCGGCGGTTCGCGGCGCGGACGGGCAGACAGGACGTTTCGGCGCGCTCCGCCCGGGTATCTGCCTGCGGGAAGGAGTTCAAGCGCAGGCGGCCAGAGGAAAGGAGCCAGCAACTGCACAGCGGACTGACGCCCGCGCCCCGGGAGACGTCGACTGCCGGAGAACCGGCCAGGCTGGCTAGGACTGCCGCAGGTTCAGCGCGGCCGGAACCGGTTCCAGCGGCCGGGTCGGCTCCTCGTCCAGAGCCCCCGCCGCGGCCACTGCCTCGATCTCCTTCGCGCGCGCCTTGCGCCGCTGCCGGACGACGCCCAGCGCCATCCCGATGACGCCGAAGCCCACCGCGACCAACCCGACCGGTCCGAGCATCCCGAAACCGGTCGACGTCGTCTCAGCCTGGACGACCCCGTTGTCGGCGAACGCCGTCGCGCCCGTTCCGACGGCCGCGATCAGGATGGTCGCCAGCACCGCCAAGACCCGTCCCGCCGCCGCCAGGGAACGGCGGGAGCCGGCCGCCACTGCACCGCGACCGTCGCGAACCGGAGTCCGTTCGGCCGCCCTCGTCGCGGACACCCCCGATGGGGTGACGGACGAGCGCAGCGCTGGACGGCCAAGAGCCAGCGTGGACCGTGTCACGAACCGGCCTGGGTTGCGCACCGGAGTGCCTCCCGCGAGGTGACTGTCTGAGCGAGCGTCTCACCCGTACGGATGAGTTCTCGTCGTGCTACTGGTCAGAAAACTACCGAGCGTGTCAAGACCTGTCGGATCTGATCAACTCGGACGCCGAGGCTAGCGCCCACTCGGGGAGTAACCGAGGGCACCCCTGCCCCCTCGGCGTCGTCGGTGGTCAGCGCCGTGCGCCCTCCGCGGGACCACGCACAGTGTGCTCAACCCCGGCGAAACGGGACGGAATCACCCCTCAGAACAAACCAGAACTACCCACAGCAGGTTATTCATCCACTCGTCACCAGCAGGACAACCCGGCTCAGCCCGGGAACGGCACGTCGTATGTCGCGGTGACCGGAGCGTGGTCCGACCAGCGCTGGTCGTAGGACTCCGCCCGTTCGACCACCACCGACTTCACCTTCTCCGCGAGGCCGGGCGTCGCCAGCTGGCAGTCGATGCGCCAGCCCGAGTCGTTGTCGAACGCCTTGCCCCGGTAGGACCACCACGTGTACGGGCCGGGGCCTTCGGGGTCGAGCCGGCGCTGGACGTCGGCGTAGCCCGCCTCGTAGACCCGGCCCATCCACTCGCGCTCCTCCGGCAGGAAGCCGGAGTTCTTCTGGTTGCCGCGCCAGTTCTTGAGGTCGACGGTGTCGTACGCGATGTTCCAGTCGCCCACCACGACGACCTCCCGGGCTTCCGCGGCCGCCTTCGCGCGCAACTCGACCAGATACGGCAGGAACGCGGCCATGAAGCGTTCCTTTTCGTCCTGGCGCTCGGTGCCGACGTCGCCGCTCGGCAGGTACAGGCTCGCCACCACCACGCCGGGCAGGTGCATTTCCAGGTACCGCCCGCTGTCCTCGAACTCGGGCTCGCCGAACCCGGTCCGCACCTCGTCCGGTTCGACGCGGCTGTACAGGGAAACCCCGTTGCGCCCCTTCGCGGCCGAGGGCGCGTGCGCGGCGAACCATCCCTCCGGCGCGACGACGGACGCGGGCAGCTGCGCGGCCTCGGCCCGCACTTCCTGGCACGCGACGACATCCGCCTCAGTGGCGGCCAGCCACTCGACGAAGCCCTTCTTGACGGCGGCCCGAAGGCCATTGACATTGACAGTGGAGACGATCAGCACCCCGCGCACGCTACCCGCCGGGTCCGACAATTTTCCGGGCACGGCCGGGTCCGGCGAGGACCAGAATGGCCGCCATGCCTCGCTTGACCGTCCTCGGCAGCTGCGGCGCCTGGCCGGAACCCGGTCGCGCCTGCGCCGGATTCCTCCTGTCCCACGAGGACTTCCACGTCGCGCTCGACCTCGGTTACGGAGCCGCCCCGCAGCTCTTCCGGCACGTCCCCGCCGACCGGCTCGACGCGATCGTCGTGACGCACGAGCATCCCGATCACCTCGCGGACGTCAGCGCGCTCGGCCGGGCCCGGCACTACACCACCGACCGCAAGCTCCCGATGCACTGCACTCCCGGCACCGTGCGCCGGCTTGCCGCGATGGAGCCCAACCCGGCCCCCGCCGAGATCTTCGACCTCCACGACCTCGGCCCGGAGACCGACCTCGGCCCGTTCCGGCTCGCCGCCGCCCTCCTGCCGCACCACGTGCCGAATTACGGAGTCCGGCTCACCACTCCCGGGTACACCCTCGCCTACACCGGCGACACCGGTCCCGCTCCGCAACTGACCGACCTGGCCCGCGACGCCGACGTCCTCATCTGCGAAGCCACCCTGCAAGGCGCGCCACCAGACGGACCCCGCCACCTGATGACCGCCGCGGAAGCAGGACAGCTCGCCGCCTCGGCGAATGTCGCGACGTTGCTGCTCACGCATTTCTGGCCGGGTTCCGATCGAGCAGTTTCGGTGGCCGAAGCTCGCACCGAGTTCTCCGGGGAAGTGCTCGCCGCGGAAGAAGGACTCATGCTGAATCACGCATAATCGCGCTTTCGGCGCCTCAAATGCGATCAATGTTCACGCTGAACGCGTTAGCCCCCGATACCACCCAGCGCAAAGAGCAAACCGAATCGGGGCAGGTGTCGTAAAAGCTTCGGGCAATCGCGCGCATTCCGATCCGTACGGGCGCATCGGTTCAACCGACCGGGGGAATTCCAGGTTGGACAACCGAGGCCGTCCCACCACACGAGACGAAGCTGCGACTAATCGCGCGAGCTAATGCACACCCATCCGAACGTGCCCGGTCCACGTTCAGGTCCCCGGCGCACCGTGCGACGCGACGAACCCAGCAGCCACGCGAACCCCGGCCCGGCAAGCCACTCCGCAGACCAGCCGTACCGAACGCTCCACGCCTCGGTGCGGCCATCCGAACCCAAGCCCGGCAAGGCCAGCAGCCCGAACGCCCCGCGCCACAGTGAGGTTTTCTCAGCAGCGCGATGTGCTGCGGGTTCGCCGTTCGCGATGGCGGCCACGGCCGGAGCACCGGCTGGGACGAGACAGGCCCGCAAGGCCCGCTCCCGGGGAAGTCCGTGAGGACCTCGGCACCGCGCGCCAGGCCCGTCGGCGGGACGAGACCCCAGCGCACTACCGAGAAACCCTCAGCCAGGTTCCCGTATTCACCAGACTCAGCACTTGGCCCCGGACACCGGCGTCACGAAGCTGTCCGCGACCCACTTGCCGTCGGCGATCTTCCGGAACCCGTTCTGCACCACGGGTTGTGCGTCGAATTCCGCGCCGCGCAAGTACTTCCCGACGACTTTGCCGTTCCCCGCCGCGGTTTCCCGCGCGTTGAGCACGTCCGCGGTCACCGAGACCTTGCAGCCGGTCGGGGATCCCTGCGCGTCGGCCTGGCCTTTCTGACCGAGCGCGTAGATGACCACAACCGCCGCGACGACTCCGATAATCATCAGTGTCTTCTTGGGCAAACCCAGAATCACGGCCGCTCCTCAGTCGCGAAAACCCCTTGTCCAGAGTAGGCAGTCCGCCCGTGCCCGAACAGGTTCTCGCTCCCATTCCACCCGGAGGTGCCAATCCTGTCATCAGCACAACACGAAGAGTGACAAAAAAAGAAGGGCACCTCGGAAGACTCCTCCGAGGTGCCCTTCTCTCAAACGGCTAAAGAAAGATCAGCCCTGCGCGATCTTCTTGGCCAGGTTCTCGTCCAGCGTCGCGAGGAACTCCTCGGTCGTCTGCCATTCCTGGTCCTTGCCGACCAGCAGCGCGAGGTCCTTGGTCATCTTGCCGCCCTCGACGGTGTCGACGACGACCTGCTCCAGCTTGTTCGCGAAGCCGATCAGCTCGGAGTTGCCGTCCAGCTTGCCGCGGTGCTCGAGGCCCCGGGTCCACGCGTAGATCGAGGCGATCGGGTTCGTGGAGGTCGGCTTGCCCTGCTGGTGCTGGCGGTAGTGCCGGGTGACCGTGCCGTGCGCGGCCTCGGCCTCGACCGTCTTGCCGTCCGGCGTGCGCAGCACCGAGGTCATCAGGCCGAGCGAACCGAAGCCCTGCGCGACGGTGTCGGACTGGACGTCGCCGTCGTAGTTCTTGCACGCCCAGACGTAGCCGCCCTCCCACTTGAGCGACGCGGCGACCATGTCGTCGATCAGCCGGTGCTCGTAGGTGATGCCCTTGGCGTCGAAGTCGGCCTTGAACTCGGTCTCGAAGATCTCCTGGAACACGTCCTTGAACATGCCGTCGTAGGCCTTGAGGATCGTGTTCTTGGTCGACAGGTAGACCGGGTACTCGCGGTCGAGGCCGTACTGCAGCGACGCGCGCGCGAAGTCCTCGATCGACTTGCGGAAGTTGAACATCCCCATCGCGACGCCGCCGCCCTCGGGGAAGTTCGCGACCTGGAACTCCATCGGCTCGGAGCCGTCTTCGGGGGTGTAGGTCATCGTCAGGGTGCCCGGGCCGGGGACCTTGAAGTTGGTGGCCTTGTACTGGTCGCCGTGCGCGTGGCGGCCGATGATGATCGGCTTGGTCCAGCCGGGTACCAGCCGGGGCACGTTGCGCATGACGATCGGCTCGCGGAAGATCACGCCGCCGAGGATGTTGCGGATGGTGCCGTTCGGGGACACCCACATCTTCTTGAGGCCGAACTCCTCCACGCGCGCCTCGTCGGGCGTGATCGTGGCGCATTTGACGCCGACGCCGTGCTGCTTGATGGCGTTGGCGGCGTCGACGGTGATCTGGTCGTCGGTGCGGTCCCGCTCCTCGATGCCCAGGTCGTAGTAGTCCAGGTTGACGTCCAGGTACGGGTGGATCAGCTTGTCCTTGATGAACTGCCAGATAATGCGGGTCATCTCGTCGCCGTCGAGTTCGACAACGGTGCCCTGGACCTTGATCTTGGCCATGAGCAGCGGTGCTCCTTCCGCGGATCTTCGCGTTCGCTTCTTCGCTCTCCGATAGCGGTACAAGCGTACTGCTTAACAGAGCTGGATGGTTCCAGAAGTGGTCGGAATCAAGTCTCTACCACCCTTGACCCGGCCTTCCGACCGGGCGCTGTCCGGCCCGCCCGGCCGTGGGGGAACCGGACGAGTCCGGCGATCATCCCATCGCGCAACCACCGCCTGGGAGGTCACCGTCCTGTCGTACCCCGCGCCCTGCCTCGCCCAATCAGCGACGGACAGTCGCGCTCGGCGCTTGGTCGTCGGCCTGGCCGATCGTCGGCGGGGTGGTCTGGGGCGTGCTGCCCGGTGCGGCCACGCTCGTGTCGCCGCGGACGGGAATCGACCTGCTGCGCCTGTTGCCGGGCGACGAGCGGGCGGCCGAATTCGGCGGGCGGCTGGTTCCTCGGCGCCGGATTCCTGCTGGTCGGCACGGGCCTCGCGGCGACGCTCGCGCGACGGCGCAGGTAGCGGCAGCGCGGTGCGGGCCCGGTGAGACTATTTGCAGATGGGATTGTTCACCGTAGCCGAGGCCCGCGCCGAACTCGCCCGGCTGCTTCCCGTGCTCGCCGAGCTGATCCGGGTCCGCGCCGACGCCGCCGAACTCGCCGCGTCCCTGCGTCCGGGCGGGCGGGACACGAGCCTCGGCGGCCTGCCGGAGTGGAAGGCCGCGCAGGCGCGGCTGGACGACCTGATGACCGCGATCCAGGCGACCGGGGCGGAGCTGAAGGGGTTCGCCCCGCTGCTGGTGGACTTCCCGGCCTCGCTCGACGGCGACGACGTGCTGCTCTGCTGGCTCGAAGGCGACCGCGAACTGTCCTGGTACCACCGGGCCGACCTCGGTTTCGCCGGCCGTCGTCGCTTGCCCGAATAATCACTGGTCAAGCGCACTACGGTGGCTGGGTGAGCACACTTTTCGACGCCGACGCGGCGGGATACGACGAGGACACCTTCCATCCGTATGTGGCCGAGCAGCTGATCAGCGGCCTCCCCCAGAAGCCCGGCCTGCTGGTCGACGTCGCCGCGGGCACCGGCGCCGCGGCCTTCGCGGCACTGCGGCTCGAACCGGCCGCGGTGTTCGCGATCGACCTCTCCCCCGCGATGATCGAGATCGCCCGAGCCAAGGCCGCCGACCGCGACCCGTCCGGCCGGATCACCTGGCACGTCGGGTCCGCGGTCCCGCTGCCGATCGGAGACGGCGAGGCCGACGCGGTCGTCTGCGCGTCCGCACTGCACTTCCTCGGCCCGAGCGCCTTGACCGACTGGCGGCGAGTGCTGCGTCCGGGCGGCAAGCTGGCGTTCAGCGTGGTGTCGTCGGAACGCTTCAAGCCGGGCGGCAAGTTCGCCGAGGTGATCCCGCGAGACCTGCGCATCCCGGGCACCCTCGACGAAGCCGCCGCGCTGGCCACCGACGCCGGGTTCAGCTCGGCGAAGGCACAGCACGTGACGCTTGATCAGGGTGACCGGGTACGGCAGGTTTTCGCGGTGTTCGCGGAGGCTTAACGGTGGAAGTGCGCTTCGCCGCGGGTCACTGCGGCGGAGCAGCGCAGGACAAAGGTGACGTCGAGGTCGGTCACCGCTCCGTCGGCGGCGCGGGTCAGGCGGGAGACGGTGAAGTCGGCCGTCGCTCCTGGGGCGGCGCAAGCACCTGTGCCGCCCGCCCGGGTTCCGCGAAACGCGATGAAGCCGGGCGTCGCGAGCTGGGGCGAGTTCTGCTGCCGGACAGCGGCGTTCGAGTAAGTCCCCTCGTGCAGCTGCTGTCCGGCAGGCGCGCTGAGTTCCAGCCGGGCCCAATCCCAGCCGTCGGGCGACTCGGCGTCCACCTTCACCGCGCCGCCGTACTCCCATGCCGTGACCTCGTCGGCGGTCCACGAAGCACTGCCTTCAAACGGGTATGCGCCTTCGTCCGAGGTGTAGCCGAACCCGACCGTCGGGTCCGCGTGCGCGACCGATGCGGTGCCGAACGCGATACCCACGGCAGCGACGACCGCCAAGATTTTCCGCATGATTTCCCTCCCCTGGGCTGCTTCCGATCTCGGCAGGATTCCTGGCCCTGCGGCGAAAACCCCCCGTTCAGTCGTGCAGCCGAGCGCCCTTGAGGATCTTGTCCACCGCGTTCTTCGGCCCGTGCACAGCCATCCCCGCCAACGCCAGTTTCTCCCTCGGCACCGCCCGCACCGCCGCGCGATTGTCGACGTCATTGCCGGTCTGGAACAGTTCATCGGTGAAGATCGAGAACCGCAGACCCCGCGTGAGCGCGCGGCTGTGCGCCAGCGCGAGCGTCTCGGCGGAGCCGGAGAACACGAGTACCGGCTGGCGGAACATCGGCAGGTACTCGGTGTCGTCGGCGTCGAGGTAGGGCTCGCCGATCAACTCGGGCGTCGTGTGGGCCACGCCGCTCACCAGGAACGCCGTGACGTTCAGCCGTTGCCACGAGGCCAAGTCGTCCCGCAGCAGCACGGCGATCTTCGTGTCGAATCGGTTCATGCGCGACAGCATCGGCTCGGCGCCGCGCGCGGGTCTTGTACGTTTTGAACATGACGGTGTCGGCCTGGCGTCCTTCGGTGCCCGGAATCGCCGAGGCGTTCCATGCCCGGTTCACCGACCACGCCTACCCCGCGCATACGCACGACACCTGGACGCTGCTGATCGTCGACGACGGTGCCATCAGCTACGACCTCGACCGCCATCATCACGGCGCACTAGGCACCGCTGTCACGCTGCTGCCGCCGAACGTCGCACACGATGGGCGCGCCACGACCAGCTACGGGTTCCGCAAACGCGTGCTCTACCTCGACGCCGCCGTCCTCGGCGAAGACCTGATCGGGGCCGCCGTCGACCAGCCGAGCCTGGCGGATCCGTTGCTGCGCACCAGGATCCACCAGCTGCACCAGTCGCTCGCCGAACCGCTGGAAGCCGAAAGCCGCCTCGCGCTGGTCACCCAGCGACTCCGTAGCCACCTCGGCCGCCCGACGAGCACGCCGCCCGACCGCGGCCTGGCCGACGACCTGCGCGACCTCCTGGACGAGCGCCTCCCCGATTCCCTGACTCTGGCCGACGCCTCCGAGGTACTGGGTGCGCACCCCGTCCACCTGGTCCGCGCCTTCGGCCGCCGCTTCGGACTGCCGCCGCACCGGTACGTCACCGGCCGCCGCGTCGACCACGCCCGCCGCCTCCTGCTCGACGGCACCCCGCCCGCCGCCGTCGCGGCCACGGCGGGGTTCGCCGACCAGGCGCACCTGACCCGGCACTTCCGCCGCTACCTCGGCACCACCCCGGCCCGCTTCGCACGCGGCTGACCGGGCGGTTTGTGCGAAGATGGCCCCATGCTGCGCGAACTGCACCTGACCGGCGACCCGGCGGCCGACAAGCTGCTCAACGACGACCCGTTCGCCCTGCTCACCGGCATGCTCCTGGACCAGCAGTACCCGATGGAGCACGCCTTCGCGGGCCCGCGGAAGATCGCCGACCGGATGGACGGCTTCGACCTGCGCAAGATCGCCGCGACGGACGTCGACAAGTTCGTCGAGATGTGCGTGGTGCCGCCGGCCATCCACCGCTACGGCGGCTCGATGGCGCGCCGGGTGCACGCGCTCGCGCTGCACATCATCGAGAACTACGACGGCCGCACCGAGGGAATCTGGCTCGACGGACGCCCCAAACCGGACGGCCAGGAGGTGCTGAAGCGGCTCAAGGCACTGCCCGGTTTCGGCGAGCAGAAGGCGAAGATCTTCCTGGCGCTGCTGGGCAAACAGCGCGGAGTGGCCCCGAAGGGCTGGCGAGAAGCCGCCGGTGCCTACGGCGACCGCGGCTCGCGTCGGTCCATCGCGGACGTGACGGACGCCAAGACGCTCGGCGAGGTGCGCGCGTTCAAGAAGGCCGCGAAGGCCGCCGCCAAGGCGAACTGACTCGTGAGTGTTCATCCCGGTTAGAACCGGCATAGGCACTCACAAGCCTCGCGCGAACCACACCACGTCCGGTTCTCCGCGCGGCACCGGAATCTCCACCACGTCCACCTCGGCGAACAGCTCCCGCAACCGAGCCGTGAACCGCGGTGCCGCGCCCGCGCTCCACACCGCCAGCACCCCGCCCGGACGCAGCAGTTGCGACAACCGCTCGAGACCGGAAGCCGCGTACAGCGAGGCATTCCCTTCGGTGACCGTCCACTCTGGACCGTTGTCGATGTCCAGGCACAGCGCGTCGAACGTCTCGCTCGTCGTCCGCAGCCACTCCAGCAGATCCGCCTCGACCACCGTCACCCGCGGATCGTCCAAGGCCGCGCCGTGGACTTCGCGCAGCGGACCAGTCCGGTTCCAGGCGATCACCGCTGGCTCGCGTTCCACGACCACCACGGAACCGACCGCACGGTGATCCAGCGCGGCCCGCAGCGAGAACCCGACGCCGAGGCCGCCGATCAGCATCCGCGCGCCGGGCGCGAGCCGGTCGGCCGCTCCGGTCACGAGCAGCCGTTCCGACTCGCCATTGCGGGTGTCCATCAGGAACACCCCGTTTTCGATCACCTCGAACTCGGTGCCGTCGCGCCGCAGCACCAGTTCGCCCCCGTGCCCGGGCACGGTTTCCAGTACCTCCGCCACGTCCGGCAGCTTCTCAGACCGCGACCTCCTCGCGGACCTCAACCCGCTTGCGCGCGCCCCAGAAGAACAAGACCACGAGCATCGCCGCGGCGGCGAGGACCGCGGCGACCTCCGGCAGGACGGTCGGTCCGGCCGAGGTCAGCACCGCACCGCCGACGACGCCGGACAGCCCGACGCCAAGGTAGATCGCCGACGCGTTGAGCGACAGCGCGAGACCGGCGTGCCCCGGCGACAGTTCGATGAGCCGGTGCTGCAGCGGCGGGCTGAACGACCAGTTCGCCAAGCCCCACACGAACAACGTGATCCCGGCCCCGACAACGGTCGTCGCGGTGAACGGCAGCAGCACCATCACGACGGTGAACCCGATGAGGATGATCAGCAGCGGCTTGCGCGGTCCCCACTTGTCCGCCGCACGGCCCCCGGCGAAGTTGCCGATCGCGCCGCCGATGCCGTAGCAGAAGAGCAGCACCGTGATCGTTCCGCCGGAGACACCGGCCGTGGCGGACAGGACCGGCGACACCAGCGTGTAGACCATGAACGCGGCCAGGCAAGCGAGCGTCGTGGTGACGAGCAACGCGACCACCCGCTTGTCCCGCGCCACCGCGAACCGCTCGGCGAGCCCGACGACTGGCGGCGGAGCGACCTTCGGCAACGCGACCTGCACGCCGATCGCGCCGAGCAGCGAGAGGATGCCGACGAACAGGAACGCGCCCTCGTAGCCGAACTGCTGGGAGATCACGCTGCCGAGCGGCACGCCGAAGATCAGTGCGATGGTGAGCCCGCCGAATACCAGGGAAACGGCTCGCCCGCGACGTTCCGGCGTAGTCAGTTCAGCGGCGACTGCGGTGGCAGCCGGGGTGTAGACAGCAGCCCCGACCGCCGTGACGACCCGTGCGATCAGCAGCGTGGTGTACCCCGGCGCGACGGCCGCGAAGACGTTCCCGACCGCGGCCACCGCGAGCGCGGCGACCAGCAGCGTGCGCCGCTCCCACCGGCCGGTGGCGGCGGCGAACAACGGCGAGCCCACCGCGTACGCGATGGCGAACGACGTGACGAGCTGCGCCGCGGCCGTCGCGGAGATGTGCAGCTCAGAGGTCAGCGCCGGCAACAACCCGGCCACGATGTAGCCGCTGGTGCCGACGCCGAAGGCCCCGAACGCGAGCACCGAGTTCCGGGCCGCCGCCGAGGACGAGACGCTGGACATGAGTCCCCCAATGAGACCTGAACGGATAGTTCGACGAACGTCGTAGTTCGATGATGACCGTACACGCACCCACCGACAAATTCGAGAACCGTCGTACTATGGACGCATGCCCGCTCACGCCTCCCTCCCTCCGCTCGCCTATCCCGAGCGCGACGAGATCACCGTCGAAGCAGTGCTCCGCGCGCTGGCCGACCCGGTGCGGCTGGCGATGGTCCGGCAGCTGGCGAACTCCGAAACCGAGATCTCGTGCAACGGTTTCGAGGTGCCGGTGACCAAGTCCACACTCACCCATCACCTCGCGACCCTGCGCCAGGCCGGGGTGATCGCCGGCCGCCAGGAAGGCACGACCCGGTACAACTCGTTGCGCCGCAACGATCTCGACGCGCTCTTCCCCGGCCTGCTCGACGGCGTGCTGGCCGCGCCGCGCTGAGCGGTCGCACTACGTGGCGGTCCTCACCCGAATACCGGGATGACAAGCCCGCCCTCCATCGGTTCAACTAGAGCGAGACAGCACGACGACGTCGGGGCTGTCTAGTTTTTTGCCCTCGTTCTAAAGCGCTTCAGAAGCCTGCTGGCCAGGCGCTGAGCAATCGATTTCTTGAGGAAGGGAGAGCCGTGCCCGTCGCGTTGCTCGCGCTCGCCGTCGGTGCCTTCGGCATCGGGACCACCGAGTTCGTGATGATGGGTGTGCTGCCTCTGACCGCCGCGGACTTCCACATCGACATCCCGTCCGCGGGCTACTTCATCTCCGCCTACGCGCTCGGCGTGGTGATCGGCGCACCGCTGCTTACCGCGCTGGCCGTCCGGTTGCCGCGCAAAACCATGCTGCTGGCGATGATGGGCCTGTTCACGGTCGGCAACGCGCTGTTCGCGCTCTCGCCGAACCAGGACTTCGGCATCGCGTTCCGGTTCCTCGCCGGCCTGCCGCACGGCGCGTTCTTCGGCGCGGGCGCGGTCGTCGCGTCCAGCCTCGCGCAGCCGGGCCAGCGCGCGAAGGCCGTGTCGATGATGTTCATGGGACTGACGCTGGCGAACGTCATCGGCGTTCCGCTCGGCACGTTGCTCGGCCAGCAGGTCGGCTGGCGCGCGACGTTCGGCGTCGTCGCGGTGATCGGCCTGCTCGCGATCGCCGCGATCGCGAAACTGGTGCCGCACCAGGGCCGCCCGGCCGATCCGTCGATCCGCGGCGAACTCGGCGCGTTCCGCCGCCCGCAGGTGTGGCTGGCGCTGGCGATCGTGATGTTCGGTCTCGGCGGCGTGTTCGCCTGCATGTCCTACATCGCGCCGATGCTGACCGACGTCGCCGGATACTCGCCCGCCAACGTCACGGTGCTGCTTTCGCTGGCCGGGGTCGGCATGACGATCGGCAACTACCTCGGCGGACGGCTCGCGGACAAGGCATTGATGCCGAGCCTGTACGTCGCGCTGCTCGCGCTGGCCACCGTGCTCGCGATCTTCACCGTGACCGCGCAGGGCAAGGTCGGCGCGGCTGTCACGATCTTCTTCGTGGGCGTCGCGGGCTTCATGATCGGCCCGATGATGCAGGCGCGGATCATGGAGAAGGCGGGCGGCACGCCGTCGCTGGTCTCGGCCGCGGTGCAGTCGGCGTTCAACATCGCCAACTCGATCGGCGCGTACCTCGGCGGCCTGGTCATCGCGGGCGGCCTCGGTCTGCTGGCCCCGAACTGGGTCGGCGCGCTGCTTGCCGTGCTCGGCGTGTCGATCGCCGCGGTGTCCGGATTGCTGGACCGGCGCGAGGCACGGGTCCAGAAGGAACTCGCGCTCGCGTCCTGAGGGCTGCTCAGGAGGAGGCGTCGAACGGGCCGCCGACGATCGTCAGCGAGATATAGAGCACCGCGGCGCACAACGCGCCGTAGGTGAGGATGTCGACGGCCTTGCCGCGAATCGCGAGCAGCCCGGCGCGCTCCTCCGGCAGTACCGCGCGCAGCACCCCGGCTACGAACAGGGCCACGCCGACCAGCACCGCGCCCTCGCGCCAGTGGTACTGGACAGCGCGCACCACGGCCGCGGCCAGCAGCAGCAGGATCACCGCGAACGGCGCGTGAACGAGCCAGGGGCGATCGCCGCGGTGCCGTTGCCCGGTCATCGCCATCAGCGCGCGGCCGCGCGTTCCGCAGCCTCGACCACGTTGGTCACCAGCATCGCCCGCGTCATCGGGCCCACGCCGCCGGGGTTCGGCGACAGCCAGCCTGCCACCTCGGCGACCGCCGGGTCGACGTCGCCGGTGAGCTTGCCGTCGACGTGCGAAACGCCGACGTCCAGCACTGCCGCACCGGGTTTGACCATGTCCGGTTTGATGATCCCCGGCACACCCGCCGCGGCGACCACGATGTCCGCGCGGCGCACTTCGGCGGCGAGGTCACGGGTGCCGGTGTGGCAGAGCGTGACGGTGGAGTTTTCGCTGCGCCGGGTGAGCAGCAAGCCGAGCGTGCGGCCGACGGTGATGCCGCGGCCGACGACGGTGACCTGCGCGCCGTTCAGCTCGACACCGTGCCGCTTGAGCAGCTCGATGATTCCGTACGGGGTGCACGGCAGCGCGCCCGGTTCGCCGAGCACGAGCCGGCCGAGGCTGATCGGCGCGAGGCCGTCGGCGTCCTTCTCCGGGTCGATGCGCTCGAGGACGCGGTTCGCGTCGAGGTGCTTCGGCAGCGGCAGCTGGACGAGGTAGCCGTGGCAGGCCGGATCGGCGTTCAGCTCGTCGATGACGGCCTCGAGCTTCTCCTGCGAGATGTCCGCGGGCAGGTCGCGGCGGATCGAGTTGACGCCGATCTTCGCGCTGTCCGCGTGCTTCATCTTCACGTAGGAGTGGGAACCGGGGTCGTCGCCGACCAGCACCGTGCCCAGCCCAGGGGTGATCCCCTTCTCCGCGAGCGCGGCCACCCTCGGGCGCAGCTCTGCGAAAATGGCGTTCTTCGTGGCCTTGCCGTCGAGAATCTTCGCCGTCACGGCGGCCATTGTCGCAGAGCCGCCGGAGGCTGCCGGTCAGGAGTGGGTTCTGCACTCTGTGTGCCCGCGACACCACCCGATCGGCCCGCGCGTCTTCCGTCGAATCAGCCGTCCCGGGTCTTAAACTGGAGACGCTCCACCGCATCACCCACCCGGGCGTGTGACCCGTGCCATATCGCGTCCGCCGAGGTCAGCGCGCTCGTCCGCCGGCCCGAGGGTGGCAAAAGCCCTATGCGGGGTGCGTTCGTGCGCGCGAACAGTCAAAATGTTCTCTGTGGCACAACCGACGACGCAGCTGAACGCGACGGAGCAGGACACTCTGGTCAAGCAGATCGGACTGGCCCTGCTTCGCGCCGCCCCCCGCGACTGGCGCAAAGTCTCCGCGGAGTACCGAGCCGTCGGCAGGTACCACGAGCTGACCGGCGAGATCGTGCTCGAGGACGGCTCCACGCAGGAATGGATCGCGACGCACGACATCGCGACCCTCTTCGGGAGGCTCCGCGCAGGCATGTACCGCGACGGCCGCGGCACGTGGTTCAACGCGCGCTACCAGCTGGACCACCCCTCCAGCTACAACCTCGAGTACAACCGCGACGAGCCGGCGTGGCACCTCGCCCCGCCGCCGCAGGCGTACTCCGACGAGCTGCGCATGTTCCCGCGCACCGAGGAGAACGTGCCGGAGTGGCTGATCCGCCGGATGTCCGGCCTCGGCCCGGAACAGCCCGGACCGCACTTCCGCATCGCACGGATCTTCGACACCATCGGCCCCGCCGGCCGCCCCGTCATCAACCGTCCTGACCTGGACGTCGACGAGCAGGACCGGCTGCTGGACTACCTCGACCACGCACCCGTCGTGGTCCAGGACCGCGGCTACGACATCGACCGGCTCGCGCAGACCCCCGAAGCGACGGTCCCAGTCGCCTTCCACAGCGACGGCCACTGGATCTGGCCTGCCGCGGTGAACTTCTACCTCCGCACGTACGGCGTCTCGCCGGAAGCGGACCTGATCGAGCACATCCGTGCGAACGGCTTCCAGCTTCCGCAGGTGGACGACCTGACCCTGCAGGGAGCGGCCGCGTATCTGACCCGTGGAAGCCAGACCCCGCAGCAGCGACCCGCTCCCGGGGGCGGTCCTGGTGCCGGTGGTCCTGGTGCCGGTGGCCCTGGTGCCGGTGGTCCCGGGGCTGGTGGTCCCGGGGCTGGTGGTCCCGGTGGTCCCGCGGCTGGTGGCCCCGGTGCCCCCGGTGCCGGTGCTCCTGGTCCGGGCGGACCTGGCGCCGTTGGCCCTGCCGCGGCTGGTCCTGGCGGCCCTGGTGCCGGTGGGCCTGGCGGACCGGGTTCGGCTGGCGGGCCCGGTGGTCCTGGCGGTGCTGGAGCTCCGGGCGGTCCTGGCGGCGCGGGCAGCGCCGGTGGCCCCGGTACGCCGGGCGGACCGGGCGCTGGCGGACCGAACGGCATCGCCGGACCCGGCGGACCCGGTGCCCCGGGCGGTCCCGGCGGCGAATTCGACGGCAACGGGCCTCGTTCCGGCGGCCCTGGTGGCGAGTTCGACGCCAACGGACCTGGTTCCGGCCGCCCCGGCGCTGACGGACCCGGTTCCGGAAGGCCTGGCGGCTCTGGCGCAGCCGGAGTCGGCGCAGCCGCGGCCGGACTCGGCGCGGCAGGTCTCGGAGCAGCCGCGCTCGGCGCGGCAGGCGGGTCCCACGGGCCCAGCCAGCCCAGCGGACCGGGCAATCCCGACGACTTCCGCCCAGCCGACGAATTCGCCAGGCCCGGCACAGCCGGTGGGCCGAACGGTCCTGGCCCCGACGGTTTCGACTCGGCAAACGAGTTCGGCGCCCCCGGCTCCCGCAGGCCCGGCGCGACCGGCGGCCCAGGCGGCCCCGCTCCCGACCGGCGCGGCCCTGCCGACGAATTCGACAGCCCCGGTTCCGGCAGGCCCAGCGCAGCTGGCCGACCCGACGGTCCCGACAACTTCCACCCGGCCAACGAATTCGACAGCCCCGGTTCCGGCAGGCCCAGCGCGGCTGGCCGACCGGACAGTCCCGACAACTTCCACTCAGCCGACGAATTCGGCGAGCCCGGCGCAACGGACGAACCCGGCTTCGACGATCGCGGCGCACACAGCGGCTCGGAGGATCACTTCGAGCCCAATGCGCCAGCCCACGGCGGTTCGGACCGGCGCGACCGGCCTGGTCCGCAGCAGGGCGCTCCGGGTGCCGCAGGCGGGCCAGGCGCGCCGAGCGCTCCGCAGGGCACGCGAGTGTCCGGCCCGGACAGCCCCGGCGGGGCGCACGGCCTGGGCGTCGCCGCTGCCGCGGCAGGGGCGGCGGGAGTCGCGGGCGCAGTGGGAGCCGCCGCGAGCCACGCTCACGCCGCACCCGGCTCCGACGAGCACCCCGACGCGTCCGGCTACGACGACCGAGCCCACGACGCCGTCGGTTACGCCGACCCAGGCCACCACGACGCTGGCTACGACCAGCAAGGTCACCCCGACGCCGACCAGCACGGTCATGCCGCCGGTTACGACCAGCACGGCCACGCGGAGGACTACGACCGGCAAGACCGCGGCGAAGGCCAGCAAGGCCACGGCGAGCACTACGACCAGCACGACGAGGGTTACGAAGAGCCTGGCCACGACGGCGGCTACCGCGCGCCCCACGGCGAGTACGACGAATCCGCACCGCACGACGCCCGCGGATACGACGCCGAGCCGTACGACGAGAGCGGTTACTCCGACCAGCACGGGTACGAGGACGCCGCATCCCACGAGGCGTACGCCGAGCCGCACGGATACGACGAAACCGCTGGTCAGCACAGCCATGCCGAAGCTGGTTACGACGTGCCCGCGCACCACGCCGACGCCCGCAACCGCGACGCGGCGGGCGACTACGACGACGACCACGGGTACGACGACCACCTCGACGCCCACGGGAGCAAGGTCCCCGGCGTCAGCGCGTTCGAGCAGCCCGCTGCCCCGAACGCGGAGGACGGGCTGGTCGGCGCGGATGGCCTCATCGGTGCCGACGGGCTCATCGGCGCGGACAGCTCCGCCGACGAACCCGCCGCCCCGAACCGGCACAACGCCGAGCCGGACGCGGGCCGTCGCAGCGCGGCATCGGACGACGTCCGCGCTGGCGATCAGGAAGGTGGCCGTCGGCGAGCCCAACCGGACACCGAAGCGGACGACAGCCGTCGGGAAGACGTGCGGCTGAACGCCGAGGACGGCGGACGGCGCGGTGCCGAACCCGAGGGCCAGGCCGAACCAGCGGACGAGCACGGCAGCCACGTCGGCGCGGCTGCCGCCGGGGTCGCCGCGGCCGGCGGGTTGGCCGCCGCGGGTCTTGCCGCCGCGCACGGCCGGGGTCGCCAGAAGGAGGCCGAGGGTCGCCACGGCACCGCGCCGGAGCGTCCCGCGGAGCCGCCGTTCGAGCAGGACTTCGACGACGCGCAGTACGACCGCCGCGACGAAGGCCATTACGACGACGACCACACCGACGTCCACCACGACCTCGTCTCCGGCCGCAACGGCACCGGTCCGGGCCACGCGGACGCCGACGAGGACGACACCGACGTCCACCAGCCGGTCGACGCCGAGGAGCCGGTGCTCTTCACGCACGGCAACGAACCGTCCCGCGGCGACGACGAGCAGCGTGCCGAACTGTTCACGCACTCCAGTGGGTACGAGGACGACAACCGCCGCGAGGCCGAGTACGACGCGGGCCCGCCCACCGCGATGATCATGCCGGGGTCCGAGATCCCCGGCGGGCTTCCGGTGCCGGAGATGCCGGTGCCCCCGCCGTCCGGCGGGCGGCGCGCGGCACGGGAGCAGGCCGAACCGGCTCCGGTCGCCCGGCGGGAACAGCCTGTCCAGCCGGAGCTGGCCGAACTTCAGACGAAGCTCGACGAGCTGAACGTGCCCGAGGCCGCGTACCGGCTCGGCGGCCCCACCGAACGCGGGTGGAGCGTCGAGCAGGTGGGCGAAGGCTGGCGCGTCGGCTGGTACGACGGCGAGCTGATCAACCCGGCGGTGTTCGGCGACGCGGAGGACGCCGCGGCGTTCATGCTCGGCAAGGTGCTGCTGCACCCCGACGGGTACGTCGCGGCGGGAGCTCCCGTGCCGGCTGCGCAGCCAGTCGCGAACGCGCCGAAGCCGCCGGTGGTGGCGACGTTGTCGCCCGAGGTCGCGACGGGCTCGTTCCCGGTCCGGCCGCGCGAGAACGTGCCGCCGCAGGAACAGACCGCGTTCACGCCAGCCGATCAGCTGCTGGCCGACGACGAACCACCGTCCCGGCAGACCCCGCCGCCAGCCTCGCCGGCGCAGGTCTCGGCACCGGTGAGCCCACCGACCCAGGTGGCTCCTCCAGTCGGTGCCCCGCCGACGCAGGTCGCCTCGCCGGTCAGCGCACCGCCCACCCAGGTCGCCCAGCCGGTCAGCCCGCCGCCGCGGCGGGAACCGCCGGCCCGGCGCGAGGAACCGGTGCGCGCCAACGGAACCGGCGGCAGCGGGCAGTGGCCGATCGCGCCGCTGTCCGGCGAGCCCCCGCTGACCCTGTTCCGCGGCAAGGAACTGCGCGAACTGCCCGCGGGCAGCGAGCTGGACCGCTTCGGCGGCCCGAACGGCAACCTGACCTACGCGGCGGGCACCCCGTTCGAGGAGCGTTCGCTGGTGCCGGAGTGGGTGAACCGGCCGTACCACGTGTACCGGGTGCAGCGGCCGCTCGAAACCCTGGCCGGGGTCGCGATCCCGTGGTTCAACCAGCCGGGCGGCGGGTCGGCCTACCTGCTTCCGGCGAGCATCGAAGAACTGCTCGCCGAGGGCGATCTGATCGAACTCGACCCGGGCGAACCGCCGATCGACTGAGGACGCGGAAAAGGGGCGGGGCCAGCGGGCTTCGCCCCTTTTCCGTGCCCGGAAGAGCTGGAAGCGCGCTACTTGACGACCAAGCCATTGGCCGCGGCGAACGCCACCGCCAGTTCGACGTCCACGTAAGCGCCGCGCAAGTCCGCCTGCACGAGCCCGTTCGCGTCGACCACCGCGCCGCGCAGATCGGCTCCGGAAAACCTCGTGCCGAGCATCCGGGACCCGGACAGATCCGTGCCCCGCAGATCGGAATCCGTCAGATCCGCCTCGTTGAGGTTCACTTCCCGCATCCGCAGACCGGACAGGTCCAGTTTCCGCAACCGGCCGCGCGCGAATGACGCCAGCGACAGATCGCATTCGGTCAGCGCGATCCCGGTGTAGCGACAGTCCACAAAGGACGAACCAAGCAGCGAGCACGACGACCATCGGCTGTCGGCGAGCACCGAGCGGTCGAACGTGCACGAGCGGAACGCCGACGCGTCGTGCCGCGAACCGGCGAGGTCGACCTTGGTGAAGTCGCAATTGTCGAAAGTGCAGCCGCGAGTGCGCAGGTCGCGCAGGTCCGCCTCGGTGAAATCGCAACCCGCGAACTGGCGTTTTTCCCACCACTGGCCGGAAAGTCGCGCTTCGGTGTAGTCCTCGCCGGTCTCCGTCACCCCGACAGGATGACATCAGCCCCGGTGCCGCCTCGTCGACGGGGTGGCTGCGAGTCGCCACAAGGCGTGTGTCCACGAACTGTCCGCGGGTCATCGGAAGTCCCGCGATCTCGTGGGGATCCGCAGCCTCAGCTGCTCCAGTTTCTGCGCGCGCACGCTCGCGACGCCGTCCGCTTTTTCGAGCACTCCGTGCACCAGCAGCGCCGCGCTCCCTCGCGCGATCCGGTGGAACCGCTGCCACAGCCCGAGTGTGCAGATCACGTTCACCATGCCGGTCTCGTCCTCGAGGTTCAGGAATGTGACTCCGCCGGCGGTCGCGGGCCGCTGGCGGTGCGTGACCGCTCCCCCGACGAGCACTCGCTCCCCGTCGGACCGGTCCAGCAGCTTGTCGGCGGTGATGACGCCGAGCGCGTCGAGCCGGTCGCGGATGAACTCCGTCGGGTAGCTGTCCGGCGAGATCCCGGTGGCCCACACGTCGGCGGCCGCGACTTCGAGCCCGTCCATCCCGGGCAGCATCGGCGCTTCCACGCCGACGCCGGTGCCGGGCAGTTTCTCCGGCCGGTCCTGCGCGACCGCGCCCGCGGACCACAACGCCTGCCTTCGGCCCGGGCCGAACGCGCTGAACGCGCCCGCGGTGGCCAGCGCTTCCAGCTGAGGCGTGGTGAGCCGGACACGCCGACCGAGGTCGGACATGCTCTCGTACCGGCCGTTCGCCTGCCGTTCCGCCACGATCGTCTTGGCCAGCGTTTCGCCGATCATCCGGACAGTGCTGAGCCCACCGCGTACCGCGTGGAGTTTTCCGTTGTCCGGCAACGCTTCCAGGGTCGCGTGCGGGAGACTCCGGTTGATGTCCGGGCCGAGCGTGGTGACGCCGTGCCGGCGCGCGTCCGCCACCAGCGACTGCGGCGAGTAGAACCCCATCGGCTGCGCCCGCAGCAGGCCCGCGCAGAACGCGTCCGGGTGGTAGTACTTGAAGTACGCGCTCGCGAACACCAGATGCGCGAAGCTCAGCGCGTGGCTTTCCGGGAAGCCGAAGTTGGCGAACGCCTTGAGCTTCTGGAAGATTTTCTCCGCCAGCTCCGCGTCCAGCCCGTTGGCGACAGCTCCGTCGAGGAACCGCTTGTGCAGCCGTTCCATTTTTCGCTGCGACCGTTTCGACCCCATCGCGTGCCGGAGCTGGTCGGCCTCGGCCGGGGTGAAGTTCGCGACGTCCAGGGCGATCTGCATCATCTGCTCCTGGAACAGCGGCACTCCCAGCGTCTTCGACAGAGCCTTCTCCAGCAGCGGATGGTCGTAGTCCCACTTCTCGCGCTTCTGTTTGCGGCGGATGTACGGGTGCACCGAACCGCCTTGGATCGGGCCGGGGCGGATCAGCGCGACTTCCACGGCCAGGTCGTAGAATTCCTCCGGCCGCAATCGCGGCAACGTCGCCAGCTGGGCGCGGCTTTCCACCTGGAACACGCCGATCGCGTCGGCGCGGCAGAGCATTTCGTAGATGTTCTGGTCGTTGAGGTCCAGCTCGGCGAGATCGATCTTCTCGCCCTTGTATTCCTCGACCAGGTCGAGCATGTAGTGCAGCGCGGAGAGCATGCCGAGCCCGAGCAGGTCGAACTTCACCAGCCCCGCCGCGGCGCAATCCTCCTTCTCCCACTGAAGCACGCTGCGGTTTTCCATACGCGCCCATTCGACCGGGCACACCTGGCTCACCGGTTCCCGGCACATCACCATGCCGCCGGAGTGGATGCCGAGGTGCCGCGGGAAGTCTTCGAGGGCGAAGGCGAGCTGCACGACGTCGTTCGGGATGTCGTGGTCGTGGTCTTTTTCCGTGCTGCGCAAAGCGCCCCAGCGGTCGATTTGCTTGCTCCACGCGTCCTGCTGGCCGGGCGAGTAGCCGAGCGCTCGGGCGGCGTCGCGGATCGCGGAGCGGGCGCGGTAGGTGATCACGTTCGCGACCTGGGCGGCGTTGAGCCTGCCGTGTTTGCCGTAGACGTACTGGATCGCTTCCTCGCGCCGGTCGGACTCGATGTCGATGTCGATGTCCGGGTAGCCGTCGCGGTCGGGTGCGAGAAACCGTTCGAAGAGCAGGTGGTACTCGATGGGGTCGACCTTGGTGATCCCGAGCGCGTAGCACACCGCCGAATTGGCCGCGGAACCCCTTCCCTGGCAAAGAATGTCGTTTTTCCGGCAGAACCGGACGATGTCCCAGACGATCAGGAAGTACCCGGGGAAGCCGAGCTTCTCGATCACCTCCATCTCGTGCTGGATCTGCCGCCAAGCCTCGTCTTCGTGGTCTTTGCCCGCGTAACGCTCCTTGAAGCCCTCCTTGACGAGTTTTCGCAGGTGCGTGGTCTCAGTCTCGCCGGGCGGCACGTCGAACGGCGGCAGCTCCGGCTCGAGAAGCTCAAGCCGGAAGGCGCATTCCAT
>NZ_JACJHR010000260.1 GCF_014174495.1 Amycolatopsis echigonensis
GTCGATACGAACGTCGGTGCACTCGCCATCCCGAACACCACCTCCCATCCTGGCGTCCGCGAGCAGAGCGGGATGAGTTGGCCGTCGTTCACCCAACAAGACGTGCACGACTCCATCCCGTGTTCCCGACACCACCCGTGTTTGTGACTCAGATCACATAAATCTTGAGTCGGATAGGCTCAACTTCGGGAACAAGAGGTGGCTCATGTTCGTCGTGGTGGATGTCCGGCCGCCGGGGCGACAGGTTCTGGCGGACGCGGTAACGACACGTGATCGAGTTGTGGAGGTGAGAGCCATGACGCTGCCTGCTGTGCGATCGTCGAGCTCGCTGCGGCACTGGGACCCGTTCCGGGAGTTCGAGGACCTCTACAGTCAGATGGGCCGCTGGATGGACTCGGTGGCCGGTCGCCTCGACGAGGGCGTGCGGGCCTGGTCGCCGCTGGCCGACGTGACTGAGACCGAGGACGCCTACCTGGTCGAGGTCGAGCTGCCCGGGATCAAGCGCGACGACATCACCATCGACGTGGTCGGCACCGAGCTGGCCATCAACGGTGAGGTCAAGGAGAAGGAGCGGCAGGGCTGGTTTAGGCACCGCACCCGCCGCACCGGCCAGTTCGCCTACCGGGTGACCCTGCCGCAGGACGTGAACGCCGACAAGATCGAGGCCACCCTCGACGAGGGCGTGCT
>NZ_JACJHR010000261.1 GCF_014174495.1 Amycolatopsis echigonensis
GGGTCAGGCGGTGAGGCGGCGGAGTTCGCGGGCCGCGGCAGCCGGGTCGGGCGCGTTGTAGATCCCGCCCCCGACCACCGCCACGGCCGCGCCCGCGTCCTTCACCAAACCGATGGTCGCGGCCTTCACCCCGCCCGCAATCGAGAACGCCACCCCCGCCTCGCGCCCGTCGGCCAGCAGCGTGTCGATCGAATACCCCGGACGCGCCTGCTCGTCCAAACCCGCGTGGATCTCCACGAACGACACCCCCAGCTTCGCCACCTCCCGGATCCGCGCCACCCGGCCCTCCGTCACCGAGATCATGTCCGCCACCACCTCCTTCCCGTACTTGCGCCCCGCCGCCACCGCACCCCGCACCGTGTCGTCGTCCGCCGCCCCCATCACCGTCACCAGATCCGCCCCCGCCTCGAACGCCAACGTCGCCTCCAGCTCCCCCGCGTCCGCCGTCTTCAAATCCGCGAACACCAGCTTGTCCGGATGCGCCGCCTTCACCGCCGTCACCGCCGAAATCCCCGCCGACTTCACCAACGGCGTCCCCAACTCCAAAACATCCACATGCTCGGCCACCTGACGCGCCAACGCCAACGCCGAACCCACATCCAGCACATCCAACGCAACCTGCAACCGCACAACAAACTCCT
>NZ_JACJHR010000262.1 GCF_014174495.1 Amycolatopsis echigonensis
CGCCACGATCGTAACGTTTATCAGGGAACATAAGGACCGGTTCGGGGTCGAGCCGATCTGTGCCGTGCTGACCGAGTTCGGCGTGAAGATCGCTCCGTCCACCTATTACGCTGCACTCGAGCGCCCGAAATCAGAGCGCGAGGTGCGGGACGAAGAATTGATGAGAGAAATCACACGCGTCTACGACGAAAACTACCGTGTTTATGGTGCGCGGAAAATCTGGCGTCAATTGCAACGAGAGGGTGTGGCGGTGGGGCGGGGCCGGGTGGAACGACTCATGCGGAAGCTGGGTATCTCCGGTGCGGTGCGCGGCAAGACCGTCCGCACCACGATCGGCGACAAGGACGGAGTGCGGGGCGCGGACCTGGTGAAACGCCAGTTCACGGCCGGTGCGCCGAACCGGCTGTGGGTTGCGGACTTCACGTACGTCGCCACCTGGGCCGGCATCGTGTACACCGCATTCGCGATCGATGTGTTCTCCCGCAAAATCGTGGGCTGGTGCTGCAGTATGTCCAAAGAAACCGACCTGGTCCTCGACGCCATCGACATGGGATTACGCCACCGCGACTACCGGTGGAGCGAGAATGAGAACAAGCTCATTCATCATTCCGACGCCGGAAGTCA
>NZ_JACJHR010000263.1 GCF_014174495.1 Amycolatopsis echigonensis
AAGCCCTGGCCATCGGCAGCCCGCTCGGCTTCGAGAACTCGGTCACCGCCGGCATCATCTCCGGTCTGCACCGCGAAATCCCCGGCTCCGCCGGCCAAACCCAGTCCCTTGTGGACCTCATCCAAACCGACGCGTCGATCTCCCCCGGCAACTCCGGCGGGGCACTGCTCGACACGCAAGGCCGGGTCGTGGGCATCAACGAGGCATACATCCCACCCGCCGCCGGGGCGGTGTCTCTCGGGTTCGCCATCCCCTCAGCCACCGTCACCGACATCGCCGACCAACTGCTCACCAAGGGCACCGCAACCCACCCGTACCTCGGGATCTCACTCGGCCGGCTCACCCCCGACATCCAACAACAACTCGGCGTACACACCGACCACGGCGCACTCGTGCTCGGCATCGACCAAAGCGGCCCCGCCGCCGCCAGCGGCATCCGCACCGGCGACGTCATCACCGAATTCGCTGGCACACCAATCCGCAGCGTCGAGGACCTACTGGCTGCGCTCCGGCACACCCAACCAGGACAAAAAGTGGCGGTCACCCTCATCCGCGCAGACGCATCCCAATCCGTCAACCTGACCATCGGCTCGCGCACCGGCA
>NZ_JACJHR010000264.1 GCF_014174495.1 Amycolatopsis echigonensis
GTCGGAGTGGAAGATCACCCCGGGTGCAGGTCGGCGATGGGCGACGGCGTTGTTCAACGCCTCGGCGATGAGGTCGGTGCGCAGATGATCCGCAGTGGCCCAGCCCACGACGCGGCGGGAGCCGAGGTCGATCACCGTGGCCAGATACAGCCAGCCCTCCCAGGTGTGGATGTAGGTGATGTCCCCGCACCAGCGGACGTTGATATCGCTTGCACTGCACGAGAAATCCCGCTTGATCAGATCGGCCGGAGTGTCCACAGCAGGGTCGGGGACGGTGGTGGTGCGCCACCGCTTCGGAGCTCGCCCGGCGCGGCCGGCAGCACGCAGGAGCCGGGCGACGCGCTTACGAGAATGCCGCCGGCCGCGGGCGCGCAGTTCGGCGTGCAGCCGGGGTGTTCCGTAGGTGCCGTTCGACTCGTCGTGGATCGCGACGATCTCCTCGGTCAGTTCCGCGTCCTGCCGTGCGCGGGCAGAGGGCTTGGCACAGCGGTGGGCGTAGTAGGCGGCTCGGGAGACCTTCAACAGGGTGCACGCGCGCTTGACGTTGCCACTGTCGGCAGCATTCTCCGCCTCGATGAACGGGTACAC
>NZ_JACJHR010000265.1 GCF_014174495.1 Amycolatopsis echigonensis
GCGGTGCTGCGCAAGCTGGTCGACGACGCGTCGAAGTACCTGGGCGAGAAGGTCACCGAAGCGGTGATCACGGTGCCGGCGTACTTCAACGACGCCCAGCGGCAGGCGACCAAGGACGCCGGCAAGATCGCCGGGCTGAACGTGCTGCGGATCATCAACGAACCCACTGCCGCCGCGCTGGCCTACGGGCTGGACAAGAAGAAGAACGAGACCGTGCTGGTGTTCGACCTGGGCGGCGGCACCTTCGATGTCAGCCTGCTCGACGTCGGCGACGGCGTGGTCGAGGTCCGCGCCACCGCCGGCGACACGCACCTGGGCGGTGACGATTTCGACCGGCGGATCGTGGACTGGCTGGCCGAGGAGTTCCGCAAGGACTACGGCATCGACCTGCGCAAGGATCCGCAGGCGCTGCAGCGGCTGTACGAGGCGGCGGAGAAGGCGAAGGTCGAGCTGTCCTCGGTGTCCCAGACCACGATCAACCTGCCGTTCATCACCGCCGACGCCGGCGGGCCGAAGCACCTGAACACCACGCTGATGCGGTCGAAGTTCGACCAGCTCACCGC
>NZ_JACJHR010000266.1 GCF_014174495.1 Amycolatopsis echigonensis
CGGCGGCGATGTTGGATCGACTGTTGCACCGGGCGACGGTGGTCGGTATCGACGGTCCATCTTACCGATTGAGGTCGCATCAGTCCACATCGGACAAGTTGCGCCAGGCGGTGAACGCACATGTCTCCTGACCCGCGCGATCCGAACTACAACGCGACCCGCAAGACCTGCCCGATCTGCTGGGAAGCCTTCACCGCGAACGGTCGGCAGGCCAAGACCCGCCTCTACTGCTCGCGGGAGTGCAAACGCACCGCGGCGGCTCGCCGCGAAGTCGAACGCACCAGCCACCCCGGCAGGCCGTTCGGCCCGCCACCCGCGATGACCATCCCAGCACCGCCGCCCACACCTCTGCCGCAGCTGGCCGCGCAGCGCGACTGCCCACACTGCGGCGGCCCGGTCACCATCGTCGCCCTGCTCACCACACCAGAAGCCGCCCGCCCACAGATGCCAGCCGCCGCACCCGACGGAGTGATCCCACTTCGCCGCTGACACCGGTTAAGCTGCACACCTCGACTGGGGATTTTCAGGAAGCGCCTCTGGCCCGTCTCACAGAGCGCCGTCA
>NZ_JACJHR010000267.1 GCF_014174495.1 Amycolatopsis echigonensis
TGAACTGCGCCCCGGGAGTTGGACTGGGAATCCAGTTCCGGCTGTCCGGGGAGTGGTTCGTTGCATCCACGCAGTTCGTTGTCTGAGTGGCAGCGGGCGTCCGCTGTTGCGTTGTTCGAGGACGGGTATGGCGCGAAGGCCGTGGCGTCCCGGTTGGGGGTGTCGGCGGGTGCCGTGCGACGCTTGCGTGATCGTTGGAGGCTGCGGAGCGCGGGAGCGCTGATGAACAAGCCAGGCAGGCGGTCGTTCGGGTTCGAGTTCAAGCTGGAGGTCGTGCGCCGGTATGTCGGCGGCGAGGCGACCGCGGCCGAGCTGGCGCGCGAGCACGGCCTGTCCTCGCCCAAACTCGTGGAGAACTGGGCGCGGGCGTATCGGCGCGAGGGCGAGGACGCGTTGCGGCCCAAGCCGAAAGGCCGTCCGCCCGGTGTCGCGGACTCGCCGGGTCCCGGCGAGCTGGAGCGGTTGCGGGCGGAGAACCTGCGGCTGTCGGCGGAGAACGCCTACCTAAAAAAATTGCGGGCCTTGAGGGAGCAGGGGCGAGGGTGAAAACCCAGGC
>NZ_JACJHR010000268.1 GCF_014174495.1 Amycolatopsis echigonensis
CAGCCCGCGGACAGCAAGGCCAGCACGACCGAGCCGGCCAGCAGGACGCCGAACTCGCGTACGGCGGCCAGCTTGGACAGCACCAGGACCGCGTACCCCACGGTGGAGGTGGACGCGGCGAGCAGGATCGACAGCCGCAGTCCCCGGCTGCGACGGCGGGCGGCTTCCGACAGCAGGACCGTGAACTCACACCCGACCGCCGCGGTCAGCGATCCCAGGCCGGCGGTGACGGGGCTCAGCGGCACCCCGGCCAGCCACAGGAAGCACAGCCCCGCACCGGTGGCGGTGGCCGCCGCCGCGACCGCGCGCGCCGCGTCGGCCCGGCGCCGCAGCGCGATCAGCAGGACCGCGCCTGCGGCCAGGATCCCGGCCAGGTTGGTGAGCAGGCGGTCGGCGGACACGAGCTCGTTCCCGCGGACCGCGACCATCGGCAAGCCGGTCAGGTCCACGTGATACCCCTGCGGTGGCGGCGGCAGGTGCCGCAGCACGTCGTCGCGGAGGG
>NZ_JACJHR010000269.1 GCF_014174495.1 Amycolatopsis echigonensis
CATGAATACGGCCTCGATCTCGGTTCGGTGACCTGGGTCGTCGACGACGAAGACCACATCGAAGGCCGCGCGCAGGCCAACGTCGAGCACGTCACCGACGGCCGGTCGCTCAGCGAACTGCTGCGCGCCGGGGACATCGACGCCGCGCTGAGCGGAAACGCCGGTACCGGCCGGGCCGGAGCGCCCCGTGCCGGATGGTCGGCACCCTCACAGTCCACAGAGGACGGCCCCTATCCGCTGTTCCCCGACCACGAGGTGCTCGCCCTCGACTGGCACCTGCGCACCGGGATCTATCCCCTGCACTCGGTGATCGCGGTCCGCAGCGAGCTGGTCGAACGCGATCCCGGCCTGCCGACCGCGCTGTACGCCGCGTTCGCCGAAAGCAAACGCCGGCAGGTCGCCGCCGACCCGGAGTGGTCCGCCCTGCCCCGGCTGGGCAAACAGGCCCGGCAACTCGGTGCCGACCCGATCCCGTACGGCTTG
>NZ_JACJHR010000027.1 GCF_014174495.1 Amycolatopsis echigonensis
GCCAACGCACGGTCCAGCGCGTTGGCCGTCGGAGTGCAGAGCAGCAACCCCACTCCGGCCACGCCCGCGGTGGTGAACGCCCGCCTGGTCAGTTCCGCCATGTCTCACTCCCCGTCTCGCCGTGCCCCAGCACGCTCCCGGACGCCCATGACGCCTCGGTGAACTACTCCGGAGCAGAACGCGAAGCTCTCTCACATTCGCCGTGACAACGCGGGAGACTCTGTCACACGACGACGGGTGCCACTACCGCCGAACGGAGGGGGAGATCACCACCCACAGCCCGTCCCTGAGGGCCACTCTCACGGACCCTGATTCCCCCCAAGAGCCCCCTCGCGACCAACCGTCCCCCAAGAAGCCGCCGCCACCGCACCCAACAATCGAGGCACCCACACCACCCCCGCACCCCGATACGAAGCCTCCTCTGCGGTTCAGGGGTGCTTGTCAAGGCATCTTTCCCGCCTTGACAAGCACCCCTGAACCGTCAGCACAATCAAGCTTCGGGGTGCCCCACGCACACCCGCATGCAATGTCGCCGCCAGGCGACGAGCAGGCCCCAAGACCCCTCGGCAGTAGACCCCTCAGCAGTAGAACGCGCAGGTAGCCCCCACCGCGGACAACGACACGAAGAACCAGATCAAGAAGATCACCGCCGGGATCGCGGCCAAAATCCCGCACACCAGTCCGGCGATCCCCATCCCCTGCCCAGTCCACCCGGGCTTCCCGGCCTGCACCATCCCGGCCCAGGACAGCCCGATCGCCGTGATCGCCGCGACCACGTCGAAGAACGGGACCCAGAAGAAGATCAGCGCGACGATCCCGACCACCATGCCGCCCACCGCGAGCCCGCTCGTCTTCAGCGGCACGGCTCCCGGGTACGGGGCGGCGTACGGCGAGCCGTACATCGGCGCTCCATAGGGCACCGGCGCGGAGGAGTAGCCCGGCGCCGGCGTAGGCCCGGACGGATATCCGGGCGCGGGCACCGGACCGGACGGATGGCCCTGCGCCGGGTCCTGGCCGGGGTAGGGCTGCTGCTGATACGGGTCCGTCATGGGTGCACTCCTGCGACTGTGGCGACGGTGAGTCGTCGGCGGCTAACGGCGAAACGTTACGCGCGGTGGCCGGGCGATGTGACGGTTTTCAGCCTTTTAACCCAGATTCGGTGACGCCGCGCACCAGATAGCGCTGGAGAAACGCGAAGAGCACCACGATCGGGAGGATCGACAGCGCCGCGGCCAGGAACAGCAGGTTGAGCTGGGGGTTCTGTGCGGTCAGCAGTCCGGACAGGGCGACCTGCACCGTCCACGAGTCCGGCGACTGCGCGATGATCAGCGGCCACAGGAACGCGTTCCAGCTGCCGATCACGGTGATCACCGCGATCGCGGCGAAGAAGCCGCGCGAGTTCGGCACCACGATCTTGCGGAAGACGCCCCACCGGGACAGGCCGTCGACGCGGCCGGCGTCTTCGAGTTCCTTCGGGAAGTCCAGGAAATACTGCCGGAACAGGAAAACGCTGAACGCGCTGAACAGGCCCGGGATGACCAGGCCGCGGAAATCCGAAAGCCAGCCCAGCGTCGACACGACCACGAAACTCGGCACGAACGTCACCGACGTCGGGATCATCAGCGTCGCCAGCACCGCGTAGAACACCGGCTTCGAGTAGCGGTAGGGCACGCGCGCCAAGCCGTAGCCGGCGAGCGAGCACACGACCAGCAGGCCGACGGTCTGCAGCACCGCGACGACCACCGAGTTCACGATGCTGCGCGCGAACGGCACGTCCTGCTGGTCGAACAGCTTCGTGAAGTTCTCCCAGTGGATCTGCTTCGGCCACAGCGTCCAGCCGGGCGCGGTGATCTCCGCACGGGACGCGAGGCCGTTGCGCAGCAACAGGTAGAACGGCAGCAGGAAGAGGATCGCGGACACCGCGAGCGCCGTCCAGCGAAACACCGCGCGGATCATGTCGCGCTCCGATCGAACCGGAAAAGCCTGCCCTGCAGGAGAGTCACCACGGCGATGAGCAGCGCCAGGATGATCGCGCCCGCGCTGCCGCGGCCCAGATCCTGGCCGCCGGAGCCGAGCGACGTGTAATAGAGGTACACCAGCGGCGGCCGCGCGAACGGCGGATAACCCCGGGAATCGCCCATGATGTTGTAGAACTCGTCGAACGCCTGATAGGCGTTGATCAGGTTCAGCAGCAGCACGGCCACCGACGTCGCGCGCAGCTGCGGCAGCGTGATGTGCCGGAAAACCTGCCAGCCCGGCTTCGCGCCGTCGAGCCACGCCGCCTCGTACAGATGTCGCGGAATCCGTTGCAGCGCAGCGAGGAACAGGATCATGTAGAAGCCGAGCTGCAGCCACAGCCGAGCGGTCACCAGCACCACCCAATACAGCGGCGGGTGCACGGTGCCGGTCCACGCCACCGGGTCGATGCCGAAGACGCCGAGCACGGTGTTCGCGAGACCGTAGCGGACGCCGGAGAACAGCGACGTCTTCCAGATCAGCGACGCCACCACGTACGAACACGCGAACGGCAGGAAGAACACCGAGCGGAAGAACGCCCGCGCGAACCGCAATTGGTTCACGCCGACCGCCAAGGCGAGCGACAGCACGTACGTCAGCGGCACGATGAACAGCGCGAACACGCTGAATGTGCCCAGGCTCGCGACGAACGGGCCGTCGGAGAGCATGTGCGCGTAGTTGTCCAGTCCGACGAAGACGCTGGGGGTGACCGTATTGCGCGCGTCGAAGAACGACAGGTACAGGCTCCACCCGATCGGCACGTAGGCGAAGATCGCCAGGCCGAGCAGGAACGGACCCACGAACCCCCAGAACGCCACCGTGTCCCGGCTTTTCCGGGACAGCTTCATCCGAACAGGCGTTTCAGCTCGGCCTGCGCGACGGTGACCGCGGCCTTCGTCTGCGCCACCGGGTCCGCGCCCTCCTTGGCGATCTTCGCGACCGCGTCCGACAGCGCGGTGTTCGAGGTCTGCGTCCACACTGGACCGCCGATGAGGTGGCTGTTCTCCTTGACGAAGTTGACCACGTCCGCGGCCGGACCGCTCTGCAGCGTCTGTGCTTTGTCGATCAGGCTCTGCCGGGCGGGCACGTGGAAGCCGTAGCGGGTGGCGAACTCCAGCTGGCTGTCGGTCTGGTCGATCCACAGCCACTTCACGAACGCCTTGGCCTCGTTGACGTGCGCGCTCTTCGCGTTGACCATCGCGCCGTACGCGCCGACCGGAACCGACGGCTTGCCGCTGTCGTCCAGCTTCGGGAACGGCAGCACGCCGAAGTCGTCGTTGAGCGCGTCGCGGATCTTCGGGACGTTCCACAGCCCGGTCCACTGCATCGCGCAGAGCCCGTCGACGAACGCGCCCGGATCCGACCAGTCGGCGGGCGCGCCGAGCAGGAGGGAACCGCTGGTGTTCAACGCGCGCAGCTTGCTGAACGCGGCGGCCGCACGCGGATCGTCGAAGCCGACCTCGCGGTTGTTGTTCTTCAGGTAGTCCAGTCCGGCAGACCACAGCAGCGGCCCGGTGAGCGTGCCGACACCGCCGTCATTGCCCGCGAAGAAGCCCTTCACGCCGTCCTTCGACAGCTTGCCCGCGGCGTCGATCAGCTCGTCCACCGTCTGCGGCGGCTGCACGCCGGCGGCCTGCAGCATGCTCTTGCGATAGAAGAGGACCTGCGTGTCGGTGGCCTGCGGGATGCCGTAGACCTTGCCCTCCACCGTCTGCGCGGCGAGCACGGCGGGGCTGAAGTCGTTCTTGACCGGTCCGATGATGTCGTCGAGCGCCACCACCTGGTTCTGCCGGACCCAGTCGATCTTCACCTGTGCCTCGAAGACGTCCGGCACCGGGCTGTTCTGCAGCGCGGTGACGATCTTCGAGTCGTAGTCGCCGGGGTTCCACACCACGGTGACCTTCGCGCCCGGGTAACTGGCCGCGTAGTTCTTGACGGCTTCCTGCACGCCGTCCTCGCCGTAGGCGTGGTACCACTGCTGCAGCGTGACCTTCGGGGCCGGCGACGGCGTCGAGACTCCCGCCGACATCGCCGTGGACGGCGGCGGGTCCCCCGGCCGCCCGGTGTTCGACCCGCACGCGGCCGCGAGGCCGCCCAGTGCCGCCGTTCCCGCCAACGACAGGAACGCCCTCCTGCTCCGCTGCTGCATCCCCAGTTCTCCTCCGACGTGCTGGGAAGGGCTCCTTGCCCCGCATCAGATTCCCTCACGGAACCCTTCCCAGGCCGACAACTCGCCGGAGATTTACCGCTCAGAGGTGTGAGATGTCGAGCTTTCCCTCGGAGTAGGACGCGCGCAGCCGCTTCTTGTCGAACTTGCCGACACTCGTCTTGGGCACCTCCTCCACGAACGTCCAGTTCTCCGGCAGCTGCCACTTCGCGACCTTGTCCGACAGGTACTCGCGCAGTTCCTCAGCGGTGGCCTGCTGGCCTTCCTTGAGCACGACCGCGACCAGCGGGCGTTCGTCCCATTTCTCGTCCGGGATGCCGACCACCGCCGCCTCGGCGACCGCCGGATGCCCCATCACCGCGTTCTCCAGGTCCACCGACGAGATCCATTCGCCGCCGGACTTGATCACGTCCTTGGCGCGGTCGGTCAGGGTCAGGAAGCCGTCCGGGCTGATCTTGCCGACGTCGCCGGTGCGCAGCCAGCCGTCGTGGAACTTCTCCGGGTCGACATCCGACCCGCCGTGGTAGGCGCCGGCGATCCACGGACCGGACACCTCCAGCTCGCCGACCGCCTCGTTGTCCCACGGCAGTTCCTCGCCGTTGTCGCCGATCAGCCGCGCCGCCACGGACGCCGGGAAGCGGCCCTGGGTGTAGCGGTAGGCCCAGCGCTCCTCGCCGGTCGAGCTGGCGGGCGGACGCGCGACGCTGCCCAGCGGCGACGTCTCGGTCATGCCCCACGCGTGCAGGATCGGCACGTGGTAGCGCTCCTCGAAGGCGTGCATCAGCGACGGCGGCGCGGCCGACCCGCCGACGACCACCTCGCGCACGTGGCTGATGTCCTGCGGGTTCGCGTCCAGGTGCGCGAGCAGGCCCTGCCAGATCGTCGGCACCGCGGCGGCGAAGGTCGGCTTCTCCGCGGCCAGCAGCGCGGCGATCGGGGCGGGCTGCAGGAACCGGTCCGGCATCAGCAGCGACGCGCCGACCATCATCGCCGCGTACGGCAGGCCCCACGACATCGCGTGGAACATCGGCACGATCGCGAGCGCGAGGTCTTCCTGGGCGAGCCGCATGCTGTCGGTCATGCAGACCTGCATCGAGTGCAGCCAGATCGACCGGTGCGAGTAGACGACGCCCTTCGGGTCACCCGTGGTGCCGGACGTGTAACACATCGCGGCCGCCGATCGCTCGTCGATCTCCGGCCAGTCGAACTCGTCGGGCTGCGCGGCCAGCAGCTCGTCGTAGGAATGCACGGTGACGCCCTCGGGCGCGGTGAGCGCGGACGCGTCGCCGTTCGCCACGATCACGTGCTTGACCGTCTTCATCCCCGGCAGGTTGCTCGCCAGAAGCGGCACGAGCGTGCCGTCGACGATGACGACGTGGTCCTCCGCGTGGTTCGCCACGAAGACCAGCTGCTCCGGGAACAGCCGGATGTTCAGCGTGTGCAGCACCGCGCCCATGGCGGGCACTGCCAGGTAGGCCGCGAGGTGCTCGGCGTTGTTCCACATGAACGTGCCGACCCGCTGGTCGCCGGTGACGCCGAGACCGCGCAGCGCGTTCGCCAGCCGGGCGGCGTGCTTGCCGAGCTCCGCGTAGGTCTCCCGGCGGGCTTCTGAACCGGTCCAGGTGACGACTTCGCTCTTGGCGTGCACCTTCGTGCCGTGGCGCAGCAGCTTCGCGAGCGACAGCTGTCCGTCCTGCATCGTGCTCAACATGGGTGACTCCCGTGGTGCTCGTTCGCCGGTGAACTGGGGTGCGCCCGACTCTAATGCGGAACCGCCGGATCGGGCACGAACAAGTTCGGTCACGGCTTGTCGGCCCTCTCCCGCCATCGGGTGGCGGCCCCGCTCTTTCATGATCCACTTCTGTCGCGGTTTCTGTTGCGGGGCAAGAAAACGCGTTGTGTTAACTGCGTTGAAATACACTCTCGTTCGGGTGAGGTAATAGGGCCGAAAATGCGCCCTTCCGGGCCGTTTCCACAGGTCGCGAGGGGTCCCCTCGCGCAGGTCCGCCGCGCCCGTCGACGGGTGATAAGTGCGTGTCGGTTGCGCGGACCGCGCGCACGTGGCGTTTACTGGGGCCGTGGTAAGTGACGGCTGGCCAGCGCTTGCAGCTGCAAGCATCGGCTGAGACCGTCGGCCGCGAAAGCGGAGACCTGAGAGGAAAGGACATTACGTTGGCTCTGCCCACGTTGACTCCGGAGCAGCGCGCCGAGGCCCTCGCCAAGGCGGCAGAGGCTCGTAAGGCGCGCTCGGAGCTGCTCGCTTCGATCAAGTCCGGCAAGGAGAGCATCGAGTCGGTGCTCAAGCAGGCCAAGGAGAACAAGACCATCGGCAAGACGAAGGTCACGCAGCTCCTCAAGGCGGTGCCCGGCCTGGGCGCGGTCAAGGTCGCCGCGCTGCTCGAGCAGGCGGGGATCGACCCCGACCGCCGGGCCGCTGGCCTGGGCGAACGGCAGCGCGAAGCGCTGATCGACGCGCTCAAGTAACGCTGATCCGGCGGCCGCGGGGAAGGTGCGCGAGGTGTTGCACCGGCGACACTTTCCCCGCGGCGCTCCCGGATCCTGAGACGCTGGTGGAGTGACGACCAGTACCGCGCCGGCGACCCCGGCCGAGACCACCGTCCGCTACCAGCGTGGCGACTTCTTGTTCGCGACCGCCCGGCGCGCCCTGCTCGCCCGCGGCGCGCTCGGGACCGTCACCGACGCCGACCCTCGCCGCCTCGCCCGCTCGGCAGCCGCTGAGCTGGACCGATCCGGCGTGCCGCTCGCCGTCGGCGTGCTGCCGTTCGACACCGGACCCGGCGCTGCCTCGCCGGGGCACCTCGTGCTGCCCCGGGCGGTGCATCGCGCCCACGCGCAAGCCGAGACCTCGGCCGCGCCGCCCGCCGCCGACCTGCCCGCCCCGGTGGCCACGCGGCGGCTCCCGTCCGCCGACGGCCACCGCGAGAACGTGCGGGAAGCAGTCGCCGCCCTGCGCGACCGTGACCTGCGCAAAGCCGTGCTGGCCCGTGCGCTCGAGCTGGAATTCGACGCGCCGATCCCGGTCGAGGCGATCGTGCGCAACCTCGCGCGCGGCAATCCGCGCCATTTCACTTACGCCGCCGAACTGCCCGGCGAGCGCACGCTCGTCGGGGCCACCCCTGAGCTGCTGCTTTCCCGGACCGGCGACTCCGTGTACACGACCCCGCACGCCGGGTCGATGCCTCGTTCGGCTGATCCGGAGACCGACCGGGCCAACGGCGAAGCCCTCCTCGCGTCCGCGAAGGACCGGGAAGAGCACGACCTGGTGATCGACTACGTCATCGAGTCGCTGCGGCCGTTCTGCCGCAAGCTCGACGTCCCCGCGGGTCCTGAGCTGGTCTCCACGCCCGCGATCTGGCATCTCCGGACGTCCATCACCGGCGAGCTGGCGGACCGGTCGGTGACCGCCCTCGATCTCGCCGCCGCGATGCACCCGACGCCGGCGGTCTGCGGCACCCCGACCGTCGCCGCGCGCGACCTCGTGCAGGAGCTGGAGCCGTTCGACCGCGGGTACTACGCGGGCGCGGTCGGCTGGGTGGACGCGGCGGGAGACGGGGAATGGGCCGTCGCGATCCGGTGCGCCGAAGTGGCCGAGAAGTCGATGCGGCTCTTCGCGGGCGGCGGCATCGTGCCCGCCTCGGACCCGGACACCGAGTACCAGGAGACGATCGCGAAGTTCCGCACGCTGCTCGGCGCGATGGGGCTGGACGACAGCGCCTCGTGAGGCTTACGGCAGCCAGTGCTCCTCGGTGACGCTCAGGCTGTCCGCGGTCAGCGCCGCCACCGCCGCCCGGTGCCCGTCGGCCGCCTTGAGGTCGGCGAGCCGGGTGCGCGCGGGGTCGAGTGCTTCGTCGCCGGACGCCACCAGCTCGGCGGGAGCGTCGTAGCGGGAGAACGTGATGCTCTGGAGCGGGATCTTCAGGCCCTTGCCGGTGGCCTTCATCACCGCTTCCTTGCGCGTCCAGTAGATGAAGAAGGCTGCCGAGCGCTCCTCGTCCGACAGACCCGCGACAGCTTCCTGCTCGGCCGGGCTCAGCGCGTACTCCACGAGCGAGGCGTCCGCCCTGCGGGTGGCCGTTTCGACGTCGAGGCCTACTGGCACCCCGTCGGTGACCGCGAGACCGATCAGAGTGCCCGAATGCGAAATCGACAGCACCAGGTCCGAGCCCGGCACGCGCGGACGGCCGTGCGGTTTGCCGCAGTCGTCGCAGGTCGCGTCGAAGCGCACGGACTCAGCCGCGCCCCCGAGCCGTTCCGCGACGAGGGTCTTCGCGAGCACCCGGCCGGTCAGGAAACGGCGCTGGTCGATTTCGAGCCGGTACGCGTCGTAGCGGCCTCGCTCCAGGTCGTCCAGCAGCTTCAGGTAGCGATCCTCCGCGGCCAGCGGTTCGGACCAGCGCACCACGATTTCGGTCACCGGCGTACCCTCCCTCGTCCGCCTCCGATCTTGCCGGGGCGCGCCGAGGTTTGTCATGCCCCTATCCCGGACGCGGCGAAGGCCCCCTCGGAGTCCGAGAGGGCCTTCGCGGCTGGATAACGAGTGTTACGACTTGTCTTTGTTGCGCATCGCGATGGGGACCCCGGCTAGGTCCTCCTCGTTGCACAGCAATTTCACGTCGTAGTAGGGCGAACCCTGTCGCTCGTCGTAGTCTAGGTGGATCGCGAGGACGTCGAGCGGTTCTCCCAGCCACTCCTGCGCTTGGCGCAGCCATACTGCACAGCGCTCGAGCGCGCTGGGCAGGTCGTCGTCACGAAACTCGACTGGTCGATACGGCACGTCCTGGACCTGATCGCGCGGGTTTGAGGGTGCGGGCAGGCCAGGCGAGAGTCCCGAGTCGTCCAGTTCGAGTTGGATCGTTTGCTCAGTCACCCTTCGAGCGTCCCCCACGTTCGCCGTCTGAGCAAGGCGTACAGCGCTAAAAGCCCTCTTGGACAGGCAAGTCCCACACCTGGGCGACCACTTCGAGGCATTGCCGGAGGTCCTGCGCACGCACCGCGACCGGATGCCCGAGCACCCGCAAGGCCAGTTCCGCGTAGTGCGTGGCCAGGTCTTCGAGCTTGAGCGGGCCCTTCGGGGAATACCATCTGGCCACGCCGCTGCACATTTCCAGCAATGCGAGCCGCGTCACGGCCGGCTGTGCGGTGTGGAACACATTCGCCGCGGCTCCGTCTTCGATCGCCTTGGCCCAGTACCGCTCGTATTCGTCCCGCAGCGCGACCACTCGCGCACGCGCCGGAGCCGAGAGCGCGTCGACTTCGTTGTCCACCACCCGGGTTTCGCCCGGCTGGGCGGCGTGCGCGAGGACGTGCAGCGCGACCAGCGTGCGCATCCGGACCACCGGATCGTCGCTGCCCGCGGTGGCCTTCGCGACCGCGTCGATCAGGCGGAGCAGCGAGGTCGTCATGATCTCGACGAGAAGATCTTCCTTGGTGCCCATGTAGTGGTAGAGCGTCGCCGAAGAAAGTTCGGCTTCCTGGGCCAGATCCCGGATGCCTGTGCCGTGGAAACCCTTGGTGGCGAATAGTTTCACGGCCGCCGCCCGTACTCGTTCGGCGCTGCTCACTGCCACTCCCCGGTGCTGCGGTCCCAGGAGCCGGCACGGAGGTCGGCGACCTTCCGCAGCTCGCCCTTCGCGACGCGTTCGGACGGGGTGCGCGGCAGGTCGTCCGCGAACGTCCAGAACCTCGGCACCTTGAAGTACGCCAGCTGCCGCGCGCAGAACTCCGCCAGCTCCTCGGGCGACGGCCGGCCGTCGGAGCACACGACGTACGCCTTCACTTCCTCGCCGCGCAGCTCGTCCGGCACCGCGAGCACGGCCGCGAGCTGCACTTTCGGATGTTGCAGCAGCGCGCGCTCGACCTCGTCGGCGGAGATGTTCTCGCCGCTGCGCCGGATCATGTCCTTGGTGCGGCCGAGGTAGTAGACGCGGCCCTCGGCGTCCATCCGCGCGAGGTCGCCGGTGTGGAACCAGCCGCCGGCGAAGGCGCGTGCGGTCGCTTCGGGATCTTCGTGGTAACCGTGCATCAGCCCGATGCCGCGGATCAGCAGTTCGCCGGTTTCGCCGCGCGGTAACGGTTTCCCGTCCTCTCCGGCGATCATCACCTCGCGGTCGCGGGTCGGCCGTCCGATGCAGCCGGTGCCCACCGCGGCGTCGTGATCGGCCTCGGACACCCGGAGGTCGCCGCCGGTCTCGGTCATCCCGAACGCCTCGTACCACGGCACGCCCCAGCGTTCCTCCAGCTGAGCGTGCAGGTCGGGCGGGATCGCCGACGCGCTGATCGCGCGGACGCGGTGGTTCCGGTCGTCCGGATGCGGCGGCTGGCGCAGCAGCAGCGTGGGCATCAGGCCGAGGCAGTAGAACCAGGTGACCTCGTACTCGCGGACCTTCGCCCAGAAGGTGGACGGGTGGAAGCGGTCCAGCACGACGAGCGTTGCCCCGGCGGCCAGCGCGAGCGCGACGTTCCACTGTGGATCGATGTAGTGGAACGGTTGGGCGGTAAGCAGAATGTCGTCTTCGCCGACGGCGGGGAAGCCGGTGGCGAGTCCGATCGCGAGCGTGGTCCAGTACCGGTGGGGCAGCACGCAGCCCTTCGGCGCGCCGGTCGTGCCCGAGGTGTACTGGATGTTGACCGGCTGTTCGGCGACCACCGATCGCGGCTCGCAGCACGTTTCCGACTGAAGCGCGTCCGGCGTGAGGACGCGTTCCACAGCCGTTTCCGGCGCGATTTTCTCCAGCAGTTCCACGAACTCTTCGGCGGCTACCGCGAGTCGTGCGCCGGAGTGGCGCAAGACGTGCGCGCCGTCGAATTCGCGGTAGTTGATGTTGACCGGGACCAGAATGGCGCCGAGTTTGGCGAGCGCGAGCCACAGGAGCGGGAATTCCGGCTCGTTGCGGAGCATCACCGCTACGCGATCGCCTGCCTGGACGCCTTGGTCTTGGAGCGCTTTCGCCAGGCGTCCGCTGCGGTCGTCGACCTCGGCGAAGGTGAACCGGGCGCCGGTGCTGTCGAAGATCCACGCCGTGCGCTCCGGCCAGAGCTGCGCGGCCCGCGTGACCAGGGCGACCAGGGTGTCGACGTTCTGCAGCGGCGTCACGCCCGGCTCCGGAACGCTTCGGTCGACTCGCGGACGGCGGCCGAGTGCTCGGTGATCAAAGCGTGGGTGACCTCGAGTTCCAGCGCCGAATCGAAGGCGTGGTCGATCCCGGCGTCCAGCGCCCGCTTCGCCATCGTGGCGGCCTCCGGCGGGTGATGCGCGATCTTTTCCGCCCAGCCGAGCGCGAACGGCATCAGCTCGTCCGCCGGGAGCGCGGCGTTGACGAGCCCGATGTCGTGCGCGCGACGGCCGTCGATCCGCTCGCCGAGCAGCAGCAGCTCCTTGGCCTTGACCGGCCCGACCAGCAGCGGGAGCAGCCTCGACGCGGCACCGGTGACGCTCAGCCCCAGCGACACCTCGGGGAACGCGAACACCGCGTCCTCGGCGGCCAGGATCAGGTCGCAGCCCAGCGCGAACTCCGCGCCCGCGCCGATCGCGTACCCGTGCACGGCGGCGATCACCGGCTGACGCAGCGCGCGCAGCCGGCGCGTGACGTCCTGGAGCCGCTCCAGCCTCGTCCGGGAGTCCCCCTCCGGGGTGGGTTCCTTCAGGTCGTGCCCGGCGCAGAAGGCGCGGCCGTTGCCCGACAGCAGCACGACGCGGGCGTCGCTGTGCGCGACCTCCTCCAGCGCGGTCAGAAAGTCGTCCACCAGCACGGGCGCGACGGCGTTGAGCCGCTCGGGCCGGTTCAGCCGGATCTGCGCGATGCCGCCTTCGACGGCCAGGTCCACGGTGCTCATGGAGGTGAGCCTAGACGTTCGATCGATCGATCGATAGTGTCGAAGGCATGCAGGTTGACGCGGTGTACGAGAACGCCAGGCTGGTCACCGGCGACACCGCGCTCGCGGTGCTGCACGGCCGGATCGTGGCGCTGGGCGACGACGCGCGCGAACTGTCCGCCCGCCGCCGCGTCGACCTCGGCGGGGGTTTCGTCGCCCCCGGCTTCCACGACGCGCACAACCACATGGCCTGGTTCGGGATGGGCCTGGACGACGTGCCGCTCAGCGACTGCCGCACCGTCGACGAGGTGTACGACGCGGTGGCGCGGCGCGCGGCCGAGCTGCCCGCCGGGAGCTGGGTCGTCGGCAGCGGCTACGACCAGAACAAACTCGCCGGCGGCGAGCATCCCGACCGGCACGGCCTGGACCGTGCCGCGCCCGGCATGCTCGTGCGGCTCAAGCACACGTCCGGCCACATGACGCTGGTCAACTCCGCGGTGCTCGACCAGCTTGACCTCGAGAACGTCCCCGTCGGCGGCGACGTGGTCCTGTCCTCCGACGGCTCGCCGACCGGTTTGCTGCGGGAGCAGGCGCAACTGCTGCTGCGCCCGCTGACGTACCCGACGCCGCTCGAATCGGTGATCCGCGGCCTTGACCGGGCGAGCCAGCAGTACCTGTCCGAGGGCATCACGAGCGTCCAGGAAGCCGGAATCGGCGGTGGCCTGGTCGGCGAAACGCCCGCCGAGCTGGCCGCGTACCAGCTCGCGCGCGAACGCGGCGTCCTGCGAGTGCGCAGCACGGTGATGGTCGCCGCGAGCGTGCTGCACGACCTGCCCGACGGCGCCGGCTTCGGTCTGGACCTGGGCCTGCGCACCGGCCTCGGCGACGAGTGGCTGCGCATCGGCCCGATGAAGCTCTTCGCCGACGGCTCGCTGGTCGGCCGCACCTGCGCGATGCACGAACCGTTCGACGGCGAACCGGACAACCGCGGCTACTTCCAGGTGCCCGAGGACGAACTGGCGCGCACCATCCGCCAAGCGCACGACGCCGGCTGGCAAATCGCGACCCACGCCATCGGCGACCGAGCCATCACGGTCGTCCTCGACGCCTACGAAGCCGCCCTGGCCGCCACCCCGCGCGCCGACCACCGGCACCGCATCGAGCACTGCGCCGTGCTCCCGCCCGCGGAGCTGACCCGTCTGGCGTCACTGGGCCTGATCGCGTCCCCGCAGGGCCGGTTCGTGAACGAACTGGGCGACGGCATGCGCGCGGCACTCGGCGAAGCGCGGGTGCCGTGGTGCTACCGCCTCCGCAGCCTCCTCGACGCCGGATGCGTCCTGCCCGCCAGCTCAGACCGCCCCGTCGTCGACGGCGCCCCGCTGCTGGGCCTCGCCGACATGGTCCACCGCCAGATGTCCACCGGCGAACCGTTCTCGGTGGAGGAAGCGCTGACCCCGGCGGAGGCCCTGCGCGCCTACACGTACGGCTCGGCCTACGCGACCTTCGCGGAAAGCTACCTCGGCACGCTGGAGCCGGGGAAGCTCGCGGACTTCGTGGTGCTGTCCGCGGACCCACTGTCCACAGTGGAGGAAGCACGGGTGCTCGGCACCGCGGTGGGCGGCGAGCTCCGTTACGAGGCCGGGTGATCGAAATGCCGGTTCAGCTGCCTACGAATGCCATCGCCTCCCTCGCCACCGCACTCCACTCCAGCGGAGACTCCGGATCCATCGCGAACCACTCCTTCATCGGGACGCCCTTGTTCGCGTCGAAGCGCACGCCGTGGCCGCCCTCCACCAGCTCGTCCACCCGCGCCTTCGGCAGCTTCACCACGAGTTCGCCGCGTACGAACATCGCGAAGATCCGCCCGTGCACCTTCAGCGCGTGCGAACAGAAGCCGCGCCCTGGCCGGGGCGGCGTGACGCCTGGGCAGAGCTGCAGCTCGTCGACGAGGTCTTCGAACCGCTCTTCAGTCATTCCCGCACCGTAGCCGCCACCACCGACAAGAAAGGGGCGCCCGATGCCCGTTCGCGACGCCGTCTTCGAGGACGTCGAGGAAATCTGCAGCCTCATCGAGGAACACGCGGTCTACGAGGAGAAGCACGACCTCAAACTCGACCGCGCCGAGATGAGCGGTCACCTGTTCGGTCCGGAACCCAAGGCGTGGGTGCTGATGTGCACGCCGCCGGGACGCCCGGACGTCATCGCCGGGTTCGCCTTCTGCAGCTGGAATTTCTCCACGTGGGAGGGCCGTCCGGGCATCTGGCTCGACGACCTGTTCATCCGCCCGGAGCACCGCAGGCACGGGCTGGGCCGGGAACTGCTCGACGCACTGCGCGCCCGCACGACGGGCCGGGTCGAATGGGACATGCAGGCGGGCAACGCGAAAGCGGAGGCCTTTTACGCGCAGCTCGGCGCGGAGCCGGTGCCGGGCTGGATCCGCTACCGCTGGCGGCCCTGACCGGCCGACCCCCGCGGGCTGGGCCCCGTATCGTATGCGGCATGGGAGATGGTTCCGTCCGGAGGTCGTCGTCGGTCGAGGACTACGTGCGGGTGATCTACGGGCTGGTCGAGCGGGGCGAGGCGGTCACCAACGCGTCGCTGGCCGGTCGGCTTGAGGTGAGCCCGTCGTCGGCGTCGGGCATGGTCACGAAGCTTTCGCAGCTCGGCCTGGTCGCGCACGTGCCCTACCGCGGCATCGAGCTGACCTCGGAGGGACGGCAGCTCGCGCGGTCGGTGCTGCGCAGGCACCGGCTGATCGAGACCTATCTCGTCTCCGAACTCGGCTACACCTGGGACGAGGTGCACGCCGAGGCCGACGCGCTGGAACACGCCGTCTCCGACCGGCTCGTCGAGCGCATCGCGGCCAAGCTCGGCAACCCCGTGCGCGATCCGCACGGCGATCCGATCCCGGCTCCGGACGGCAGCGTCGAGGAACTCCCGATGCGCATTCTGGACGACCTGCCGCCCGGTGCGGTCGGCGAGATCGTCCGCGTCTGGGACACCGATCCGGACCTGCTGCGCTACCTCACCGAGCACGCGATCGGCCTCGGCGAACGCATCGAGGTGGTCGAGCGGCAGCCGTTCGGCGGGCCGATGGTGGTGAAGGTCGGCCAGCCGCCGGACGCGGCCACGCACGCCATCGGCAAGGAGATCGCGCAGGCGTTGTCGGTCACCCTGCGCTGAGGGGCGTACGCGCGAGTGTCGCTGCCGGGCGGATGTGCCCGGCCGTGTGTCCGCCGACGATGGTCGGCATGACCACTACCAAGCCGTTCCGCTTCGGCATCGTCGCCGGGTACGCCCCGGATCTGGAGTCCTGGACCGCGCAGGCCCGCCGGATCGAGGAACTGGGTCTCGACACGATGTTCGCGACCGACCCGGTCGGCGGGCTCGACCCGTTGACGCTCGTTCCGGCCGCCGCCGCGGTCACGAGCAAGCTCACCGTCGGCACCTTCGTGCTGGCCGATCCGTTCCGCGACGCCCGGAACCTCGCGTGGCAGGCCGGTTCGCTGCATCAGGCGACCGGCGGCCGCTTCCTGCTGGGGCTGGGCGTCGGCCATCCCGGAGCGGGCGAGCACGCCGCGACGCTGGGCCGCGAGTTCCTTTCGCCCGGCGAACGCGTCGCCCGGCTGGCCGACACGATCGAGGTGCTCGCGCAGCGCCCCGAGCGGCCCCGGCTCATGCTCGCGGCTTCCGGGCCCAAAATGCTCGCGCTCGCCGCGCGCACCGCCGACGTCGTGACGTTCGCCTGGGGACCGCGCACCACCGAGGAGCAGGCTGACTCCATTGTGGACACTTTTCGCTCGTTCGCGGGAGACCGGGACGTCGAAGTGGCGGTGAATCTCACCGCGATCGGGGACAAGCCTTCTCCCCGGCTCGCGCGCTACACCGGGGTCGACATACCTCAGCTGGTCGAGGAAAAAGCGGTCACCGTGGTACCAGAAAACCCTGACGCCGCTGGGGAAATGCTTCTCCGCTGGCGAGAGCGGTGGGGGATTTCCTGTGTCACGGTCAATTCCGGCTATGCGGAACCGTTCGCCGCGATTGCCCGGGCACTGTCCGCACAAGGGTGAAAGCCCTTCCGATCATGCGTTGTCCGGCCTACGCTCCGAGGTTTCCCAGCGACGTGGTTCGGAGCGTGTGCGATGACCGGTCAGCGAACACCGACGATCGACCGGGGGAGGACAAGCGGACGGGAGCTCGGGCAATTGCTCGAAACCGGCCCGTTCGCCGAAGCGCTGCGCGCGGCCATCCGGGCCCGCGGGCTCGGCCTGGAACGCATCAGATATCGGCTGCGGGGAAGGGGAACGACGGTTAGTCTCGCGACCTTGAGCCATTGGCAATCCGGACGCTGCCGCCCGGAACGCCCGGAATCGTTGCGAGCCTTGCGAAATCTCGAGCAGATCCTCGGCGTCCCGGACGGGTCGCTGCGCAGGCTGCTCGGCCCGCCGCGTCCGCGCGGCCAGTTCCATCAGCCGGGCCAGCCGCTCCCCTGAGCGCGCCCGGCCGCGGCGGACGGCGAAGCGCGCCGGCGTATCCCGACGCCCGCGCGCCGCCGTCCGCCGCGTTCGCCAAGGCCCGTCCCGTGAACGCGCCGGGCTTCGGCATCGCGCGCCGAGGCCGAAACCGGCGGCTTCTACGATCAGACCCATGCGTGCGGTCGTGATCGAAAAGTTCGGGGTGCTTCCGGAAGTGCGGGAAGTACCGGATCCGGTGACCCCCGACGGCGGGGTCGTCATTGCGGTCGAGGCGACCGGGGTGTGCCGCAGCGACTGGCACACCTGGCAGGGGCACGACGAGGCGGTCCAGTTGCCGCATGTGGCCGGGCACGAACTCGCCGGGCGGATCGTCGAGGTCGGCGCGGGCGTCAAGGGCTGGGCGAAAGGCGACCGGGTGACCGTCCCGTTCGTGTGCGCATGCGGCGTTTGCGCGCAGTGCGCTAAGGGCGACCAGCAGATCTGCGACGACGAGTTCCAGCCCGGCGCGACCCACTGGGGTTCGTTCGCCGAGCTGGTCGCCATCGAGCATGCCCAGACGAACCTGGTCGCGTTGCCGGACTCGATGTCGTCGGCGGAAGCTGCCGCACTCGGTTGCCGCTTCGGGACGGCTTTCCGCGCAGTGTTGCGCCAGGGCGGCGTACGCGCGGGGCAGTGGGTGTCTGTGTACGGCTGTGGCGGCGTAGGCATCTCCGCGGTCCTGCTCGCGGCCGCTGCGGGCGCGAAGGTGGTTGCGGTCGACGTCTCGCCGCAGGCGCGTGCGTTGGCGGAGCGTTCTGGCGCCGTGCTGAGTGTCGACGCCAGCGCGTTCGATGGGCCGGAGGCGCTGGCTGCGTACGTCCGTGAGCGCACTGAAGGCGGTACGCACGTGTCGCTGGACTGTCTCGGCTCTCCGACCACCTGTGCGGCTTCGGTGGGCAGCTTGCGCAAGCGCGGCCGACACGTGCAGGCCGGGTTGATGCCGCCCAGTCAGGGAGTGCCGCCGATTCCGATGCACCGGGTGGTCGGTGGCGAGCTGGAGATCGTCGGGATCCATGGGCTGCAGGCGTACGAATACCCCGAATTGCTCGGGGTGGTGGAGCGGTCGGGCATCGATCTGGCCGGGTTGATCGGCACGCGGATCGGGCTCGACGGGGTGCCAGCGGCGCTCGCCGCGATGAGCGATCCGGTGCCTGCCCGGGCCGGGGTGACCGTCGTGGAGTTCGGGTGACGAATGGCGGCCGGCAACCGAGTCCGAGTTGTAGCTGACCGAGACCTGGCGGGACCCGCTGCGGTGTGGAATTCTCCGAAGCTTGGCGGCAAGTGGCGAGGGGAAACCGCCGCAGGAGCGCCCGTCCGGGTGACTCCTGCGGCCGCCGGCCGCGGAGCGGCGTGATGGAGCTGCTGCCGCGTCCGCGCCGGGAAATCGCACCGGGTGCGGTGCACGTCCCGGATTGGCTCACCGTTCAAGAACAACGCGACCTCGTCACGGCCTGTCGCGGCTGGCGCGGTTACCGGTCGACCCGGCTGCCGGGCGGCGGGGTGATGTCGGTCCGCACGGTCTGTCTCGGCTGGCAGTGGCGGCCGTACCGCTACGACCGGCTGCGCGAGGACGGTTCGCCAGTCGAGCCGTTCCCGGACTGGCTGGCCGACCTCGGCCGCCGCGCGCTCGCCGACGCTTACGGCCGGCCAGCCGAGGACTACCAGCCCGACGTGGCGCTCGTGAACTACTACGACGCCACCGCCAAAATGGGCATGCACCAGGACAAAGACGAGCATTCGACGGAGCCGGTGGTCTCGCTGAGCCTCGGCGACACGTGCGTGTTCCGCTTCGGCAACACCGAGCACCGAAACCGGCCGTACACCGACGTCGAACTGCGCTCGGGCGACCTGTTCGTGTTCGGCGGCCCGTCGCGGCTGGCGTTCCACGGGGTGCCGAAAACCCTGCCCGGCACAGCGGATCCGGATCTTGGCCTGACCGGGAGGCTCAACCTGACGCTGCGGGTGTCCGGGCGGTGAACCGGACGCGTTGCCCGGGCCGGAGCTGGGCGGCGAGGTCCAGATCGTCCTCGTCGACGACGGCGGCGACGGGGTAACCGCCGGTCACCGGATGGTCGGCGAGGAACAGGATCGGCACCCCGGACGGCGGCACCTGGAGCGCGCCGGGAACGGCGGCTTCCGGGGCCAGCTCGCCGACGCGGGCGCGGGTCAGCGCCGGTCCGTCCAGCCGGACGCCGACGCGGTCGAGGTCGCTCGTCACGGTGTAGGCGCCAGTGAGCAAAGTGGACAGTGCGGACGGGGTGAACCAGTCCAGTCGCGGTCCGGGTTCCAGGCGCAGGATGGGTTCTTCGGCAAGCCGGGGCAGCGGGGCGAGATCGACACAGGGGTCGCCCTGTGCCACCGAGCCGATCGGCAGCGACGTGCCCGCCGCGAGGACGGGCGGGCCGAGTTTGCCCAGCGTGTCCGTGGCCCGTGCGCCGAGCACCGGCGGCACGTCGATTCCGCCGCGCACCGCGAGGTAGCTGCGCAGACCGAGCGACGCGACGCCGAGTTCGAGTTCGTCTCCCGGGCGCAGGATGATCGGCGCGCCGACGGCGGCAGCCCGTCCGCCAGCGCGGATCGGCAGCGGCGCGCCGGTGACCGCGACGACTGCGTGTTCGGAAACCCGCAACCGCAGGCCGCCGAGGGTGACCTCCAGGGCCGCGTGCGTTTCCGGGTTGCCGACGAGCCGGTTCGCCAGCTTCAGCGAACCTCGGTCGGCTGCGCCGGACCGCCCCACGCCGACTGCCGCGTACCCGGGCCGTCCGAGGTCTTGCACCGTCGCGAACGGGCCGGTCTCGAGGATCTCGATCTTCCCGGTCACCGGATCGCCTCGAACCGCACTCGGGTGCCCGGTACCAGCAGGTTCGGCTGCTCTCGCCCGACATCCCACACATCCGCGTCGCTGTGGCCGAGCAGATTCCAGCCGCCGGGCGACGGATGCGGGTAGATCGCGCTGTATTCGCCGGCGATCGCCACCGCTCCCGCTGGCACGCGCGTGCGCGGCGTGCTGCGGCGCGGCAGGTGCAACGCCGGATCGAGGCCGGTCAGGTAGGCGAAACCAGGCGCGAACCCACAGAACGCCGCGACGTAGATGGCCGCTGAATGTCGTTGTACGACCTCGGAAACCGACAGCCCGGTAGCCTGGGCGACGTCCGCCAGGTCGGCACCGTCGTAGCGCACCGGCAGGGTGACGGTGTCCGCCGAGCGCGCAGAAACATCCACTGTGGACAGCGAAGTAAGCGAACGAGTCAACGCGGCGGAATCGGTGCGGGCCGGGTCGAACCGGACCAGCAGGGTGCGTGCGGCGGGGACGAGCTCGACGACGCCCTCGGGCTGGGCGGCTTCGCAGGCCGCCTGAAACCCGAGCACGTCATCGACCTCCACCAGCAACGCGGAACGGCCGTAGCGCAGCACTGTGCTCACACGAACGACCTCAGCACTACGCCGGACTCGGTGAGCAGTTCGCGAATCCGTCGGGCCAGCTCGACCGCGCCAGGCGTATCTCCGTGCACGCAAAGGGAATCCGCCCGCAGCGTGAGCTTGCCGCCTTCGGCGTCGACGACCTCGCCCGTGGTCGCCATGGTGAGCGCCCGCGCGGCGACTTCGTCAGCGTCGTGCAGCACCGCACCTGGCAGTTTGCGCGACACCAGTCGTCCTTCCGGTGTGTACGCGCGATCGGCGAACGCTTCTGCGTACGCAGGCACGCCCGCCGCTTGAGCCGCGCGCAGCATTTCGGAGTCCGGAGGACACAGCAGTGCCAGATCGGTGTGATAGCGCCGTACGCCTTCGACAAGTGCCGCCGCCTGCTCCGGATCGACGGCTGCGGTGTTGTACAGCGCGCCGTGCGCCTTCACGTACCGCACGCAGCTGTGTGCCGCGCGCGCGAAGGCGTCGAGAGCGCCGATTTGGTACAGCACTTCGTCCGCGAGGTCTTCCGGCGCGATGTCGAGCGCGCGACGGCCGAAGCCGGCCAGGTCGCGGTAGCCGACGTGCGCGCCGATGGCGACGCCGCGTTCGGCCGCGCGTTCGCACACTCGCCGCATCACGCTGGCGTCGCCCGCGTGGAAGCCGCACGCGATGTTCGCGCTGGTCACGATGTCGAGCATGGCTTCGTCGTCGCCCATGGTCCAGGCGCCGAAGCCTTCGCCGAGGTCGCTGTTGAGGTCCATGTCATCCCACCTGGTAATCGCGATCGGGTTGGTCGGTCAAGAACATGTACCCGGGGGCGTGCGTGACGGCGAACGGCGGCCGCGACGCCATCAGCGCCGCCTGCGGGGTGACGCCGCAGGCCCAGAACACCGGCACGTCACCGGGCTCGGCGTCGACCGGATCGCCGAAATCCGGCCGGGCGAGGTCGGCGATGCCCAGTTCGGCCGGGTCGCCGACGTGCACCGGGGCGCCGTGCACCGCGGGCATCGCGGCGGTGACGCGCACGGCGTCCTCGACCAGGGTTTCCGGTATTTGCCGCATCGACACCACCATCGGGCCGCTCAGCCGTCCCGCCGGTTCGCCCTGCCGGTTCGTCACGTACATCGAGACGTTGCGACCCTGCTCCACGTGCCGCAGCGGGATGCCCGCGGCGCGCAGCAACGTCTCGAAGCTGAAGCTGCAGCCGATGGAGAACGCGACCAGGTCACTGCGCCACACCCCGGTGGCGTCGGGGATTTCGCTGGTCAACGCGCCGTTGTGCCAGACCCGGTAGCGCGGCAGGTCGGTGCGCAGGTCCGCGCCGGGCGCGAGCCGGGTCGTCGGGTCGCCGGGTTCGCTGACGTCGAGCACCGGGCACGGCCGCGGGTTGCGAGCGCAGAACTCGCGTACGTCGTCGGCCCAGTCCTCCGGGACGGCGATCAGATTGGTCTGTGCGTAACCAGCCGCCCAGCCTGTGGTGGGGACTTCCAGACCGGCACGGAAGAGGGAGCGGGCCTGGGCGGGGGACGTCGTGAGTGCTGATGACGGTTCTAACCGGGATTGCCGCTCACGAGGCGCTGAGGTCATGACGGCACCTCCACCAGTTCCTTGCCTCGCGTTTCCGGCAGCCCGAGCAGCGCCGCCGCGGCGATCGCGTAGCCCACCGCGCCGAGCACGATCGCGCCGCCCGCACCCAGAAAGCCCACCACCGCGGGGAAAGCGGCCCCGACGGCGCGGCCGAAGTTGTAGGTGAAGCCTTGGCCGGTGGCGCGCAACTCGGTCGGGTACAGCTCGGCGAGGTACGCGCCGAAGCCGCTGAAAATCGCCGAAGTCGAGAAGCCGAGCGGGAAACTGATCAGCAGCATCAGGCCGTTCGCGCCGTAGGGCAGCTGCACGAACAGCACGATCAGCAGTGCGGAGACGACGGAGAACAGCAGGAACGTCTTCTTCCGGCCGAGCAGGTCGGTGAGGTAGCCGCCGCAGACGTAGCCGATGAACGCGCCCGGGATCAGCAGCGCGAAGTAGCCGCCGGTGTTGACCACGGACAGGCCGCGGCTGCTCTGCAGGTACTTCGGCATCCAGGTGAACAGCGTGTAGTAGCCGCCCTGGACGCCGGTCGCGAGGAGCGCGGCGAAGACGGTGGTACGCAGGAGCTTCGGCCGGAAAATCCCGGCGAGCGAGCCTTTGACCTTGGCCGAAACCCGGCGGGCCGCTGCCTCCGGGGCGTCCTCCACGCTGCGCCGGACCCACAGCACGAGCAGCGCCGGAATGACGCCGACCCAGAACAGCACGCGCCACGCGATCGCCTGGTCGAGCACGCTGAACAGCACGGTGTAGACGAGCACCAGCAGGCCCCAGCCGACCGCCCACGCGCTCTGCACGAACGCCACCGTGCGGCCGCGGTACTTGGCCGAGCAGTACTCGGCGACCAGTGCGGCGCCGACCGCCCACTCGCCGCCGAATCCGAGCCCCTGCAGACCGCGGAAGATCAGCAGCGTTTCGAAGTTCGGCGCGAAACCGCAGAGCACCGTGAAGATCGTGTACATCGCGATGGTCAGCTGCAGCGTGCGGACGCGGCCGATGCGGTCGGCGAGCACGCCGGCGCCGACGCCGCCGATCGCGGACACGACCAGCGTGACGGTGCTGAGCAGGCCCGCTTCGCCGGACGTGATGCCGAAGTAGGCGGTGATCGCGGCCAGGCCGAAGGGGAGGGTCTGGTAGTCGAACGAATCGAGGCCGTAGCCGCCGAACGCGCCGAGGAAGGCGCGGCGGCCTTTGCGGCCGAGCGAGCGATACCAGCCGAACGGGCGGGCCGCGTTCGCGGTGCCGTCGGCGACGTTGACGTTCATAGGGCACCTCACAAGGGGGACGTACTCATGGTGGCACGAGTCACATGGCCGCTACCGTACGGATTGTTCAACAATTCCACAAGTCCCTCATTTTATTGTTCATCGTCCGCTGGCTACGCTGGGCGACGTGGTCACCGACGGAGAGCCGATGGGCCTGGAAGCGGATCGCGGCCTGCTCGGCCGGACGAGCACCGCGGAACGAGTCGCGGGTGTGCTGCGCACGCGCGTTTCGGAGGGGTACTTCCGGCCTGGAGCGCGGCTTTCGGAGCAGGACATCGTCAACGCGCTCGGGGTCTCGCGCAACACGCTCCGTGAGGCCTTCCGGCTGCTGACGCACGAACGGCTGCTGGTGCACGAGCTGAACCGCGGGGTGTTCGTGCGGGTGCCGAGTGTCGAGGACGTGCGCGACATCTACCGCGTCCGCAAGATCATCGAATGCGCGGCGGTTCGCGACGTGACCGAGAAGCCGGCCGCGTTCGAGAAGATCGCCAGCACCGTCGCGGACGGCGACCGGGCGGCGAAGCACGCGCAGTGGCAGGACCTGGGTACCGCGAACATCCGTTTCCACGCGGAACTGGCGGCGCTCACCGGCAGCGAGCGCATCGTCGAGCTGATGCAGGCGCTCGCCGCGGAACTGCGGCTGGTGTTCCATGTGATGGCGGACCCGCGCCGCTTTCATGAGCGGTATCTGCCGCGGAACCACGAAATCCTGGACGTCCTCGCCACCGGCGACGGGATCCGTACGGCGGAGATGCTCGCCGTCTACCTCGACGACGCTGAAGCGCAGTTGGTCGAGGCCTACGCGGAGTTGCCCGGGCTCGCCGAGGCTCGCTGACGGGTTCGGCCGCGACCGGCCGGTTTGCCCGGGAAGGCAGCGAGAATGGCCGTTCGGCCCCTCCTGGGCCGCGGAAGGCTCCACGGCGTACGCGGTCTGGCTACCGTCGGCAGTGGGCCGTGTGAAAGCCGCCCCGGCGCCGGGACCCCCAGCCGACGCGCGGACGGCGGCCGATGGCCGGGCGGTCGACCTTGGTTCCCGCCCGGCCCGCGCGGCGTTCGCGGCGGGCCGTAGCCACCGGGGGGAGGTTACGGCCCGCCGTCCGCACTTCGTCCACAGTGGACGACTACTGGTTCACCGACCATTTCTGGTTGACGTTGCCGGTGCACGTCCACAACTGCAGTTTCGTCCCGTTGGCCGAACTGACCCCGGCGGCGTCGAGGCATTTGTTCGCGTGCGGGTTGACGATGTCGTGCGCCGCGGTCACGACCCACTGCTGCGCGTCGCTGTTGTTGCAGTCGTACATCTGCACTGGCGTGCCGTCGGCGGTGCCGGAGTATTTGACGTCCATGCATTTGCCGAGCGCACGAATGGTCCCGTCGCCGCCGACGGTCCAGTCCTGCGCGGCGTTGCCGTTGCAGTCGGTGATCTGCAGCTGGGTGAAGTTGGCCGGATTGGCCCACGGCACGTCGACGCATTTGCCGCCGATGCCGATGATCCGGCCGGTCGACCCGCCGGTGCCGCTGGTGGTCACGTGCACGTAGTCGACGACCAGCTGCTGCGGGAACTGCGTGCTGCCGTCCGGATCGCCGGGCCAGTCGCCGCCGACCGCGAGGTTCAGGATCAGGTAGAAGGGGTGGTCGAAGACCCAGCGGTTGCCGTTCAGATCGGCTGGGGTGCGGGTTTCGTAAGCGTTGCCGTCGACAGACCAGACGATTTTGTTCGGCGACCAATCGACGGCGTAAGTGTGGAAATCGTCGGCGAAGACGGGGCCATTGTACGCCGCGCCGATGCCGCCCGCGCCGGAGTAACCGGGGCCGTGAATGGTGCCGTGCACGATGTTCGGCTCGCGGCCGATGTTCTCCATGACGTCGATTTCGCCGTCGGCGGGCCAGTTTCCGCCGCCGAGCATCCAGAAGGCGGGCCACATGCCCTGGCCGCGCGGGATCTTCATCCGGGTCTCGACGTGGCCGTAGGCCTGGCTGAATTTCCCGGCGGTGTTGAGCCGGGCGGAGGTGTACTGGCAGGCGCCGTACCAGCAGGTGTGGCCGGAATTCTCGCGTTTGGCCGTGATCACCAAATGGCCTTGGCCGTCGAGCGCGCCGTTGGCGGCGCCCGCCGTGTACCACTGGCGTTCGTGGTTGTTGCCGTTGTTGTCACCGGTTTCGTAGGTCCATTTCGACGCGTCGGCGGCGGCTCCGGCCGGGCCGTTGAAATCGTCGGTGAAACTGTCCGCGGCGGCCGCGGTGGGCGGGGCGAGCACAGCCGGGGCGGTCTGGAGGCCGAGCGCCAGCAGCGCGGCGGCGGCCAGGACGGCGGGGAGACGTCTGAGGAAACGGGACATGCGTTGTCACCTCGGTTTCGGGGAGGAACCTAGGACGAGGATGAACGCTTTGTTGTGGCGGGCAACAAAGTAGGAGAAGTATGCCTGGTCTGGACCTCTGCGGCAATGGTCACCGAGGGTGCGGGGGTCACCTGGCCGAGGGTAAGGCTGTCCCCACCGCGGTGACGCCAGCCGGCACCATGGTTCGGCGGAAGCGGCCGTCCTACGTTCGGAAGTGCCAGCCGAGACCGGACGACAGGAGAGAGGCCGACATGACGGCGGGGACGGATCTTCGACCGACGCGGGCGACGCCCGCGGCGGAGCGAACGGTACGGGTCGAGCCGCGGAAGCACTGGTGGCGGCGACCATGGGTGGGGCCGCTGGGACTGGTGGTGGTCGCGTTCCTGGCGTATTCGCTGCCGCCGTATCTGGCGTTCGACCCGGCGCGGTCGCGGGTGCCGTCGACTTTCCCCGCGCACTATCTTTTCCTGGTGGGGCACGTCGTGTTCGGATCGATCGCGATGGTGACCGCGCTGGTGCAGATCTGGCCGTGGATCCGGCGGAAGCACCCGGTGCTGCACCGCTATTCGGGCCGCGCGTACGTGTTCGCTGGTGTTCTGCCGTCCGGGTTGCTGGCGTTGACGATCGGCGCGGCGACTCCGTACGGGCCGGTGACGCGGGCCAGCGACGTGCTGCTCGCGGTGCTGTGGCTCGGCACGACGTGGGCAGGCTTCCGCGCCGCTCGCGAACGCCGGTTCGGCGATCACCGGCGCTGGATGATCCGCAGCTTCGCGTTGACGATGTCGATCATTCTCAACCGCCTGATCGGCCCGGTCGCGGCGATCTTCCTGGGACCGCAGGTCGCCACCACCTTCGGCGGCAGCGAGATCGCGCTGACGCAGTCGATCGCGGCGCTCGGGGCGTGGGTGAGCTGGACGGTCGCGCTGATCGCGGCGCAGCTGTGGCTGGACCGGAAACCGAAACGCCGCGCGAGTGTTCAGTAACTAGCCGTCCGAGCCGCCTGCTGGTCAGAACGCCAGCAGGCGGCTCATCCGCGTCGCTGCAGAGACCGCGCGATGACCGTCCGCTGGATCTCGGACGCGCCTTCGTAAATGCGCGGCGCTCGGACCTCTCGGTACAGATGCTCCAGCAAGTGCCCTCGCCGCAGTGCGCGGGCACCGTGCAATTGCACCGCTTGATCCACCACGTATTGCGCGGTCTCGGTCGCGAACAACTTAGCCATTGCCGCGCGGCCCGCGAGGTTCTGCTCCCCGGCGTCGTAAGCGGCTGCGGCGGCGTAGACCAGCAGGCGACCGGCTTCCGTCCGCGTCGCCATTTCGGCCAGCGTGTGTGCGACCGTTTGCTGCTTCACCAACGGCCCGCCGAATGCCTCGCGCGAAGCGGTGTACTCGACGGTCGCGTCGAGGGCGGCTTGTGCCATGCCGACGGCGAAGGCGCCGACGCTCGGGCGGAACAGGTCCAAAGTCCGCATCGCTACGGCGAAACCGCGGTTTTCCTCGCCGAGCAGTTCGTCGCGGTTTACCCGGACGCCGTCGAATACCACGGTGCCGATGGGGTGCGGGCTCACCAAGTCCAGGTGTTCCCCGCTGAGTCCGGCGCGGTCGCCGGGGACGACGAAGGCGCTGACTCCGCGGGAACCGGCGTCGGGGGTCGTGCGCGCGAAAACTGTGTAGAAGTCGGCTTCCGGGGCGTTCGAGATCCACATTTTGGTGCCGGTGAGCCGCCAGCCGTCGCCGTCTGGTTCGGCGGCCAGTCGCAGCGCGGCAGCATCGGATCCCGCATCGGGCTCGGTCAGCGCGAAGGCGGCGACGGCGTCACCAGCGGCGACGGCGGGGAGCCAGCGCTGGACCTGCTCGTCCAAACCAGACTGAAGTACCGGGTAGCTGCCCAAGCCCTGCAACGCCAAGGCGGTCTCGGCTTCGGTGCTTTGCGTGGCTAGGGCTTCCCGCAGCAGGCACAGATCGGTCGCGGCCGCCTGCCGGGTCGGCTGTCCACTTTCGACACCGGGGAACAACCGGGCGAGCAAGCCGTGTGCGCCCATGGCCTTGAGCAGCGGACGGTTTACCGCGCCTTCGGTACCCGCAGCGGCCAACTCGACGAGCTGTTCGGCGGCGATCTTCCGTACGGAAGCGGCGTATGCGGTCTGTTCCGGAGTGAAAGCGAAAGCGTTCATCGGACGTCCTCCGGTCGCCAACGGGCATGGGCGGTCTGGTGGCCGCCGGTGCGGACCAGGTCGAGTCGCGGTTCCGGACCGTCGGTGCGGCCGGTCTGTGGCGGGCGTTTGCCCGCGGCCCACTGCTTCGGCCACGGCACCGGGTACTCCTGCGCGGCGGCCGCGTGCAAAGTCCATTGTGGATTGAACAGATGCGTCCGGCCGAGTGCGCACAGATCGGCCCGGCCGGCGAGGATGAGCGAGTTCACGTCGTCGTAAGAGGAAATCGCACCGACGGCGATCACTGCGGTGCCATAGCGGCGGCCGACTTCGTTGCGGATCCGGTCGGCGTACGGCGTTTGGTAGCTGCGCCCGAACTTCGGCTTCTCCTCGCTGACCACCTGTCCGGTCGACACATCGATCGCCGCCGCACCGTGCTCAGCGAAAGCCCGCGCGATGGCGACGGCCTCGTCGGCGTCGTTGCCGCCCTCGAACCAGTCCGTGGCGGAGATCCGGACAGTCAGCGGACGGTCGGCTGGCCACACCGCGCGCACCGCGTCGAAGACCTCCAGCGGGAAGCGCAGCCGGTTTTCCGGTGAGCCGCCATAGGAATCGGTGCGATGGTTGGTCAGCGGAGACAGGAAGGACGACAGCAGGTAGCCGTGCGCGCAGTGCAGTTCCAGCAGATCGAACCCGGCGCGCGCGGCGGCTTCCGCGGCCGAAACGAACTGGTCCCGGATCTCGCCCAGTTCGGCGACGGTCAGCTCGCGCGGCGTCTGGTTGTTCGGCGAGTACGGCAGCGCGGACGGCGCGCAGACCTCCCAGTTGCCTTCCGGCAGCGGGTCGTCAATGCCTTCCCACATCAGCTTCGTGGAGCCCTTGCGGCCCGAATGCCCCAGCTGCAACCCGATTTTCGCCGGGGTTTCCCGGTGCACGAACTCGACGATCCGCTTCCACGCGGCTTCCTGCTCGGAGGTGTAGAGCCCCGGGCAACCCGGCGTGATCCGGCCCTCGGCGGACACGCAGATCATCTCGGTCATGACCAGCCCGGCCCCGCCGAGCGCCTTGCTTCCCAAGTGCACCAGGTGGAATTCGCCGGGCACGCCGTCGACCGCGGAGTACATGTCCATCGGAGAAACGATGATCCGGTTCGGCAATTCCAGCGAACCGATCCGGACCGGCTGGAACATCGGCGGCGCAACGGAAGTTCCGAGCGAATCGGCGAACCACTGATCCAGCGACGCGGCGAATTCCTTGTCTCGCAGCTTCAGGTTGTCGTAAGTGACGCGGCGGCTGCGGGTAAGCAGGTTGAACGCGAACTGCTCCGGCTCCTGATGCGTGTACTGTGCCAGATTCTCGAACCATTCCAGGCTCGCCTGCGCCGCACGCTGCGTGGACGCGACTACCGGTCGGCGCTCTTCTTCATACGCGGCAAGGGCTTCCGGAACACTCGGCTGTTCGTGCAGGCAGGCGGCGAGCGCGAGCGCGTCCTCCATGGCGAGCTTCGTGCCCGAGCCGATCGAGAAATGCGCGGTGTGCGCCGCGTCGCCGAGCAGCACGACGTTGTCGTGGACCCAGCTTTCGCAGCGGACCGTGCCGAACGTGGTCCACTTGGAGTTGTTGGCCAGCAGCTGATGTCCGTCGAAAATGTCGCCGCACAGTTCGCGGATCAGCTCGATCGACTTCTCGTCGCTTTCCCCCGGGCCGAGTCCGGTGGCGGCGATCGGGCCGAACGCCCGCTGCCACACGTCCTCGTGCATCTCCAGGATGAAGGTGCTGCCGTCCCGGCCGTACGGATAGCCGTGGACCTGCATGACGCCGTGCGGAGTCTCGAGGACGTAGAACTTGAACGCGTCGAACACGAGGTCCGTGCCGAGCCAGATGTAGCGGCACTGCCGGGTTTCGACGGACGGCCGGAACGAATCGGCGAACGCCGTGCGCACCGCGGAATTCACGCCGTCCGCCGCGACCACGAGATCAGCGGAAGCGGCCAGTACTGCCGGATCCGGCGCGAGACTGCGGAATCGGACATCAATGCCCATTTCGCGGCACCGCTGCTGCAGGATCGCGAGCAGCCGTTTGCGGCTCATCGCGGCGAATCCGTGCCCGCCCGAGGTCGACACCGTGCCGCGGTAGTGCACGTCGATGTCGTCCCAGCGCGCGAACTCCCGGCTCATCGCCTCGTGCACGGCCGGGTCGGCGTGCTCGATGCCGCCGAGCGTCTCGTCGGAGAAGACGACCCCGAAGCCGAACGTGTCATCAGGCGCGTTGCGCTCCCAGACCGTGATCTCGTGGTCCGGGCCGAGTTGTTTCGCGAGCACGGCGAAGTAGAGACCCGCGGGTCCGCCGCCGACTACTGAAATCCGCACGCGACCCAGAGTATGTTGCCCGTCCTACGGTCGTCAAGAAGACGATAGATGGGTTACGCTCCCGGCATGGAGCGGATCAATCCCCCCGAGCTGGGCAAGCCGTCGGGGTTCTCGCACGCGGTGGCGGCGCAGGGCCGGCTGGTGTTCCTCGCCGGGCAGACCGCGCTGGACGCGGACAACCGGATCGTCGGCGACGGTGTCGTGGAGCAGTTCGAGCGTGCGCTCGGCAACCTGCTCACCGCTTTGCGCGCGGCCGGCGGTGAACCCGCGGACCTGTGCAGCTTGACCGTCTACATCGTCGACATGGACGACTACAAGGCGCACGCGCGCGAGATCGGCCGCGTGTGGAAGCGGCTGGTGGGCGCGGACTACCCGGCGATGGCGGGCATCGGCGTGAACCGGCTGTGGGACGTCGAGGCGCTGGTGGAAGTGCAGGGCTACGCGGTGGTCAACCGCTGAGCACCTGCCGCAGGTGCGTGCGCGCGGCTTCCTCGAGCCGGTCGTGCAGCGTGAAGAACACCTCCGCGGCCCGGATGCCGGACCAGCCCTCGGGCAGCAATTCCGCGGGCAGGCACGGGTCGAGGTACGGCATCCGCCGCCAGCCGGTGAGCACGCGCAGGTAATCGGCGAACGCTTCGTCCGTGGGCGTCGTGCGGCGGCGCTGCCACCGGCGCAGCGCCGGTTCGTGCTCTTCGAGGAACGCCGTGTACAGCTCGTCCAGCTGGTCGAGGTCCCACCACTCGCGCACCTTCTCGCGCGGGTCGCCGAAAGCGAGGTGCTCGGCGCGGAACACATCGGCGTACTCGGCCAGCCCGAGGCGCTCCAGCGTGCCAACGGTCGCCTCGTACAGGTGCGCTGGCGCGATCCACACGCCCGAAGAGGCGGTGCCGAAACCGAGCCGCGACAACTGCGTCCGCAGCACATGCCGCTTGTGCCGTTCGGCTTCCGGCACCGAAAACACCGCGAGCAGCCAGCCGTCGGCGAGCTTCGCGCGGTCGCGGCGGAAGATCCGTTCGTCGCCCTCGCGCAGCAAATCCAGTGCGGTACCGGACAATTCGTACCCGGCGGCTCCGTCGCGGCGCACCGCGTCGAGGACCCCGCGTCGTTTGAGCCGGGAAATCGACGACCGCACGGCGGGCTCGTCGACGCCGACCGCGGCGAGCAGATCGATCAGCGAGGCGACTGAAAGCCATTCGCCGCCCGCCTGGTGGTGGACGCCGTAGACCGACACAATGAGGTGCCGGGGCTGGGCCGCGCGCCCGTTGTCGGCATCGGCTGCTTCCGGTACGGCCGTCACCCGATCACCATAACAAGCGAGGGGTAGCATTTCCGGCGCGATGGCGTTTGTGAGCACTGCACCGTTGGTGAGCCGGCTGACCCGCCGCGGACGGCTGATGGCGAAACGCACCTGCGACCGCCGGGGACACGCCTTCGCGTTCGGCCGGTTCCTTTTCCGTACTCCCACCGCCTGGGAGTACGCGGCGGCCGTCGCGGGCGGCAGCGACGCGGCCGCGCAGCGCTGGCTCGGCTGGCTTCCCGAGTCCGTGGTGGCCGAGCCGATGCGCGGCGAGGCGTTGCGCGTGATTCCCGGCACCGGACCGGACTGGACCACGCCGGATCCGCATTCGGTGGACGTCGTCGCGATCGATCTCGTGGCAGGCCGCTGCGCCGGTCTCGTCAGCGTGCACGCGGGCGAGGACGGCGGCCCGGAAACCGGCGGTTATCTCGCGCCGGAGTATCGCGGACACGGATTCGGCCGCGACCTGTTCGCCGCCGGCCTGGTGCTGGCGCACGAGCATCTCGGGCTTTCGCGGGTGCGCGCGGGCGCGGAGGTCGGCAACGTCGCCAGCGGCCGTTCGCTGGAAGCCGCCGGCTTGCGCGGGGTGCCGGGACCGCCGCGGTACACCCTGCCGGACGGGCGGGGCTGCGAAGCCTGGTGGTATCAGCACGACGCGGCGTGGCCGCGGAAATGCGGGGGCCCGCAGGCGCAGTGGCTAGTCCCCTCGTGAGCCGTATTGCTCGTACACCTTGAGCGTGTTGATCACCAGCGCCCGCTCGCTCGGACTCAACGGGGACAGCGCTTCCTGCCACGCCTTCGCCCCACGAGCGAGCCACGCGTCCACTGCGGGGCGCTTGTCCGCGTGGATGCTCACGATGGTGCGCCGCCGGTCGTCCGGGTCCTCGGTGCGTTCCAGCACGCCTTGCCGGGACAGGTCGCCGATCATCAGACTCGCTGTGGTGGGTGCGATTTCGAGCCGTCCGGCGAGTTCGTTGACCGTCATCGGGCCGTCGAACAACAGATAGGCCAGCAGGGACAGATGCCGCGGCGCGAGCGCGACGTCGTCGAGTTCCGGAGGCGGCGGCGTCCGCTTCGCGCGCCCGACGATGCGGGGCATGAGCAGCAGCAGTTCGCGAACCCCGTCCTCGACGGTCGGGCCGGATTCGGTGGCCATGCCGCGACAGTACCTGCGCGTGTGTTGACAGCCCGAGGCGCGCGGCTAGGTTTGTTGTTACATCATCAAACAGGGAGTCTCCGATGTCGGACTGGAACCAGCAGATCATCGACGAGTTCCGCGCGAACGCGGGCAAGGTCGGCGGCATGTTCGAGGGCAGGAACATGCTGCTGCTCACGCACACCGGCGCGAAAAGCGGCAAACAGCGGGTCAGCCCGCTGGTGTACACCACCGACGGCGACCGGATCGTGATCGCCGCGTCCAAGGGCGGCGCGGACACCAACCCGGACTGGTACCACAACCTCGTCGCGAACCCGTCCGTCACGGTCGAGATCGGCACCGAGAAGTTCCCGGCGACGGCGAAGCTCGTGACCGACCGCGCCGAGCGCGACCGGCTGTACGCCGGGATGGTCGCGCACGCCGAGGGCTTCGCGGAGTACGAGAAGAAGACCGAGCGCGTGATCCCGGTCTTCGTTCTCGAGCGCTGAGTTGCTAATCCGGCCAAAAGCAGGCCGCCCCCCACCTCGGCGCGTAACCGTTGCCAGGAAGTCATTAGGCCGTGACTGCGGTCGGATTAGCAATGATCGGCACAGTCAGCCCAGCGGCTGTCCGTAGACGAAGCTCCGCAACCGTCCAGTCGACATCGGATCCAGCGGAGCGAACAGCTTGGCGTGGGCGGCCTGCACGGTCGCCGCGTCCGGCTCGATCATCGACAGCGCACGCACGGTGTAGCGCGAATCGGCGGTGAAATCGGGCGCGGAGGAGTGCTGGTACGCGCCGCCGAGCAGGTCGATGATCAGCACAGGCGGAATCGGGGCGTCCGGGCCGGCGTGGTCGAGCACAGTGCTCAGCACGTCGTCCCGGAGCGTCGGCAGCACCCGGTTGTCGCCGAGGTACGAGTGCGGGTGCGGCGGTTCCGCGGCGATCTGGCCGGAGTCGGTGAACGGCATCGTGGTGAGGGTGTCCTGCAGCGGGCCGAGTGCGCGCAGCGGCGCGACGAGCTCGTCGCCGTCCGTGCCGAGATACGCCACGCGGATGTGCGCGATGTGCTTGCCCCGCAACGGTTCCGGCACCATCGGCAGGTCCGGGTAGGGCACCATCGCGACCGAGGTGCCGACGGTGTCCGGCAGGTCGGCGGTCCAGTCGCGCCAGGTGCGCAGGACGTCCGGGATCTTGGCGGTGTCGAAGTACAGTCCGCCGCCGTACAGGGTGGTCACCGGGACGAGGCCGAACTCCAGCGCGGTCACGATCCCGGCGTCGATCGGGCCGGTGGCGCGCGTGCCGTCGGGCCGGACGATCTCGGCGGAGCGGACGCGGTCCGAGGCCAGGCCGAAATGCCGGCCGAGCAGGCCGAAACCGCCGCCGAGGGTGTAGCCGACCACTCCGACGCCCGGGGCCGAACCGCTCAGCGGCGCGAGCCCGTGCTCCGCTGCGGTCGTGATGACACTGCCCCAGGTCGTTCCGGCTTCGACCCGAGCCACGGCGCGGTCCGGGTCGATGGTCACGCCGGTCATCCGGCGGGTCGAGATCAGCACGCCCTCGGCCGGTGCGCGCAGTCCGTGGCCGGTGGCCTGCACGGCAACCGGCAGGTCGCGTTCGGCGGCGAGGCGGACCGCGGCGGCGACGTCGTCCGCGCTGGTGGCGGCGACGACCAGCTGCGGGGCGGAGGTGATGCCGGTCTGGAACCCGGCGATCTCTTCGCGGTAACCGGCTTGTTCAGGGGTGAACGTCTGCATGCCTTCAGCGTGCTGGCTGATCGGCGATAAGTCCAAGAGATACTAGTTCCGACAGCTAGAATTATTGGTTATGGAACTGCATCAGCTCGAGTACTTCGTCGCGGTCGCCGAGGAAGCCAACTTCACGCGCGCGGCGGCGCGGATGCATGTCGCGCAGCCCGGGGTCAGCGCGCAGATCCGGCGGTTGGAACGCGAGCTGGGGCAGCCGTTGTTCGACCGGTCCGGCCGCACGGTGCGGCTCACCGACGTCGGCGAGGCCGCTCTGCCGCACGCTCGGGCCGCGCTGGCGGCGGTCGCGGCGGTGCGCGAGACGGTCGCGGAGCACGAAGGGCTGGTGCGCGGCCAGGTGGCGATGGGGATGGTGACGTCCGCCGGACCGGTGGCGCTGCCGGAGTTCCTCGCCGGGTTCGCCGAGCGCTACCCGGGAGTGGAAATCACCCTCAGCGAAGCGAATTCCGACCTGATGGTCGAGGCGTTGCGCGAAGGACGGCTGGACGTCGCGGTGATCGGCCTGGCCGACGGAGCGCCCGCCGGGCTGACCACTCAGATCGTGCTCGACGAGGAGCTGGTGGCGGTCACCGCGCTGGGCGACGAATTCGCCGACCGCGCCTCGCTCACCCTGGCTGAGCTGGCCGAACGGGCACTGATCTGCCTGCCGAAGGGCACCGGCATGCGCGGCGTGCTGGACCGCGGATTCGCCGCGGCCGGGCTGCACTCGCGGGTGACTATCGAAGCGAGCGACCCGAACGTGCTGGCCAAGCTCGCGATCCGCGGCCTCGGCGTCGCGCTGGTTCCGGAGTCGTTGGCTCGCTACTACGCCGAGGAGCTGCACTCGCTGCGGCTGCGGCCGGAGCTGCGCGGACAGCTGGCGCTGGCGTGGCGGTCCGACGGTCCGTCCGGACCCGCGGCCCGCGCGCTGATCGAGTTCGCTCGGTCGACCCTTTAGGAACTGGGGCGGCAAAGCTTACGGACGCCGTCTCGGACTCGCAAAGGAATTCCCGCCGGAATTCCCGGACAGATCGGCCGGAGTAGGCCGTTCAGGTCGGTGTTGCGGCGTATTCGAGAAACTCGCCGTACTGTCGGCGGCGGCCGCGGGTGCGGTCGGCGGTGTTCGAGAATACGGAGGAATTTCCGTGAAGCTGGTTCGTCTCGTGCGCAAGGCCCTTCCGGGCAAGAGCCTGAAGTATTACGCCTGATACGGCTGGATCTGACGGTCTCGTCCGAACTGGATCGGCCGGTTCCGGAATGTCCGGGACCGGCCGCCCCGGCGTCGCGAAGGAGCTTCGCGGTGACTATTCCCGCTGAACGGAACAAAGTGCGCCAAGTGGTATTCGCGTCGCGTCTTCAGGAACTGCTGGACCGTTATCGGGGGAAATCCTTCTTTCGGCTGGAACCGGACACGGTCGGCGTCGCCGGGGCCGAGCTGATGGACGCTCTGCTGCGCAGCCGGCCCGCGAACGCCGAGGAACGGCCGACGTTCAAACCGGTGCGCGGCAGGACCGTCACACGGCCGGAATCGTCGGCGCTGATGCGTGCGGTCGGCGCGGACGTGCGCGCCGCGCTCAAGAAGCCGCTCGGAGAACCCGAACTCACCGGGACGTGGCCCGCCGTGCCGCACAACTACCTGCGAGACCTGGTGTTCGGGCACGAACAGCGGCGATTCCGGATCCTCGTCGACCGTCGGCTGGAACTGACGCCGAAGATCACCTGGGCCGCGGTCGCCGCCGGAGCCGCGCTGTGGGGACGGCCCGCACCGGAGGTCGCGCTGTCCACTTTGGCACGGATGGTGCTGGAGTCGGATACCTACGAGCAGCGCCGCTTCGCGATGTACCTCTACCGGCGCGTGGCCGGGCCGGTCTGTTTCACCGTCGCCGCGCTGGTCACGAACGCGTTGTGGCTCAGCTCGCCGCTGGACGACGACGTGCCGACCGAGCACGTGCTCAACGAAGCGCTGCGTCTCCTGCCGCCGTCGTGGAACATCCTGCGCGTGCGTTCGCTGGAGTTCACCGAGGTGGACGCCCGGATCGGCCCAGGCGACGACGTCCTGCTGCTGCCGCTGCTCAGCCATCGCGACCCGGAGCTGTGGGACGCGCCCGACGAATTCCGGCCGAGCCGCTGGGCCGCGCTCGACACGGACACTCACCCCGGCTACCTCCCGTTCGGGCACCCCAGCGAACGCTGCTGGGGACGGCACCTGGTGCTGCCGCTGGCGGAACGCGTCCTCGACCTGGTCCGGCGCGACGGGCTCGTGGTCGATCCGGCGCACACGCGCGCCCGGGTGCACCTGGACGGGCTGCTGGAGGTGTCGGACGTGCGGGTCGTGCGCGCCTAGCGGCTCTTGACAACGTGTCAACGGAGGCGTTCCCCTGGACGGATGCTCCAGGACGGCGTGCTCGGCGTCAGCCTGCTCGCGGGCGGCGCGAACGTGATCATGCAGCTGGGCCGGCCCGAGGTCGGGTACGGCGTGATGGAAAGCCGGGTCGATTCGGGGAATCTGTTCAAGCATCCGCTGAAACGCACCCGCACGACCGTCACCTACCTTGCCGTCGCCGTGCTGGGCACCGACGCTGACCGGGAGGCGTACCGGCGGGCGGTGAACGCGGTGCACGCGCAGGTGGTCTCGACCGAAGCGAGTCCGGTGCAGTACCGCGCTTTCGACCGGGAGCTGCAACTGTGGGTCGCTGCCTGTCTGTGCCGTGGCGTCGAGGACGTGCACCGCGCGTTTCTCGGTCGGCCCGCTCCGGAATCGTGGTACGCCGAGGCCGCGGTGCTGGGCACGACGCTGCAGGTGCGTCCGGAAGACTGGCCGAAGGACTTCGCCGCGTATTGGGCGGACGGACTGGCGCGAGTGGACATCGACGACCGGCTCCGCGAATACCTCACCGCCATCGCGAATCTGGAGTTCCTGCCGCGGCCGTTCTCGTTCCTCTTCGGACGGTTCCACCGCTTCGTGACGACGGGATTCCTGCCGGAGGTGTTCCGCGAGCAGATGCGGCTGCCGTGGTCGGCCGCGGACCAGCGCCGGTTCGATCGGCTGATGCGCGCGATCGGCCGAATGGTCGAACCGCTTCCGCTGCGCGTACGGCGTTTTCCCTATGACGCGTGCCTCGCGGACTTCCGGCGGCGGTTGCGCAAAGGGAAACCGCTCGTCTAAGCGGTTGACCGGAATGCGCTGGTCGGCAAGGGTTGACCTATGGCCACTGCCGACGTACTTCCTGCCGCGGAGGCAGCATGAGTAGAGCGGATGAGGTGCGCGAAGGGGTTTCCCTGACCAACCTCGACCAGGAGCTGTTCCTTGACGCCGGGGTGACGAAGCGCGACCTCGTCGACTACTTCGACGCCGTTTCGGACCGGTTGCTGCCGGTGCTGCGCGACCGTCCGCTGTCGGTGATGCGCGTGCTGCGCGGGCAGGACGCGTTCATGCAGAAGAACCTGCCGAAGTACACGCCGGAGTGGGTGCCGCGGGCGAAACTGTGGGCGGAGAGTTCACAACGGACAGTCACCTACGGCCTGTGCAACGACCGCCGGACGCTGCTGTGGTTCGGCAACCAGCGCGCGGTCGAACTGCATCCGGCGCTGACCAGGGTGGATCCGATCGGCCAGACCGATCTGATCATGGACCTCGACCCGCCGGAGGGCGCGGACTTCAGCGTCGCGGTCGCGGCGGCCCGGCTGGTGCGCCAGGCACTGGCCGACGTCGGGCTCGCCGGTGCGTTGAAGACCAGCGGGTCCAAGGGCGTGCATGTGTTCGTGCCGCTCGTCCCGGGTCTGTCCTTTGAGGACGTCGCGGCGGCGACCCGGGCGGTCGGCGCGCGGGCGGAACGGATCGATCCGGAGCTGGCGACCACCGCGTTCATCCGGGAAGACCGGCACGGCAAGGTGTTTCTCGACTCGACCCGCGCGGGCGGGGCTACCGTGGCGGCCGTGTACAGTCCGCGGATCCGGCCGGGTGCGCCGGTGTCGTTCCCGGTTCGCTGGGCGGACGCGGACAACGTCAGACCCGCGGATTTCACGGTGAAGACCGCGGTGGGGCTGCTGGGCAACGCTGATCCGTGGGCGGAGGAATTGCCGGAGCCGCAGGAACTTCCGGCGGATCTCGTCGCCGAGGGGCATACGATCCCGGTCGCCCGGGTCGCGGCGATGCACGAGGGCAAACGCCGGGCCCGGGCGCGACGAGCGTCAGGGGAGAGCGAGTAAGTCCTGATGGTGCACGGTGACTTCGGCGATCCGCCGATTCTCGGGCACCGCCAGGTCCGGCTGTTGTTCTCGTGCTGCGGCAACGAAGCCGCGGTACCAGGTGTCGATGAGCTCGCGGTGTTCCGGACCGAGCCGCCACGGTGACGGTCTGGTGTGGACAGTCCAGCCGTGTCGGGTGAACTCCGCCGCGGTGAAGGCGGCGGCTTCGGGGCCCAGCTTTCCGTCACGGCGTTGGTGGTCGTTGAACGCGGTGTTGAGTGCTTCGTCTAGCCCGTCTGGTGGCGTGATCTGCGCCGACCCGGTCACAGACAACGTGAACAGCGCCGGGCTTTGCGCGTCCACACAGGACTTCACCAAGCGCTGAATCTCCTCCTTGGTAAGGAGATCCAGCAAAGCGGATGCTGTGACTAGAGACGTTCCGCTGATGTTCAGCCGAGTCACGTCGGCTTGTTCCGTCTCGACACTGATCTCCGGCGGAAGACTGCGCGCGGCGATCTCCAGCAGCCGCGGATCCTGGTCGTGCAGGATCCACCGCTGCGGCTTCGGCAGGCGACCGCTCAGCCAGCGACCCATCGCCCCGGTGCCGCAGCCGAGATCCCGGATCACCCCCGGACTGGCCGGGAGCAGGGCGACGAGATCGGCCGCCCGGGCCGCGGTGTCGGCTGACTCCCGGAGCCGCAACCATTCCGGCGCGTAACCGGAAGAGTCCACTGTGGTCACAAGGAACGCTCGTATCCGGCCGAAGCGGCGTGGGATTCGTGCAGGGTCACCGAAATCTGGGCCAGTCCGCGAGCGTTTTCACCGAGCTCCCCGGCGTGGATCCGGTCCGCGAGCCGGTCGGCGATCACCTTGGCGAGATATTCGGTCGACGTGTTGATCCCCGCGAAATCGGGCTCGTCGTCCAGGTTCCGGTAGTTCAGGTCAGCGAGCACCGCACCGAGCTGCTGGGTAGCGAGCCCGATGTCGACGACGATGTTGTCCGAGTCCAATTCGGGCCGCCGGAACGTCGCGTCGACCACGAACGTCGCGCCGTGCAAGCGTTGCGCCGGGCCGAAAACCTCGCCGCGGAAACTGTGGGCGACCATGATGTGATCGCGCACGGTGACACTGAACAACGCGTTCTCCTTTACGGGTAGGTGATCCGGTGAGCCAGTCCGCGCAAAGTTCCGTCCGCCAACCGCGCCGCGACGGCCGGCAGTTCGGCGAACGTGGATTCGCTGGTGATCAGCGCGTCGAACGCCGGGTCCGCGAGCAGCCGCAACGCCAGCGCCATCCGGTCGCCGTAACCGCGCCGCGCCGCGCGAGCCGGCGAGACCGTGCCGACCTGGCTGCCTCGCACCGTGAGCCGCCGCGAATGGAAGTTCTCGCCGAGCGGCACCGACACCTGACGGTCGCCGTACCAGCTCAGCTCGACCACCGTGCCCTCGCGGCCGAGCAGTTCCAGCGAACGCGCGAGCCCGGCGTCGGTCGCGCTGGCGTGCACCACGAGGTCGAGGTCGCCGCTCGCGGTCTCCGGGGTGGCGTACCGAATGCCGAACGCGTCCGCGATCGCCGCGCGATCCGCGTCGGGGTCGACGAGCTGGACGTCGACTCCGGGAAACCGGGACAGCAGCCGCGCGACACAGCAGCCGACCATTCCCGCCCCGACCACCGCGATCCGGTCGCCGACCAGCGGAGCCGCGTCCCAGAGCGCGTTCACCGCGGTCTCGACGGTCCCGGCGAGCACCGCCCGCGCCGCGGGGACGTCGTCCGGCACCACCGTGACCGCCGACGCGGGCACGACGTACTCGGTCTGATGCGGATACAGGCAGAACACCGTGGCTCCGGTCAGCTCCGGCGGTCCGGAAAGGACCTCGCCGACGTTCAGGTAGCCGTATTTGACCGGCCACGGAAAGTCTCCCTCCTGATACGGCGCGCGCATGACCTCGTGCTGGCTCTCCGGCACTCCGCCGCGCAGGACGAGACTTTCCGTGCCGCGGCTCAACGCCGAAAAACGCGTTCGGACCAGCACTTCGCCGTCCTGCGGAGCAGCCACCTCGGCCGATCGGACCTCCCCGCCCGCGGCCGAAGTGAACCAGAAGGCCTGCGCCGCCCGTGTCAAGGTTGTCCTCCGTTGCTGCCGGATCGAGGAGAAATGGCTGTCTCCACGTGTACACGAACCCCGGCCGAGCTGGGTTCAACCGTCGTCCAGCAGGCCCCCGCGCTGCTGGCGCAACTCGCGCTGCTGACCCTGCTGACGGTTACGACCGGCCTCGGCCTCGCCGGATGGGCAGTCGGCGTGGCCTACCTGCTCGGCCTGGTGGTGCTGCTCACCCAGGGTGCCTGGCGGATCCGCGTGTACCGGCTAGGCCCCGCCGACCAGGTGACCCTCGCCCGAGCGGCCCTGATCGGCAGCGTGACCGCATTGGTCGCCGACCACCTGGGCGGGCACCCGCCGCTGACCTTGCTCGTCCCCATCGCAGCGGTCGCCCTGGCCCTGGACGCACTAGACGGCTACGTCGCGCGCCGCACCAGAACGGTCTCCGCGCTGGGCGCCCGGTTCGACATGGAAGCGGACGCCTTCCTGATCCTGGTGCTGAGCGTCCTGGTCGCAACCTCGGTCGGCCCGTGGGTCCTGGCGATCGGCCTGATGCGCTACGCCTTCGTGGCCGCGGCCCGGCTGGCACCGTGGCTTCGCGCCCCGCTGCGCCCCAGCCGGGCGCGAAAGGCAGTGGCGGCTATGCAGGGAATCGCCCTGACCGTCGCGGCGGCGGGATTCGCCCCAGCGGTCCTGGCGGGGGCGGCGGCAGCAACGCTGAGCTGGTCCTTCGGCCGGGACGTGTGGTGGCTGTACCGGAACCGTGCCGTCTAGGCGCCGCGAATTGATTCTTCATCGCCGGGTTTAGAGGACTGAAAGCGCGGCTTCCGGACCGTCGTGACTCTTGATTCCGCAATGCGGCACAAGGGCCAGCCGCTTGGCCCGACCAGCACCGCCTCGGCGGACTACTGCGGGTAAAACGGCTGGCCCCGGGATGCGGTATCGGCCCCCCCTCAGGCTGATCTCCAACCTCCCAATGCTCACTCTAGCGGTGCCCGAATACCTTCGCTTAACCCGTCCGTGGATAACCTGACCGCATTCCTTTTCCGGACATCTGGCGCTCGGTCAATAGCGTCGGGAATTGCTCTCGAGCTGCGGATCCGTCGTGATTAGCGATCGCAAAAAGAAACCGTACGCGTATCCTGTTGTGCGGTTCAGCCCTTCGCGCTCAACTGCCACGACACGCCCCACCGGTCGTTCACCCAGGCGAACGGGCCGAAGCCGTAGTCGTCCAGCGGCATCAGCGTTCCGCCGCCCTCGCCGAGTGCCTCGTAGAGCCGCTTGAGTTCGTCGGTCGAGTCGACCGTGACGAACAGCGAGGTCGATGGCGTGAAGTCGAAGCCGTGTTTGACGAAGCTGTCGCTGCACCGCACCCGCTGCCCGGCGACGGTGAACTCGGCCATCACGATCGTTCCCTCCGGGCCCGGGCCGTCGGCGCCGTAGCGCTCCTCGGAGAGCACGGAATCACCGGGGAACAGCGACGTGTAGAAGGCCATCGCCTCGGCGGCGTCACGCTTCTGGAACATCAGGAACGGCACGAGGTCGGTCATCGGAGTGCCCTTTCGCAGGTTGGGGTCTGGTCCGAACGTGGCATTGACAAGAAGTTTTGTCAAGCGCGCAGCACGACGCACGCGAAGCCGAACGAGTGCCGGTAATCCCGGAGCCACTCGTCGCGGTGGGTGGCCGCGGCGGCGAGGGCTTCGGCTTGGTCGGGGTCTTCCGGGTGGTCCACGACCATTCGTAAGCGTCCAGATCGGCGCGGGTGCTCGGGTGGCCGTGGGTCGGCGTCCAGCCGGCGGCGGTCATCTGGCCGAGGAGTTCAGGCAGGTCTGGCAGGTCGCCGAAGATCTTGGCGGGGGCGGCTCGCGACGCCTCATTCAGTTGCGGCGGCGCGGGCACGGGAGAGGGCGAATTCCGAGGTGTCGACGCCGACGGCGCGGAGTCTCGGGTAGGGGGCGAGGGCGCGGATCAGCCACTCGGCACTGCCGCAGTCCAGGTCTAGAACAGCGGAGTCCTCGCGCGGGATGCCGCGGTCGAGCAGGCGCTGGACCTCGTCGTGGCTGACCGGAGCGGCGATGGGTGCCGGACGTGGGCGAGTGCGGAAAGTCGTTCACGGTCTACGCGCGGCAGGCTGACACGCAGGGCGTCGGCCGCGCATCTCGTTTACGAGCGGGTGCGCATCGAGGCCGACGGGGAGGTGCCGAGTACCCGAGCGGCGACCCAGGCCAGGCCGTCGGCGGTCTCGGCGGGGGTGCCGGACGGCTGCATCACGTGGCTCAGCACGGTGCGCACGACCAGGTCCATGACCACGGTGAGCTGGCCGTCGTCGAGTGGCGGCGCGTAGCGGAGAACCCGGGCGCGCAGGACGGTTTTCGCTTCGGTGAGCAGACTGCCGGCGCGAGTGGTCAGCAGCGGGAGGAATTCGTTGTCGGTGCCGTGCGTCGCGGAGGCGATGGCGCGCAGCAGGATGTTGTCGTCGGCCAGTTCGAGCACCGCGCGGACGGCGTCGTAGATCGCCTCGACCAGGTCGTCCGGATGCCGGTCGAACGCGGTGCTCACGACGGCGAGGAACCGCTGCAGCTCGTGCGAGATCATCGCCTCGGCCAGGGCGGTTTTCGAGCCGATCTCGTTGTAGACGGTCTGCCTGCTCACCCCGACCAGTTCGGCCAGCCGCGCCATGGTGACCGCTGGCCAGCCGGATTTGGCGGTGAGTTCGATGGCGGCAGTGATGATGGGCTGCCGGTACTGGCCGCCCGCGGGCACCGGAAGCGCGCTCATAGCGGTCATTCTAAGCGGCCCTCTCCAAGGCAAAGGCGACTGCCTCGGACCACGGTGCCCGCGCGGCGATCCGCTTGCGGTACTTCATGATGTCGCGCGGTCGGTCGACAGTGAACGCGCCGACAAGCCGGTCGCCGCGCCGGTACAGCGCGGTGAAGCCGTACTCGGCCGGGACCGCGACGACCACCTCGTCCGCGCGCGGCGTCCCGACGAACTGGATGCGGTGGGAGTACCAATCGGACCAGAAATACGGCACGGCGCTGAACACCCGTGCGCTCGCGGGGTCCAGCGCGTGCCGAGCCGCGGCCGCACCCTGCTCGGCCGCGTTCGTCCAGTGCTCCAGCCGCATCAGCTCGTCGTCGAACAGGGCGTTCGCCACGTGCGCGACGTCGCCGGCCGCGTAGACGCCGTGTGCGGCGGCGAGCGTGCCGTCGCAGACGATGCCGCCGTCGCGTTCGTGCAGCAAGAGTCCGCTGTCGCGCAACCAGCCGGTGGCCGGGGCGGCGCCGATTCCCGCGACGACGAGGTCGGCTCGGAGGATTTCGCCGGTGGACAGCCGGACCCCGGTGACCGCGCCGTCGGCGGTTTCGAATCCGGTGACGGTTGTGCCCAGATAGAGATCGGTGCCCGCGGCGCGATGAAGATCCGCGCAGACATCGCCGACTTCCGGTCCGATCGCGCGTACCAACGGAGCATCCAGAGCTTCCACAATGGACACTGGTAGACCGCGTTTGCGGGCGGCCGAAGCGACTTCGGAGCCGATGAATCCGGCTCCGATCACCACTGTCCTCACCCCGCTGTCCAATGCGGACCGGATGGCGATCGCGTCGTCGGCCGTGCGCAGCGAGTGAATGCCGGAAATCTCCGCGGTACCGGGCAGAACTCGGGCGGCGGCACCGGTGGCGAGGACGGCCGCGTCGTACGGGACGGTCGTGTCGCCGAGGTGGATCTCCCGGGCGATCGGGTCGAGTCCGGTCGCGGGAGTGCCCAGCCAGAGTTCGACGCCGAGATCGCGCAGGTCGTCCTCGCTGAGAAACGGTTCCACCGCAACCGGGCCGTCCGCCACGAGGAAAGCCTTCGACAGCGGCGGCCGGTCGTAGGGAAGGCGGTCCTCCGCGCCGATCAGCACGATCCGGCCGTCGTATCCGGTCCGCCGCGCCGATTCGACCGCTCGCAGTCCCGCCAGCGACGCGCCGACCACCGCGAGCGTCATGACACCAGCTTCAGCGCGAGCACCGGGCAGGCGTCGACCGCCGCGGCGAGGTCGGTCCGGTGCTCCTCGCCGGGGTTCTCGTCGAGCACGACGACCGTGCCCTCGTCACCCACCTCGAAGAAGTCCGGCGCCATCGCTTCGCACATGCCCAGGCCGTCACATTTGTTCAAATCCGCTTCGATCCGCATCACGCACTCATCCTTCCGGGAGCAACGAAGTCGACCTTTTCCCTTACGCCGCAGTCAGGACAGCACCAACTGTCCGGAATGGACGACCACGGCGTCCCGGCCGGGAAGCCTTCGCGCGGGTCGCCGCGCTGCTCGTCGTAGACGTATCCGCAGCCGGGGCACATTCCGCCTTCGCGGGCGTCGCCGCGCACGTCCTCCGGCACGGCAACCGGCTTCACGGCAGAAGATCCATACTGGGCAAGGATTTTCTCCCGCTGAGACGGCTGGATGTTCGCCCGGCTCATATCGCCGTCGAAGTGGTTGAGCACCCGCTTGTCCATGACGCGACGCCACAGCGGCGGGAACAGTGCCAGCACGATCATCCCGGCGTACCCGGTCGGCAGCACCGGAGATTCGGCGAAGTCGCGCAGGGTCTGGTAGCGGCGGGTCGGGTTGGCGTGGTGATCGCTGTGCCGCTGCAGGTGATACAGCAGGACGTTGGTGGCGATGTTGTTGGAATTCCAGCTGTGGCTGGGATCCACGCGCTCGTACCGGCGGCGCTCCGGCGGCCCGACCTTCTGCCGCAACATCCCGTAGTGCTCCATGTAGTTCACGACTTCCAGCAGCGAGAACCCGATCACCGCCTGGATCACCAGGTACGGCAGGATTCCGACGCCAAGCCACGCCACCATCGCGACCCACAGCACCGCGGACATCAGCCACGCGTTGAGCACGTCGTTGCCGATCCGGAACGGATGCTTGTTCCGGCGGGCGTAACGCTTGCGCTCCAGTCCCCACGCGGATTTCAGCGAACCGAACACAGTGCGCGGCCAGAACCGGTAGAAGCTCTCGCCGACGCGGCTCGACGCCGGGTCCTCCGGAGTCGCGACGCGCACGTGGTGCCCGCGGTTGTGCTCGATGTAGAAGTGCCCGTAAAAGCTTTGCGCCAGCGCGATCTTCGACAGCCAGCGCTCGTGGCTTTCCTTCTTGTGGCCCAGTTCGTGCGCGGTGTTGATGCCGATCCCGCCGATGCAGCCGATCGAGACGGCCAGTCCGACCTTGTCCGCGATGGACAGTTCACCGCGCGCGATCAGCCAGAACGCGAAGACGAATCCGACGTACTGGATCGGCAGGAACAGGTAGGTGATCCACCGGTAGTACCGGTCCTGTTCGAGCCGCTCGATCACGTCGTCCGGCGGATTGCTCCGGTCGAGCCCGGCGACCAGGTCGATCGCGGGCACGATCGCCAGGATCACGATCGGCCCGATCCAGAGCCAGACGCCCCATCCGGTCGCGGCGTGCAGGCCGATCGCGAGGAACGCCAGCGACGGCACGACCAGTCCGATCAGCCACAGGTACCGCTTCTTGTCGGTCCATCCTTCGGTCGACCCCAGCGGCACGGTGCCGGTCATCTCGCTCATCACGCCCTCCTCCGTTGGCTGGCTTTACACGAAGGTAAGACATGTACAGTGCGATTGACAAGAGGTATCCGAATGTAAAGTTGACACGGAGGAGTGAACCCGCGGGTCGGGCGTCGGTCGAAGTCAGCCGGGGACGCGGGCGTGCCGCAGCACCTCGACCACCGGGTCCAGCCGGGTGTCGGCGGTGCGCCGGATCAGGAACGTGGTCAGCGTGGCGACGAGATCGTCGATCGGGAGGACCGCGCATTCGTTCGGGTCCAGCGCCAGCGCGGTCGCGGATTCGACCGGCGCGAGGGTGAAGCTTTTGGTGCTGCGCAAGAAGATCAGCAGTCCGCTGACGTCGGAGAACTGCGCCTCTGGATCGACCAGCACGCCCTTGGCGGCGAGCTGCTCGGCCCGCCGCGAACCGAGGTCCCAGTGTCGCGGACCCTGCAGATACTGGAATCCGCGCAGGTCAGCCAGGGTCAGCGAGGTGCGTCCGGGGAAGCGCGACGCGTCGACCACGGCGCCGAGCGGCTCGCGGTAAAGCACGATCGTGGACAGCCGGTCATCGGAAGTGCCCAGATGTGACACCGCGAGGTCGATCGAGTTGCTCCGCAGCGCTGATTCCATCTCGAGCGACGGCATCTGCCGCAGCGTGAACCGGTAGGAGCCGTCCAGGGCCCGGATCGATTCGCTGAGCTGGCGGCGGTGCGCGGGGTTGAGCACGTCGGGGATGGCAAGGCGGATGTCGGTGCGCTGGTCGCGGTTGCGCATTTTCGCCGGAATGGCGTCGAAGCCCGAGACGACCGCTTCGGCGAGCGGCAGCAGTGCTTCGCCCGCCTCGGACAGCCGGGTGTGGTGGGTGGAGCGGTCGAACAGCGGTTCGCCCAGCTCGCGTTCGAGGTCGCGAATCCGCTGGCTGAGCGGCGGCACCGACATGTTCAGCGACCGCGCGGCGCGGGTGAAGTTCAGCTCGCGCGCGACCGCGAGGAAGTACCGCAGGTGGTGGATCTCCACGCAGTGCAGCGTACCCACGGTGTTATCAGCGTGGTCATACCGATCTGATGCACTCGGTCATTCCCTTCCGGTGAGCAAGCGCTTAGCGTCAAGAGCGAAGCCAAAGATCGTCAACGGGAGGACCGCGAAGATGCCCGACGAAGCCACCGGACCGCTTTCCGGGGTGAAGGTGCTCGACCTGTCGTCCGCGGTGATGGGCCCGTACGCCACGCAGATCCTCGGCGACTTCGGTGCCGACGTGATCCGGGTCGAACCGCTGCGCGACGTCGCCCGGCACTCGCCGGCCAACACCGGCCGCACGCCGGGGATGGCCCCGCTGTACATGCAGGTCAACCAGAACAAACGCAGTATCGAACTCGACCTCAAGGACCCCGCCGGCCGCGAAGACCTCTTCGCCCTGCTCGCCGACGCCGACGTCCTCGTCACCAACATGCGCGCCGCCGCCCTCGACCGGCTCGGCCTCGGCTACGAGCAGCTGCGCGAATGCTTCCCGCGCCTCGTCTACGCCCACGCGCAGGGCTTCGCGCCCCACTCGTCGCGCGCCAACCGCCCCGCCTACGACGAGGTCATCCAGGCCACGTCCGGCCTGGTCAGCCTGCAGGACCGGGCGGGCGGCACGCTGCAGTTCGTCCCGACCTTCATCGCCGACAAGACCGCCGCGCTGTACCTGCTGGGCGGCGTTCTCGCCGCGCTGTTCGACCAGCAGCGCACCGGCAAGGGCCAGCAGGTCGAACTGGCGATGGCCGACGCGATGATCGCGGTCAACCTCGTCGAGCACCTGGCGGGCGACGTCTTCGTCCCGGCCGCCGGCGACGTCGGCAACCCGCTTTCGCTCAGCGACACGCACGCCGCCATGCGCACGGCCGACGGCGGCGCGATCGCCGCGGTGCCCTACACCAACGACGCCGTGCGGACGCTGCTGATCGGCGCCGGCCTCGAAGACGCCGCGGCCGATCCGGCCTGGGACTCCCCGGTGATCGACCGGGAGATTTTCACCGCGGGGGTGGAGAAGGTACTGGCCAACTCCACGAACCGCACCACCGCGGAGTGGGAGGAGTACCTGACCGCCCATGACGTTCCGTACGCGGTCGTCGTCGACATCGCCGACCTGCCGACCGACCCGTACGTTCAGGAAGTCGGGCTGATCACCGAGCGGGAACACCCGACCGAGGGCACGATCCGCGTAGTGGAGAGCCCGCTGCATTTCTCGCGGACCCCGGCCGGGTTCCGCAGGCACGCCGAACGCGCCGGAGCGAGCACCGCCGAAGTCGTCGGAGCCGTACGCACCACTGAAGGGGTTTGATCGATGGATCTCGAACTGTCTCAAGAGGACCTCGCGTTCCGGGACGAATTGCGGGAGGTGTTCCTGGGCGCGATTCCGGAGGAAATTCGCAAGCGCAGCGCGCTCGGCCAGATCACGCGCGACGACATCGTCACGAGCCAGCGGATCCTGAACGAGCACGGCCTCGCCGTGCCGCACTGGCCGGTCGAATGGGGCGGCCGCGATTGGACGCCGACCCAGTCCCACATCTACGCCTCCGAACTGCAGCGCAACGCGGTGCCGCAGCCGCTCGCCTTCAACGCGAGCATGGTCGGCCCGATCATCGCCGAGTTCGGCAGCGAGGAACAGAAGAAGAAGTTCCTCCCGGCCACCGCGAATCTCGACATCTGGTGGTCGCAGGGCTTCTCCGAGCCGGAGGCCGGTTCGGACCTGGCCGGGCTGCGCACCACCGCGAAACGCGACGGCGACCACTACGTCCTCAATGGACAGAAGACCTGGACCACGCTCGGCCAGTACGGCGACTGGATGTTCGTGCTCGCGCGGACCAACCCGGACGCGCCGCGCAAGCAGCAGGGCCTGTCCTTCCTGCTGCTCGACCTGAACACGCCGGGGATCGAGCGCCGTCCGATCAAGCTGGTCGACGGGTCCGCCGAGGTCAACGAGTTCTTCTTCGACAACGTGCTCATCCCGGCGGAGAACCTCGTCGGCGAGGAGAACAAGGGCTGGACGTACGCGAAGTTCCTGCTCGGCAACGAGCGCAACGGCATCGCCCAGGTCGGCACCGGTCAGCGGATTTTCGCCGACCTCGCCGCCGCGGCCGCGGATCTGCCCACTGAGGACGGTCCGCTCGCGGACGACCACGAGTTCCGCGCGGCCATGCACACCGCGAAGACCACGCTGCTCGCGCTGGAGGCGACCCAGATGCGGGTCACCGCCGCTTCGGAAAACGGCCAGCCGAGCCCGGTGTCGTCGCTGCTCAAGATGGAGGGCACGCAGGCCTTGCAGGCGCTCACGAAGCTGCGCATGCGCGCGGCCGGTTCCGACGGCATGCTGCTGGACACCGAGTCGCCGGTCCAGGCCGACGAGGCCGCGGTGGTGGCCGCGGCGCAGTACCTGAACCAGCGGAAGCTGTCGATTTTCGGCGGCTCCAACGAAATCCAGCGCGGCGTCATCGCGAAGACGATCCTCGGTCTGTAAGGGACGGCGACTCATGAACCTCGAATTCAACGAAGACCAGAAGCTGCTGTTCGAGACCGTCGACACGGCGGTCGGCCGCGGCTACCCGGCGGGCGGCCGCGCGGCCGCGACGAGCAGCGAACTCGGCTGGAACGACCAGGTCTGGAGCACCCTCGGCGAGCTGGGTCTCGCCGGTCTCCCGATCTCCGCGGACCACGACGGCGCGGGCGCGGGCCCGGTCGAGGTCTACGCGACGCTGGAGGCGATGGGCAAGCACGCGGCGGCCGAACCGCTGCTCGACGGCGTGTTCCTGCCGTCGTGGATCATCGCCGAGCTGGGCACCGACGACCAGGTCAAGGAGCTGCTGCCGGTGCTGGCCGGCGGCGGCACCACCATCGCGGTCGCGCACTCCGAGCCGGGGCGTCCGTGGGGCGTCGCGCCGACGGTGTCGGCAGCCGGTTCCGCGCTTACCGGCGTGAAGTCGCCGGTGCGCAACGCCGACCAGGCCGACAAGTTCCTGGTCACCGCCGTGGACGAGAACGGCCGCACCGGGGTGTACCTGGTCGAGGCGACCGCTGAAGGCATCACTCGCGTCGACGGCCGGGCCGCCGACTGGGGCCACACGTCACAGGTCGAATTCGCTGGTACGCCGGCGGTTCTGCTCGGCACCGCGGACTCTGACGTCGCTGCCGGGTTGCGTCGCGCGTTCTCGCGGGCCCGCGTCGCGGTCACCGGCGAGGCCATCGGCCTGATGGAAACCGGGCTCGCGATGACCGTCGAATACCTCAAGACGCGCAAGCAGTTCGGTGTTCCGCTGGCGGCGTTCCAGGCGCTCGTGCACCGTGCTGCCGACCTGTACGCGAAGGTCGAGCTGGCTCGTTCGCTGGCGCTGTGGGCCACCGCGACGGTCGAGGCGTACGACAACGGTGCGTCCACTGTGGACCTTGATGGCGCGGCTGACGACGCGTTCGTGTTCGTGTGCGACGCGGCGACCGCGACCGCCGAGGAGATCGTCCAGCTGCACGGCGGCATCGGAATGACTTACGAATCAGAGGTCGCGCACCACGCGGCGCGCCTCATCGCCATTACGGAGAGTTACGGCGGAGTGAGCGCGGCCCGTCGCCGCGCGCTAGCGTCGGACGCGTTGCTGACGCCGCCGAGCGCGCTGCTCAACAACGCGGACGCGGTCACCGCCTGAGAAAGGAGCGCGTCATGCCGGTCGTCGCGATCGTCGGCGCTGGGGTCATCGGAGTGTCGTGGGCTCGGCTGTTCGCCGAGGCGGGCTGGACGGTGCGGGTCACCGATCCGCGTCCGGACCTGCGGGACATCGTCTCCCGGGAACTCGCCGGGCTACCCGTCACGGCAGTCGCGGACCTCGCGGAAGCCGCTGCCGGGGCCGACTTCGTCCAGGAGTCGGGTCCGGAGCGGATCGAGCTGAAGCGGGAAATGTTCGCGACGCTCGCCGCCGCCACGCGCGACGACGCAGTGCTGGCTTCCTCCTCGTCGTCGCTGTTGCCCTCGGTGATCGCCGAGGGCAACGCGGCGGCCTCGCGGATCGTGGTCGGGCACCCGTTCAACCCGCCCGAGCTGATGCCGCTGGTCGAGGTGGTGCCCGGGGTATCGACCTCCGAGGAGACCGTGAAGAAGGCCGTCGAGGTCTACCGCGGGCTGGGGAAGAAGCCGATCACGCTGAAGAAGGAAGTGCCCGGCTTCGTCGGGAACCGGCTGCAGAAGGTCTTCAACGACCAGGCGATGTACCTCGTGCAGCAGGGTGTCGTGTCCGCGGCGGACCTGGACGAGCTGGTCAAGGCGTCGCTCGGGCCGCGGTGGGCGACCATCGGGCCGTTCGAGAGCATGCACCTCGGCGGCGGGCCGGACGGGATCCGGCACCTGGTGAGCCACGTCGGTTCGCAGATGAAGTTCGAGATCGGCCGTCCGGACCGGGAACACCTCGATGCGGTGATCGACGAGGTCGAGCAGACCTACGGCGCCGCGGACACTTACGCCGCGCGGGTCGAGGCGCGCGACAGCCGCACCCGCGCACTGCTGGACGCGCTGGAGAAGGAATGAGCCTCACCGAACACCTCGAGGCCGCGCTCGCCAAGCCAGCCACCACCGACGGCTACGATCTGCACCAGCCCCTGGCCGATTTGCTCGGCTCGGTCGGGCTGCAAGAGTCCGACGCCGGCGGCCGGATCGAGTTCACCGGAGCCGACCCGGTGCTGCCGGGCGCGTTGCGGCTAGCCGGGGCGACGTCAATCGCGCTGGCGGCGAAATCCGTTGCGGTGGCGAAGATCTGGCAGCTGCGCGGTGGACGCGGACAGGACATCTCGATGGACCTGCGGACCGCGCCGCACCGGCTGTGCCCGTTCTACGACCGGAAATGGGAACTGCTCGACGGCTACCCGCAAGGCGACCCGGCACGCGTCGATCCCGCGTTCGGCACGGATCGCTTCTACTCCACCGCGGACGGCCGCTGGGTGCACCCGATCAGCCCGTATCCGAAGCTGCGCAACGACGCGGCCGCGCTGCTGGGCGTTCCCGAGCGGGATGCCTTGGTGCGGCAAGCGATCTCGCAGTGGAATTCGTTCGAGCTGGAGGACGCCGCCGAGGCCGCGGGCGTCATCATGCCGGTGGTGCGGACGACCGAAGAGCTGATGGCCACCGAGCAGTACCAGTCGGTGCTGTCGACGATGCCGCCGGTGATCGTCGAGCGGATCGGTGACAGCCCGCCGGAACCGTTGCCTCCCAACCCTTCCACGCCACTCGAAGGGGTCCGTGCCCTCGGCCGGGCGCACATCATCGCGGGCGCTGGCTGCGGCCGCGCCTTGGCGCTGCACGGCGCGGACGTGCTGAACGTGTGGGATCCGGGCGAATACGAACTGCCGGTGCTGTACGCGACGTCCAATGTGGGCGTCCGCTCCACACGGCTCGACTTCCGTCGTCCTGAGGACCAGGAGCGGATGCACGGGTTGCTGACCGGCGCGGACATCTTCTACGCCAACCGCCGCCCCGGATACCTCGCGCGGCACGGTCTTGACGCGGAAACCGCCGCCGAGATCCGTCCCGGCATCATCCACGCCGAGGTGACGCTCAACGGCGCCACTGGCCCGTGGTCCGGCCGCGTCGGCTTCGACCAGACGGCTGGCTGCCTGTCCGGCGTCATGCTGCTCGAAGGCGAGGGCGGGGTCCCGTCGCTGCCCGCGGTGCCGGTGGTGAACGACTACATCACCTCCTGGTTCCTGCAACTGGGAATCCTGCGCGCCCTCATGCTCCGCGCCGAATGGGGCGGTTCCTATCGGGTGCAGGTTTCGCTCACGCGCGTTGCCTTGTGGTTGCTGAGCCTGGGAATCTTCGACAAGGGCTACGCCGCGGAGGTCGCGGGTGTTGCTCCCGGGCACGAATACTTCGATCCCGAGACGTTCACCGCGGACACTCCGCTTGGCCGCTACCGCGGGGTCACCGAGCAAATCCGGATGTCGGAAACTTCGGGCTATTACACGAATCCGTTGATCCCCAGGGGATCACACCGTCCAGAGTGGAGGTGACAGTGTTCAGCGAGCTGGTGGTGCTGGGCATTCGCACCGGGACGATTTACCGGGTCGGGCTTCCCGACGGGCAGGTTACCCCGCTGTACAAAGAGGCTGGCGTTTCGCCGGATGGCGTCGTCGTCGACGGTGACACTGTTTATTGGACCACCATGGGCATGCCCTCGCGCGACCCCTCGGTGCCGGGCGAGGCTGGCCTCGACTACTCGGCACGCAACGGCGGCCTGCACGCGGTTTCGTTTGACGGCACCGGTGCGCGCGATGTGGTCCCGAATGGAACGTTGACGACTGGGAAGCAGTTGGCCTTCAACGGTTCTCTGTATTGGGGGGACCGGGAGGGCTGCCGGATCACGCGGGTGCGTGCGGATGGCACTGAGCTCACGGACCTGATCGTGAACGAGCCGGACGACAGCGGGATGCGGGAATGCGTTGGTGTCACGGTGGACGCTACGCATCTGTACTGGACACAGAAGGGTCCGGCCAAGGGCGGCCTCGGCCGGATTTTCCGTGCTGGCTTGGAGATTCCGGCTGGCGAGACAGCTCGCGATCGGTCTGACGTCGAGACCCTGTGGGATCACCTGCCGGAGCCGATCGACCTGGAAATCCACGGTGGGTATCTGTATTGGACTGATCGAGGTGCCGCTCCGAAGGGCAACACGCTGAACCGTGCGCCGATCCCGGGTCCGGGGGAGAAGGGTGCCGAGCCGGAGATCCTGGCGAGCGGGTTCGCCGAGGCGATCGGCCTGGCGGTGGACGACGAGGTCGCTTACGTGTCCGACCTCGGCGGCCGGATCACCGCGGTGCCGTTGGTCGGTGGCGAGTCGCGGGTGGTGGTGGACATGGGCGAGCTGCTGTCCGGGATCGCGGGGATTCAGCGTTAGTCTCTGGGCTGGTGGACGAACACCGACAGTCGTGGGGGGGTGGCCGAGGTTCTGATCGTCCACAGTGGAACGTGGCTCTGCCAAGTCTATACTGGGAAGACGGCTCGATGTTGCTGCCCCCCGAGAACTGACGGTTTTCAGTCCGCCGCGATCCCGCGCAAAATCATCTCCACCATCTTCAGCAAATGCTCCTGCAGATCGAACGGCGCGGCCTCGCTCTCGATCCACGAGCTGAGCGTCCCGAAGTAGCCCGTAGCAAGCAATAACCCGGCCTGCGCCGGATCAACGTCCGCGCGGATCTCGCCGGCCTCCTGTGCCCGGGCGACGAATGTGGCGAACTCGCGCGCCAGTTCCGGATTGCCGAAGACGTTGGTGGAGTGGATCGCCGCGCCCATGCAGGCGATGGTTTCCGCTCGGGAGTCGAGGCTGTTGCGCGCCAATTCGGTCAGGTACCGGTTCAGCACCTCGCGCAGCGGCCGGTCCTCCAGATGTTCGGCGCGCACCGCGGTCATCGCGCGTTCCCGCCGGCGCAGGCTCCACTCGTCCAGGAAGGCCGTCTTGCGCTGGAAGTGGTTGAAGACGGTGGCGCGCGCGGTGTCGGCTCGTTCGGCGATGTCCTCCATCGTGGTGTTCTCGTAGCCGCGTTCCACGAACAGCTCCACGGCCGCCTGGAACAGCCGGTCCCGGCGTTCGTGTCGCTGCCTGGTCCGCCGATCGCTCGTCGCTTCTGCCGTCATGCCTCGCAGTCAACCATCATTTCTTCCCGGTGCCCGCTGAACGGCGCCCTTGACGCTGCCGCCGCCGCGGCTTAGCTTGGACTCAAGTCCAAAATTATACTCCAGTTCAAGGAGGCGGCGATGCGGCTGGTCACCTATGAATCCGCGGGCACGGCCCGGCTCGGGGTGCTGCACGGCGATGCCGTCGTGGATCCGGCGCGGGTCCTGAGGGCTTCGCGGCAAGGGGAAACCGAGGTACCGGCCGAGATGGTCGCCTTCTTCGAGGGCGGTGCCGAGGCGCGCGGCAGGGCTGAACAGGCGCTTCTGCTCGCAGACACCGCGGCCGAAAGAGGCGACTCCCTCATCGACGACGGTCATCCGGCAGTGCTTCCGCGAGACGAGGTCCGGCTGCTCGCCCCGGTGCCGAGGCCGCGGCGGATCCGCGACTATCTGACCTACACCCAGCACGCCAAAGGCTCCGGCCTCGCCGTTCCGCCCGCCTTCGCGGCGATGCCGATCTGCTACCAGTGCAACGTCGAGACGGTCATCGGCCCGGACGAGCCCCTGCTGTGGCCGTCCTACACCGCGCAGCTCGACTTCGAACTCGAACTCGGCTTCTTCACCTCCGGCGGCGGCAAAAACCTGACCCCGGCCGAGGCCGCCGGGCGCATCGCCGGGGTCACGATTTTCAACGACGTCAGCGCGCGCGACATCCAGATGTTCGAAATGAGCATGACCATCGGTCCGTCCAAAGGAAAACACTTCTGCACCGCGATGGGTCCGTGCGTGCTCACCATGGACGAGGTCGACGAATGGGCGGTCCAGATGACGGCGTCAGTCAACGGCGACGTCTGGGCGTCCGGATCCACAAAGGACCGGCAGTTCTCCTTCGCCGAGGTGCTCGCCTGGGCTTCGCTGGACGAAGACGTGTACCCAGGCGAGTTTTTCGGGCTCGGCACGGTCGGCGGCGGATGCGGGCTGGAGCTGGACCGCTGGCTCCAGCCGGGCGACGTGGTGGAACTCGCCGCGTCAGGCGTCGGGGTGCTGCGAAACCCGGTGGGGCAACGGCAGATCGCGCCGGACGGCGCGGGATTGGCTTCGTATCAAGGTGCACCCGAGGTGCACGTCTCTTAGGAGGTAGGTATGCCGCGCACGCCCAAAGACGTTCCCTACACCAAAGGGCACCACCGGCTCACCGAACACTGCTCGGCCTGGCTGGTCCCGGACGGCACGTGGGGCTGGAGCAACGCCGGACTGATCGCCGGCACCGGAGAATCCCTCCTGGTCGACACGCTCTTCGACGTGCCGATGACGCGGGAAATGCTCGGTGGCCTCCGAGACACCACAGTAGACAGTCCAATCAAGACAGTCGTGAACACCCACGCGAACGGAGACCACTGGTTCGGCAACGAACTGGTCGCCGACGCTTCCATCATCGCCTCCGAAGCCACCGCGGAAGAGATGCGCACCAACGGCCCCGACCTCATGCGCGGGCTGGTGCGTCAGGAAGGTCCGGTAGGCCGCTTCGCCCAGCACATCCTCCACCCGTTCGACTTCGACTCCATCACCGCGACGCCGGCGAACCGGACGTTCGCCGAACAGCTGAAGCTCGACATCGGTGGCGTAGCAGTGGAAATCCGCTGCCTCGGCCCCGCGCACACCGAAGGCGACAGCGTCGTGCTGGTCCCCGACGAAGGCGTGCTGTACGCAGGCGACCTGCTGTTCATCGGAGGCACCCCGATTACCTGGGCGGGCCCGGTGTCGAACTGGATCGCCGCCTGCGACGCGATGCTGGCGATGGACGCCGACTTCGTCGTTCCCGGCCACGGTCCGGTCACCGACGCTGACGGCATCCGCTCGGTTCTCGACTACCTGCAGTGGGTGCAAGCCGAGGCCGCCGACCGGCATCGCCGGGGAATGACGTCGGAGGAGGCGATGCGGGACATCTCGCTGGGCCGGTTCGCGGACCTCGACGAACGCGGCCGCCTCGCGCAGAACGTGCTTGCGGTGTACTACGAACTCGACCCGGAGATGGAGCGCGTGGACACCCGGGAGGTCTTCCGCCGCATCGCGGAACTGGAAGGGTTCGCGTGAGCCGCTAACCCGCCACAGTCAGGATCCCGAGCGCCAGCAACACGAGCACCTTCACGGTTTCCGCGGCGAGGTAAACGAAATGCGCCCGGGAACGCGGCAACTCCGTGCCTTCCGGAGCGGCGAGGACGCGGTCCGTCCGCCGGTTCAACGCCGGGCGGACCGCCCCCAGTTGCACGATCAGCACTGCTGCCGCCACCGCTGCCAGCACCGTCACCGCGGTGCTCGGCCGCCCGACCACGACGGTGACCACTACCCCGATCGCGAGCAGGATTTCGGCGATGTTCAAGGCCCGGAACACGATCCGGCCGATGCCGAGGCCGATCGGGATGGTGACGCCCGGCGCGCGAAACTTCAGCGGGGCTTCCAGGAACGAGATGGCGAACACCATCCCGAACCAGACGAACGTGAAGGCGCCAATCAGAGCGATCTCGTGCACAGCGCGGAAAACCTCGATTCCGGTATTCGATCCGCCGCTGCCAGGCTACTCCCGCTGCCAGGTCACCGGCAGCCGCACCGGACCGTAGATCGACGCGTCGTGCGGCAGCTCCACTTCAGCGAACGGAACCGCGAGCCGCAGGTCCGGGAACCGCGCGAACAGCCGGAACAACGCGATCCGCATCTCGACCCTCGCCAGCTGCTGCCCGAGGCACTGGTGCACGCCGTGGCCGAAACCGAGCTGCCCGCTCGCCTTGCGCGTGACGTCCAGCACGTCCGGGTCCGGGAATCTCTCCGGATCCCGGTTGGCGACCGGCAGCGACATGACGATCGGGTCGCCCGCCTTGATCGGCACGCCGCCGAGCTCGACGTCCTCGAGCGCGGTGCGGATCGGTCCGATGTGGATCACGCTGAGATAGCGCATGAGTTCCTCGACCGTGCCCGCGGTGAGCTCCGGGTCGGATTTGAACTTCGCCAGCTGCTCCGGGTTCTCCAGCAGCGCCAGCGTGCCGAGCGCGATCATGTTGCGCGTCGTCTCGAATCCGGCGACCAGCAGCATCATGCCGATGTTGGCGAGTTCCTCGTCGGTCAGCTCGCCGCCGCGGACCAGATCGGACAGCAGATCGTCGCCCGGGTTCGACCGCTTCTCCTTGATCTGCCCGGCGATGAACGCGACGACCCCCTGCGTGGCGTTGATCCGCTCGGCGATCGGAACGTCCTTGGAGAACATGGTGGTGGTGTAGCCGTCGAACTCGGCGCGGCGTTCGTAGGGAGCGCCGAGCAGTTCGCAGATCACCAGCGACGGCACCGGTCGCGCAAACGCTTCCACCAGGTCGACCGGACCGCCCGCCGCGGCCATCGCGTCGAGGTGGTCGTCGACGATCTCCGCGACCCGGTCCTCCAGCGTGTGCATCCGGTGCACGGTGAACGCCCCGGTCAGCAGCTTGCGGTAGCGGTGGTGATCCGGGTCGTCCATCCCGCTGAACACCCCCGGATCAGCCGGTTTCGGCGGCGGCAGCGGACCGAAGTCGAGCGGAATCTTCGTCAGTTCCGCTCGCGCGGACATCCGCTCGTCCGAGAGGACTGCCCGCACCTCCTGGTATCCGGTGACGAGCCAGCCCTGCGTGCCGTCCGGATACGTCATCGGCTCGACCGGAGCCGGTGTGCGCTGGGCCGGCACCGGATCGAACGGACACGCGCCCCTTTCGAGCGGGAGTCCTGCCTGACGGGTCATCGTCGCTCCTTCCCCTCTGAATGGTTCAGAAGGTACACAGAATTCACAAAGTTGTGAAGAGAATGTCAGAGCTGAACGTGAGGCGGGCGAGGATTCACCGGCTTGGCTTGTTTCTAGCGTTGCTAGACAACCGAGCGGTGATACTGCTAGCGTTGAATCACTATCTAGCAACGCTAGATTCAGTCGACCGCAAGGAGAAATCCGAAATGGCCAAGCTGCAGAGTCTTGATCCCCGCACGCCGATGTTCGCTCAGTTCAAGCAGAAAACCGGACCGATCGTCCTGGCGAATACCTTCGTCGTCCCGGAGGGGGAGACCGAAGCGTTCCTGGCCACCTTCCGGAGGCAGGCCGAGTACATGAAGGCCCAGCCCGGGTTCGCCTCAATGCGGATGCACCGGGGAACGGCGGGCAGTCAGCTGCTGATGAACGTCGCGGTCTGGGAGTCGACCGAGGCGCTCGCCACCGCGTTCGGCAGTCCGGAGTTCCAGCGGCTGGCGGCGGAGACTTCCGACGACATCGAGTCGTATCCGCACATCTTCGAGCAGATCGACGTCTGAGTCCTCAGGCCTCCGCGGCGTCGAGAGCGGGGGTCAGCGGTTCGAGCGTTCGCCGCAACAGGTCGGGCAGTGAGCCGGACACCACGACCAGGCCGTTGCCCGCCGGTTGCGTCCACCGCTCCAGTGCGACCCGCACCGCCGCCGCGACCGAGGCGGCCAGCACACGCGCGGTCTGCTGGTCGCCGACCCGGGTCGCGATCACTTCCTGAAGCGGGTCTTCCAGTGCGGCTGGGGCGTCGAGAAACGCTGTGCGCAGGCCGGGATTCGTGGTGATCAGCAGCAGTGCGTCGCGGCTCTGCTCGTCGGGATCGGTGTACTGCTCGGTGATCGCGTCGATGATCGCCTCGGCCAGGCGGGTGTCCGGCGAGCGTTCGGCGACAGCGACGGCGATCCGGTTTTCGCGGTCCGCGGTGACCGCGGCGACGATCGCTTCCTCGCGGCTGGAGAAGTAGTTGTTGTAGGTCCGCGGCGAGACGCCGGCCGCCTCGGCGATGTCGTCAACGCGCACGTTCGCCGGCCCGTGTTCGATCGCCAGCCGCAGGGCCGCTTCACGCAAGGCGACGCGGGTGGCCTGCTTCTTCCGTTCGCGCAATCCGGTCACGGATCCAGTCTTCCAGGGATCATGCGCCTACGCAAACTTGCGTACACGCAAGTTTGCTGCGTAAGGTGGGCGGCGTCCCCGAGCGAGAGGAAACCGCCATGCGCGGCAAGGGAATGACGTACGACACCGGGTTCGTCCGCAATGGACGGTCGTCGCGGGAGAGCTTCGAGCCGGAGGTGGTGAAGCGCGAACTGGCGATCATCCGCGACGACCTGCACTGCACCGCGGTGCATGTCGTCGGCGGCGATCCGGACCGGCTGGAGCAGGCCGCGCAGTGGGCGGCTGACCTGGGGCTGGAGGTCTGGTACTCGCCGTATCCGCTGGAGCAGACCCAGGACGAGATGCTCGCTCTTTTCGCCGACTGCGCGACTCGTGCGGAACGGCTGCGCGCGACCGGGGCGAACGTCGTGTTCGTGACCGGCGTCGAGCTGAGCGTGATGAACCATGGCTTCTTGCCCGGCAACGACACGGCGGAACGAGTCGGCCTGCTGTTCGCCGAGCCCGAGCGCCGGGCCGAGCGACTCGCCGAGGTCGCCACACGGATCGACACGTTCCTCGACGCCGCCGTCAAGACCGTGCGGGAACGGTTCCACGGCCCGGTCACCTACGCGTGCATCCAGTTCGAGCAGGTGGACTGGAGCCGGTTCGACTTCGTCACGGTGGAGCTGATCCGCTCCGCCGAGGTCGCCGACATCTTCCAGGAGGGCGTGCGAACCCTGGTGGCGCAAGGCAAACCGGTCGCGATCACCGGATTCGGCACGGCGACCTGGCGCGGGTCCGGCGACGTCGCGACGCGGAGCATGGAGATCGTCGAGTACGACAAGAAAACCGGCGACCCGCTCCGCCTCGACGGCGAGTACGAGCGGGACGAAGCCGGGCAGGCCGCGTATCTGCGCGAGCTGCTGGAGATCTTCGACGCGGAGGGAGTGGACAGCGCGTTCGTCTTCCTTTTCGCGCTCTACAGCCATCCGCACCGGTCCGGCCGCGACGATCTTGATCTCGCCAGCTTCGGCCTGGTGAAGACCCTGGAGGACCGCTCGGGCACGGCGTACCCGGGACTGAACTGGGAGCCGAAGGAGGCGTTCGCCGCGGTCGCCGAGCTTTACGCGAAGCCTTGACTCGGCGGGGTCCGGGCAGGTGAGATCCGGACATGTCGACGAAGACGAGCGCACTGGGCAACCGGGTCATGGCCAAGGCGGCGGTGCGGGTCATGCCGCTGTTGATGCTGCTGTACTTCGTCAACTACCTGGACCGGGTCAACATCGGGTTCGCCGGTCCGAACGGGATGAACAAAGAACTCGGCCTCACCGCGACCGCGTTCGGGCTCGCGTCGGGGATCTTCTTCATCGGCTACCTGATCCTCGAGGTGCCGAGCAATCTCGCGCTGCACCGGTTCGGCGCGCGCCGCTGGATCGCGCGGATCATGATCACCTGGGGCGCGGTGGCCGTCGCGATGGCGTTCGTGCCGAACGCCGCGACGCTGGTGGTGCTGCGGTTCGTGCTCGGCGTCGCCGAAGCGGGGTTCTTCCCCGGCATCATTCTGTATCTGACGTACTGGTTTCCGGCGGCGCAGCGGGCGAAGGCGGTCGCGCTGTTCATGTGCGCGGTGCCGGTGTCGAGCGCGATCGGCTCGACCGTCTCCAGCCTGCTGATCAGCGGCGGGCACGGCGTGTTCGGCCTGTCCGGCTGGCGGTTCATGTTCCTCGTGGAGGGCATTCCGGCGATCCTGCTCGCGGTCGTCACGTGGTTCTGCCTGAGCGACCGGCCGGAAACCGCGAAATGGCTGTCGGCCGAGGAGCGCGACTGGCTCACCAGCGAACTCGACGCCGAACGCCGCGCCACCGAAGCCGAACACCACTGGCCGCTGCGGAAAGCGCTCACGCACCCGCGGATCCTCGGGCTGGCGTTCGTGTACTTCGCGGTCGTCTACGGCCTGTACGCGCTGGGCTTCTTCCTGCCGACGATCATCGCCGGGTTCGGCGAGGAGTTCGGCACCAAACTCAGCGTGCTGCAGGCGGGTTTGGTGAACGCGATCCCGTACGTCGCGGGCGCGCTGGTGATGGTTCCGTGGGCGCGCCACGGCGACCGGACCGGGGAACGGAAGTGGCATGTCGCGCTGCCGATGCTCGTCGGCGGCGCGGCGATCCCGGTCGCGCTGTACCTCGGAAATCCTTACGCCACCATGACCGCGGTGACGATCTGCGCGGTGGGCGTGTGCGCGGCGCTGCCGACGTTCTGGGCGCTGCCGTCGAACTTCCTGTCCGGCGCGGCAGCGGCCGGCGGGATCGCGCTGATCAACGCGCTGGGCAACCTGAGCGGATTCGTCGCGCCGTATGTGACGGGCTGGCTGCGCGACCTGACCGGTACACAGCGGACCGGTTTGTGGGTGGTCGGCGCGTGCATGATCGCGGGAGCCGTGCTGGCGGTGGCGTTGGGGGCGAAGCCGCGCGCGTCTCGCCGGTGATCAGGCGGCGCGGCGGACCCGGTCCGTCAGCACTTGTACTTCGGTCTCGAACAACGCGTCGGTGTCGAGGCCCATCGCGGTGAAGCCGCCGCCGATTTCGAGGCTGACAAAGCCATGCAGTCGCGACCACAACGAGACCGCCAGCTGGTGGTTCTCGGTGTTCGCGCGCCGGGCGCCGAGCACTTCCTCGTTGTCGTACACAGTCGGCTTTTCCGTGGTTTCGGCGTGGTGCAGCACCCCCAGCACCACGCCCATCAGCGACCGGGCCGCTTCGGCGAGCGGTTGGGCATGGGCGTCGTAGCCGGGGAACGGTGCCTTGAACAGCAATTCGTACCGGTGCGGCTCTTTCCGCGCCCACGCCCGGTACGCGGCGGCCAGCAGCCGGATCCGCGCTTCCGCGCCGGGCGCGTCGGCGTCGAGCGCGTTCGCCATGGCCGCGCGGAGGTCGTGGTAGGCGTCGATGACCAGGACGTTCAGCAGTTCGTCGCGGCTGGAGAAGTAGCGGTACAACGCCGGCCCGGACACGCCGAGTTGCTTGGCGATGGCGTTGACGGAGATCGCCTGCGGGCCCCCGGCCGCGAGCTGGTCGAGTGCGACGAGTTTGACCTCCTCGCGCACTTGCTCGCGGAACCGTTCGCGCATCGGTTTGCGGGTGCCTGCTGAGGGCATCCCCACCTCCTTGACGACGCCCGACGGTAACACGGCCGATTGTTCGGAAGACCTTCTAACTGCTCGCCTGAGTCTCGAAGGCCTGCTCGACGTCGTCGCGTCCGACGGCGGGGCCAGGCACTTCGATCGGTCCCTCGGTCGCGAGGCCGTTGAGGAAATGCGCGATCTGCCGTCTCGCCAGATGGGTCCAGTCGAGGGCCGAGGCCTTCGGCTGGGTGAGCAGGATGCTGAACGCGATGAGATCAGTGGCGTTGACCGGACCGCGGATGCTGCCGTCTTCGCGGCCGTTCGCGAGGAAGAAATCGAGCCGTCGGTAGATCGACTTCCGCGCCGCTACCGCTTCCGGCGTGACGAGCGGGCGCGCGCCGTGCAGCGGGAGGACGAGCTGGTCGGCCAGCTCCACGGTGCCTTCGAGGTAGCGACGGACCTGGTCGAGGCCAGTGCTGTCGTCGTCGATCTGGTCGAGCAGGTTGTTGAGCAGGCCGTATGCGCGGTACTCCAGAGCCTGCAGCAACGCGTCGCGGTCGGCGTAGCTGCGATAGAGCGTGCCGATCCCGAGGCCAGCCTCGGCGGCGATAGTGGCCAGCGGGACGTGCCGACCTTCGCGGAGCACCGCCGAGGCAGCCGCGGCGAGCAGTCGTTCGCGGTTGGCCTCCGCGTCCTTGCGAACCTTGCGCGGGCGGGACATCGGTTCTCCTCGCGGTGCCTGGACACTGTCCGCCAGCCCAGGATAGTCCGCATAAGCGGACGGAATGTCCGCCGCCTTGCGCTGTCCATTAAGGACTGTGGAAAGCCGGTTGACCAGGCTGGCAACATTGAGCCACGTGAGTGATGACGCGAACCACCTCCTCCGTGCCGCCAGTCTGGCGACCCCCATGGCGTTGCGGGTCGCGGTAACGCTGGGCCTGCCCGACCGGCTGCGCGCGCCCGGCACTGTCGAGGACGTCGCCGCGGAACTGGACCTCTCGCCGATCGCGCTCGACGTCCTGCTCGGCCACCTGGTCACGCTCGGCGTGGTCGAACGCACCGACAAGGGCTACCTGACCACCGCCTATGGTGAGAATCTCCGCCAGGACAAGGAAAACGGCGTGGCCAACCTCCTGCACCTGGACCGTGCGGCAGGCCGCGCCGAACTCGCTTTCGTTGAGCTGGCGCACAGCATCCGGACCGGCGAGGCCGCCTACTGCCGCCGCTATGGCAAGGATTTCTGGACCGATTTGGCCGAACAGCCGCACTTACGGCAATCCTTCGACGAGCAGATGACGCACCGATTCCGCACCGAGATTCCCCAGGTGGTCGCCGGAATCGACTGGTCTTTGTTCAGCACGATAGTCGACGTAGGCGGCGGCCGAGGAGATTTGCTCGCCGCAATTCTCGAAGCGAATCCAAAACTGTGTGCCCGCCTGATCGACCTCGAGCCGACCGCCAGCGAGGCCCGTGCCGCCTTCGCCGCCCGCGGCCTCGCCGACCGAATCGAGGTGCACGGCGGCAGCTTCTTCGATCCGCTCCCAGCAAAAGCGGATGCCTATGTCCTGGTGGACATCCTGCACAACTGGGATGACGAGAACGCGCGCCGCATTCTGGAACGGTGTGCGGAAGCAGCAGGCCGGTCCGGACGGATTCTCGCCATCGAAGCGGTCAGCGGAATTCACGCGAGCACCGAAATGGACCTGGTCATGCTGGTCCATTTCGGCGGTCGCGAACGGCGCTTGGAAGAATTCCGCACCCTCGCCGATTCCGCGGGGCTAGTCTTGGAATCAGCAGTGCCCTTGACCGACCAGCGTGGCCTTCTGGAATTCCGCGTCGCTTAACTCGGCGACCGGCCGAGCAGTGCGACCAGCCGGTCCAACGGCGGCGCGTCCTCGGCGACCGGCACCGGCGGCGCGAACGGATTCCGCTCCGCCGGAAGATCAGCGAGTTTCGCCGTACTGAAGGCGATTTCCCGTTCCACGAGCGCGTCCTCGAACTTCGGCTCCTGACCAGTGGCGCGAGCGAGGTCCCAGCCGTGCACGAGTTCCTCGACGATCCGCAGATGCACCGCGGCGATCCCCGGAACCGTCCCGGCCGGGACCTCGAAAACCCGCTCCAGCGCCGTCGGCTGACGGAAGGCGGAGACCAGACCGCGCACCGCGTCCCGATAGGCAGCGACCGGGTCGTCGCCCAGCGCATCGAACGTACGAGGGTCGAGCGAGCCGCACTCCTCGCCGTGCAGGACGGCGGTGAACAGCCGATGCCCGAGGACCAGATGGTTCACCAGTTCGCGGACAGTCCACTCCGGGCACGGCGTCGGCGCGTCCCAGCGAGACACGCCAGCGACCAGCGCGCTGGTGGAATCGAGGACCGCGGCCAGATCGTCGACAGGGTTCATCGTTTCGCCTTTCTCAGGGGGCACCAGTACAGACACCGCCCGCCCCGGAAACGGAACGGTGGCAGGATGCGACAGGTGGGCCAGGACATCCTCGATCGGGCACGCGCCGGAGACGCGCACGCCTTCCGTGAGCTGGTCGAGCCCTATCGGCACGAGCTGCAGGCGCACTGTTACCGCCTCCTCGGCTCGCTCACCGACGCCGAGGACCTGCTGCAAGAGACGCTCCTCGCCGCCTGGCGCGGACTGGACGGTTACGCCGGTCGAGCCTCGGTCCGCTCCTGGCTGTACCGCATCGCCACCAACCGCTGCCTCAACGCCCGCCGCGACGCCGGCCGTCGCGTCCCGGCGGCACCGTCGCCGCCGTTCACCCCGACCGAGCCGACCCGCCGCACCGAAGTGACGTGGCTGCAGCCCGCACCGGACGACCCCGCCGCGCGGTACAGCGCCAAGGAAACCTTCGAGCTGGCGTTCGTCGCGGCCCTGCAGAGAATCCCGCCGCGCCAGGCCGCCGTCCTCGTGCTCCGGGACGTCCTCGACTACTCCACCGACGAGGTCGCGGACCTGCTCGACACCAGCTCCACCGCGGTCAAAGGCGCTCTGCAACGCGCCCGGGCCCAGCTGCGGCAGACCGTCGAACCCGCCCCGCCAGCACCTCGCGAACGCGAGATCGCGCAACGATTCGCCGACGCCTTCAGCGAGGGAGACGTCGAAGGCGTGGTCGCGCTCCTGACCGATGACGGCTGGCTCGCCATGCCGCCCGCGCCGCACGAATACGTCGGCCGGGAGTCCGTCACCGCATTCCTGACCAGGTTCGGCCAGTGGCGCGGCACCCGGAGGTTCTGCCTTCTTCCGACGCGCGCCAACACCCACCCGGCCTTCGCCTGCTATCTCACCGAACCCGGCGGAACCGCGGGGCGTCCCGCCGGAATCCTCGTCCTCGCCCCGTGGGGCGACCGAATCCGCACTGTCACCTGGTTCCTCGAACCCGAGTTATTCCCCCGCTTCAGCCTGCCCGCGGAGGTTTCGGCGTGCTGACCACCCTCGCGATCCAGAACTACCGCTCGCTGCGTGACCTGGTGCTGCCGTTGTCGCAGCTCACCGTGATCGTCGGCGCGAACGGCACCGGCAAGTCCAGCCTGTACCGCGCGCTGCGCCTGCTCGCCGACGCAGGCCGCAACGGCGCGGTCGCGGCCCTCGCCGGAGAAGGCGGCTTGCCGTCGACGCTGTGGGCAGGCCCGGAGACCATCAGCCGAGCGGTGCGGGAAGGCCGTGCCCCGGTGCAACCGTTGCGGCGAACCAAATCGGTGGGTTTGCGACTCGGCTACTCCGGTGACGAGTTCGGTTACGCACTCGACTTCGGCCTCCCGATCCCCAGCGAGACGGCCTTCAACCTGGACCCGGAATACAAACGCGAGTGCGTCTGGCACGGCCCAGTACTGCGCCCGTCCGCGTTGCTGGCCGACCGCTCCGGCACGAGAGTCCGCATCCGCGACGAGGCAGGCTCCTGGATCGAGAGCGGCCACTCGATCGCTCTCACCGACAGCATGCTGGGCGAATTCGCCGACCCGCGCTTGTGCCCGGAACTCCTGATCGTCCGCGACCGAGTCCGCGGCTGGCGGTTCTACGACCACTTCCGCACCGACGCCGACGCCCCGGCGAGACAAAGCCGCATCGGCACCCGAACCTGGGCCCTGGACCACGACGGCGGCGACCTGGCCGCGGCCTTGCGCACCATCCAGGAATCCACCGACGCCGACGCCCTGGCCACCGCGATCGACGACGCCTTCCCCGGCTCGTCCATCGAAGTGACCGCTGCCGACGGCAGGTTCGACCTCCGCTTTCACCAGCACGGTCTGCTGCGCCCCCTGAGCGCCGCCGAACTCTCCGACGGCACCCTGCGTTACCTGCTGTGGGCCGCGGCGTTGCTCAGCCCGCGCCCACCGGAGCTGCTGGTCTTGAACGAACCGGAAACCAGCCTGCACCCGGACCTGCTGCCAGCGCTGGCCGCGTTGATCACCGCCGCGGCGAAGAAGACGCAATTGCTGGTGGTGTCGCACTCCCAGCTGCTGGTGCGGTTTCTCGAGGACGCCTCGGTACTGGAACTGGAAAAGGACTTCGGCGCGACGGTGGTGGCTGGGCAGGGGAGGCTGGACCAGCCGTCGTGGCATTGGCCGAAACGGTGAAGTCCGGGAGCGCGAACGGACCCGCGCGAACTCTCACGCGGAACTAGCCATAAGCGTCAGCGAGGCCGCACCGGACGTCGTACGCGAGTCGTCTTCGTCGGCGTCCGAACCGGCCGGTACGGCTCCGGCACCGGCAACCGCAGAAGCCGACCGATCTTCCCCGGCCCGAGATGGTTCAAATCCGCTACCGCGGCGGGCTCGTGCCGGGCACAGCTGGCGAGCACGCCGAACAGGAACATCGTCACGATCAGCGACGTCCCGCCGTACGACACCAACGGCAGCGTCACCCCGGTGACCGGCAGCGCGTTCACCACGTACCCGATGTTGACCGCGGCCTGCGCCACGAGCAGCACGGTGATCGTCGCCGCGACGACGCGGATCCACGGGTCCAGGTTGCGCGTCGCGATCCGCAGGCCGACCAGCGCGAGCCCGCCGAACAGCAGCAGCACCACCGCGCAGCCGAGGAACCCGAGTTCCTCGCCGATCAACGCGAAGATGAAGTCGTTCTGCACGTTCGGCAGGTACTTCCACTTCGACGCGCCCTGTCCGAGCCCGACGCCGAACAGCCCGCCCTCGGCGAGTGCGTACTGCGCCTGCACGGCCTGGTACCCGGCACCGGAGGTGTCCGCGTCGGGGGAGAGGAACGACAGCACGCGCGCGAGCCGGTAGTCCGCGACCAGCGCGAGCACCACGAACCCGCCCACGCCGCCGGCCAGCAGCGCGGCGAACAACCGTCCTGGCGCGCCGGAGAACCACAGCAGCGACAGCAGCACGATGCCGAGCGAGATCGTCCCGCTGAGGTTCGGCTGCGCCATCACCAGGGCGAACATCAGCAGCGCGACCGGCACCAGCGGCACCAGCAAATGCCGCCAATGGTGCAGCAGCCGGGCTTTCACCACGAGAATGTGCGCGCCCCACAAGGTCAACGCCACTTTCGCGAGCTCGACCGGCTGCAACGTCAGCGGGCCGAGCGTGAACCACCGCTGCGCCCCGTTCACCTTCGCGCCGAGCGGGGTGAGCACCAGCGCGAGCAGCACCAGCGTCACGAGCATCAGCATCGGCGAGAGGGACCTGATCCGCCGCAACGGAACCCGCAGCCCGGCCCACAGCGCGACCAGGCCGATGAGGACGAAAATGATGTGCTTCTGGAACGTGCTGTACACGCCGCCCGGCTGCGCCGACGACGCTGACAGCACCATGATGACGCCGAGCAGCGTGAGCAGACCGCACAGCGCGAGCACGAGGTGGAACGACGCCAGCGGCCGGGACAGCCAGCCGACGATCGCGACCGGACCCCGGCTTCGTCTGTTCCGTGTCGTAGCCACTCGCGCACCGCCGTCCGCCGAACTTCCGGCGCGGGGAAGGACCGCGCCGGGCCGATTATGCCTTAACCGTCCTGATAGGACATTAAGACGCGCGGAGCTTCCGTCGTCGAAGTTATTTCACACAAGGGATTCCGCCTCCGCTCAGCACCGACGGCGGCGCTTGCTGTGCCGCGGGCGCGGCCGACGTGGTGCTCGGGTCGCTGCTGCTGCTACTGCTACTGCTGCTTCGGTGCTTGTGTGTCGGTTCCGTGGTCGGCGTCGCGTAGGCGGCAGGGCTCGGCATCGGAGCGCCGCTGAGCAGTTGCGCGACCAAGGACTGGATTTGCGCGGTATTGACGAAGTTGACGTCCTCGCCGGACGGGCTCTTGCCGAAATGATCGACCGGAAGCGTCACGAAGCTGACATTCCCGCCGGTCAGGCTGGACGCCTGCTTCGCGAGCGCGAGCAGGTCCAGCGAACTGTCGACCGCGGTGTTCTGCTTCGCGACGTCCATAATCCCTTGGAGCTTCGCCGGATTCGTGAAGGTGCCGCCCTGTTTGAGCTGATAGGCCAGCGAAGCGATGAACGCCTGCTGCCTGCGTTCGCGGTCGAGGTCGGTGAAGTTGAGCGCGGGATGCACGTTGTCGCGGCGCTGCCGGACGAACTCGACGGCCTGCTCGGCGCTGATCTCCTGCTGGCCGGCGTGGAAGTTCGCGCCCGAATAGCTGTCCTGGGTGTCCTCGTTGAGGCACACCGTGATCGGCTGGACGACCTGGGCGATCTCGAAGAACGCCACGAGGGTGACCTCGACGAAATGGTCGATCGGGACGTCGCCGAGGAATCTCCGCACGGTGTCGATTTCCGCCCGGCGGCCCGCGTCGCGTGCCTGCTGCTCGCGCTGCGATTTGTCGGTGACGTTCTGCGAGATGAGCTGTTTGGCCTTCTCGTCGAACGCCAGCCCGTAGGCCTGTTTGATCTTGCCCTTGCACACGTTGTCCGGACAGCCCGCCAGCGGAACGTAATCGTCGCGCGGAATCGAGATCGACGTCGCCTTGCTGCCGTCGCCGGGGACGTGCAGGAGCATCAGCACATTGGCGTTGTAGCCGCCGTCCTGCTGGTCCCCGGCGTGCAGCGAGTTGTAGATGTCCTTCGGCAGCGGGTTGCCGTTCTCGTCGAGCCGCGAATCGAGGCCCATGATCAGGATGTTGGTGTCGCCGCCGCTGGAGGTCGACTGCCCGTCGAGCACGTCGGAAACCTGCAGGCCCGACACCACGCCGTTGTAGGCGGCCCAGCCGTAACCGGTCAGCGCGAGCGTCAACGCGGCCGCGAGGGCCAGCGCGACCCGGCCGGTGAGCCGCCTGCGCCGGGCCGCGGCACGGGCGGCGACACCGCGTGCCGCCGCCCCGCGGGACGCGGCGACACGTCTGTCGTGGGGGTCGGTCATCGGGCCTTCCGGTGCCGGGACGTCATGGTGACCTCACTGTTCTGGACACTCGCTGTGTACACGCTGAGAAGGAAGCTGACACAGAGTTAACCCATAGCCAGCTGGACGAGCTTCACGATGACAAGGGCCATCGCCAGGAACAGATATGTGCGCAGTGCGGTCAACCCGATCTTGCGCCCGATCGACAGCTCCGGCGGCGGCAAGTACTGCAGCGGCGGCATCCGCCACTCCGCGCGTCCGGTGCGATCGATCGGCGCGGCGCTGCGGCGGCGAAGAAGCGCGTACCCGGCGGTCAGCACGCCGATTCCGCCGCTGACCGCCATGATCAGGAAGATCTGGTCCGCGCTGATGTCCGGGAACAGCACCGCCGCGGTGAGGATCACCGACAGCACCACCAGCACACCGACGACCACGGAGGTGAACAGGTTGGTGAGCCGTCCGTTGACCCACGGCCCGAGCACCGCCTTGTCGTTGCACAGCAGCAAGAGGAACACTGTCGCCGATGGCAGCAGCACTCCCGCCAGCGTCTGCACCCCGGTGGTGAGCAGGCCCAGCGGCGAGCCCGGGATGAGCACGATGGTGGCCGACAGTGCGACGAGACCGGCGTACACCGCGTAGAAGCCCTTCGCGTGCCGTGCCCCGCGATGCAGCGAGTGCTTCATCCCGAAGACGTCACCGATCGCGTACGCGCTCGACAGCGACACTGCGAACGCCCCGACGATCGACGCGTCCAGCAACGCGACGGCGAACAGCGCGCCCGCCGTACGTCCCGCGTAAGCCTCGATGCCGTTCGTGACAGCAGCTGTGTCGGAGAACGGTGTGCCGGTGCCCGCGAAGGCCGTCGCCGCGATTCCCATGATCGCGGCCGCGCCGACCATCACCACGGCCAGGCCGATCCACAGATCCGCCTTCTCGTAGCGCATGAACCGCGGCGTGATGCGCTTGTCGATCACGTAGGACTGCTGTAAGAACAGCTGCCACGGCGCGACCGTGGTGCCGACGATCGCGATGATCAGCAGCATCAGCTCAGCCGTCCCGCCAGGTCCGGCTGGCATCGTCGGCACGAGGCCGCCGAGCATTTCCGCTGGCGCCGGGTGCGCGAAAACGTACACCGGGATCAGCGTCAGCGAACCGAGGCAGAAGAAGATCGCGATCCGCTCGAACCGCCGGAAGCTGCCGGTGAACGCGGCTCCGACGATGACGGCCGCGGCCAGCACGACCGACGGAACCGTCGGCAGGCCGAGGTAGCGGGTCGCCATCGTGATGCCGATGAACTCGGTGACCAGCGTCAACGCGTTGAGCAGGAACAGGTCGAGCACCGAGAACGCGCCCCAGAACTTGCCGAAGCGTTCGAGGATCAGCCGGGCGTGCCCGACGCCGGTGACCGCGCCGAGGCGGAGCACCATTTCCTGGTTCACGTACAGCACGGGCACCAGAAGCAGCAGGGTCCACAGCAGCTTCGGGCCGTAGTTTTGCCCGGCCTGGCTGTAGGTGGCGAACGCGCCGGCGTCGTTGTCGCCGACCAGCACGATCAACCCCGGCCCGACGATCGCGAGCAGGGTCTTGAGCTTGGCGCTGAGGCCGGTCCGCGGCGCGGAGTCGCCCGCTTTGATGGTGCCGAGCGCGCCGCGGATGTCGCCGACGTGGTGGTCGTCGAGGACCGCGGTGGTGCGCCGGTCGATGTGCACGCTTGCGTCAGTGGTCATGACGAGCACTCCCTTCGGCCTCTGGCGGGCCGATCGGGGCACCCGGGTTCCGCGCACTCCGAAGACCCGTCCGGCGCGGGCCAGACGGGCGGGGAAGCGGGATCAACCGGGGATGCCGGAAGACGGGGACAAGTCGGGGTCCGAGGGCGTACTTCGCCCTGGGCTCGTGTCGCGCATCGCCCTCACCTCCCCGCTTTTCCGGCTCCTGAAGTACTCAACGCCATCCTCCGGAGAACTGTCAAGCGCTTGTACAAGTGTTGTAGTCATCAATGTGACTCAGGTCACTGTCGAGGTAATGTCGAGAACGCCGTCCCGGCTCCGTCCCCGCAGCACCTGGCCGACCACGAGGCCGCAGACCGAGAAGGAGACCGTCATGGAACCGCAGGAAATCGCCGAGGTCCTGAACCGCCCGCTCAGCCGCGAACTGCTCGCCCGCGACATCACCCGGCTGGCCTATGTCGCGAAGGACGGCACGCCGCGCAGCGTCCCGATCGCGTTCAGCTGGAACGGTACCGAGATCGTCTTGTGCACCACCAAGAACGCCCCGAAACTGCCCGCGCTGCGGGCGAACCCGATGGTCGCGCTGACCATTGACACCGAGTCGCACCCGCCGAAGATCCTGCTCCTGCGCGGTCGCGCCGAGCTCGACTACGTCGACCACATCCCGGAGGAGTTCCTCGAGATGAACGGCACCTACGAGATGACGCCGGAACAGCGCGTCGAATGGGAAGCCGAGGTCCGCTCCCTGTACGTCGACGGCATGGTCCGTATCGTCGTGACTCCGACCTGGGCGAAGCTCATCGACTTCGAAACCACGCTGCCGTCGGCGGTCGAGGAACTGGCGCAGCGCCGGGCACAAGCCGCGGGCGCGTGACTCGAAAACCCCGTCGCCATCCGCTGATCCACTACACTCGCTCGTCTGCGTAGTTTCCTCGACGCGCGAAGGCGGAGCGCATGATCCTGGTGACGGGTGCGAGCGGCAACGTGGGATCAGCGCTGGTCGACCAGTTGCGCGCGGCCGAGGTGCCCTTCCGTGCCGCTTACCATTCCCCGGAGAAGACAGAGAAAGCCGCCGCTGAGGGAATCGACGCGGTCACCGTCGAAATGTCCGATCCGGCCAGCCTGCAACCGGCGTTGGCCGGAGTGTCGAAGGTGTTCCTGCTGGGTGCGACGAGCCCCGGACAGACCGGCAACGAGTCCAATGTGGTCGAAGCTGCCGTGTCCGCCGGGGTCTCGCACGTGGTGAAACAGTCGCTGTGGCGGGCGGACGAGGAACTCACGCCGATCGCCCGGCTGCACCGCCCGATCGAGCGGATGCTGGAGACGTCGCCGCTGTCCTGGACGTTCCTCCGGGCGAACTTCTACCTCCAAGCCTTTTCGGGAAACTGGGCCGGAACCATCCGGTCCGGGAACTTCTTCGCCAGCCCGCTGATCCGCGGTCCGATTGCCTTCGTGGACGCCGAAGACATTGCCCGCGTAGCGTTTCGGGTCCTGACCGAGGACGGTCACGCAGGCAAGGCGTACGCACTGACCGGCCCCGAGGCGCTGACGTACGACGAAGCCGCGGCAGTGCTGTCCGAGGTGCTCGGCCGGCCGATCACGTACCGCGGAATGTCGAACGAGCAAGCACTTTCCGCATTGGCCGAAGCCGGAATGTCCGCATTCCACGCCAAAGCGCTGGTCGAGGTATGCAACACGTACCTGGACGGCGGCGCGGAAACCGTGACGTCCGCAGTCGAGGACGTCACCGGCCAACGGCCGCGGAGCTTCCGCGAGTTCGCGACGGCGCACCGGCATTGTTTCGAGCAAGCACAAGGCAACTAACCACTGTGCCCACTGAAACGCAGCGGATCACTGCTCCCGCTCTAAAACCGCCGGCCTCCCGCTGTAGGCAGTAAGAACGGCGGACAACGAGCCGTGCTGCCGAACCTGGCCCTCGTCCATCCACAGCGCGGTGTCGCACAGCTCCGCGAGCAATTCGTCGGAGTGATTCGCGAACACCAGAATCCCCGACCGTTTCACCAGGTCCTTGAGCCGATCGCGCGCCTTGGCGAGAAACGTCGCATCGACCGTGCCGAGCCCTTCGTCGAGCAGCAGAATCTCCGGATCGATCGTCGTGACGACTCCGAGCGCGAGCCGCACCCGCATGCCGGCCGAGTACGTGCGCAACGGCAGCTGCAGATAGTCGCCCAGCTCAGTGAACTCCGCGATATCCTCGACGCGCTTCGCCATCTGCCGGCGGCTCATCCCGAGAAACAAGCCCTGGACCAGGATGTTCTCGCGCCCGGACAGCTCCGGATCGAGCCCGACCCCAAGATCGAACACCGGCGCGACCCGCCCCGCGACTCTCCGGACGCCGCGCGTCGGCTCATAGATCCCGGACAGCAAGCGCAACAACGTGGACTTCCCAGCCTCGTTATGCCCCACCAACCCAACCCGGTCGCCCTCGTCGAGCCGGAACGACACGTCCCGCAACGCCTCGATCACCGGCACCCTGGCTCCGCTGGCGATCCTGCCTCCGACCTTCCCGAGCACACGCTTCTTCAACGACCGCGTCTTGGCGTCGAAGATCGGAAAGTCGACGTAGGCGTTGCGCACCTCGATGCTGACCATGGCCCCTCCGCTAGATGCGAACGGAAATTACCATTCGCATCTATCTGACGCTACCGGTAGCGTGCCGCGAGTGAGCCAGACCAGCGAGGGCTTCCGCCCGCCGCAACAAGCGCGCAGCCGTGCTTCGCTGCAGAAAGTGCTGACCGCCGCCGAACACGTCCTGGCCGAGCAAGGCTTGGAGTCCTTCACCGTCGCCGCAGTGGCTTCGCAAGCGGGGATGTCGGTTGGCACGATCTACCGCCGCTTCGACGGCAAGGAACAGCTGCTGCACGCCGTCAAGGACCGGCTGTTGACCCAGCTGGAAACGAACGTCCGAGACGCCCTCCGCTCAGCGTCGCCAGACCTCCGCTCCCTCTTCGCCGCCTTCGTGGCTGCCCTGGCGCAGACGTTTGCCGACCACGACCGGATCTTCCCGGAACTCCTGGACGCCCAACGCTCCGACGCCCGAGACCGCGGTCTGGCCGCACTGTCCGCGATCCAAGACGCCCTGCTGGAAGCCCTGTCTCCGGCCGATGTCTCCGACGTGAAAATGGCGGCCCGAACGATCATCGGCGCCTGCGTCCACCGCGCCGCGACCTGCCGATTCTGGCCAGACGACCGGTCCTGGAAGACCTGGGCAGAGGAGGCGACGGAGATGGCGCTGACGTACCTGACTTCTCCAGCCGCACCCCCCGCTAGGATGTAGCCAGCAGCACGCGACTGCCCTCGTAGCTCAGGGGATAGAGCACGGCTCTCCTAAAGCCGGTGTCGCAGGTTCGAATCCTGCCGGGGGCACATAACCGCTGGTCAGCGCTGTGAGCTTTGAACCTGCGACGCCCGAGCTCACACTGAATCGTCACTTTTGGGCATCCCGGCCCGTGGCTGATTTCCTAGCGCGGGGTGTGCTCATGGCGCACCCGGTCAAGCCACTGATTCAGCTACACCAAGCGGTCGACGAAGTTATCGCGCGGTATCAGCGACGACGACTGCTCGTGTGCGGACGCGTTGCACGGCAGCCTCGGTTCCGAGTTCGGTGCGGGCCTGAGGATTCCGCTGGTAGAAGCGCAGGGTCTGGTAGACCAGGGCGGGATCGGCGGAGAGCAGGCGCGCTTGGATGCCGATATGCGGGTTGAACGCCAGCTCCGGTTGGCGACGTAGCCGGGTGCGCCGGCGGTACCAGCGCTCGCCGCTGTCCTTGGTGGCGAGCTCGATGATCGGGCCGTTCGCGTCGGCCGCGCCGACGTACATGATCGTGTCCCAGTCGGCATACGTCGAGAACGACCAGGAGCAGTGGTAGACGCCGCGGGGAGTCAGCACGAGCACGCCGCGCCGGAGCTTGCCCCGCAGCACCAGCACCCCGCTGACGATCAGCGAGATCACGCACACCAGGCACACGATCGCGATCACGGCGGCAGCGGCGTTGCCATGCGCCCCCTGGCTGGCGACGACCGCGGCGGCGGCGATGCCGAGCACTGCGAACAAGGCGAAACACACTACTGCCGCGGCGACGTGGATGGTGGTGAGCGTGGCCGAGTACGGCACGAGCAGCCCGGGTTCCCCGACCTCGGGGACCTGACCCGTCCGCACACCGCGTGCACCGCGCGCGGACGTCAGCAGACGAGTGAGCAGGACATCGAGGGCGACGCCGAGAAACAGGGGTGTGGCGAGGATGATGACACCGCTGCGAGGGTCTGACGGCCCGCTGCCGAACGTCGAGACGGCGACCGCGATACCACCGAGGGTCAACAGCGCGAACACGAACGCGATCAGCACGTACCGCGTCTTCCTGGCTCCGGCCCACTCGCTGGGCTGGGGCACGCGGCCCGTCACCGTGCCCGGCGTGTCCGTCATCTTGCTCCGTTCTCCGTTCGCCTATCCCGAGTCTGGCTGACCAGGACGCTAGAAGATCGAATTCCAGATCTTCGTGGCCGTGTGGCCCACCGCGCTCGCAGCATTGCCGACCGCATGCCCCACGGCCTCCGCGCCTTCGTTGATCGCGTGTTTGGCTCCCTCGGGAACCCAGTGGTCCCAGCCGTAATCAACCAGAGCGCCGGCACCGATACCCACGCCGACAGCGGCGAGGGCACCCCAGCCGACCGGACCGGCAACCAGCGCGGCCGCACCAGCGCCCGCGAGGCCGGAAATGATCGCCTTAGCGGGCGGCTTGCCCTCGTGGATGTCCCACCCGATCCCGGCTGCCGTGATGCCCAGTCCGACCACGGGGATCTTGCTGCCAACCCGTCGAGCCACCGAGGCCGCGTCCGTCTCCAGGTCCTCGGCCGCGGCGCGTTTCGCCATTTCCGTTTCAGTCTGGAACTTGGCCTCGTCGCTGCCGGGCGGTGCTTTCAGGTAGCGCTCCTTGGCGAGGTCGGCCTCTTCCTTGAGCCGAGACGCTTCGCCCTTTACGGCGCTGACGTGCTTCTCGACCAGGCGGCCCGCGTTCTCATTGAGGAACTCGGCTGCGTGCACATACTTCTTGCCCGTCAGGTCCGACAAGCCGCCATTGAGAACCTCTTTCGCGCCTGCCGTGTCGATTCAGCGTCGCGTCCGATCGGCCGTGGGTGATCGCCGAAACGCGGTCGATAGCATCCGGGCGGCCGAGCGATGGGCTGCCGTCGTAACAGATCGCTGCGTGAATCCGCCGAGGTCCATCGCTGCTGGGCGCGCACCTCAAGCTGACTACGAAGCTGTTGCTCGGCGGGTATCGGAACCGGGAACAGGGAGACGAATAGCGGAGACCATCTCTCAAGCCTTGCCGCTTCGCGCAACCCGGCGTCCAAGACTGATTCGCTATCCGGTGATGATCTGACGGCATGGTTGCGACCCGTTGCCCGCCGCGGTCGATCAAGTCCTGCGCCCGGTCCGAAGGCGCGCGGGATCTCGTCGTGGCGAAGGAACGCGGCTCGCGACTGACCGTTCACCGCACTGCGTGACGGTGCCGGGGCACACTGACGAGCAGGACGAACGCCGCGGCTGCCGTACAGATCGCGAGTGCGGTGCCGGGTGCCGTGGTTTCTGTCGCCGCGCCCAAGAGGCCGGAGCCAGCGGCGGCGCCGAGGTTGACCGCGGTGTTGATCCAACTGCTCGCTTCCGTCCGCGCGCTGGGATCGGTGCGGGCGTCTGCCGCGAGGTAGCCGACGATGAGCAGGGGTGCGATGAAGCCGCCAGCTGCGCCGATGCCGATGACGAGCACCGGTGTCGACCCAATGAGCCCGGCGGTCGCGCTGATGCCGACCAACGCGGCGCCGAGAATGAGCAGCTGCCGTTCAGCCGACCACCGCGGATTAAGCCGGCCGTACAGCAGACCGCCAAGTGCGCTGGTACCCGCGAACAGGGCCAAGACGACGCCCGGGAGAACCGCGGAGCCCTCGGCTGCCCCCATGGCTGGTGCCACGATCTCGACCGCGCCGAGGATGATTCCCGGCGCGAGGATCGCGATCAGCACAGGGAGAAAGCCGGGCGACCGCAAAGGTTTCGAAGTTTTCGCAAGGGTCTTGGCGCGGTGTCCCCGCTGCTGCCTGGACAGGGGACTGAGCACGAAAAGGCCGCTGCCTGCGGCGACAGACCCAGCTGAGACATAAAGCGCCAGCGTCGGATCCGCGAGTGCGGTGAGGATCGCGGAGGTCAAGGGGCCGACGGCGAAAATCAACTCTTCGGCGACGGCGTCCAGGCTCAAACCGCGAGTACGCAGCGGCCCGCTGGCGAGCGCCGCCGACCAGACGACGCGCATCGTCGAGCCGAACGGCGGGATTGACAGCCCCGCAACGGTGCCAAGGCACAGCAAGAAAAGCAACGGTGCGTCCGGATTCGCGGCGAACACGATGAGCGCGATCGTGTGGAGCGCACCCAGCACGGACAAGATGGCTGTCTGCCCGAACCGGTCGACCGCGCGCGCTCGCCAGGGCGTCGCAACGACATTGGCAGTTCCCAGCACGGCCGTGACGGCTCCTGCCGCGGCGAACGACCCCCTGCCGGACTCCAGAAGCAACACGAGCGCGAGCCCGGACATCGCCAGCGACGACCGGCCCAGGATGCTTGGCAGGAAAGAGCGCACTACGTGGGGTTGGCGCAGCGCAGCCCAGTAGGAAAATTGTTCAGTTGACACGTCGTTCTCCAGTGCACAGCGCGGATTGAGGCGCGCGCGGCCAACGGGTTCCTGCGCCGAAAAACGGCGCGCTGAGACCCGCCCGGGTCGGTGCTGGATCTGCGAGGGGCGGGCCGCAGGACCGTCAGCTGAAGAGGACGATGAACTGGAACATCGGCGCGACGGTATCAGGGGCGGCGCGTTCGGCGGTCGCCTTTTCGATCAGTGCGCCGGTGGCTGCGGTCAAGGTCTGGTAGCTCACCGAGGTACCGCGGACCGGTCGCTGAGCCGTCTCCGGACGCGCCGCCGGGAACTCTCGCGACGAACCAGCGATGAACATCCGCCCGTTCTTGATCGGTTACGCAACTCGGCGGTTCCCCACCGAAGAACTGACTCATGTGGGTGACCTGCACGAGGGTCGACTGCTGGTATCAGCCGCTCCGGTGGACCAGCCGAGTCACCTGGTCGTGTCTGGTTTCGAAACCATGAACAACAGTAGGTAATCTTCCGTAACGGGTGCGGGGAGCCGCCTCCAACCCACGGTCTGCCGGAGGGCTTCGTTGATCAAGCTCATGTTCGCCGACGACGAGGAACTAGTTCGGTCGGGGCTGCGCGCCATGATGTCCGGGGCGTCGGACATCGAGATCGTGGGCGAGGCAAGCGACGGCAGATCGGCGGTCGAGGTCGCCCGCCGCTATCACCCTGACGTCGCGCTGCTCGACATCAAGATGCGCGCCCCTGACGACGGCATTCGCGCGCTTCGGGCCATTCTCGCGCTGCCCGATCCGCCGACCGTCGCCATGCTCACCACCTTCGACATCGACGAGTACGTCAGCCTCGCGCTGCGGCTCGGCGCCAACGGCTTCCTGCTTAAGGACATCGATCCGTCGGCGTTGCTGCGGGCCGTGCGCGACCTGGCCAAGGGCGGTGCTGTCCTTGATCCGGGCGTGGCCGTGCGCATGGTGCAGAGCCATCGCGACGAGCAGCGGGCCGCGCAGCCGGCGCGCAAGCTGCTGGCGTCGCTGTCCGAACGCGAACGCGAGGTCGTCGCGCTGATCGGGCAGGGGCTGTCGAACGCCGAGATCGGCGGACGGCTGCACCTGTCGGAGGCGACGGTGAAGGGATACGTCTCGGCGGTGCTGTCGAAGATCGGCGCGGCCAACCGGGTGCAGGCCGCGCTCCTGGCCTACCGCGGCGGGCTCCTCGACCAGTAGAACCAGCAGATGCTGCTGACCGCGCTCGAGTTCGCCGGGCTGGTGGCGTTCGCGGCGTCCGGGGCGCTGGCCGCGGTCCGGGCGCGGCTCGACGTGTTCGGTGTCGTCGTGGTCGGCCTGACCACGGCGCTCGGCGGCGGCATCATCCGCGACGTGCTTCTCGGCATTCATCCGCCGACCTCCCTGCGGAACTGGCCGTACCTGGCCGTCTGCGCGGTGACGGCGCTGGTCGTGTTCGCCTTCCACCCACAGGTCGCCCGGCTGCGGCACGCGGTGCTGCTCGCGGACGCGGTCGGGCTCGGCGTGTTCGCCACCGCCGGGACGACACTGGCACTCAACGCGGGCGCGACCGGGTACGCCGCCTGCCTGATCGGCATGACCAGCGGCATCGGCGGCGGTGCGCTCCGCGACCTGCTCCTGCGGGAGATCCCGCTCGTGCTGCGCAAGGAGATCTACGCGATGGCCGCGCTGACCGGCGCGGTCTGCGTCTGGGTGGGGCACGCGCTGAGTCTCCCGGCGGGTGCGGTCACGACCGTCTCCGCGGCGGTCGTCGTCGCGATCCGCGTGCTCACGCTCTGGCGACACTGGAACGCTCCGGTCGCACGGCCGCCGGAAGAACGCTCGTTGTGATTTTCGCTTCCGCGAACCCCGGCGAGGCCAGTGCGAAAGTGCCTCCTGTCCGCGGTCGTCCGGAAATGCTCTTTGTGTGTTCTGTGTGTGTTCTTAGGCGGGTCTCAGCACTCTGCGTAAGACTGGCGGCATGCGCATCCTCGTAGTGGACGACGACCGTGCCGTCCGTGAATCGCTCAGGCGGTCTTTGGAGTTCAACGGCTACACCGTGGAGCTCGCGAGCGATGGTGCGCAGGCGTTGGAGACGATCCTCGCCAACCGTCCGGACGCGATGGTGCTCGACGTGATGATGCCGCGCCTCGACGGGCTCGAAGTGGCCCGCCGGCTCCGCAGCACCGGCGACGACCTGCCCATTCTCGTGCTGACCGCCCGAGACACCGTCTCCGACCGGGTCTCCGGCCTCGACGCCGGCGCCGACGACTACCTGCCCAAGCCGTTCGCTCTGGAGGAACTGCTCGCCCGCCTGCGCGCCCTGCTGCGCCGCGCCGCGCCGGACGCTCAGCAGGGCGAGACGTCGGAGGTGCTGTCGTTCGCCGACCTCACGCTGGACCCGGGCACTCGCGAGGTCCGCCGCGGCGGTCGCGAGATCAGTCTCACCCGCACCGAGTTCGCGCTGCTCGAGCTGTTCCTCTCGTACCCCAAGCACGTGCTGACCCGCGGAAGGATCCTGGAGGAAGTATGGGGTTACGACTTCCCGACGTCGGGCAACGCGCTGGAGGTCTACGTCGGTTATTTGCGCCGCAAGACGGAGGCGGAGGGCGAACCGAGGCTGATCCACACGGTGCGTGGAGTGGGGTACGTCCTGCGCGAGACCCCGCCGTGACCGATCCCCCGGCGGGCGAGCAGGCCGCGCCGGCGGGGGAGGTGCCCGATCCGCGCGGCACCCGGTGGAGCACCCGCCGGTTCTCGCTGCGCGGCCGCGTCACGCTGCTGGCAGCCGCGTGCGTAGCGGGTGCCGTGGCGCTCGTTTCCCTGTGCGCGTATCTGGTGGTGCGCAACAACCTCCTCACCCAGCTCGACGACAACCTGCTCGCCCGGGCACAAGCCGCGGCGAACTCGCCGCAGGTGCCGACCGACCAGCTGCGCGAGGTCCCTGGTGCCCTGCTGGCCAGCGCTGACCTGCAGATCGGCCAGCTCAACGGCTTCACCGGCGACCTCATCTATCCGCAGCCAGGTACTCGGCCGCCGGTGGGCCCGGCCGAGGTGCGCGTCGCGACCGGCGTGCTGCCGCAGTCACTGCGCACCGACGCGGCCACCGGCATGCGCGTGGTCGCGGTGCCGCTCGGGCACGGGCAGGCGATCGTGCTGGCGCAGTCGATGGCTCCGACGATGCGGGCGCTGAACCAGTTGTCCGTGGTGCTGTTCCTGGTCGGCGGCGCCGGGATCGTAGTGGCCGCGGGTGCGGGCACGGCAGTCGCGCGGGCTGGGTTGCGCCCGGTCGACCGGCTGACGTCGGCCGCGGAACGGGTGGCCGCGACCGGCGACCTGCGTCCGATCCCGGTGAGTGGCGACGACGAACTCGCGCGGCTCACGCACAGCTTCAACATCATGCTCGGCACGGTCGCGGACTCGCAGGAACGGCAGCGGCAGCTCGTCGCCGACGCTGGGCACGAGCTGCGCACCCCGCTGACTTCCATGCGCACCAACCTGGAACTGCTGCTGTCGGCCAGTCGTCCGGGCGCACCGTCGCTGCCGGACGAGGACCGAGCCGACATCGAGGCCGACATCCGGGGCCAGCTCGACGAGCTCACCCAGCTCATCGGCGACCTGGTGGAGCTGGCGCGGCAGGACGAACCGCGCGAGCAGGCCGAGCGCGTCGACCTGATGGACGTGGTCGAGCGCGCGCTCGACCGGGCGCGCCGCCGGGCGGGCGAGATCGAGTTCGAGGTCGCGCTGCAGCCGTGGGTGCTCACCGGCGACAACAGCTCGCTCGAAGGGGCGGTGCTGAACCTGCTGGACAACGCGGTGAAGTTCTCGCCGCAGGGTTCGCGGGTGCGGGTCACGCTCCGTCCGCTCGGCGACGGCACCGCGGTGGTCGAGGTCGCGGACTCCGGGCCCGGCATCGCAGAGGAGGACCTGCCCAAGGTGTTCGACCGGTTCTACCGCTCGTCGGAGGCGCGCACCCTGCCCGGATCCGGCCTCGGGCTGGCGATCGTGAAGCACGCCGCCGAACGGCACGGAGGCACGGTTTACGCCAACCGGGCACCGGAAGGCGGGGCTCTGCTCACCATCCGGCTGCCGGGGGCGCCCGTCGCCTGAGCCGGTCGCCAGGCTTGGCTGTCGTCCGACCGGGGGACGCTTCAACCGCACGTCGCGCGCACCTGATGTTGAATCGTGTAGGATTTTGTGCAGTTGATGGGTGTGCTTGGGGAGTGGCGGTGCTCGCGCGGCAGCGACAGGCGGTGATCCTCGAGGAGGCACGCCGGACCGGTGCGGTCCGGGTCAGTGACCTCGTCGCGAGGCTCGGCGTGTCCGACATGACGGTCCGCCGCGACCTCGACGTGCTCGCGGGCCGGGGCCTGGTCGAGAAGGTCTACGGCGGCGCGACGTCGCTGGTCGGGAAGAGCACCGACGAGCCAGGGTTCGAGGCGAAATCAGTGCGCCAGCGCGCGCAGAAGGAAGCCATCGCCGAACTGGCTGCCACGCTCGTCAAACCGGGCACCGCGATCGGCCTGTCCGCGGGAACCACCACTTGGACGCTCGCGCACGCGCTCGACGGCGTCGAGGGCCTCACCATCGTCACCAACTCGATCCAGGTCGCCGACGTGCTGCGCAACGCGGGCCAGCCGGACCGCACGGTGGTCCTCACCGGTGGCGTGCGCACCCCGTCGGACGCGCTCGTCGGTCCGGTCGCCGTGCAAAGCCTGCGGACGCTGCATCTCGACCTGGTCTTCCTCGGTGTGCACGGGATGGCGGTGGGGCCTGGGTTCACCACCCCGAACCTCACCGAAAGCGAGACCGACCGCGCGCTGGTGGAGGCCGGGCGGCGGCTGGTGGTGCTCGCCGACCACACAAAGTGGGGCACCGTCGGCATTTCCACGATCGCGGATCTGGAAGAAGCGCAGGTCGTGGTGACTGACGACGGCCTGGACCACCGTGCGCGAGAAGAGCTCGCGGAGCGGGTCGGAGAACTCATGATCGCCGAAACGGCGGAGAACCTCGAGGCAGAAGAAGCGTGAAACGCACTGTGCGGCACCTGGCGGACGGCCGGGAGATCATCTATTTCGACCACACCGACGCCCATGACCGGCTCGCCGCCGACACCCGGGACCTCCCGCCGGTCGCGGCGGCCTCGGAGATCCGCCGTGACCCGCTGACCGGCGAGTGGGTCGCGATGGCGGCGCACCGCCAGACGCGCACGTACAAGCCCCCGGCCGACCTCTGCCCGCTCTGCCCGACGCGGCCGGGCAAGCCGAGCGAAATCCCCGAAGCCGACTACGACGTGGTCGTGTTCGAGAACCGGTTCCCGTCTTTCTCGCAGCAGGCGACCGGTGATCCGTCCACTGTGGACGGATTGGGTCTGGTGCCGACCGCGCCGGGTCTCGGCCGCTGCGAGGTCGTGTGCTTCACCAGCGACCACGACGGCGCGTTCTCCCGGCTGACCCCGGAACAGGTGCGCCTCGTGGTCGACGCCTGGGCCGATCGCACCGCGGCGCTCGCCCAGACGCCTGGTGTCGAACAGGTCTTCCCGTTCGAGAACCGCGGCGAAGAAATCGGCGTCACTCTCTCGCATCCGCACGGCCAGATCTACGGCTATCCGTTCGTCACGCCGAAGACCGAAAGGATGCTGGCGGTCGCGCGCGAACACGGCGGGTCGGTGCTCGGCGACGTGCTGGCCGCGGAACAGAAATCGGGCGAGCGCGTGATCGCCGCCGGCGAGCACTGGACGGCTTTCGTGCCGCCGGCCGCGCGCTGGCCGGTGCACATCCAGATCGTGCCGCACCGGCAGGTGCCGGACCTCCCGTCGCTCACCGACGCCGAGCGCGACGACTTTTCCCGTGTGTACCTGGACGTGCTGCGCCGGTGCGACGCGCTGTACGACCGGCCGCTGCCCTACATCGCGGGCTGGCACCAGGCACCGGTGCGGCGGGACCGGGAGCTGTCGTGGCTGCACCTCGAGCTGTTCTCCGTGCTGCGGGCCAAGGACAAGCTGAAGTACCTGGCCGGATCCGAGTCGGGCATGGCGGTCTGGATCAACGACGCCACCCCGGAACAGATCGCGGAGCGGCTTCGCTCGGCAGGCTGACCGGAACTCACGGCATACTCATCTACGAAACACAGGTTCGACTCAGGAACCTCTCAGGCCCAGCCGCTTAGGTGAGGACATGACCGAGAACGACCCCCACGTGCCCGACTCCGCGGCGGGTCGCCAGGACCCGGGTGCCCAGCCGGGCACCGAAGGCCAGGCGGCCTGGCAGCAGACCCCGGCTCAGCCGGACCAACCCTCTTCCGCCGGCTCGGCCGGCGGCGACGCGGGACAGTCGGCTTCCAGCGCGACTGGTTCGACTGCCGCGTACGGATCGGCCGCTGAGGGCTCGGCAGGGACGTCGGGCCCTGGTGCGACAAGCGGAGACGCTTCCGGCGCGTACGGAGCGCCTGCGGGGCAGTACGGTGCCGCTCCTGTGTACGGGACTGCTCAGTCTGGCGGTGCTCCGACTGGAGGCACGCCGAATCCGTGGTCGGCCCAAGGCGCGGCCGCGCCGCAGCACGGACCCGGCACCCAGCAGCAGCCGACGGCGGGTCAGCCGTACGGCAGCCAATACCCCGGCGGACCGCACACTCCGCCCGCCGGAGCCCAGGCCAATCCTTACGGCGCACCGGGAACCTCGGTTTACGGCGTCCCCGCGCAGCGCGAGAAGAAGGGTTCGGCGGGCAAGCTCCTCGCGGGCGTCGCCGCGATCTCGCTCGTGATCGGCGGCGTGGCGGGCGGGACCGTCGGGTACCTCACCGGCGGGTCCGGTTCGTCGGTGAGCGCGCTCGACGCGCCGAAACCCGCGCAGCAGACGGGCAACGTGCCCGCCGGCTCGGTCGAGTCGGTGGCGCAGAAGCTGTCGCCGAGCGTGGTCGAGCTGCAGGTGTCCGGCCGGACCGCGGCGGGCGAGGGCTCCGGTTTCGTGATCAGCAGCGACGGCTACATCCTCACCAACAACCACGTCGTCCAGGTCGCCGCGAACGGCGGCCAGATCCAGGCCGTGTTCCAGGACGGCAAGAAAGCCGCGGCGCAGGTCGTCGGCCGGGACCCGACCACGGACATCGCCGTGGTGAAGGTGTCCGGCGTCGGCAACCTCACGCCGGTCGAGCTGGGCCGGTCCGACGACCTGCGGGTCGGGCAGCAGGTCGTGGCCATCGGCTCGCCGTACGAGCTGACCGGCACGGTCACCTCGGGCATCGTCAGCTCACTGCACCGCCCGGTGCAGGCAGGCGGTGACGAGACCGACCAGACCACGGTGATGGACGCGATCCAGACCGACGCCGCGATCAACCCCGGCAACTCGGGCGGTCCGCTGGCGAACATGAGCGGCCAGGTCATCGGCATCAACTCGGCCATCTACAGCCCGAATTCGAGCCGCGGCCAGGGCAGCGGGTCCGAGGGCGGCAACGTCGGCATCGGCTTCGCCATCCCGATCGACCAGGCACGCCGCACCGCGCAGGACATCATCAAGACCGGGCACGCGACCCAGACGTTCATCGGCGCGAAGGTCACCGACGCGCCCCAGGGCGGCGCCCAGCTCGGTGATATCACGCCGGGCAGCCCGGCGGAGAAAGCGGGCCTGAAGTCCGGCGACGTGGTGACCAAGATCGACAACCGCGTCATCGACAGCGCCAACACCCTCGTCGCCGCGATCCGCACGCGCGCCCCGAACGACCAGGCGACCTTCACGCTCGCCGACGGGCGCACGGTGCAGGTCACCCTCGGCGGACAGCCGGTACCGGCCAACTAGATCGCTCGGCCGCCGTGGCGCGGCCGAGACCAGCCATGGCTCGACCCCCTGTCCGCGCTTGGGGCCGAACCTTTGCAGGCCACGCGCGACCGGAGCATCCGAGCCGGTCGCGCGTGGCCGTTTTTAACGGCCCGCGCCCGAAAACCGGCTTGCGCACGAAAACACGAAGAGGCTCTCCGTGCCGCCTCCGACTCGGCACGGAGAGCCTCTCCGCGTGCGGTGAGGTGCCCACGCGCACGCTGTCCCAAACGCCGAATCCGCGGGAAAATTCCGGTAGCGGAAGAAAACCCAGGTCAACTACGTGCGAGCGACCGAATTTTCCGTGCCGCACTACGCCGGAACTGGACAATCCGGACGACCGACACGACCAGGACCGCACTCCACACCACCGCGAGCGTCGCCATCAGCCCCAGCCACGCGTTCCCGTCATGCAGACCAGGCTTCGGCGGCACGCCATGAGTGCGCCACAACAGCGGGAACGCCACGAAACCCAACACCGCGGTCAGTACCGCGCTGATCTGCACTGGCCCCCGCCAAGGCCGCGGCAGGACCCGAGCGAGCAACAGGCCGATCGCCCCGGCGACCGGAGCGAACACCGCGTCGTTGACGATCGGACCGCCGCCGATCCACAGCAACGTCGTGAAGCTGTCCGGCCATGCCGGTGCCGCATAGTCGAGGAACAGCACGATCCCGTACGCCAACGCCGCCAATCCGGGCAGCGCCAGCACAATCCGCGCGGTCTTCACAGCACCTCCAGCTTGGCGACCCACTTCGTCTGCAGCACGCCCGGCCGGCTGGGCGCGATCACGCGGCACGGATAGCCGTGGTCGAGATTCAGCACCTCGTCGTTCAATTCCAGTGCCAGCAACGTGAGCGGGTCGGCCGTGTGCTCGCCGGGCAGCACACTGACGCCGTACAGGCCGGTTTTCTCCAGCGACGACACGCGCACGTTCACCCCGGGCTCGCTGCCCGCAGCGCGCAACAGGTCCGGGAACGAGATGCCGCGCCACGTCGCCGTCTGGCTCCACCCTTCGACGCACGCGATCGGCAAGTCCACAGTGGTCTGCGGCAACGTCCGCAACTCGGCCAGCGTGAACTGCCGTGTCCCTGCCGGCGTCGCCACCGAGAGTCGCCATCCGGCGTCCTGAGCGGCCCGCGTTACCTGTGCTGCCACGGCCGTGCGGTTCACCGGCAGCTTCTGCGTGCCCTTGTCCGATCGCCACGACAACCCGGAGACGCTCCGCAGCGCAGGAACGGTCGCTCCTGCGGTGGCCAGCACGGCGACCCCCGTCGCGATCCCCGTGGTGGCCAGGAATCCTCGGCGCGACAATCCAGGGCCAGGCGGCTGGGCAGGCGCACGTTCGCGCGTGAGCGACCGCCGGATCACCGGCAGTTTCACCGCGACATGCACGAGGATCGATCCGATCGCGACCCACGCCACCGCGTAGTGGACCTGCGGAAAGTAGAAATTCCACGGGTAATTCTGCGCGACGTTCAGCAATCCCGAACTCAGCTCGAAGAAGGCCGCCCCGGATAGGACGAGGATCGACAGCCTCTCCACCGCGTGCGGCACCGAGCGCACCAGCGGCCGTTCGAACAACTTCGGGTAGACACTCCACAGTTTGGCCAGCAGCAATGGAATCGCCGCGATCCCGGACAGCACGTGCGCGCCCTGCGTCACCCGGTACAGCCACACCGGCCGGCTGGGCCAGAAGAACCACTCCGGCGGATGCTGGATCAAGTGGCTCAACAGTCCGGTGACGAAGCAGATCAGGAACGCGAGCCCGAGCAGGCTGCCGACCCGAGCCGTCACGCGCTCGCCGTGCGCGCCGCCCTTGAACTGCTCCGCCTTCGGGACCCGGCGATCGACAGCGCGGGCCTGCTCGCCGATCTTGGCTTGCGCTGCGGCGACCCGAGCGTCGAGCCCGCGCCATGCGGCCGCCAGCCGTCCGCGCTTCATGCTCGTGCCAGCTTCGCGAACCAGCGGTGCCCGCGACTGGTCGTCCACACCACGCGAAAGCCAGTTCGCGCAGCGATCTCCGCAATGGCGTCGACTCCAACCCACGCCCAGGTGAACCACCGTCCGTCAGCGGGATCCGGCCGCAGACGGACGTGGTCTTGGCGCACCCCGTGGCCGGGTGCCTCGAGCTCCGCCAGCACGTCGCCGTCCGGCGTGAGCAACTCGTGCAGCCGCCGCAGCAGTGCATCGGGATCGCCGCCGATTCCGATGTTGCCGTCGGCCAGCAACACGTGATTCCACCGTCCCTCGCCGGGCAAGCGAGCGAAAACATTGCGCTGCAACGCACTTGCCCCGCGTCGCCGAGTCAGTCGTACCGCGACTGGCGAACTGTCCACGCCGAGAGCCACCACGCCTCGGCGCGTCAAAGCGGCAGTAAGCCGACCGGGCCCGCAGCCGACGTCGAGTGTCGGGCCCGTGCACGCGTCCAACAGCACGGCGTCGCCTGCGTCGCAACCGTCTGCCCAACGACCGACCGGAAGCTCGATCCGGTCCCCGTTCGCGAGCTCCAGCCAGCAGTGATGGCCAAGCAGTCCGCGGTCGAATTCCCGGCCAGTCGCGAGCTTCATGCCACCACTCCCACCGCGTCGACCGCGGTCGCGAACCTGCTGTCCGGCCGAATCGCGGCCACCCGCAGCGCGTCCTCCATGGTGTCCACATCGGACAAAATCGGCAGCTCGCCAACCCGGAGCCCTGTACCTGCCAGTGCCGCTCGGGTGCGGAATCCGGTGTCCGCACGTGACATCGGAACTCCAGCGAGCACTTGCGCCTGCCGCGGATTAGCGAGCCCAAGCCCCCACCAGCCACCGTCTTCCGCGCTGCCCAACACTGCATGGCTGGCTTTGGCGATGACCGGCTCGATCGCCGAAGTCAGCAGGGCGGGGGAGACCTGCGGCGTGTCCATTCCGATCTGCAGCACAGGCAAACCGGCGTGCACCGCGGCAGTGTCGGCGTGCGCGTTGGCCAGCCGGGTACCGAAATCCCAGCCTCGCTGCGCGATTACGGTCGCCTTCCGCAGCGCCCGACCGATTTCGCTCCCTCGCGCTGCCTCGGCGAGGTCGCCCGTCATCGCCACCACCGTGAGCGCGCCGTCAGTGGCGAACGCAGCGTCCAGCGTGTCCAGCAGCGCGGAAGCGGCGATCTCTGCTGCCTGTTCTGGTGTCGCCGGTGGGCACAACCGAGTCTTCGCGAACCCCGGCACCGGGGCTTTCGCAACCACAAGCAGGCAGAACGTCATCGGGTCAGCACCCGCCCGAAGTCCCGCACCGCCCGCAATGTGCCGCGCACCGAGCCGGACACCTTCGATTTCGTGCCCTGTGCCCGTTCCCGGTAAGTGACGTCGAACTCCTGGACTGCCCAGCCCGCGCGCTGAGCCTTCACGAGCAGCTCAAGCGGATAGCCGAACGCCCGGTCCGCAACGCCTAGAGCCAGCAGCTCCCGGCGACGCACCGCCCGAAGCGGCGCGATGTCCCGCACTGACAGTCCACGGGACCGCAAGAGCAGTGAGAGGACGGCATTTCCTGCTCTGGCATGCCATGGCCAAGCCGCCCGAGAGACCGGCACGCGTCGCCCGACCGCGAGGTCAGCACCATCCAGGACCGCGGCGACCAGACGCGGCAACTCGGCCAAATCGAGCGACCCGTCGGCGTCCGCGAAACAGACGAGGTCGGCGGTGGCGTTCTCCAGCCCGGTGTGGACTGCGGCTCCGTAACCGCGCCGCGGCTCGTCGACGACTTTCGCGCCGTGCGCGGCCGCGACACCAGGAGACCCGTCGTGCGACCCGTTGTCCACGACGATCGCGCGATACCCCGGCGGCAGACCGGCGAGCACGCCGGGCAGCGCGGCCGCCTCGTCGAGGCAGGGGAGGACGACGTCCACTCCGAATTCGTTCACGAGGCGTACGGTAAGTCTGGAAAGGACAGTGCAGAACCCTTGCTGTGCTTACCAAATCCTGACGCCCGCCAAGATCTTACCGACTTCTCACGGATCCGCGGGAAACCCGCCGGAACGCCGTCCGCGGGGTTATCGTGACCGGCGATGAGCGAGTCGACCAAGGCTGCCCGGCTCGTCGAGCCGCCGCCCCCGGTTCCCGTCCGTCCCCGGTTCCGTGCTGACCTCGTGACGGTCGGCGTCACTCTCGTGGTGATCGCCGCCGCGACGGCCGTAGGCGTGTACTACAACCGGCCAGGGTCGGGCGTGGTGATCTACGCGTTCGCGCCACCGTTGTTCGCGCATTGGCTGCCGCACGCCGGCCCCGGCTCAGTGTTCGCCGTGGTGATCGCCGCCGGTGTCGTCCTCTACGGCCCGACCCTGGCCGCCCGGCTGCGCTGGCGGCGCGCCCTGCTCGCGGGCTACCTGGCTTCCCTCGCCTGGATCTTCTCGCTCGCCATGGTCGACGGCTGGACGCGCGGCTTCGCCGGCCGGCTCGCCACTCCGCAGGAGTACCTGCACGAAGTCCCCGGCATCACGAACATCCCGCGGTTCCTCCGCGAATTCTCCTCGCGCATCCTCGATTTCCAGCCGAACTCGTGGACCACCCACGTGTCCGGCCATCCGCCCGGCGCGACCCTCGCCTTCGTCTGGCTCGACCGCCTCGGCCTCCACGGCGGTGCCTGGGCGTCGACCGCTGTGGTGCTGGTCGCCGCACTGGTCGCGGTCGCGGTACCAGCGACGATCGCCCTGCTCGGCCGTCCCGACGCCGCCCGCGCCGCGCTGCCCTTCGCGGTGCTCAGTCCAGGCGCGGTGTGGCTGGGCGTGTCCGCGGACGGGCTCTTCGCCGGTGTGACCGCCACCGGTATCGCGCTGCTCGCCCTCGCGTCGGTGGGCTTCCGAGAGCGCCGTGCTTACGCTTGGCCCACGGCATTGGCAGCCGGGATTCTGCTCGGGTTCGGCATCTTCCTCTCCTACGGCCTCGTCCTGCTCGGCTTGGTCGCGCTGGCCGTCGCCGTGCTCGGCAGGCAATGGCGTGCTGCGGCAGCCGCCGTCCTCGGTGCGTCGGCAGTGGTCGCCGCGTTCGCCCTCGCCGGTTTTTGGTGGTTAGACGGGTACCACCTCGTGGTCGAGCGCTACTACCAAGGCGTCGCGGTGGTGCGTCCGTATTCCTACTGGGTGTGGGCTGACCTGGCCGCGGTGGCGGTCGCGTGCGGACCAGCAGTGATCGCGGCCGCCCGCCGCGGGGTGGCTTCGGCGGTCTTCTTGCCTTCTCGCCGGACGCTCCTGCGCGATCCGGTGCTCCTGATCGTGGTCGCCGCCGTGCTCACGATTGTGTTCGCCGATTCGTCCGGCCTGTCGAAGGCTGAGGTAGAACGGATCTGGCTACCGTTCGGCGCGTGGCTGATCCCGGCCACGGCGCTGCTTCCGGCGGGCCACCGCCGCTGGTGGCTGGCCGGACAGGCGGTGGTCGCGCTCGCGGTCAACCACCTGCTGTTGACGAACTGGTGAGGTGAGGCATGGAAGACCAAGCGGGTCGCGTGCTCGTGGTCGACGACGACGAGACGGTGCGCGATGTCGTCCGCCGCTACCTCGAAACCGCGGGTTTCGCCGTCGACCTGGCTGGCGACGGCACGGCGGCGCTCGCCCAGTTCGCCGAGCGCGTGCCGGACCTGGTGGTGCTCGACGTGATGATGCCCGGTCTGAACGGCCTGGAGGTGTGCCGGAGGTTGCGGCAGACGAGCCAGGTGCCGATCGTCATGCTCACCGCGCTCGGCGAGGAGGAAAACCGCATCGCCGGACTGCAGCTGGGGGCGGACGATTACGTCACCAAACCGTTCAGCCCTAAGGAACTCACGCTGCGTGTGGCATCCGTGCTGCGCCGGGCTCGGATGCCGCGGCCCGAGCCGCCCACGGCTGAACTGACGGACGGCAACCTCCGGCTCCAGATGACCGCCCGCCAGGCCACGCTCGACGGCGCGGTGCTGCCGCTGACCACCCGCGAGTTCGACCTCCTCGCGTTCTTCCTCTCCCATCCCGGCGTCGCGTTCAGCCGGGCGGACCTGCTGGAGAAGGTGTGGGGCTGGGACTTCGGCGACCAGTCCACGGTGACTGTCCACGTGCGACGGTTGCGCGAGAAAATCGAACGTGACCCAGCCAAACCGGTCCGCGTCGCCACGGTGTGGGGCGTCGGCTACCGCTACGACCGGACGCAGCCATGATCGGCTCGGGCGAGTCGGCGTGGGACATGTTCGTCCACGTCCTGCACATCCTCCCGCTCGCCTTGCTGTTCGCCTTGCCGGTGGCGGCGCTGGGCGGCCTCGCGCTTTACCTGCTGCGGCACCGGTCGCTGGCCACCACGATGACCACGCTCGTGCTGACCCCGGTCGCCGCGATGCTGGTCGGGATCCTCGGCGTGAGCGGCTTCATGTTCACCGAGGCCCTGACCACCGAACTGCTCGTGTGCCTGCTCGTGGCACTAGTGGCGGTGCCCGCGGCGATGGTGCTGGGACGGGTCATCGCGCGGCGCAGTGTGTGGGAACGCGAGGCGCGGGAACGCGAACGCGCGGCGGAGAAATCGCGTCGCGAACTGGTCGCGTGGATCAGCCACGACCTTCGCAGTCCGCTCGCCGGGATCCAGGCGATGGCGGAGGCTCTGGCCGACGGCGTGGTTTCGGAACGCGCCGAGGTGGCCGACTACGCCCAGCGCATCAGCGGGGAAACGACCCGGCTGTCCGGCATGGTGGGCGACCTGTTCGAGCTGTCCCGGATCACAGCGGGAGCGCTCGAACTGAGCATGTCGGCGGTGCCGCTGCGCGACGTGGTGAGCGACGCGGTCGCCGCGCAGGCACCCGTGGCTGACCGCAAACGCGTGCGGGTGCTGGAAAACGCGTCGGCGTGGCCGGTGGTGTCCGGCAGCGATCCGGAGCTGGCGCGGATCGTGCGGAACCTCGTGTCGAATGCCATCCGGCACACTCCGCCGGACGGCACGGTCGCCGTGCAGATCGGCATCGACGGCGACCAAGCGCTGCTGGCCGTGGACGACGGCTGCGGCGGGATTCCGGACGACGAGATCAGCCGGGTCTTCGACGTCGCGTTCCGCGGCACGCAAGCCCGCACCCCCGACCGCAGCGGCACCACCAGCGGCGGCGGGCTGGGCCTGGCGATCGCGAAGGGCTTGGTGGAGGCACACCGGGGACGGATCGGCGTGCAGAACCACGGCCCGGGATGCCGCTTCGAGGTGCGGCTGCCGTTGGCGGCGTCCTGATCTGTCTAGTGTGGACGGTCAGGACGCGGCGACTGCCGAGACTGGTTCCACGGTGTGATCGGCCGCGATCCGGAAGAACGGCTCGTCCGGGAAATGCGCTGCCGCGACGATCGTGCCGGTGCCGACCACCTCGCCGAGCCAGCGGCGGCGGGTCAGCTCCGCCTGTCCGCGATCGACGTCGGACGCCGCGCCGATCGTCGGATCAGCCAACTGCTCCGGAATCTGGAAGACGTCGCCGAGCAGGACGGCGCGACGGTCCTGGTCCGCGACTTCCAGCACGTAATGTCCCGGGGTGTGCCCGGGCGCATGCCGGACGGTGACGCCGGGCGCGACCGTTTCGCCGTCACTCAGCGGATGCAGTTTGCCCTGAGCGCGAAGGGCTTCCAGCGCTACGCGGCCTCGGTCATGCCGCCCCGCCGGTTCGACGAACGCCGCCCAGTCAGGCGCGCCGTACCGCACTTCGGCATCCGGGAAGTACGGCTCACCGTTCGGCGCGACCCAGCCGAGGTGGTCGGCGTGCAGATGAGTCAGCACCACGGTGTCGATGTCTTCGCGGCCGACCCCAGCTTCGGCAAGCGCTGCGGGCAACCCTCCGGTGTGCTCGGGCTCGGCGGAGCTGACCACCGGGTGCAGCTGCTCTTTGGAGTGCTGCGGCAGATGCGGCTCACCGGACGGGCGCGGACCGAAACCGGCGTCGACCAGCACCGCGGAGCCGGCCGTTCGGATCAGGAACGCGCCGACGACCACCGGAACCGCGCTCGGTGCCGAGCGCTTGCCGTGGAGCCCCGGGAAGAACGACGACGGCAGCTGCAGCCGCCCGTCGCTCAGTGCGTGGATTTCGATGTCCCCCACCACGATGGAACGCATGCCCACCATCAAGATCCAGTACGGCGGATTCATTCCGGAACGTGATCTTCACCTCGTCAGGTGACAGGGGCGCGCAGTTCCGCGGTGCCGAACGCGGCGATGCCGTCCGAGAAGGACGTTTCCGCCTGGAAACCGAGCAGCTCCCGTGCTCGGGCCGGATCGGCGACCACGTGCCGGACATCGGCTGGCCGCGCACCGCCGACGATCCGCGGCTCCGGCCCGCCGCAGGCTCGGGCCAGTTCCCGGGCCAGGTCGCCGACGCTCTGCGGCTGTCCGGAACAGATGTTCAGCGGCGTGAGGTCAGCCTCCGGGCCTTCGCTCCGGAGTGCGAGGACGTTCGCTCGGGCCACGTCGTCCACGTGCACGAAATCGCGCTGCTGCCGCCCGTCCTCCAGCACGGTCGGCGCTTCGCCGCGCTCCAACGCGGAACGGAACAGCGACGCGACGCCCGCGTACGGCGTGTTTTGCGGCATCCTCGGGCCGTAGACGTTGTGGTAGCGCAACGCCCAGACCGTGCCGCCGGTCTGGCGCGCCCATGCGCCCGCGAGATGTTCTTGCGCCAGTTTTGTTGCCGCATAGGTGCTTCGAGGCAACAGTGGAGCGCTTTCCGGCACGAGTTGCCAACCCAACTCGGCACCGCAGTGCGGGCAAGCGGGTTCGAATCGTCCAGCGTCCACATCGGACTGCCGGCGGGGTGACGGCGGGACGACGCCGTGGTGCGCGCACGCGTAACGCCCCTCGCCGTAGACCACCATTGACGAGGCCAGCACGAGCTTGAGCACCTTCGCCGCGTGCATTGCGGCCAGCAGCACGGCGGTGCCGTAGTCGTTGTTCAGCGCGTACGAGGGCGCGTCGGACGGATCCACGCCATGGCCGACCACCGCGGCCTGGTGGCAGACCGCATCGACGCCGTCGAGCAGCTCTGTGACGATCTCGGTGTCGGTGACGTCACCGCGCAGGAAGCGGTGTCGCCGGGTGTATTCGGGTGGCGTGGTGGAGCCGTGCGCGGTGGACAGCAGGTTGTCCAGCACGACGACCTCGTCACCGTCGTCAGCCAGCTGATCGGCGATCCGGGATCCGATGAACCCGGCGCCGCCGGTGAGGAGCACTCGCACCTCGCCGACGTTAGGCCGGATCGCCCGGGATGCGCGCGGCCTGCGCGGACCACGTCACCGAATCGTCAGAAATCACCGGGCCCGTGGCGGCGGAGCGGGCCCGGAACCGGATACGGTGTCGGCATGGAACGGAGCGCACAGCGGCTGGGCCGGGCACTCGTGGTGATTGTGGACGACCGGGTCGCGCACGGGGAGCACGAGGACACCTCCGGGCCGCTCGTCACCGAGCTGCTCGAGGAAGCCGGGTTCATCGTCGACGGCGTCGTGGTGGTCGAGGCCGAGACCGCGGCGATCCGCAACGCGCTCAACACGGCGGTGATCGGCGGGGCGGACCTGGTGATCACGGTCGGCGGCACCGGAGTGTCGCCGCGCGACCGCACGCCGGACGCGACCGCCGGGGTGCTCGACCGCCCGATCCCGGGCATCGGCGAGGCCCTGCGCGCCTCGGGGCTGGCCGCGGGTGCGGTCGACGCCGGGATCTCCCGCGGCCTGGCCGGGGTGTCGGGCAGCACGCTCGTGGTCAACCTTGCCGGTTCGCGTGCGGCGGTGCGCGACGGCATGGCGACCCTCTCTTCGCTGGTCCCGCACGTGATCGACGAGCTCTCCGGCCTCGAAGAGGTCTGAGCCCGGCCGTTTTCGCGGCGGATGTCTCTCTGCACTTGTCAAACAGCAGGTGGGACGATGGACCCATGCCGCACGAGGAACGACGTCCCCGCGAGACCGAGGCCCAGCGCCGCCGCCGGGTCGACGAGGTCTTCGGCGACGTACTGCCGGAGACCACGTCCGATGAGCGGGGCCGGGGCCCGGAAACCACTCCGGATTCGTGGTATCTCGAGAACCGGCCCCCGCATCACGATCGGTGACCCCTCTCAGCTGCTGTGGCGCGAGGGGCCTTCGCCGTTGCCCTGCTGCGAGCGCAGCAGGTCGCGGATTTCGGTGAGCAGCTCGACGTCCGTCGGCTCGGCCGGGCCCTTCTCCTCGCCGCGCTTGCGCCGCTCCTGCAGGTGCTTGACCGGCAGGACGATCAAGAAGTAGACGATCGCGGCGACGATCACGAAGTTGATCGCCGCGTTGATCACACTGCCGAAGTCCATGAAGGTCGAGTCGTTGCTCCGCAGGACGTTGAAGCCGAGGCCCTTCCCCGCGTTCGAACCGCCGAGGGCGTTGATCAGCGGCTTGATCAAGCCGTTGGTGAAGGCGGTGACGATCGCGGTGAACGCGGCTCCCACCACGACGGCGACCGCGAGGTCGACGACGTTGCCGCGCATCAGGAAGTCCTTGAAACCTTTCAGCACTGCTGCTCCCAGAGGATTAAGGACGGGCATCTGGCCGTCCTAAGACAGCCGTCGCCCGTCGGGACAGGGTCGGGTTAGCGGAGAGTAACCGTTACCGGTCGTTCGAGCGAGGAAGCAGCGACCTGCGTGGCAACCTGCGTGGGCACCGCCAGCAGGACCAGCGGACCCTTCTGCGGTGGGCCCAGCGTGCGGTTGCCGGAGTCGTCGGAGCGCCGGACAGTGACCACGGTGGCCCCTCTGGCCAGCACAGATGCGGAATTTGTGGTATCCGCGCCCGCGACAACATCGACGCGCTGGCCCGGCTGAAGCAACTCAGCGACGGCCGCGTCCGCGAGCCGGACGGCGACAGTAACCGCGCCGGGTTCACCCGTTACGGGGAGGCTGTTGCCCAGGATCCGGACGTCGGTGATGGGCTCGCCGGCCCGGGCCGCCCCGGACAGAAGGCGGCCCACCACCGCGTCCGACGCCGAGAGCGCGCCGGATGGGCGGAGATCATCGGGCAGGGCCACGGTCCGCACGTCAGCAGCGCGCAACACAGAACCCGCGGGCAGGTCGCGTGCCGAGACCACTGTCGAGGTGGCGGGTGCGCCCCGCGCAGAGGGCGGAAGGAACAGGACGAGCAGGCCGGCCAGAAACAACGCCGCCGCGAGACACCGGCGGAGCATCCGGGCTCGCCGACCGCGCGGCAGACGGATGTCAGGCAGCGCGGAAAGGCGGCTGAGCAAGGTGTTCACGGTTGTCCCCTCGTCGGTTCCGGTGCGGCGGGATACCGCACGAATCCGACGTTAAGGACGTCGCGAACCGGCCGGAAGGGCCGATTCGCGAACCTGTGGACAACTGGCCCCTTGTGGATAACTCGGGGGTCAGGAGGACGCGGAAGCCGTTTTCGTCGTGCTCGTCGTGGACGATGCGTTCGAGGACGAAGAAGACGTCGACGAAGAGGAGGTGGTGGACGACGAGTCGGACTTGGCGCTCTCGGTCTTGGCCGGGGTCGCGGAGGCGCTCGACTTGCTCGAATCACGCGAATCCGTGCGGTAGAACCCGCTGCCCTTGAAGACCACGCCGACCGAACTGAAGACCTTGCGCAGGACACCGGAGCACTGCGGGCAGACGGTCAGGCTGGGGTCGGAGAAGGACTGCACCGCCTCGAAGCGGTGGTCACATTCCTTGCAGGCGTACTGGTACGTGGGCACTGAAGCTCCTTCATGCACTGGCACTCGACCTACAAGAGTGCTAACCCAATTGTGCTGGACAGCATTCCCTCAGCGCAATTACCCCTTGCTCACAGTGCGGCGGTGGCAAGGGCGGCGAACGGGTTAGCGCTGGTCAGGCCACTGTGGGTGCGGGCGGCTGGGTGGCTGGACTGCGGCTGGTCCGGTTGGTCGGTCGGTTGCTAGGCGGGTTGGCGGGCCTGGCGGTGCCTGTGGGCGGGCTCGGACGCGCAGGTTTTGGGCGGCCGTGGTTGCGGGTGCTCGCGTGGGTTGTGCGCAGATGCGTGGTTTGGGCGGTTCGCGGCTGCACGGTGGAGTGGGCGAGCTGGTGATGTGCCCTGATCCGTGCGCAACGGGCCTGTGAGCGCTGTGGCGTGAGCCGGCGGCTGGCGAGGTCGGGCGGCTGTGGGTGCCGGGCGCTGGGTGAGGCTGGCGGCGTGCTCGTCGCGGAGCGTCCGCAGCCGTGGCCTTCGGTTTGGGCCTTGGTCAGGCCGCCGGGGCCGTGGGTTCGGACGGCGGGCATCGACTGGGGCATCCGGCCGGAGGGCGCTCAGCAGGTTGGGCGTTCAGCCGGATGGCGCTCACCAGCCTGGCCGTCGGCCGGGCGGCATTCAGCAGCTTGGAGTTCGGCAGGGCGGCGGGCCATGACGGCGGTCATGGAGTCGGCGACGGGCGGCGCGCCGAACCCGGCGAGCCGATCGAGTGGTCTTGACCACTCCTCACCGAGCGGCAGCGGTGGTCGGCAGCTGGATGAGGCCGGAGGGCGTCAGGACGGCGGTCATGGGCACATCGTGGGGTTCGGCCGGGAGACGGTCGAGTACCTCCTGCGCGCGCACCACAGCCACGCGGGCGATGCCGGCCGCGGCGGTCAGGGTGCGGTCGTAGTAGCCGGCTCCGCGGCCGAGGCGGGTGCCGTGGCGGTCGACGGCCAGGGCTGGGATCAGCATCACCTGTGCCGAGGCCGCCGCGGTGGTGCCCAGGCGTGGGCCGGAGGGCTCGAGGACGCCGCGAAGGCGTCCGGGGATCAGGGCGTCCGGGCCGGTGTACTCGGCCCAGTCGAGCGGGCCGGGAGTGTCCGGGATGACTGGCAGCAGGACGCGAGCGCCCGTCGCGGCCACGGCGTTCACCAGGGAGATTTGGCCAGGCTCAGTGCCGAATGGGAGGTACGCGCACACTGTTTCCGCCTGGATCGACGACGCGGCGGTCGCCAGGGCGGCTGCCTCGCGGGCGTGGGCTTCGGGGGGCAGTTCGGCGCGGGCGCGAAGGATTCGTGTCCGCCACTCCGCCTTGCTCGGGGTCTCATTGCCCGGCTCGTGCATGAGACCAGGTTAGGCTTTGCGCCCATGACGGGCGCCTCAACCACCCAGACCTTCAGAACCGCCATCGTGCCTGCCGCAGGCCTCGGCACGCGATTCCTGCCGACGACGAAAGCGGTGCCCAAAGAGCTGCTGCCGGTGGTCGACACGCCGGGGATCGAGATCGTCGCGAGCGAGGCGGCGAGTGCGGGCGCGAAGCGGCTGGTGATCGTCACCTCGCCGGACAAGGAAGCCGTCGTCCGGTATTTCGAGGCGAAGCCGGACCTGGAGAAGACGCTCGAGGACAAGGGCAAGACCGATCTGCTGGCGAAGGTCCGCCGCGGGCCGGAGCTGCTGGACGTCGAGATCGCGATCCAGGAACAGGCGCTCGGGCTCGGGCACGCCGTCGCGCAGGCCGAGCCGAACCTCACCGACGAGGACACCGCTGTCGCCGTCCTTCTGCCTGACGACCTCGTGTTGCCCGCCGGGGTCCTCGACCGGATGTCGGCCGTCCGCGCCCAGCACGGCGGAAGCGTGCTCTGTGCCTTCGACATCCCGAAGGAGCAGATCTCCCCGTACGGCGTCTTCGATGTCACCGACACCGACGACCCCGACGTCAAACAGGTCCACGGCATGGTCGAGAAGCCCAAGCCGGAGGACGCGCCGTCGACCTACGCCGCGGCCGGGCGGTACCTGCTCGACCGGGCGATTTTCGACGCGCTCCGCCGGATCGAGCCAGGCGCTGGCGGCGAGCTGCAGCTCACCGACGCCGTCGCGCTGCTGATCCAGGAGGGGCACCCCGTACACATCGTCGTCCACCGCGGCGGGCGGCACGACCTGGGCAACCCGGGCGGATTCCTGCGCGCCGCTGTCGATTTCGCGCTCGAGGACCCGGACTACGGGCCGTCGCTGCGCACCTGGCTGACCGAACGGATCGGAAACGATCGCCCATGACGGACTCCCTCGGTTCCACCCCAGTCACCCCGGCCGAAGACGCCACCGCGACCGAACCGGCGGTTCAGGCCGTCGCCGAGGCGGAATCAACGGACATCATGGTTCCGACGGAGGAATCCGCCCAGTCCGGAGATTTCCGCTCGGTCGACCAGCAGATCGCGCTGACCCTCGACGCCGCCGTGCGCCCGCGGCCGGTTCGCGTCGCGATCTCCGAAGCGCAGGGCCTGCTCTGCGCGGAGGAAGTGGTCGCCGAGCACGCGCTGCCCGGGTTCGACCAGGCGGCGGTGGACGGATACGCGGTCCGGAGCGTCGATGTGCAGACCGCCGGACAGGAACCGGTCCAGCTGCCGGTCGTCGGGGAAATCCCGGCCGGCTCGCGGCAGCCGCGACGGCTGCAGCCGGGCCAGGCTGTGCGGGTCGACACCGGCGCACCGCTGCCCACGCTTGCGGACGCCGTGGTCCCGACCGCTTACACCGACGGCCACCAGGCCAAGGTCACCATCAACCGGTCCGTGCCGTCCGCCGGCTACGTGCGCCGGGCCGGCGAGGACGTGCAGATCGGCGACGTCGCGGTGCGCAAGGGCGACACCATCGGCTCCGCGCAGGTCGGGCTGCTGGCCGCGGTCGGCCGCGCGAAGGTGCTGGTCTACCCCCGGCCGCGGGTGTCGATCGTGTCAGTCGGCGACGAGCTGGTGGACATCGACCGCACCCCGTCGGTCGGCCAGGTCTACGACGTCAACTCGTACGCGCTGGCCGCGGCCGCGCGCGACGCCGGCGCCGAGGTGAGCCGGGTCGGGATCGTGCCGGGCGACCCGAAGCGGCTGCGCGAGGTCGTCGAAGGACGGCTGCTGATGTCCGAGATCGTGGTCGTCGCTGGCGGGGCCGGCGGGTCCTCCGGTGACGAGGTGCACGCCGCGCTGTCTGATCTCGGGCACATCGACCTGACCCGGGTCGCGATGCATCCCGGATCGGTGCAGGGCTTCGGCCGGCTCGGTCCGGACTCGGTGCCGACGTTCCTCATCCCGGGCAACCCGATGAGCGCGCTCGTGGTGTTCGAGGTGCTGGTGCGGCCGCTGATCCGCACCGCGCGCGGAACCCGCAATCCGCACCGCCGGGTGGTCGGGGCGCGGCTGCTGTCGTCGATCACCTCGACGAAGGGGCGCCGCGGCTACCTGCGCGGCCAGCTGCTGCGCGACGAGGCGAACGGCGAGTACCTGGTGCAGCCGCTCGGCACGTCGGGCGCGCACTTGCTGGCGTCGCTGGCCGAGGCCAACTGCCTCATCATCGTCGAAGAGGATCTCACCGAGGTAGCCGCGGGCGACCAGGTCAAGGTCACCTTCCTCGCGCAGCGCGCCTGATCCGTGGCCGCACTCGCCGACTCGGTCGAAAACCGGCACCCCGGCTGGCCCGCCACGCTCGGCCCGCTGCGGATCCCGGCAGGCGTGCTCGCCGTGCGTCCGGTGCGGTTGCGCGACGCCGGCGAGTGGAGCCGCGTGCGGCTGCGCGACCGCGAGCACCTCGAGGAGTGGGAGCCGACCGGGATCGGGACGTGGGCCGACCGCAACGCGTTCTGGTCGTGGCCGTCGCAGTGGGCGGCGCTGCGCGGGCTGGCGCGGCGGGGCCAGTGCCTGCCGTTCACGATCACGGTGGACGGAAAGTTCGCGGGCCAGATCACTGTCGGTAATGTGATCCGTGCCGCACTCCGGTCGGCCTGGATCGGGTACTGGGTGTCGTCCGAGATCGTCCGGGGAGGTGTGGCCACCGCTGCCGTCGCGCTCGTGACAGATCACGCTTTCGATGCCGCCGGGCTGCACCGGCTGGAAGCGACCGTGCGCCCGGAGAACAACGCCAGCATCCGCGTGCTCACCAAGGCTGGATATCGGCAGGAAGGGCTGTTCGAGCGGTACCTCGATGTCGCCGGAGCGTGGCGGGACCACCTGTGTTTCGCCGTGACGAAAGAGGAGACCGGCGACGGCCTGGTGTCCCGCCTGGTGGCGTCCGGACGCGCCGACCTGGTCTGACCGTGACTACGCGTTCTGCTTCGATCACGCGTTACCACATCCTGTGAGATTCACCTAATACGGTGATGCATTTTCGTGATCGAACCCGGCGAGTCTGCGCCTCCTGTGTGACTGTTGTGGCTAGCGTGACTACAGCAGAGGATCGGGGGAGGTGACGGGAGATGCCCAGCTCGGTGATCATCGTCGCGCTCGCCGCGGCATGGCTCGTCGTTCTCGTGCCCATGGTGGCTCGCAAACGCCAGCAAGTCGCGCGGACGCCAACCTCCGCGCTGGCCGCCCGGGTAGTGCGAAGGGGCAGTGCTCGCAACGAGGGACAGGAGGACGACGCCGTGTCCGACCATGCGAATCCTTCGGTGGAGGATGACCTCGCCGAACTCGAAGCGGAGCTCGACGCTGACCTGGACGAGCCCGAACCCGAACCGGAGCCGCTCCCGCAGCCCTCGCGCGCGGAACGCGCCGCCGAACCGCGCCGCGCACGCCGCAGCTACCGGCCCGGCCGGGGCGGCTTCGACCCGGAGGCAGCGGAGATCGCGGCCCGGGCCAAGTACGCGTTCCGTCAGCGGGTGGTCGTGATCCTGCTGATCGCCGCCGTCGTCACGGCCGCGATCGCCGGATTCGCGTTGTCTCTCGCGTGGTGGGTGCACGCCGCGGTCGACCTCGCCCTCGTCGGCTACCTCGTGTACCTCCGCCGTCAGGTCCGCATCGAGGAAGAGATCCGGCAGCGCCGGATGGCCCGCTACGCGGCGACGGCCCCTGCTGCTCCTTCGCATGAGACGTACGACTCCTTCGAGGAGGAAGAGGAGGACGTCGAGGTCGTCGCACCCGAGGTGCCGCGCGACATCGTGGAGCGCAAACCGTCCCCGATGTCCCGCATCCGCAGGCAGGCAGTCGTCGTCGACCTGGACGACGAGGACCCCGCGTTCGAGGAACTCGCCGAGCCCAGCACGAGCCCGTACCGCCGGGCAGTCGGAGAGTGACCCCCCGCTGTTCGGTGCCTGGAGGGCGCTGCTAAGCTTTCCAAGCACTGATCGACAGGGGCTCACGCTCCTAGGGGCTGTAGCGCAGTTGGTAGCGCGTCTCGTTCGCATCGAGAAGGTCAGGGGTTCGATTCCCCTCAGCTCCACATCAGATTCGTTCACATAGTCCCCGTTCGGCGAACGCCGAACGGGGATTGGTGCTTTTGAGGGCTGGTTCATCGGTCCACGTAGCTGGGTGATTGGTCTGCCGGTCGGGGATCGGCGTGGAGGCGAGTTCGGTGGCGTCCTCGGCTGATTCTCGGGCAGGGGTGATCGCGGGCTTCGATGCTGTGATGCCGGGCGTGCGAAGGGGCGTGCTGATCCGGCTAGCTGCCTGGAGGCCCGGCGACAATGACCGGCCCGGCTTCGGAGACGCCCCTTCGACTCACGAACGGGCCGCACGGTGACCTGCGCCGTTCGCGAGACACACCGTTGCGGGTTGGCTACCATCGGTTCGGCTTAGCGAAGCTGTAGGCACGGCTAGCCGCAAGGGGAGGATGCAGATGGCTGGGCAGGCGACACCGCCAGGCGATACCGGTGCGATCGGAATGCTCACCGGGGCAAGCTTTTTCGTCGCCGACGGCCCGGCCGGCGGCGGAGGCGCGTCCGGGGGCGGCGGTGCACCCGGCTTCTACCTGAGCAAAGACGCCATGGCCGCCGAACTCGCGAACCTCCAGAACCTGCAAAAGCGCATCGACAAGCAAATCGACGCGGCAAGGCCGATGTGGTCAATCGTGCCGCCCGGCCAGGACCCGGCCTCGCTGCGGAACACCGACGCCAGCAACAACTCCGGGAACCACTACCGCGGCCACCTTCAGCGGCAGAGCGCCTACCTCGACTCGATCATTCAGAAAATGAAAGACGCTCTCGGCATCCACGAGGCGCACGACGAGCAGGCAGGCAAAGACATCAAGCAGGCAGGCCAGGAACCGATCTGATGACCACCCGCATTCGTCGAGCCGTACTCGGACTCGCTGCTTCCGCACTGGCCTTGAGCGCATGCTCCAGCACGCCGGGCACTGCGCAGACCCCGCCGACCGCCGGTCCTTCGCCGACCACATCAACAGCAGGGTCCGGAGCGCCGAAGGTCGCGAACCCCCTTCCCGCTGGGACGCTTGATCGCGACCCGTGCAGCACCCTCACCGCCGCCCAGGTCAACGCCTTGCTGGGAGCCTCAGCGACGGGCGAACCCCAAGACACCGGGGTCGCCAAGATGTGCCACTGGGCGAACCTCGACCGCGGCTCCGGCATCAGTGTGCAGCTCGTCTACGCGTGGAAAGACGGCCTCGGGCACGTCTACGCCAAGAAAAACGAGGGGTTCTTCAAAGAGCTCGAACCCGTCCAGGGATACCCGACCGTCGCGTACGGGCCGAGCGACGACAGTTCCACAGGCCGCTGCGGTGTCGCCATAGGTATCTCGGACACGATGGCGTTCGAAGCGGACGCGACCATCTCGCGGTCGAACGTCGGAAAACCGGGATCCGACCCGTGCGAGGCCGCGCGCCGTATCGGCGACGCCGTCGTCACTACGTTGAAGGCCGGTGCGTGACGATGAGTTTCATCGCGGACAGGTTCAACGCGTTCCTGAAGCAGATGCAGGACGAGGGGAAGATCATCCTGCCGGGCGAGCTGGTGCGACGGGTGAAAGCCGGACCCGGCCCGGACAGTCTCGGGCAGGCGCAGCACGCCGCATGGCAGCAATCACAGGAGCAGCAGGGCATCGAGTCCGACACCTTGACGACGGTCGGTCGGCTGGAAAGCGCCTGGTCGGGACCGAGCGGCGACGCGGCGAGAGGATCGCTGAAACCGCTCGCGGACGTCGCGACCTCGGCGTCGATGGCCTTGCACGACAGCCAGAACACCCTCGCCGACCAAGGGCACGCGTTCACCTCGACCCGGGATTCGCTGCACGACGTGTCCGACGACCCGCCGTCGAAGTCCGCCTGGGACACGGCGACCCCGTGGGACACCGACAACGAGAAGAACATCAACGCGCGCAACGCCGCCGTCCAGCAGAACAACGCCACCTATCAAAGCTTCACCGACACCAGCGACGGCCACGCGCAGAAGATGCCCGTCGACTACGGGCAGGTACCCGATTCCTCGGACGGCACCTACGGGCTCGTTCCGCAGCAGGGACCGGTCGAGCATCCGCCTGAGCCACGCAAGAAGGAAAGCTTCACCCCGTACCCGCCCAGCCATTCCTACGGCCCGCCTGACCAGGGCGGCCCGGGGACCGCGCCCCCGCCCGGATCGTTCTCACCGCAGCCGGGGCACAGCGGGGTCTCCGGCAGCCAACAGCAGCCTCCGCCCTCCGTGCCGGCGGCCGCGCACGGCGACGACAGCACCCGCACATCCGGCTACGTCCCGCCCGGATCCACCGGCACAGGCAACACACCCCTCCAGTTCGGGCCCACCGGCTCCGGCTATGTGCCCGCCACCGGGCCCGGCGGCTCCAGCAGCTACCAGCCCCCCGGATACCTCGGCAGCATGCCCGGGGCGTTCGGACCCGTCGGCGGCACCGGAACACCCGGGTCCGGCGGCAGCGGAGCGGGCGGCTCTGGTTCTGCCATGCGCGGCGGCCCGGGAGGCGCGGCCAGCGCGGGTGGGTCGTCCGGCGCTGGCCGGTTCGGTGAACCGGAACCCGGGATGCGCGGCGGAGCAGCTGGCACCGGTGCGCCCGGCGCCAAGGGCGCGAACGGGATGCCGATGGCCGGCGGCGCGGGCAAGGGCGGGAAAGGCGAGGAGGACCAGGAAAAGAAATCCGCGTCCTACCTCCAGGAAGCCGACCCGAACGCGTTGTTCGGCTACGACGGCAAAGCGACTCCGCCCGTCATCGGCAAGTAAGCAGCATCAGCTGTATCGAGGGGAAACAACGTGATGCTGCTCGACGAACCCGTGACGCTGCCGCGCCTGGCGGTCGCGAAAGCCTGGGAATGGGAACGAATCGGCCCGGCGCACCCGGTCATCGGTGTCGTCGACCTCTGGGTCGAAGATGACGCCGCCGCGCGCCTGGACGACCTCACCCGGCAGGTACTGGCCGAGCCGGGGTTCTACAACCTGCGCACCAACCGGGTCACCGGAGAATTCCGCGACCTGCTGCTGGCGGTCGCGAACTCCGACGCAGAATGCTACGGCTGGTCGGCCGACCGGCACGGCCGCGACCGCGCCCTGCTCGCCGTCCTGACCGGCCGCGGCCGCGACGCCGTGCTGGCCACCGTCGCGGACGAGCAGCTCACCCTCAAGGCGATCGGCGCGGACCAACTCGTCCGCGCCGTCGTGAACGAGCTGCCCGATTTCCCGGCCGCGAACATCAACGAGATCACCGTCCCGCAAGCCGAGTACGACCGGGCCCGCAGCAGCGACTCGTACACATTGGACACCAGGAGCGACTACACCGTCACCACGCCCGCCGACCAGCTCCGGACGATCATGGGGTCGCGGCGGGAAGCCAGCCATCAGCTGTTCGTCGCCGCCCGCACCGGAGGCCGCCGGGTCGCGAGCATGCCGCTCACCGCCGTGGACAGCCTCGACCACGGCCGGACCCTCACCTACCTCCGCGACACCCCCCACGGTGACGTCGACATCGTCTGTGGCGCCGGCCACCCCGGGTACATCGCCGGGACCCTCGACAACACGCTCCGCCTGCTTCGCGGCTGACACGCTCATGCCACGCGAAAACTGACCAATCCGCGAGCGACGAACTGCATCGCCGCGCGCGCGCGCGACTCGACCCGGCCCTGGCCAGCACGCTGTGACACTCGATCAGCTATGCAACACGCACGAGCCAGGGACAAGCCTGCCTAGCTGGCAACCAAGGAGCGCGATCGGAGGGGCACGACCCAATCAGGCGTGGTTTCGCGCCCCTTGAGCCGTTCAAACGGCACTACGCATTCATCGAGTCGATGGTCGAGCCGTTCTCCAGAATGCCCGACCCCGCAGGCTACGATCCACTGATCGCCGATCTGGACGCGGCCATGGCCGAACCGAACACCGGGCCTGGGGAGGACTTGATGGGGTTCGCGACGGTGCCGGACGCGCTCCGCTCCGCAGGCCGGGCCGGGCAGACGGCGATCGGCGAGATCCGCGCTGCGGACTGCGGAACACCCGTCAACGGCGCCACCACTGCTCTGCCCGGAGCGAAAGCCGCGGGCGCGGCGGGAGAGTTCGCGAGTTCGTGGGCGGCGACGTTGACCACTTGGTGCAACGATGCCGGCGAACACGCCGCGGCGCTCGGCAAGGCCGCGGACACCTACATCGCGGGCGACGACCACGCCCGCGACGCCTTGCCGGGCGAGCACAAAATGCACGGACCTCGCTGATGGTGACGGTCAGCGAGGTCAAGCGGTGGAACGCCGCGGCTCTCAACGAGATCGCCACGACCATGCAGCAGCGCGAACAAGTGCTGATCAACTCCGGCGACGATTTCGGCAAGATCATGCCGGTCGACGGCTGGACAGGCGGAGCTGCCGACGACGCCGGGTCCGCTCATCGGCTTCTCCACTTCCGGATCGACAAGATGGCCGCCGGAGCCAGCGTGGTCCACAAAGCCTTGATGCAAGCCTCCGACGCGATTCCGGCGGTGCAGAACGCTATCCACGCTGCGGAAAACCTCGCCGAGAAGTACGGGTTCAAGGTCGGCGACGGCGGTCAGCTCACCGATGCCTGGGCGGGAAAGGCTCTGCCTCAGGACATGCATCCCGAAGACAGGGCACGAGCGCAACAGCAGATCATCGACGACGTGGCGTAGGCATTGCGGACGGCCGACGACATCGACAACGATCTCACGTCGGTGCTGCGCCGCGCGGCGCAAGGCGAGTTCGGCACCGGCGATGAGGCCACCGTCGCCGCGGCAGCCGCAGCAGCGGAGTCCGGCAACCCCGGCCTCACTCTGCCCGAACCTCCGCCGAACGCGTCCCCGTCGCAGAACGCCGCCTGGTGGGCGAGCCTTTCTTCTGCCGGGCAATCGATTCTGTTGCGCGACCACCCCGACTGGCTGGGAAACCGCGACGGCCTCCCGGGAGCAGTCCGGTCCCAGGCCAATGTCGCGCGCTTGCCCGCCGAACGGGCCGCGCTGGAACGGCTGCACACCGCCGCGCAAGCCGTTGTCGACCAGACGAAGTCCGTCTACGACCCCAGCGGCAATCTCGTGGCCAACGCTCTGCGCAATCTCGATCAGATCGACCGGAAGCTGCGCTCGCTGGACGCGATCGACGCTGCCGTGGCTCACGGCGGACGGCAGCTGCTGACCCTCGACACATCTGGGGAGCGAGTGAAAGCCGCCGTCGGCGTGGGCAACATCGATACCGCCGAACACGTCGCGGTATTCACCCCGGGCTTCACCTCGACGGTGGACCGCAGCCTCCACGGCTACGACCAGGACATGAACAACCTGCAGCAGCACAGCCAGAACCTCGCTTCCCGATACGGCGACCACGGCCAGGTCGCCACGGTGACGTGGATCGGCTACGAGACCCCGCAGACCGCTGACGTGCTCAACCCCGACAAGTCGGTGGCCTCCGACGGACTGGCGAAGATCGGCGCGCAAAAGCTGGACGGCTTCCTCAACGGAGTCGGGGCCGCGCACAACGCATCCGGGCAGCCGCTCCACCTCACCGCCCTCGGGCATTCGTACGGAAGCCTGACCACCGGCATCGCCTTGCAGCACGACACGCCCGTCAAAGACGCAGTGGTGTTCGGGTCGCCCGGGCTTGACATCAGCAACCGCAACGACCTCAAGGTGCCGGAAGGGCACATGTTCTCCGAATGGTCGGACCAGGACCCGGTTCCCCGCCTGGACATCGCCCACAACTTCGGCACCTCCCCCTACCAAGGCATCTCAGGCGGAGTACTCAACGACATTCAACAACTGTCCACAGGAGACGCCACCGGCGCGGACGGACCCCATCACATCACCCACGAACACGGCCAATATCTCGACGAGAACTCCACCAGCCAGTACAACATGGCCAGTGTCGTCGCGGGACGTCCCGACCTCGCCGTCCGGCACGTGCAACCGTGGGAGATGCCGGTCCCGCCGCCAGTGCCGGGCGACCCGATTCCCGCACCGCCCGGCAGGGACCCCCAGCCGCCCCCGCGATGACAAGGAACCGCGACATCCCATGACACGCAAACACGGCCCGACAGCCACCGGACTGGCACTGGCCTTGCTGGTGCTGGCCGGGTGCACCGGACCGGACACGCCACCGGAGAACACGACCGTGGACCAGACGACCCAACAGTTCAACCAGCTCCTCCAGCGCCCCGACATCGACCAGGCCACCACGCGCTACGAACAGATGTACCGCCGTGTCCGCGACGTCATCGCCACGGCAGCCCCGGGCCTGAAGCCGTGGCAGATCACGAATCAGGCGGGCGGGTCGTCATGCGGCAACGATTTCGCCGCCGTCAACGCCGACTTGGGCACAGACGACGCAGTGGTCAAGGGCCTGCCCAACTGGACGGCCGAAGGCAACATCCCCGACGACAAGTGGCCGCACACAGTAGACGCAGTCCGCTCGATCGCCGCCGAGTACGGCTTCGACACCAGTCAAGTCACGGTCGATCGGCCCGGCGATCACGAAGTCGTCTTCCACGACAAATACCAGGCCGAACTCAACGTCGGCACCGCGGCGAACACCACCGTCCTGCTGCGCACTGGCTGCCATCTCACCGCCGCAGCCAAGAAACGCGGCGCACCGGCGCCGAGGCCGACGTACTAGCGGCTGAACACACAAGAGCTGTTCCCGGCGCGCCGTGCCGGGCCAGCTCGTTCTTCGGGCCGGCGGGCTTCATGCCGGGCCGCTGGCGCCCACGGGATGCCTTGCATGCGCGCCGACTGACGGGCCGGGTTCCTCGCCGGGATGCCTGCGCCTCCCACTCGGCTTCGAGGTGCTTCGGGCTGCGGTTGATCTGCGCCGCACTGCTGCGTGTCGGTGCTTCACTAACAACGGGAGGAGTCGCAGCCGCAAGGCGGGCGAGGGGGTATTAAGTGTGGCATCAAGTGACCGACTGGTTGCGCAACCCGTGGGCAGCAGTGGTGATCAGCGCAGTGTTCGGACTGTTGGCGCCGTTGCTGTCCAGGCCGCTGCAACGCGCGATGAAACCTGACCGCCGTAACGGCGAGACGATCTCGAACTACCAGCAGACCATCATCGGTAACGGGAATACGCAGATCATCAAAACGACCGCACCAGATTGCGGCCAAGGGAACGATTCCCCGGAACCCGATCGACCCCGCCGAACGCCGAAACCACTGCCCACCGAAGAGCAACTGCGGAACACCCACATCGCGATCGGGGTCGTTCTGATCGCGGCGACACTCGCCTACGTCAAGTACTCCACGATCCCCGCCACCATGATCACCGGGCTGGCCGGCGGCCTGGTGTTGGCCACGGTGTTCGTGACGGTCGTCCTCGCGCGCCGTCGCATCGAGCGACCTCCCATGTGGGGCGCGACTGTGCTCGTGTCCGGACTCCTTGCGGCGGCGTCCTTGACGGGGT
>NZ_JACJHR010000270.1 GCF_014174495.1 Amycolatopsis echigonensis
TACGCCGTAGGGGATCGGATCGGCGCCGAGTTGCCTGGCCTGCTTGCCCAGCCGGGGCAGCGCCGACCACTCCGGATCCGCTTCGACCTGGCGGCGCTTGCTCTCGGCGAACGCGGCGTACAGCGCGGTCGGCAGGCCGGGATCGCGTTCGACCAGCTCGCTGCGCAGCGCGATCACCGAGTGCAGGGGATAGATCCCGGTGCGGAGATGCCAATCGAGGGCGAGCACCTCGTGGTCGGGGAACAGCGGATAGGGGCCGTCCTCTGTGGACTGTGAGGGTGCCGACCATCCGGCACGGGGCGCGTCGGCCCGCCCGGTGCCGGCGTTTCCGCTCAGCGCGGCGTCGATTTCGCCGGCGCGCAGCAGGTCGCCGAGCGAACGGCCGTCGGCGACGTGTTCGACGTTCGCGGGCGCGCGGCCCTCGATGTGGTCCTCGTCGTCGACGACCCAGGTCACCGAACCGAGATCGAGGCCGTATTCGTC
>NZ_JACJHR010000271.1 GCF_014174495.1 Amycolatopsis echigonensis
GAAAAGGCGATTCTGGCCGGCGGGTGTTTCTGGGGCATGGAGGAGCTGTTCCGCCACCAGCCCGGCGTGACCGCGACCCGCGTCGGCTACAGCGGCGGCGACGTCCCGAACGCCACCTACCGCAACCACGGCACCCACGCCGAAACCATCGAAGTCACCTACGACCCCGACCAGACCGACTTCCGCACCCTCCTCGAATTCTTCTTCCAGGTCCACGACCCCACCACCACAAACCGTCAGGGCAACGACATCGGCACCAGCTACCGCTCCGCCATCTTCTACACCACCGACGAACAGAAACGCATCGCCGAAGACACCATCGCCGACGTCGACGCCTCCGGACTCTGGCCCGGCACCGTCGTCACCGAAGTCACCCCCGCCGGAGACTTCTGGGAAGCCGAACCCGAACACCAGAACTACCTCCAGCGCTACCCCCACGGCTACACCTGCCACTTCCCCCGCCCCGGCTGGAAACTCCCGAA
>NZ_JACJHR010000272.1 GCF_014174495.1 Amycolatopsis echigonensis
TCTGTCATGATTTCCGTGTAAGCCACGGATGATTTCTTCTCTGATTCTAGTCGAGCGGGAGGCGGTCTGGGAAGAGCGCGGCGAGGGTATTTAACGCTTGTTTCCAGCCCCGGGTTCCGGTTCCCGATGGCCCTCCCCGGTTGCTGGTGATGTTGCGGAGTCCGAGGTAGAGAAGTTTTGTCGCGGCGGTGTCGCTGTCGAAATGGCCTCGGTTCTTGGTGATTTTCCGGAGCTGGAAGTTGATGTTCTCGATCAGGTTTGTGGTGTAGACGATTCTGCGGAGTTCGGGCGGGTAGTCGAGAAACGGAGTGAAGTCGTTCCAGGCGTGTCGCCAGACTTGGATCGCGGCCGGGTATTGCGCACCGAAGTCTTTGTCGAACTGGTTGAGTGCAATTTCGGCTGACTCGAGTGTCGGCGCGGTATAAATTTCACGCATGGCCGCGGCGACTTTCTTGCGGTCGCCGTAGGCGAC
>NZ_JACJHR010000273.1 GCF_014174495.1 Amycolatopsis echigonensis
CTCGGCCTGCCCGGCGACGCCCGGCACCTTGTCGAGCGGCGGAACGCCCTCGCGCAGCACCCCCCGGACGTCCGGGGTCGCCTGGCCCAGCGCGTCCGCGCCCGGCTTCAGCGACGACATCGCCGCCTGGGCATCGGCCAGCGGCGCCTGCAGCGACTGCAGTGCCCCGCGTGCCTTCCCCAGCGTGTCCGGCGCCTTGTCCACGACGTCCGCCAGCGGCTTGCCGCCATCGACGCCGACCGCGTCCAACGTGGTCTTCAGTTGCCCGACCAGCGCGGAGATCTCCTGCTGGCGGTTGGTGAAGCGGCCGCTGAGGCTGTCCAGCGCACGCAGCGTCCCGGTCAGGTCCTTCCCGCCGTCGGTGGCCAGCGCGCCGGCCACGGTTCCGAGGTCAGGCAGCTCCTCGGGCAAGGCCCCCAGCGCGTCGCGGAGGTCCTGCTGGTGTCCGA
>NZ_JACJHR010000274.1 GCF_014174495.1 Amycolatopsis echigonensis
GTCGGCCTGCCCGGCGACGCCCGGCACCTTGTCGAGCGGCGGAACGCCCTCGCGCAGCACCCCGCGGACGTCCGGGGTCGCCTGGCCCAGCGCGTCCGCGCCCGGCTTCAGCGACGACATCGCCGCCTGGGCATCGGCCAGCGGCGCCTGCAGCGACTGCAGTGCCCCGCGTGCCTTGCCCAGCGTGTCCGGCGCCTTGTCCACGACGTCCGCCAGCGGCTTGCCGCCATCGACACCGACTGCGTCCAACGTGGTCTTCAGTTGCCCGACCAGCGCGGAGATCTCCTGCTGGCGGTTGGTGAAGCGGCCGCTGAGGCTGTCCAGCGCACGCAGTGTCCGAGTCAGGTCCTTCCCGTCGTCGGTGGCCAGCGCGCTGGCCACGGTTCCGAGGTCAGGCAGTTCCTCGGGCAAGGCCCCCAGCGCGTCGCGGAGGTCCTGCTGGTGTCCGC
>NZ_JACJHR010000275.1 GCF_014174495.1 Amycolatopsis echigonensis
ACGGCCAACGCGCTCAGCCGGGGTGACGCGGCGGGCCACTGGCTGCGCATCTACCCGTTGTTCAACACCGAGTCCCTGTCCGGCGCCTTGAGCGCGCTGAAGGACCCGGTCACCGCGCGCAACGCCTATCCCGCACCGGGACAGGCACCGCAGGACAAGAAGAGCTCTCTGCTGGGGCCGAGGTGAGGAAGATGGCTTTGCTTGGCAAGAACCGGCGTCGGCGTCCGAAGAGCAAGGGATCGCTGTTCAAGCTGGGCGCGATGTTCGTCGTCGTGGCGCTCGTCGCCGGTCTCGCTCTCTTCAACAAGGACCGGGTCCTCACCACGCTGCGACCGGGCACGGAGTTGACCATCAACTTCGCGCGTGACTACCGGCTCCAGCCCTACGCCACGGAAGTCAAGGTCGCCGGCATCCCGATCGGCAAGGTCGTGGATGTCCGGGAGGCGCAG
>NZ_JACJHR010000276.1 GCF_014174495.1 Amycolatopsis echigonensis
GCGGCCAACGCGCTCAGCCAGGGTGACGCGTCGGGCCACTGGCTGCGCATCTACCCGTTGTTCAACACCGAGTCCCTGTCCGGCGCCCTGAGCGCGCTGAAGGACCCGGTCACCGCGCGCAACGCCTATCCCGCACCGGGACAGGCACCGCAGGACAAGAAGAGCTCTCTGCTGGGGCCGAGGTGAGGAAGATGGCTTTGCGTATCAAGAACCGGCGCCGACGTCCGAAAAGCAAGGGATCGCTGTTCAAACTGGGCGCGATGTTCGTCGTCGTGGCGCTCGTCGCCGGTCTCGCTCTCTTCAACAAGGACCGGATCCTCACCACGCTGCGACCGGGCACGGAGTTGAGCATCAACTTCGCGCGTGACTACCGGCTCCAGCCCTTTACCACGGAGGTCAAGGTCGCCGGCATCCCGATCGGCAAGGTCGTGGATGTCCGGGAGGCACCC
>NZ_JACJHR010000277.1 GCF_014174495.1 Amycolatopsis echigonensis
GCCGGGGAGATCGCCGGGATCCACACCGCCCACCGCGGTGCTTACGGCAGTCCGCGGGTCACTGCGGAACTGCGCCGCCGCGGCGCGACGGTCAACCACAAGAAGGTCGAGCGGGTCATGCGCGAACGGCGGATCGCCGGGAACACCCGCCGCAAACCCCGGTCGTTGACCCGGCCGGACAAGGCCGCGGCCGCACCGGACCTGATCGGCCGCGACTTCACCGCCGACGCCCCCGGGCAGCGGCTGGCCGGGGACATCACCTACCTGCCCACCGAGCAAGGCTGGCTCTATCTCGCGACCGTGCTCGACCTGCACACCCGCGAAATCGTCGGCCACGCCCTCGCCCCGCATATGCGCGCCGGCCTCGTCTGCGACGCCATCACGCTCGCCGCCCGCCGCGGGTTGATCAATACGGGCGCGGTGTTCCATTCCGAC
>NZ_JACJHR010000278.1 GCF_014174495.1 Amycolatopsis echigonensis
CGCACGCGACGACGACCACGGCGAGGCCACGGAGCCGGTAGGACACCGGACGTGACGGCCGGGACGGCCGGGACGTGTGCTTGCTCATCGGATCCCACTTCCGAACGCGTCGGTCCAGGGCTGGCCGACCGGCGATCCTGGCAACGGTGTCGGGTCGCTGGTGAAGCCCGGCGGCACGATGCCCGGATTGACGTTCACGTTCGACGCCCCGGCCTGTATGTAGATGCGGCCGTAGTGGCCGTTGGCGTCGTAGTTGCTGGTCGCCGAACCCCAGTTGGACAGCAGGCCCACCGCTTCCGGTGTGAACGGACGCAGGAAGCTCAACGCGGGCATCAGGCTGCTCACGGCCGAGTTCAGGCCGGGTGCCGTCGCGTGCGCGGTGTCCAGCAGTCCCGGCGTGTAGTTCAGCAGGGTCTGCGCGTCGGCCAGG
>NZ_JACJHR010000279.1 GCF_014174495.1 Amycolatopsis echigonensis
TCTGGCCGACGCGCAGACCCTGCTGAACTACACGCCGGGACTGCTGGACACCGCGCACGCGACGGCGCCCGGCCTGAACTCGGCCGTGAGCAGCCTCATGCCCGCGTTGAGCTTCCTGCGTCCGTTCACCCCGGAAGCGGTGGGCCTGCTGTCCAACTGGGGTTCGGCGAGCGCTAACTACGACGCCAACGGCCACTACGGCCGCATCTACGTACAGGCTGGGGCGTCGAGCGTGAACGTCAACCCGGGCATCGTGCCGCCGGGCTTCACCAGCAACCCGACACCGTTGCCCGGATCGCCGGTCGGCCAGCCCTGGACCGACGCGTTCGGAAGTGGGATCCGATGAGCAAGCGCACCTCCCGGCCGCCCCGGCGGTCCCGCCCGGCGTCCTACCGGCTCCGTGGCCTCGCCGTGGTCACCGTCGCCTGCC
>NZ_JACJHR010000028.1 GCF_014174495.1 Amycolatopsis echigonensis
GGGCCGTGGGCGCACGACGGTTGGGGCCCGGGCGGCCCAGTGCGTGGAGGCGTTGCTGGGAAGGCGCGGCGTCGCCATCCGGAATCGCCGCGAGGGGCTCCGACTCGGGTCCCGGCGGACTCGTGCCCGACGACGCCTCTCCTGCTCGCTGAACCTTCCCCGGCCGATCGCCGACGTGCTGCGGAGCGACCCGGCGGGTCCCGGGCAGGGCAGGAGCGGTGGCGGAGGCTGCGCGTGGACGCGAGGTCGAGAATGCGCAGCGGGCCTCGCTCGCCTCATGCAGCTTTCCAGCCCACGGCTCGGCCTCGCTCGACACCGCCGCTCGAGCCCGGCCCCGCTCCGGAATGCAGCCCGACCGCTCCAGCTCCGCCTGATTCCGGAACGCAGCCCGACCGCGCTGGCCCAGCCCGGCTCCCGGCTCCCGGCTCCCGGCTCCCGGCTCCCGGCTCCCGGCTCCCGGCTCCCGGCTCCAGGCTCCAGGCTCCAGGCTCCAGGCTCCAGGCTCCAGGCTCCAGGCTCCAGGCTCCAGGCTCCAGGCTCCAGGCTCCAGGCTCCAGGCGACGGTCTCACGCGCCGGGCGAGGCATCCCCCCTGCAGCCGCGAGACGTCGCACACGCGGGAGCGGCCCCTCTCACGCACCCGGTTTGAAGGCGACCTCCTTCGTGGTGACCGTGCCCGCGGTCCGACCTGGTGCGGCCTGGTGGGTCCAGTACAGGTTCGTGTGCGCGATGACCTGCGCGGGCGGCGGCGCGCCCCACGTAGTGCGGTCTCCCGTCGTGTGGGCGTCGCTCACCAGGGTCGCGTCGTAGCCTCGCGCGAAGGCGCCGTGCAGGGTGGAGCGGATGCAGGCGTCCGTCTCGGCTCCGCTCACCACCAGGTGCCCCACTCCCCGGTCGGCGAGGACTGACTCCAGGGTGGTGTCTTCGAAGGAGTCGCCGTAGGACTTCTCCACCAGCGGTTCCGACGGCGCGGGCTTCAGCTCCGGGACCAGTTCCCATTCGGAGCTGCCCTTTTCCAAACCCTCGTCGTTGTGCTGGACCCACACGACGGGGACCCCGGCCTCCCGGGCTTTGTCCACCAGCGCGGCCACGTTCGCCACGACGCTGTCCCGCTCGTGCGCGTCCGCGACGACGCCGTTCTGCACGTCGACGACCAGCAGTGCGGTGTTCGGCCGGTCTTTGAGAGTGGTCATGATCTTCCCTCCAGTCTGATACCGCCCACGCTAGCGCCGACCACCGACAAAAACCGGCGAAGTCACTCCGGGCGGAGGGCGTCGTGCGGGGAGGACGGGCCGAACTCGGCCTCGAAGCGGGTCAGCAGGCGGGACAGGAGACCGTTCAAGCCATCCAGCTCATCCTCACCCAGCACGGACCGGAACAGCGCCTGCTCTCGTTCGGTGCGTTTCCGAGTCGCGGCGGCCCAGCGGGCGCGACCCTTGCGGGTCAGGCGGATCGGGCGGCTCCGGCCGTCCGAGGACGCGGCGACGCGTTCCACCAAACCCGCTCGTTCCAGGCGGTCGATCCGTACGGTGACGGTGCCGGAGGTGACGCCCAGCCGGTCGCCCAGCTCTTTCGGGGTGAGCACCGCCGCGCGGCCCGAGCGGTGCAACGCCGACAGCGCTTGCCAGTCCCCCGTGCTGAAGCCGTATTCCTCCGCGACTCCGCGCAGCACCTGCTCGAACTGCCGCGACAGCCGGCCGATCCGCTGCCGGGCCGCTTCGACCTGCTCGTCCACGCCGTCCGGCATCACGGCCAGCCACGCGGCCAGGCCCGCCCCCACTGAGTCCAACTGGACACTCCCTCGAAGCTCAAGGTAGTTTGGTTTGAGTATCAAGGTACCTGGTCCTGGGGAGGTCCGCATGTCCGGACGCGTCTGGTTCATCACGGGAGCGAGCAGCGGGTTCGGCCGCGTGCTCGCCGAAACTGTGCTGGCGCGGGGAGAAAAGGTCGTGGCCACGGCTCGCGACACGAGTGCGCTCGAAGGCTTGAAGACGTTCACCGCCCGGCTGGACGTCACGGATCCGGCGTCGGTGGAAGCCGCGGTGAGCGCGGCGATCGCTGAGTACGGGCGGATCGACGTCCTGGTCAACAACGCCGGGCGCGGGCTGGTCGGCGCGCTCGAAGAACTGACCGACGAACAGGCTCGGCAAGTGCTCGAGACCAACGTGTTCGGCGTCCTGAACGTCACGCGCGCGGTGCTGCCGCATCTGCGGGCGCAGCGCAGCGGGCACATCGTGCAGTTGTCGTCGGTCGGCGGGGTGGTCGGGAATCCCGGGCACGCGTTGTACGCGACGTCGAAGTTCGCGCTGGAAGGGATGTCCGAGGCGCTCGCCGGGGAGGTCGCGCCGCTGGGGATCCGGGTGAGCCTGGTGGAACCAGGGCCGTTCCGGACGGACTTCGCCGGGAGGTCGATGACGTTTTCCGAACCTATCGACGACTACCGCGACACCCCGGCGGGCGTTATGCGCCAACGGTTTTCCGCGCAGGACGGCGTGCAGCCGAACGATCCGGCGAAGGCCGCGGAGGCCATCGTCAAACTCGTCGACACTCCGGACGCGCCGCTGCGGCTGCCGCTCGGGCCCGAGGCGGTGACCCGGATCCGGGCGAAGCTCGAGCAGCAGCTCGCCGATCTCGCGGCGTGGGAGGAGGTCTCGCTGGACACGCGTTATCCGGACGACTGAACGCTCAGCCGCCCGGATGACGCGGAGAGTCAGCCCACGGGGCCTTCGGCGGGCACGACCGTGACGTTCTGCTGCTGACCGGTCTGGTCGACGACGGTCACGGTGAGCTTGTCGCCGGGGTGATGCTGGTCCATCAGGGTGGTCAGCGCGGTGGGCGAGTCGACCGGTTTGCCGTCCACCGCGGTGATCACGTCTCCAGCGACGAGACCCGCTTTGGCCGCCGCGCCGTCGGGGACGACCTCTTGGATAGCGGCGCCCGTGCCGGTTCCGCTCTGCTGTTGCTGCTGCTGTCCGGCATCGCTGACGGTCACGCCCAGGAACGCGCTCTTCCCGATGTGAACCGTGTCGGAGCCGGTGCCGCCGACGATCTGGTGCGCGATGGAGATCGCCTGGTTGATCGGGATCGCGTAGCCCTCGTTCCCGCTGGAACCCTGCGAGCCGTCACCCTGCGAGCCATTGCCCTGCGAGCCGTCGCCTTGCGAGTCGCCCGGGGAGTTGTCGCCGGGGAAGCCGTTGCCGAGCCCGCCGTGGCCGCGTCGTCCGCCGCCGTTGAACTGGTACCCGGCCGAGGCCGCGGTGTCCATGCCGACGACCTGGCCCTGCCCGTTCACGAGCGGGCCGCCGGAATCGCCGGACTGGATGTTCGCGTCGACCTGGATCAGGTCCTTGAGCTTCTCGGACGAGCTGTTCGATTCGTCGGACGCGGTGATCGACTGGTTCAGCGCGGTCACCCGACCGCCGGCCGGGATCGGCGCTCCCCCGGCTCCGCCCGCGTTGCCGAGCCCGACGACCGCGTCGCCGACCTTGACCGACGAGGAATCGCCGAGCGTCTCCGTCGCCAGCCCGGACGCGTCCGCGAGCTTGAGCACCGCGACGTCGTGGCTGCGGTCGTAGCCGAGCACCGAGGCGGTGTACGTCTGGCCGTTGCCGATGTCGGTGACCTTGATGCTGGTCGCGCCCTCGACGACGTGGTTGTTCGTGAGCACCTCGCCGTCGGGGGTGAGCACGATGCCGGTGCCCGCCGCGGCCGCGCCCTGATAGCCCAGCTCGGTGTTGACGTTGACGACGCCCGGGCTGGCCTTCTTCGCGATCGCCTGCGGGTCGATCGCGGTGTTCGACGGGTTGGTCTGGTTGCCGATGGAACCGAAGTTCTGGTTCCCGGAAACGCCGGACGGCGCGGACGGCGTCCACACGAAGTGCCCGACCCCGAGCCCGACGGCGACCGACAGCGCGACCGCGCCGGCGGTCAGGGCCGCCGTCCGCAACGGATGGCGGGACCGCTGGTGGTGCGGCGCGGGGAACTGCTGGGTCGGGTACGGCTGACCGCCGGGCTGAGGTCCGTACGCGCCCGGCGGCGGAGTGCCCCAGTGGCCCCAGCCGTGCTGAGATTGCTGTCCGGCTCCCGGCGAGTAGGGGTACGCCTGTCCGTAACCGGGCTGTCCCTGGCCGTGCCCGCTGCGCTCCTGCTCGTTCATGGTCCGCTCCTGCGTCTCGTGACCCTCCGCCAGCTCAGGAAACACCTGCTACCTGAGATTTTCCTTGACGTCGTCCGTGCGAAACCTGTGTACCCGGGCCGCGGCACGGAAAAGCCCCGCCCGGCTCGGGAAAGAGCCGGACGGGGCCCGCGGAGACCGCGCCTTCTCCGCGCCGCCGGGGTTCCGGCGGCGAGGGTGGTCAGCTCACGTGCACGTAGTCGACCACCAGCTGTTGCGGGAACTGGGTGCTGCCGTCCGGGTCGCCCGGCCAGTCGCCGCCCACCGCGAGGTTCAAAATCAGGTAAAACGGGTGGTCGTACACCCATTTCTTGCCGTTGAGGTCCGCCGGCGTGCGGGTTTCGTAGGCCTGGCCGTCGACCAGCCAGACGATCTTGTCCGGCGACCAGTCGACCGCGTAGGTGTGGAAGTCGTCGGAGAAGTTCGGGCCGGTGAACGCCGCGCCGATGCCGCCCGCTCCCGAGTAGCCGGGGCCGTGGATGGTGCCGTGCACCGTGTTCGGCTCCTTGCCGATGTTTTCCATCACGTCGATCTCGCCGTCGTCCGGCCACTGCCCGCCGCCGAGCATCCAGAACGCCGGCCACATCCCTTGCCCGCGCGGCAGCTTCATCCGGACTTCCAGGTGCCCGTACGCCTGGCTGAACTTGCCGGACGTGTTCAGCCGCGCCGACGTGTACTGGCACGCGCCGTACCAGCAGGTGTTGCCGGAGTTCTCTTTCTTCGCGGTGATCACGAGGTGGCCCTGGCCGTCGAGCGCGGCGTTCGCCGCGCCCGAGGTGTACCACTGCCGTTCGTGGTTGTTGCCGTTGTTGTCGCCGGTTTCGTAGTTCCACTTGCTCCCGTCGGCGGGAGAGCCGGCCGGGCCGTCGAAATCGTCGGAGAACCCGGCGGCCGGAGCGGCGGCGGGCGCGGCGTTCCCGGCGGGCGTCAGCGCGACCGCGCCGGCGAGGACGAGCGCCGCGGGGATCGCGAGCAGCCGCCAGCGAGAGGGGGTGTGCGTGGACGTCATTGTCATCCCTCAATCACTCGAGGGGCGGCCTGGCGGCGCCACCCCGGGTTTGTTGTGGATGGCAACAAAGTATGCCGACCAGCGGCTCCACCGGCAAGACGCTCCGTGGGTCATTTTCCGACCGGAGTCGGGAGACGACGGCTGCGAGAGGAATTCCGGGCAACACCGGATGACCGGACGGGCAACACCGCAGGAAGGCCGTGAGGGGAACCCCGACGGACTCGGGGTTCCCCTCACGGCCTCGAAAGCGAAAGCGGTGGACAGGTCAGTCTTCGGCGGGGCGTTCCTCCAGCAACCACAGCACCCCGCTCGGCGGCAGTTGCAGCACCGCCGACGCGGGCTGGCCGTGCCACGGTTCCTCCGTCGCCTCCACCGCGCCCAGGTTCCCGACTCCCGAGCCGCCGTACGCTTCCGCGTCCGTGTTCAGCACCTCGGTCCACCGGCCGGCCGACGGGAGCCCCACCCGGTAGTCGTGGTGCGGGACTCCGGCGAAGTTCGCGATGCAGGCGAGCCGCGAACCGTCCGCGCCCAGGCGCAGGAAGCTCAGCACGTTCCCGGCGGAGTCGTTCGCGTCGATCCAGCGGAAGCCTTCCGGCCGGACGTCGCCGCTGAACAGCGCGGCGGTGTCCCGGTAGACCGCGTTCAGCTGCCGGATCAGGTCGCGCACGCCGCGGTGCAGCGGGGTTTCCAGCAGATGCCAGTCCAGCGGCCGCGACTCCGACCATTCGCGCGGCTGGCCGAATTCGCCGCCCATGAACAGCAATTGCTTGCCCGGATGCGCCCACATGAACGCCAGCAGCGCGCGCAGCCCGGCCGCCTTGTTCCAGTCGTCGCCCGGCATCCGTTCCCACAGCGAACCCTTGCCGTGCACCACTTCGTCGTGCGACAGCGGCAGGACGAAGTTCTCGCTCCACGCGTACACGAGCGAGAAGGTCATCTCGTTGTGGTGGTACGCCCGGTGGATCGGCTCGTGCGACAGGTAGCGGAGCGTGTCGTGCATCCAGCCCATGTTCCACTTGAAGCCGAACCCGAGACCGCCCAGATGCGTCGGGCGGGTGACGCCGGGCCACGCGGTGGACTCCTCGGCAACCATCACCACGCCCGGGTGTCGCTTGTAGACAGTCGCGTTCAGTTCCTGCAGAAACCGTACGGCGTCGAGGTTTTCCCGGCCGCCGTACTCGTTCGGCAGCCACTCCCCTTCCTTGCGGGAGTAGTCGAGGTACAGCATCGACGCGACCGCGTCCACGCGCAGGCCGTCGAGGTGGTACTCCTCCAGCCAGAACAGCGCGTTCGCGACGAGGAAGTTGCGCACCTCGTTGCGACCGAAGTTGAACACGAGCGTGCCCCAGTCCGGCTGCTCGCCGCGGCGCGGGTCCTCGTGCTCGTACAGCGGGCTGCCGTCGAACCGCGCCAGCGCCCAGATGTCGCGCGGGAAATGCGCGGGCACCCAGTCCACGAGCACGCCGATGCCGCGCTGGTGCAGATGGTCGACCAGGTACCGGAAGTCGTCCGGCGAGCCGAACCGCGACGTCGGCGCGTAGTACGAGGTGACCTGGTAGCCCCACGAGCCGCCGAACGGATGCTCGGCCACCGGCAGGAACTCGACGTGGGTGAAGCCGGTTTCCTCGACGTAGTCGGCCAGTTGGTCGGCCAGTTCGCGGTAGCCGAGCCCGGGCCGCCACGAGCCGAGGTGCACCTCGTACACGCTCATCGGCGCGTCCGCCCAGTCGGTCGCCTCGCGCCGGGCGACCCAGTCGCCGTCGCCCCAGGTGTACTCGGATTCGGTCACCTTCGACGCGGTCGCGGGCGGCACCTCGGTGGCGAACGCCATCGGGTCGGCCTTCTCGTGCCAGTGCCCGTCCGCGCCGAGGATGCGGAACTTGTAGCAGCTGCCGACGGAAACGCCGGGCACGAACAGCTCCCACACGCCGGACGACCCGAGCGAGCGCATCGGATGGCCGCGGCCCTCCCACGCGTTGAAGTCGCCGATCACCCGGACGCCGCGCGCGGTCGGCGCCCACACCGCGAAGGACACGCCTTCGACGACTCCGTTCGGGGTGTCGTACCGGCGCACGTGCGCGCCGAGGACGTCCCACAGCCGCTCGTGCCGTCCTTCGCCGATGAGGTGCTGGTCCAGCTCCCCCACCGTCGGCAGCCAGCGGTACGGGTCGTCGGTGACGACCGTCCGGTTGTCGTAGCCGACTTCGATCCGGTAGTCGCCGGGGTGTTCCGGCAGCGTCGCGGCGAACAGCGCGTCCGCCACGCGATCCAGCGGGACGCGTCGCTCGCCGGCGACGACCGACACCGATGTCGCGCCCGGGCGCAGCGCGCGCACGACGATGTCGCTGCCGACGGTGTGCACGCCGAGCACCGAATGCGGGTCGTGGTGCTCGCCTGCCAGCAGCCGGTCGATGTCGATCGGTGACGGCGCCGCCGAGGGCAGATCCGCGGGGACAGCGTTCACAGGGGTCACTCGCTTCCGTCGGTGCTGCGGGCGATCGCCGCCAGGGGCACGCTCAGCCAGTCCGGCCGGTTCGCGTGCTCGTAGGCGACCTCGTACACCGCTTTGTCCAGTTCAAAGGCGCGGAGCAGGTCCGCGTGCTCCCGCGGGTCGCCGACCGGCCCGCCGGCGCGGGCGTACCCGGTGCAGAACGCGGCGCGGTTGCGCCGGGCCCATTCCATCGCGTGCCGGGTCACGTCCGCGTTCTCGGGCTGCCCGACGAGCCGCTGGTGCGCCGCGTAGTCGAACGACCGCAGCATGCCCGCGACGTCGCGCAGCGGCGAGCGCAGCGCGTGCCGTTCCGCGACCGGGGCGGCCGGTTCGCCTTCGAAGTCCAGCAGCAGCCATCCGTTGACGGTACGCAGCACCTGGCCCAAGTGCAGATCGCCGTGGATGTACTGCAGCGAGATCGGCGCCTCGTGCGCGCGCACCGCTTCGAACACTTCGCGCAGCGCGGGCGCGTACACGGCCAGCTCCGGGACGGCCTCGGACACCTGGTCGAGACGCTCGGTCATCGCGCGCACCGTGCGGGCCAGCTCGTCGCTGTCTGCGGGCTCGGTGCCGAGCGCGGTCGCGAGGTCCGCGTGCACCTCGGCCACTGCGGTGCCCAGCCGCTCGGCCTCGCCCGCGAAGTCGCCGCCCGCTTCCTCCGCCGACTGGTCCGGTTCGGCCAGCAGGTCCCGCACGCTCGTGGTCGCCATCGCCCACCCGTCGACCGCGTCCGGCAGGAACTCCTGCAGCATCCCCATCGTCGCGGGTTCGCCGTGCAGTTCCCCGGAGATCGAGCCGACGACGCGCGCCACGTGCTTGCACCCGGCTTTCTGCAGCGCGCGGTGCAGCAGCAGGTCTTTGTTCATGCCCGGGCTGAGCTTGCGGAACAGCTTGAGGATGTACTGCCCGCCGTACACCAGCGAGGTGTTGCTCTGCTCCGCGGTGATCGGCCGCGAACGCAGCCCGGGCTCGAGCGTCGCGTCCGGTTCCGCCGCGAACCGCAGCGGCCCGACGGACTCGCCCGCCGCCATCCGGTCGAGCAGCCCGGCGGCGAGGTCCGCGTCGCCGCTCGCCTCGTAGAGCCGGTCGCCGAGCAGCGCCGCCGACGCGACCTCGGGAATCCCGGACCGGCGGCCGATCAGCAGCTGGTAGGGCTCGGCGCGGTCGCCCTGCACCACGTCGACGACCGCGTGCACCAGCAGCGGATCCGGGCCGTCCAGCACGGTGAGGCCGGCCGGGCGGACCTCGTCGACGGGCCGGTCCTTGCCCGCGAACCAGCGCTGCGCGGGCAGCCAGTCCGGCAGGAGGGCGGCCAGCGCCCCGGACACCTCGGACAGTTCGGGCGGGGGACCGTGGTGCGACAGCGGACTCACCTCATTCTTCCGGCTCGAGCAGCTGGAACCAGTAGAACCCGTGCCCGGGCAGCGTGAGCAGGTACGGCAGCTCGCCGATGTCCGGGAAGCGCACGCCGCCGGTCAGCTCGACCGGCGTCGCGCCCTGGTGCGCGGACAGGTCCAGTTCCACCGGCTGCGGGAAACGGGACAGGTTGTTGACGCACAGCACGACGTCCTCGCGGCCGTCCGGGCGCAGCCACCGGCGCTGGTAGGCGAGCACGCTCGGGTTCGAGCCGCCGAGGTCGGTGAAATCGCCCTGGCCGAACGCGTGGTGCTGCTTGCGGACCTCGATCATCCGGCGCGTCCAGTTCAGCAGCGACGCCGCGTTGTCGGCCTGCGCCTCGACGTTCAGCGCCTGGTGCCCGTACACCGGGTCCATGATCACCGGCAGGTAGATCCGGCCGGGGTCGCAGGTCGAGAACCCGGCGTTGCGGTCGGGCGTCCACTGCATCGGCGTGCGGACGGCGTCGCGGTCGCCGAGCCAGATGTTGTCGCCCATGCCGATCTCGTCGCCGTAGTACAGCACCGGCGACCCGGGCAGCGACAGCAGCAGCGCGGTGAACAGCTCCTGCTGGTTGCGGTCGTTGTCCAGCAGCGGGGCCAGCCGCCGGCGGATGCCGATGTTGGCCTTCATCCGCGGGTCCTTGGCGTACTCGGAGTACATGTAGTCGCGCTCTTCGTCGCTGACCATCTCGAGCGTCAGCTCGTCGTGGTTGCGCAGGAAGATGCCCCACTGCGTGCCGGACGGGATCTGCGGCGTCTGCAGCAGGATCTCCGAGATCGGGAACCGCGACTCCCGGCGCACGGCCATGAAGATCCGCGGCATCAGCGGGAAGTGGAACGCCATGTGGCATTCGTCGCCGCCGGACTCCGCGTCGCCGAAGTACTCGACCACGTCGGTCGGCCACTGGTTCGCCTCGGCCAGCAGGATCCGGCCGGGGTACTCGTCGTCGACCACTTTCCGGCAGCGCTTGAGGAAATCGTGCGTGCGCGGCAGGTTCTCGCAGTTGGTGCCCTCCTGTTCGAACAGGTAGGGCACCGCGTCCAGGCGGAAGCCGTCGATGCCGATGTCCAGCCAGAATCGCAGCACGTCGATCATCGCGTCCTGCACGGCCGGGTTCTCGTAGTTCAGGTCCGGCTGGTGGGAGAAGAACCGGTGCCAGTAGAACTGGCCGCGCACCGGGTCGTAGGTCCAGTTCGACGTTTCGGTGTCGACGAAGATGATCCGCGCGTCGGCGTAGCGGGAATCGTCGTCGCTCCACACGTAGTAGTCGCCGTACGGGCCGTCCGGGTCCGAGCGCGACTGCTGGAACCACGGATGCGCGTCCGACGTGTGGTTCAGCACCAGGTCGGTGATCACCCGGATGCCGCGCCGGTGCGCCTCGTCGAGCAGGTACACGAAGTCCTCGACGCTGCCGAATTCCGGCAGCACGGCACGGAAATCGCTGATGTCGTACCCGCCGTCGCGCAGCGGCGAGGCGTAGAACGGCGGCAGCCACAGGCAGTCCACGCCGAGCCAGGCGAGGTAGTCGAGCCGGCCGGCCAGCCCGCGCAGGTCGCCGGTGCCGTCGCCGTTCGAATCGGCGAACGCGCGCACCAGCACCTCGTAGAACACCGCGCTCTTGAACCATTCCGGGTCCTTCGGCGCCGCGTGCGCGTGCGTGAAGTCGTCCGCCTGCGGCTCGACCAGCATGCCGTCGGCGGTCATCGCCTCCCCGGTGTGCGGCACGTCCGCCAGTCCCGCCGCGGCGCCGGGCCGGCTCTCCTCGTCCATCCGTTCCACCTTGTCGTGAGTTTGCCGGTGCTGAATACGGTTATCCCGATCCGCTCCGGGATAACCACTCGTGTCGAAGAAGCCGTCAGGCCGCGAGCCTGCGGCGCAGCGCCACGATGTGCGCGACCGCCCGCCACGGTTCGAGCCGGACGAAGTTCGCCTGGCCCCAGTCCCACGTCTCGCCGGTGACCTCGTCGTGCGCGATGAGCCGTTCGGACCAGTCGAAGCCGAGCGACGGCAGGTCGAGCCAGAGCGTGCCCTCCTGCGCGTTGTGCGGGTCGAGGTTCACCACCGCGACGACCGTGTCCCCGGTCGCCGGGTCCTGTTTGGAGTAGGCGAGCAGCGCGTCGTTGTCGATGTGGTGGAAGCGCAGCGACCGCATGCCCTGCAGCGCCGGGTGCGCGCGGCGGACGGCGTTGAGCCGGGTCAGCCACGGTTCCAGCGAACGGCCCTCGGCGAGCGCGCGGGCGAAATCGCGCGGGCGCAGCTGGTACTTCTCCGAGTCGAGGTACTCCTCGCTGCCCGGCCGCACCGCCTCGGATTCGAACAGTTCGTAGCCGGAGTACACGCCCCAGGTCGGCGACATCGTCGCGGCGAGCGCGGCGCGCAGCGCGAACATGCCCGGACCGCCGTGCTGCAGCGATTCGTGCAGGATGTCCGGAGTGTTGACGAACAGGTTCGGCCGTCCGTGGTCCCAGTGCGCGACGAGGTCCGTGCCGAACTCGATCAGCTCTTCTTTCGTCGTGCGCCAGGTGAAGTACGTGTAGCTCTGCGTGAAGCCGAGTTTCGCCAGCCCCCACAGCCGGGCCGGACGGGTGAACGCCTCGGCGAGGAACAGCACGTCCGGATGCGCGTCCTTCACCGACTGGATCAGCCACGCCCAGAAGTCCGGCGGCTTGGTGTGCGGGTTGTCGACCCGGAAGATCCGCACCCCGTGCGACACCCAGTGCAGCACGACGCGCAGCACCTCGTCGTAGATGCCGCGCGGGTCGTTGTCGAAGTTGACCGGGTAGATGTCCTGGTACTTCTTCGGCGGGTTCTCCGCGTACGCGATGGTGCCGTCCGGGCGGGTGGTGAAGAACTCCGGGTATTTGACCACCCACGGGTGGTCCGGCGCGGCCTGCAGCGCGAGGTCGAGCGCGACCTCGAGGCCGAGTTCCTCCGCGCGCGCCACGAACGAGTCGAAATCCTCGATCGTGCCCAGCTGCGGGTGGATCGCGTCGTGCCCGCCCTCGTCGGCTCCGATCGCCCACGGCGAGCCGACGTCGTCCGGCGTCGCGTCCAGAGTGTTGTTGGGGCCCTTGCGGTTCACCCGCCCGATGGGGTGCACCGGCGGCAGGTAGACGACGTCGAAGCCCATGCCCGCGATGCGGTCCAGCTCGCGCTCGGCGGTGGCGAAGGTGCCGTGCACCGCGCGGCCCTGCGCGTCGACCCCGCCGGTGGAGCGGGGGAAGAATTCGTACCAGGAACCGAAAGCCGCGCGCTTGCGGTCGACCCACAGCTTCAGCGTGCGGCCCTTGGTGATCAGCTCGCGCACCGGGAAGTCGTGCATGAGCTGGCGGACCTCGGGCGAGAGCGCCGGTCCGACGCGCTCGGCGAGATCGCGCTCCTCGTCGCGCAGCGCGGCCGCGGCCCCGGCGAGCAGCGGGCGCTCGGCCCGCCGCTCCGGGCGGCGCGACACGCGGTCGAGCAGCCGCGCCCCGCTCTCCAGGTCGTTGGCCAGCTCCCCCGGCCCCTGCCCGGCGGCGATCTTCACCTCGACCGCGTGCTCCCAGGTGGCCCACGGATCGCTCCACGCGTCCACGCGATAGGTCCACATGCCCTCGGCGTCGGGCACGATCACCGCGCCGAACCGGTCGAGCCCGCGGCCCTGTTCGGCCATCCGGGTCTGGCGCGCGGCGCGGTCGCCGGGACCGCGCCAGGCGACCGTCGCGGCCACCGCGTCGTGACCCTCCCGCCAGACCGTGGCGGTGACGGGGAAATGTTCGCCTGCAACGGCTTTGGCCGGATGCCGGCCGCAGCTGACAATGGGTGCGACGTCGTCGATCCCGAGCCTGCCGGTCATGGCAATGCCCCTTTTTCACGGTGGGTGGGAGGGTGGTCGGAGTGTGCTTTCGCGAGCACGGTCAGTGTGCCTGATTCCTCCAAAGCCGTTGACAGCGGGGCCTTTTTCTGCAATTCCCGCCACCCGGTCGGGCGAAACGCGCCCATTCGGCGGAACTCCCGGACGCATTCCGGACCCCCGTCCGCAACACGCGCGCCGAATTGCGTTAACAATCGGCGGCGCGTTCCGGTGATTACCCGTGAGTATCGGGGCGGAAGTCCGGAGCGTGCGTTGCCGTCCGTGAAGGACTCCTTGGGGGAATCCGATTCCGGCAAGGAGTCCTTCACGGACCTCTGCGGAGCGAGTTACAGCTGCGGGATCTCGACCGTGTCCCGCGGCGCGCGCAGCAACAGCAGCGACCGCGCCTCGACCGTGATCCGCGCCTTCGGCTCGAGCACGCCGGGATGGGCCGGGGTGCCGTCGGCGGTGCTGGTGTCCAAAGTGGGCTTGAAGGTCTCGCCGTACTCCGGGCCGGGCAGGACGATCTCGGCCGGTTCCGCGCCCGCGTGCAGCACCAGCAGCCACGAATGGTCGGTGACGAGCTCGCCCTCGCGGTTGCGCGCCTGGCTGTTCGACCCGTCGATCCACATGCAGAGCGTGCGGCGGTCCTCGTCGAACCAGTCGATCTCGTCGAACTCCTCGCCGTCCGGGCGGAACCAGACGAGGTCGGGCTTGCCGGTGACCGTCGTGCGGCCCTCGAAGAACTCCGGCTGCCGCAGCGCCGGGCTGTGCGCGCGCAGCCGGATCACTCGGCGGGCGAAGTCGAGCATCGGCTCCGAGGCCTCGGTCGGGGTCCAGTCGATCCACGACGTCTCGTCGTCGAGGCAGTAGGCGTTGTTGTTGCCGTACTGGGTCCGCCACATCTCGTCGCCCGCGGCGAACATCGGCGTGCCGGTGGACAGCAGGAGCGTCGCGAACAGGTTGCGCGCCTGGCGGGTGCGCAGCGCGACGATCGCCGGGTCGTCGGTCTCGCCCTCCGCGCCGTGGTTCCACGACCGGTTGTCGTTCGTGCCGTCGCGGTTGTCCTCGCCGTTGGCCTCGTTGTGCTTTTCGTTGTAGGACACCAGATCCCGCAACGTGAAGCCGTCGTGCGCGGTGACGAAGTTGATCGACTGCCACGGACGGCGCAGGTTGTGGTCGTACAGATCCGACGAGCCGGACAACCGGTACGCGAGGTCCCGCACGCCGGTCGCGCCGCGCCAGAAGTCGCGGACGGTGTCGCGGTAGCGGCCGTTCCACTCGGCCCACTGCGCGCCGAAGTCGCCGACGCGGTAGCCCTCGCCGGTCGCGTCCCACGGTTCGGCGATCAGCTTGCAGCGCGACAGCACCGGGTCGGTCGTGATCGCGGTGAGCATCGTGGATTCGCGGTCGAACATCTCGCCGCGCGGGCGGCCGAGCGTGCTCGCCAGGTCGAAGCGGAACCCGTCGACGCCCATCTCCTGCGTCCAGTACCGCAGCGAGTCGGTGACCAGCCGGACGACCGTCGGCGAACCGGCGTCGAGGGTGTTGCCGCAGCCGGTGAGGTCGGCCATGTGGCCGCGGCGGGTGTGCAGGTAGTACGCCGGGGCGTCGAGGCCGCGCAGCGAGAGCGTCGGACCGTCCGGGCCGCCTTCGCAGGTGTGGTTGAAGACGACGTCGAGCAGCACCTCGATGCCGGCCGCGTGCAGTGCCGCCACCATCGTGCGGAACTCCTCGACCTCGCGGCCCGGCTCGCTCGCGTACCCGGCGTGCGGCGCGAAGTAGCCCAGCGGCGAGTAGCCCCAGTAGTTGTGCCGGCCCGAGCGGATCAGCGCGGGCTCGTCGGCGAACGAGTGCACCGGCAGCAGTTCGACGGTCGTCACGCCGAGCCGGGTCAGATGCTCGATCGCGACCGGGTGCGCGAGGCCGAGGTACGTGCCGCGCAGCGCCTCCGGGATGAACGGATGCTGCTGGGTGAACCCCTTCACGTGCAGCTCGCAGATCACCGACTCCTCGAACGGGACCTCGGGCTTGATCCCGGTGTCCTGTCCGCCCGGCGAGGTGACGACCGACAGCGGCACGGCGCCCAATGAGTCCACAGTGGACATCGGACCGCGCTCCGGGTCGCCGGTGAAGCCCTGTGCGGCGTGCAGGCTGACGAGCTTCCCGTCGATCCGGCGCGCGTACGGGTCGACGAGGAGCTTGGCCGGGTTGCACCGGTAGCCGTGCGCCGGGTCGTACGGACCGTGCACGCGGTAGCCGTAGCGCTGCCCGACCGTGACGCCCGGGACGAGGCCGTGCCAGACGCCGAACGTGCGTTCGGTCAGTTCGATCCGCCGCTCGGACCCGTCGTCTCCGATGAGGCACACCTCGACCGCGTCGGCGACGGCGGACGTCACCGCGAACCGGACGCCGCCCGCCTCCGGGTGGGCGCCGAGCGGGAACGGGCGTCCGGCGAGAACCTGGTTGTCGGATGCGGGTCGTTGTGCCATGCGCCGATCTTTTCAAACCCGGGGCGGCGGCGGGCTCCGGCTCTTGGCTGAACTTGCCCAGGCAGGGGTGATGACCTGGGCCGACGACGCCGCCGGCAGGGGTTCCGACCCGGGCGTGCCCCGAAGCGACCCGCGACCTCGGGTTGAGGGTTTCGGGACAGTCGCTCTCCGCCGCTACCCCGAGGTCACCCGGTAGCGACCAGGACGAACGACTCAGCGGGCAACGCCGTCGCAGCACCGCCGACTTCGGGATTCCCCCACGAAGCCAGCACCTCCCCCGCCACCGGAAGCTCGACCGGCTCCGGCCCGAAGTTGCACGCCAGCCGCAGCGCGCCCCGGTGCAGGACCAGCCACGCGTCGTCCGGCGCGGTGTCCACGACGACCCGGTCCAGCCGCGGGTCGGTGAGGTCCGGGTGCTCGCGGCGGAGCCGGATCAGCGTCCGGTACAGGCCGAGGATCTCCCGGTGGCCCGGTTTGGCCGGTTCGGTCCAGTCGAGCCGCGAGCGGGCGACGGTGGCCGGGTCCATCGGGTCCGGGACGTCCGTTTCGCCCCAGCCGTGCCGGGCGAATTCGCGGCGGCGGCCGGTGCGGACGGCCTCGGCCAGCTCCGGGTCCGGGAACGACGCGAAGAACTGCCACGGCGTCTCCGCGGCCCACTCCTCGCCCATGAACAGCATCGGCGTGAACGGCGAGCAGAACACCACCGCGGCGCCGCAGGCCAGCAGGCCGGGCGAAACGGTCGCGGACAGCCGGTCGCCGGTCGCGCGGTTCCCGATCTGGTCGTGATCCTGCAGGTAGGCCAGGAACCGGTGGCCGGGGGCGACGCGCCGGTCGAGCGGGCGGCCGTGCGTGCGCTCGCGGAACGACGACCACGTGCCGGCGTGGAAGAACGCCTCCCGGAGGGTTTTGGCCAGCGCGCCAGGCTCGGCGAAATCGGTGTAGTAACCGGTGGTCTCGCCGGTGAGCCGGACGTGCAGCGCATGGTGCAGGTCGTCGGACCACTGCGCGTGCAGGCCGTAGCCGCCGGCGTCGCGGGCGGTGACGAGCTTCGGGTCGTTCTGGTCGGACTCCGCGATCAACGTCAGCGGGCGGTTCAGCGCGGCTGACAGTGCGTCGACCTCGGCGGACAGCTCCTCCAGCAGGTGCACGGCGCGTTTGTCGACCAGCGCGTGCACGGCGTCGAGGCGCAGGCCGTCGACGTGGAAGTCGCGCAGCCAGCCGAGGGCGTTGTCGATGACGTAGCGGCGGACTTCGTCGGAACCGGGACCGTCGAGGTTCAGGCCGGCGCCCCAGTCCGTGCGGCCGGCGAAGTACGGGCCGAACCGGTCGAGGTAGGCGCCGGATGGGCCGAGGTGGTTGTAGACCACGTCGAGCACGACCGCGAGCCCGCGCGCGTGACAGGCGTCGACCAGGCGTTTCAGCCCGTCCGGGCCGCCGTAGGGTTCGTGCGCCGCGCCCCAGAGGACGCCGTCGTAGCCCCAGCCAGCGGTGCCGTCGAAGGAGTTCACCGGCAGCAGTTCGACGTGCGTGATGCCGAGGTCGACCAGGTGCCCGAGCCGGTCAATGACCGCGTCGAACGTGCCTGCCTCGGTGAAGGTGCCGACATGCAGTTCGTAGACCACCCCGCCGGGCAGCTGCCGTCCGGTCCACGCCTGGTCGGTCCAGGCGAAGGCGGAATGGTCGTAGACGCGCGAGGCGTCGTGCACGCCGTTCGGCTGGCGCAGCGAGCGCGGGTCCGGCAGCGGGCGGTCGTCGTCGCCGAGCAGGAACGCGTAGTCCGTGCCGGTGACGTCGGCCTGCCACCAGCCGTTGCCGGCGGCGGTCATCTCGTGATCGGTGCCGTCAACGCGGACGCGGACGCGCTCGGCGGACGGGGCCCATACGCGGAACATCAGGAGTCCTCCCGCACCAGCAGCGCGACCGGGTACTGGTCGAACAACGCGGACGCCCGCGGGGCGTCGCCTACTCCGCGGCCGGTCAGCACGTCGGTCCATTCGCCGGCGCGCAGCGGCAGAACGGTGTCGCGCCAGCCGCCCGCGCGCTCCAGTCCCAGCGGCAGCCGCGTGACCGCCACGGTCAGTCCGGCACCGCGTTCGAAGGCCAGAAGGTGTTCCGCCGCAACGCCTTCGGCGTGCAACGGCCGGTATCCGGTGAAGAGCTCCGGCCGGTCTCGGCGCAGGGTCAGCGCGTGGTGGACCACCAGGAGTTTCGCCGCGCCGGTCTCGTCGATCTCCGGCTGTTCGCCCGCTTGGACGCGTTCGAGCAGGGCGCGCCGGACGTCGTAGTCGACCTCGCGGCGGTTGTCCGGGTCGACCAGCGAGTAGTCCCACAGCTCGGTGCCCTGGTAGACGTCCGGGACGCCGGGTCCGGCCAGCTGCACCAGCTTCTGGCCGAGCGAATTCGCCCAGCCCGCGCCGCGCACCCGGTTGACGAACGCCTCGACGTCCGCCGCCAGCGAAGCGTCGCCCAGCACCGCGGACGGCCACTCGGCGACGGCACGTTCGAAGTCCTCGTCGTGGTCCGTCCAGGAGGTGCGGAGTTTCGCTTCCTTCGCGGCTTTGTCGAGGTAGTCGCGGAGCCGCTCCGGCGAGATCGGCCACGCGCCCACGAGCGTCTGCCACGCCAGGAGATTCAGCGCGGGCTCGTCGATGCCGCGCGCGGCGGTCCAGCGGCGGACCGCTACGGCGAACTCGTCCGCGACCTCCGACAGCGCGGCCATCCGGGCCCGGGTGTCCTCGGACCGCTTCGTGTCGTGAGTGGTCAGCGTGGTCATCGTGGCCGGGGCCGCGGCCGCCCGGCCCGCGGCCAGGGTGTGGAATTCCCCGGCGCTCAGCCCGAAACGGTCCGGATTGCCGCCGACCTCGTTCAGCGCGGCGAACCGGGTGAACCGGTAGAACGTCGTGTCCTCGGTGCCCTTCGCGACGACCATGCCGGACGTCTGCTGGATCCGCGTCGCCAGCTCGCCGTCCGGCTCGCCGCGCACCTGGCTGTCCAGCGCGTCGAGCGCGGGGGCCAGCTCGGGCCGCCGCTTGCGCGCCCGCGCGACGGCGGTCGCCCAGTGTCCGGACCCCTCAGGGAGGTACGAGCGGTAGACCGGGAACGCGATCATCACCTCGGCCACGGCGGCGCGGGCCGCGTCGGCGTCCACGCCCTGGAGCAGCGCGGCGATCCGGTGCACCTCGGCGACCAGGATGCCGTCGGTCACCAACCTCCGCGCGCCTTCTTCGACCGCGTGGTAGTCGGTGCGCACGCCTTGTTCGGCGGCGAGCCGGGTGAAGACCGGCGCGGCGGCCGGGTCCACGAAAACGCCCGTGATCTCGCGCAGCGCGTCGTATCCGGTGGTCCCGTCGACCGGCCAGCTCTGCGGCAGCGCCTCGCCCGGGTGCAGGATCTTCTCCGCCACCAGCCACGCCCCCGGCGCGCCCTCGCGGAGCCGCCGGAAGTAGCCGCCCGGGTCCGCGAGCCCGTCCGGATGGTCCACGCGCAGGCCGGTGACGTCGCCGTCGGACACCCAGCGCAGCACCTCGCCGTGCGTTTCGGCGAACACCTCCGGCCGCTCCACGGTGACCGCGGCCAGGTTCGTGATGTCGAAGAACCGCCGGTAGTTCAGCTCCCGGTTGCCGCGCCGCCAGCCGACGAGCTCGTAATGCTGGCGCGCGTGCACTTCCCGCGGCGTGCCCTCGCCGGTGCCGGGCGCGATCGGGAACCGGTGGTCGTAGTAGACCAGTTCGTCCCCTTCGACAGTCACCTCGTCGTTGTCGTCGCCGAGTACCGGCAGCAGCAGCCTTCCCCGGCTCCAGTCGATGTCGAAAAACGGCGCGTACGGCGAATCCTGGCCGTTCCGCAGCACGTCCCACCACCACCGGTTCGCCTTCGGCGCCTCGACCGACATGTGGTTCGGCACGATGTCCACCACAAACCCGAGCCCGGCGTCTTTCAGCCGCGCCGACAACGCCTTTCGCGCTTCCTCGCCGCCCAGTTCGCCCCGGGCGCGCGTCGGGTCGGTGACGTCGTAACCGTGCGTGGACCCGGGCGTCGCGTCGAGCATCGGCGAGCCGTACAACGCGCCGATGCCCAGCTCGTGCAAGTAGTCCACGATCGCGGCGGCGTCGGCGAAACCGAACTCCGGCCGCAGCTGTACGCGATAGGTCGAGGACGGCGTGCTCATTCGCCCTCCTTGGCGGTGCGCTGGAGCACCACGAGGGAACGCGCGGCGAGCGTGAACTTGCCGCCGCCTTCGACCGGCTCGACGTCGCCGTGCCCGACCGTGCCGGTCGCCGTGTCGACGACGACTGTCCATTCGCGACCGTAGCCGTTGCCGGGCAGGGTCATCGCGATGTCCTCCCAGTGCGCGTTGAACGCGAGCAGGAACGAATCGTCCTCCACCGGCATCCCGCGCGGGTCGAGGTCCGGAATCCCTTCCCCGTTCAGGAAAATCACCACGGACTTGCCGAACGCGTCGTCCCAGTTCTGCTCGGTCATCTCCTCGCCGGCCGGGGTGAACCAGGCGATGTCGCCCAGCTCCTCCCCCTTGCGCACCGGTTTGCCCTGGAAGAACCGGCGGCGGCGGAACACCGGATGCGCCTTGCGGAACGCGGTCAGCGCGGCGGTGAACTCGACCAGATCCGAGTTCTCCGCGGCGAGTTCCCAGTCCATCCAGGACAGTTCGGTGTCCTGGCAGTAGGCGTTGTTGTTGCCCTGCTGCGTGCGGCCGAGTTCATCGCCGTGCAGCAGCATCGGCACGCCTTGCGACAGCAGCAGCGTGGCGAGCAGGTTCCGGCGCTGCCGTGCGCGCAGCGCGAGGACCTCTTTGTCGTCGGTCGGGCCTTCGACGCCGCAGTTCCACGACCGGTTGTCGTCCGCGCCGTCGCGGTTGTCCTCGCCGTTGGCCTCGTTGTGCTTTTCGTTGTAGGACACCAGGTCGGTGAGCGTGAAACCGTCGTGCGCGGTGACGAAGTTGATCGACGCGAACGGGCGGCGGCCGTCGTCCTGGTACAGATCCGACGAACCGGTGATCCGCGACGCGAACTCGCCCAGCGTGGACGGTTCGCCGCGCCAGAAATCGCGCACCGTGTCGCGGTACTGCCCGTTCCATTCGGTCCACAGCGGAGGGAAGTTGCCGACCTGGTAGCCGCCGGGCCCGACGTCCCACGGTTCGGCGATCAGCTTGACCTGGCTCACGATCGGGTCCTGCTGCACGAGGTCGAAGAACGTCGACAGCCGGTCGACGTCGTAGAACTCGCGGGCCAGCGCCGAGGCGAGGTCGAACCGGAAGCCGTCCACGTGCATTTCGGTCACCCAGTACCGCAGCGAGTCCATGATCAGCTGCAGCGTGTGCGGGCTGCGCACGTTGAGCGAGTTCCCGGTGCCGGTGTAGTCCATGTAGTACTGCGGATCGTCCTCGACCAGGCGGTAGTACGCCTCGTTGTCGATGCCGCGCATGGACAGCGTCGGGCCGAGGTGGTTGCCCTCGGCGGTGTGGTTGTAGACCACGTCGAGGATCACCTCGATGCCGGCCTCGTGCAGGGCACGGACCATGCCCTTGAACTCCTGGACCTGCCCGCCCTGGCCCTGCATCGCGGCGTACGCGTCGTGCGGCGCGAAGTAGCCGATCGTGTTGTAGCCCCAGTAGTTGCGCAGGCCCTTTTCGTCGAGGCCGTGGTCGGTGACGAACTGGTGCACCGGCATCAGCTCCACCGTGGTCACGCCGAGCTTCTGCAGGTGCTCGACGATCGCCGGGTGCGCCAGCCCGGCGTACGTGCCGCGCAGCCGCTCGGGCACGAACGGATGCGTCATCGTCATGCCGCGCACGTGCGTTTCGTAAATGACCGTTTCGTGGTACGGCACCCCGGGAGCCCGGTCGTTGGCCCAGTCGAAGAACGGGCTCACCACGAGCGAATACGGAACGTGGCCCGCCGAATCGTCCTCGTTGAACTGCTCCGGGTCGTCGAAGCGGTAGCTGAACAGCGCCTCGGACCAGTCGACGCCGCGGGACAGCGCCTTGGCGTACGGGTCGATCAGCAGCTTGCTCGGATTGCAGCGCTGGCCGCGGCTCGGGTCGTACGGTCCGTGCACGCGGAATCCGTACCGCTGTCCGGGGCCGACGCCGAGCAGGTAGCCGTGGTGGACGAAGCCGTCGACTTCCTCCAGCCGCGAGCGGGTCTCGTTGCCCTCCTCGTCGAACAGGCAGAGATCGACGTGCTCGGCGACCTCGGAGAACAGCGCGAAGTTCGTCCCCACGCCGTCGTAGGTCGCGCCGAGCGGGTAGGGCTTTCCGGGCCAGGGCCGCACAGGGCTTCTCCTTGGGCATCGGTTTTCGTTGTCCGGACGGGCTTTTCGAGCGTTCAGCGCAGCGGGCGCGCGGCGGCGAGCGGGGCGATCGCCGCCCGCACCCGCGGGTCGGCGAAGAACCCGTCGACGGTGACGGGAAGGGGGATGCGCCAGTTAGGGTACTCATCCACCGTGCCCGGCAGGTTCGGCTGGCGCCGTTCGCCGACGACGTCCGCGGGGGCGGTGAGCACGAGCCGCGACGCCGCCGAGGCGAGCAGCGCGTGCAAGGCGACCACCAAGTCGTCGTCCGGAATTCCTTCGCCGGCAACCAGTTCGAGCAGCGCCTTCCGCTCCGCCGCCGCCTCGGCGTACTCCTGCTCCGCCGGACGGTCGAGCTGGCCGAGCTCGGCGCGGACCCGGACGTGCTCGGCCTCGAGCCAGCCGGAGACGGTCGGCAGGTCGTGCGTCGAAATGCTGGCCATCGCGTCCGGATCCCAGCGGTCCGGGCGGACGAACGGCGTGCCGGGCGCGTCCCAGTCGCGCTGGAACCACAGCACCGCGGAGCTGAGCAGGCCGCGTTCGTGCATGGTTTCGGTGACGGTGTCCTCGACGGTGCCGAGGTCCTCCCCCACCACGACCGCGCCCGCGCGGTGCGCTTCCAGCGCGAGCACGCCGAGCATCGCTTCGGCGTCGTAGTGCACGTACGTGCCGCGACCAGCCGGTTCGCCCGGCGGAATCCACCACAATCGCCACATCCCGGCGACGTGGTCCACCCGGATGCCGTCGGCGTGCTTCACCACTCCGCGCACGACGTCGCGGAACGGCGCGTACCCGGCTTCGGCGAGCCGGTCCGGCCGCCACGGCGGCAGATTCCAGTCCTGGCCCTGCTGGTTGAACGCGTCCGGCGGCGCGCCGACCCGCACCTGCGCGGCGAACACGTCCCGCAGCGCCCAGGTGTCCGCGCCGCCGGGATGCACCCCGACCGGCAGATCGTGCACGACACCGACCGGCATGCCCGCTTCGCGCGCGGCGCGGCGGACGTTGTCGAGCTGCTCGTGACAGAGCTGCTGCAGCCAGCCGTGGAACTCGATCCGCTCGGCCAGCTCCTCGCGAGCGGCGGCCACCTCGGCGCTGCCGGGATCGCGCAACGGCTCGGGCCACTCGCGCCAGTCGCTGCCGTGCACCTCGGCGAGCGCGCCGAACGCGGCGAAATCGCGAAGGTCGTCGTCCAGTTCGACCGGGCGCGGATGGTGCGGGCGCAGCAGGTCGAGCGCGGCGCGTTTGGCGGTCCACACGGCGTCGTAGTCGATCAGCTCGCCGATCGGATCCGGCGCGAGCGCCCGCACCCGCCGCTGGGTGTCTTCGTCGGCGCGGGCGAACGCTTCGGTGTCGGTCACCCGCAGGTACAGCGGGTTCGCGAACCGGCGGCTGGACGGCGAATACGGCGACCGCTCGACCGGATGCGCCGGGCTGATCGCTTGCACCGGGTTGACGAGCAGCACGCCCGCGCCCAGTTCGGCGGCCGACCGGGACGCCATTTCGGCGAGATCGCCGAAATCGCCCATCCCCCACGACTCGCCGGAGTGCAGCGCGTAGAGCTGCAGCATCCAGCCCCACGCGGGCGGCACCGCGGGCAGCCGCTCCGGGACAACAGCCAGCGTGACCTGTTGCTCAGCGGTCACGATCCGGTGCCAGCCCAGCGGAAGGTCAGCCGGAAGTGTGGTGCCGACGTCACGCACGGTGCCGTCTTCGAGTTCGACGGTGGCGGCTCGGCCGAGTTCGCGCTCTTGCCCGGCACGCACCACGACAGTCGGCGGGAGCGCTTGCGACGCGCGGGCTTCTCGCACCGCGGCCAATTCGCGCTGAATTGCTTGCGGAGTACTGGCGTCGACGTCGAGCTGCGCCAATACCGCGATCACGACGTCAGGATCGACCTGCACTTCGACGTGGTCGGCGTTTTCGTAGCGGGTGGCGACTCCGTGGGCGGCGGCCAGTTCGGCCAGCTCCGGGGTCACGCTTCGGTCCGGGGAACGGGAATGCGCACCGGACCAGTGTCCCGGGCGGTGCCGCGCGGCGCCATTCGCCTCGCCGCCGCAGACGGGCGAAGCGGTGACCGGCCGGTCGGGGGGCGTGCCGGCCGGTCACCGCCACACGAAACAAGAGGGAAGGCGTTCGCCGGAATGACGCGCGACGGCCGAGTTCACCCGTTCAGGCGCTCTTCGCTCTTTCAGCGCGCGGTCCCCGCCGGAAGGAGGTAGCGCTGTCCGAAGTGGACGCCGCTCAGGTCCCGGCCAGCTGCCCGAGCTTCCCGGCGAGCCGGTCCAGCCACGCTTCGACCTCGCTCGGGGAGCGGTCCGGCAGGCCGAACACGACCTCGGTCACGCCCGCCTCCTCGAGCCGGGCCAGCCCTTCCGGATCCGGGCGCGGGCCGAGCGCGATCACCTCCGGCTCGCCCTCGCGGCCTTCCTCGCGCCAGATCTCGCGCAGCTGCGCGACTTTCGCGGCGATGTCGCCTTCGGCCGGCGTGGTGAGCCAGCCGTCGCCGTGGCGCGCGATCCAGCGGAACGTGCGCTCCGTGCCGCCCGCGCCGACGACCACCGGCACCTTGGCCTGCACCGGTTTCGGCCACGCCCAGCTCGGCCCGAACTCCACGAACTCGCCCGCGTAGCTCGCCTCTTCCTCGGTCCACAGCGCGCGCATCGCCTCGAGGTACTCGCGCAGGGCCGTCCGCCGCCGCTTCCCCGGCACGCCGTGGTCGGCGAGTTCGTCGGTGTTCCAGCCGAAGCCGACGCCGAGCGTGACCCGGCCGCCGGACAGGTGGTCCAGCGTCGCGACGGTCTTGGCGAGCGTGATCGGGTCGCTTTCCACCGGCAGCGCCACCGCGGTCGCCAGCCGGATCGTCGAGGTCACCGGCACCGCGCTGGCCAGCGCGACCCACGGGTCGAGCGTGCGCAGATAGCGGTCGTCCGGCAGCGAAGAGTCGCCGGTCCGCGGATGCGGGGCGTCGCGCCGGACCGGGATGTGGGTGTGTTCGGGCACGTAGAACGTCGCGAATCCGGCCTCTTCCGCGGCCTGCGCGGCCGCCGCCGGGGAGATGCCCCGGTCGCTGGTGAACAGCACGATCCCGTATCTCACCCGGGCGACATTATTAGAACGTGTTTCAGTTTGCAACGGCCGCCGCGCGCGGGCGATTAATCCTGGGAAAACCCGGGCTTGACGGCGCCCCTGGCCGGGTACTCCACTGGTACTTGCGATCACCGGCCCGTCCTGCCCGAGGAGGGGATCATGCTGCCCTATCGCGACCGCAGCGCCCTGCGGAAGATCGAAGAGGAACTCGCCGCGAGCGACCCCGTGTTCGCCGCGACGCTGAGCCAAGGCGTGCCGCCCGCGGAATCCCGGCGGTGGCAGAAGATCCTCGTCCTCGCCGAGGTCACCGTCGCGCTGATGCTGGTGTTCGGCCTGATGGGCGGCGAGACGGGCTGGTTCCTGTGGGGCCTGCTCGCCGCGCCGCTGCTGGTCTGGACGCACCGGACCATGCTGCGGAGCCGTCGCGAGGGCGCGGCTGACGACCAGCCGTGACGCTCAGCGCCCGGCAGCGCGCTCGAGCAGCGGAGTGAGCCGGTACGGCACCATTTCGCGCATGACGAGCGCGTTGTTGGTGCGCTCGACGCCGGGGATTTCCAGGATTTCCCCGGCGATCCGGTACAGGTCGTCGGCGTCGGTCGCCACCACGTGCACCAGAAGGTCCTGCGCGCCGGTCAATCCGCGCACCTGCAGCACCTCCGGCACCGCGGCGAGCGCGCGGCCGACTTCGTCCAGCAACCGCTGCCGTGCCTGCACCGTCACGAACGCGGTGAGCGGGTAGCCGAGCGCGGCCGGGTCGATCCGGTGTTCGGGCGAGCGCAGCGCGTCGCCCTGTTCGAGGCGGGCGAGCCGGCTCTGCACGGTGTTGCGGGACAGGCCGAGTTCGTCGGCGAGCGCGACCGCGGTGGCGCGCGGGGCACGGCCGAGCGCGAGCAGGATCCGGGCGTCGGTGGCGTCGAGCCGCTGAGTGCTGGGCATGCTGCGCAATCCTCTCCGCACCGCGCGGTGCTGACTTGGGCGTTCTGCGCAATGTCGAACGCGCTTGTTGTGCACTCTACCCAGCTCTGCTGGACTGGCCTGAACTTTCCGCCCAAGAAAGGTCCGATCCTTCGTGAGCAGCGCCGCCCCCGAACGCCTTCCGGACAACGACACGGTGACCGTCCTGCGCGAGGTGCAGGACCGGGTGCTGTGGCTGTCGACCGCGATCATCGACCACGCGAACCGGGTGCGGCCCAATCCGACCGGGCTCAAGGTCGGCGGGCACCAGGCCTCCAGCGCCTCGATGGTGTCGATCATGACCGCGCTGTGGTTCGCCCGGCTGCGCGCGCAGGACCGGGTTTCGGTGAAGCCGCACGCCTCCCCCGTGCTGCACGCGATCAACTACTTGCTCGGCGACCTCGACGAGAAGTACCTGACGACGCTGCGCGAGTTCGGCGGCCTGCAGAGCTACCCGTCGCGCTCGAAGGACCCGGACCAGGTCGACTACTCGACCGGTTCGGTCGGCATCGGCGCGACCGCGCCGATCTGGGGCGCGCTGGCGCGGCGCTACGTCGAATCGCACGGCGGCGGCGCGGGCACCGGACGGCAGTACTCCCTGGTCGGCGACGCGGAACTGGACGAGGGCGCGTGCTGGGAAGCGATTCTCGACCCGAACGTGGCCGAACTGGGCGAGGTCGTGTGGATCGTCGACCTGAACCGGCAGTCGCTCGACCGCGTGGTCCCGAACATCGGCGCGACCCGGCTGCGGGGCATGTTCGAGGCGGCCGGCTGGCAGGTGCTGACCGTGAAGTACGGACGGCTGCTGCAGGAACTGTTCGAACGGCCGGGCGGCTCGGCGCTGCGCGGGCGCATCGACGAAATGCCGAACCCGGAGTACCAGCGGCTGCTCCGCTGCACCCCAGCCCAGCTGCGCGAACGCCTGACGACGCCGGAACTGGCTCCGCTGCTGGACACGCTTGACGACGAAACGCTGCACGCCGCCATCCGCAACCTCGGCGGCCACGACCTGTCCGCGCTGCTGGACACGTTCGACGCCATCGACGACCACCGGCCGACTGTCGTTTTCGCCTACACCGTCAAGGGATTCGGCCTCGCCAGCGAAGGTCATCCGCAGAACCACTCGTCGCTGCTGACCGCCGAGCAGCTGGGTGCGCTGGCCGAACGCGTCGGGATCTCGCCGGACAACCCGTGGCAGAAGTTCCCCGAAGGCTCTGCCGCTGCCCAGCTGTGCGCTTCGACCGCCGCCCGCTTGGAACGAGAACCCGTTGAGCTGCAACCGGTTCCGGCACTGCCGTCCGACATCGGCCGCACGCCGTCCGGCCGCACCACGACGCAGGCCGCGCTCGGCCGCGCGCTGCTCGACCTGACCCGCGAAGCGCCCGAAGCCGCGGAACTCGTGGTGACGTTGTGCCCGGACGTCTCGTCCAGCACTAACCTCGGCGGCTGGGTCAACAAGGTCGGCGTGTGGTCGCCGCAGGAGCGCGTCGACTGGTTCGCCGACGACCCGGAGACGATCCTGCACTGGCGCGAGCGGCCCAGCGGACAGCATCTGGAACTGGGCATCGCCGAGGTGAACCTGGTGAGCGCGCTCGGCGAACTGGGCACGACGTGGTCGCGCTGGGGCCGTCCCCTGCTGCCGATCGGGGTGCTTTACGACCCGTTCGTGGAGCGCGCGCTGGAACCGTGGTCGTTCGGCATCTACGGCGGCGGACAGTCCATTTTGGTCGGCACGCCGTCGGGCGTCACGCTCGCGCCCGAGGGCGGTGCGCACCAGTCGGTGACCACGCCGTCGGTCGGGCTGGAACAGCCGGGTTGCGTGACGTACGAACCCGCGTTCGCGTTGGACGTCGAGTGGACCCTGCTCGCGTCGCTGGCCCGGCTCGGTCGCCCCGATGGGACTTCCGCGTACCTGCGCCTGTCGACCCGTCCGGTGGACCAGAGCCTGGCCGCGGTGCCTTCTGATCCGGCCGCGCGAGAACGCCGCCGCCGTCAGGTCGTGGCGGGCGCGTACCCGATCCGCACCGCCGCGGTGGCGCGTCCGGACGTCACGCTGGTGACGATGGGCGCGATGGTCACCGAGGCGCTGGAAGCCGCCGACCGGCTGGACGCGCTGGGCAAGCACGCCGACGTCGTGTGCGTGACGAGCCCCGGCCTGCTGTTCCGCGCCGTGCAGGCGCGAGCGGGTCAGGACACCGCCGACACGTGGATCCTGGAATCGGCATTGCCGTCCGAACGGTCCGCGCCGATGGTGACGGTCCTCGACGGGCACCCGCACACGCTGGCCTTCCTGGCGAACGTCCACCGCGTGCGGGCAGCCCACCTGGGCGTGACGCGGTTCGGGCAGTCAGGCGATCTGGAGAGCGTGTACCGGCACCACGGGATCGACGCGGACAGCATCATCCAGGCCGCGCTGGACGTGGCGGACTGATCGAAGCGGCCGGGACTCCGGGTCCCGGCCGTTTCTCAATCGCCGATCCGGATCAGCGAACGAGCGCCTTCGCCGCGCCGCATCCGGTCGAACGCCTCGCCGACCTCGTCGAGCGAAATCCGGTGCGTCACCAAGGTTTCCAAATCCAACGCGCCCGAACGGACCTCGTCGGCGAGAACCGGGATGTCGAGATCCGGGTCGGACGCGCCGTAGACGGTGCTGGTGAGCGTGCGGGCGAAGTGGAAGATCTCCAGCGGGTTCAGCACGACCTGCTGGTCCTTCCGCCCGACGCCGACCACCGTGCACTGCCCGCCGCGGCGCACCGAACTCCACGCGGCGCGGATCGTCGCCGCCGCACCCGCGCATTCGAAGGCGTGGTCCGCGCCGCGCCCCTCGGTCAGCCCGCGCACCTGCTTGGCGAGTTTGTCGTTGCTCACCAGGAAATCCGTCGCACCGGCCGCGCGGGCGAGCGCTTCCTTCTCCGGTGACAGATCGGCCGCGATGATCTGCCCGGCACCCGCCAGTTTCGCTCCGAGCACCACGCACAACCCGATCCCGCCGAGACCGAGCACGAGCACGCTCTGTCCTTTTCGGACCTTCGCGGTGTTGCGCACCGCGCCGACCCCGGTGAGCACCGCGCAGCCCATCAACGCGGCCAGATCGAGCGGCACGCCGTCCGGCAGCGGCACGACGGATCGCCCGGGCAGCACGGTTTCCTCGGCGAATCCGCCGACGCCCAGCAGCACATTGAGCGGCTGCCCGTCCAGCTCCCCGCGCGGCAGCGTGGTCACGCCCTCGATCGCCGAACACAGCCACGGCTCCCCGGCCAGGCAGAACCAGCATTCCCGGCACGCGGCGGCCCAGTTCAGGACCACCCGGTCCCCCGGCCGCACGTGCGCGACTTCGCTGCCGACCTCCGCCACCACGCCGGACGCCTCGTGGCCCGGCACGAACGGGTACTGCGGGCGCAGCGTTCCGTCCACCATGGACAGATCGGAATGGCACACCCCGGCGGCCGCGACCCGCACCCGCACGTCCTCCGGCCCGACCGGCGGCAGCACGATGTCGCGGACTTCCGGACGCCCGCCCTGCTCGCGCACGACCACGGCTTTGACCACGATGTCTTCTCCTCGATGCCGGGCTAGAGCTGGATGGATTTGAGTTCGGTGAACTCGTCGAGCGCGGCCCGGCCCATCTCGCGGCCGACACCGGACTGCTTGTAGCCGCCGAACGGGGCCAGCGGGTTGAAAGCCCCGCCGTTCACGTCGATCTGCCCGGACCGGACCTTGCGCGCGAAAGCCAGCGCGCGGTCCCGGTCGGCCGACCACACCGCGCCGTGCAGGCCGTAGCGGGAGTTGTTCGCGATCCGCAGCGCGTCCTCCTCGTCGTCGAACGGGATGATCGACAGGACCGGGCCGAAGATCTCCTCCTGCGCGATCGTCGAATCCGGGTCGACGCCCGCGAAAACTGTCGGTGCGACGAAGTACCCTGTGTCAGCAGGAGCTTCGACGCCGCCAGTCACCAGAGTCGCGCCTTCGGCGATGCCCTTTTCGATGTAGCCGCGCACCCGGTCGCGCTGCGCCGCCGAGACGAGCGGGCCGAGTTTCGTCTTGGGGTCCAACGGATCGCCCGTCGTGAACCCTTCGGCGAGCGTTTTCGCGAGCGCCACCGCTTCGTCGTGCTTTTCGCGCGGGACAAGCATGCGCGTCCACGCCGTGCAGGTCTGGCCGCCGTTGAGGAACGCGTTGGAGACACCGACCTTGACGGCCGTCGCCAGATCCGCGTCGTCGAGGATCACGTTGGCGGACTTGCCGCCCAGCTCCAGCGTGACGCGCTTGACCGTGCGCGCCGCCAGCTCCGCGACCCGGGTTCCGGCCCGCACTGACCCGGTGAACGACACGACGTCGACCTCCGGATGCGTCGCCAGCGCCTCGCCGACCTCCGGCCCGAACCCGGTGACCAGGTTGACCACGCCAGGCGGAAAACCGGCCTCGTGGATCGCGTCGAACAGCTGGTAGGCGCTCAACGGCGCGACCTCGCTCGGTTTCACCACGACCGTGCACCCCGCTGCCAGCGCGGGCGCGATCTTGCAGGTGATCTGGTGCAGCGGGTAGTTCCACGGCGTGATCGCCGCGACCACCCCCGCCGGTTCCCGCACGATCAGCGAGTTGCCGACCTTCTCCTCGGGTTCGTCTTGGCCGAGCAGATCGATGTACGTCCGCACGTCGGTCTGCGGCAGCGCGGCCTGGATCCGCGTCGCGATCCGCAGCGGCGTGCCGACGTCCTTCGCGATCGTCTCGCCGATCTCGTCGGCTCGCTTCGCCAGCCCGTCGACGAGTTTGCGCAGCAGCTCAGCGCGTTCCGCCCGCGTGGTTTCGGCCCACGCGGGAAACGCCTCGCGCGCCGCCCGGACCGCCCGGTCGACGTCGCTGGCCGTGCCCTCCGGGATGTGCGCCTGGACCTGCTCGGTAGCCGGATTTTCCACCGGGATCGCGGCTCCGCCGTCCGAACGGACCCATTCGCCGCCGATGTACAGCACGTCGCGCTCAGCCACCGAGTCTCCTTCGACCTGGGTTCACTCCTCGCGGCGGATTCTATAGAAAACGTGGCAGCTGTCTAGTGCTCCGCGAGCACGCCCTGCGCCGCGAGGAAGTCGACCAGCAGGTCCCCCGCCTCGCGGATGTGCGCCGCCATCGCTTCCCGCGCCGCTTCCGGTTTGCGCTCGTTCAGCGCGGCAAGCACCCGATCGTGGTCGTCGCGGGCGAGGATCGGCCAGCCGGGGATGTCGGCGTACGCGGAGAAGGGCACGTACCGGAGCGTCAACGACAGCATCCAGGTGAACTTCGGCGCGGCGGCAGCGTGATTGACCATGCGGTGCAACGCGAAATCGGCCTGCTCGGTCGCGTCGAGATCGCCGTCGCGGACCGTCTTCTCGATCTCGCGCTGGAGGTCGTCCAGCCGCGCCAGCCCCGCCGGATCGAAGGCTTCCGCCGCCCGCGCGGCCAGTTCGCCGGAGACGTAGGCCTGCATCGCGTAGACGTCCACGACGTCCCGGCGCGTCACCGGGATCACCCGGAATCCGCGCCCTGGACGGAAATCCACCATGCCCTCGCCCGCGAGCGCCATCAACGCCTCGCGGACCGGGGTCGCGCTGACGCCGAGCCGCTCGGCCAGATGCTCGGTGCGCAGCCGCTCGCCGCCGCGCACCGCGCCGGTCAGGATCAGATCGCGCACCTGCTTCGCGACCCGCGGACTCAGCCGTTCGCGTGCTTCTCCGGCCACTGTCACGAAAACTCCCCGCCAGCGTTGGATTTCCCGCCATCGTAGCCGCTCTTCGGTTACGTGACCCCTGTCACTTTTCGCGCGGGAGAGAACCCGAGGCGGGGGTCGCCTCGACTACCCGGACGAACCCGAGCACGGGTGAACCGCAGAGTGTCCTCAATGGACACTTCGAGGGAGGGAAACGGAATGTCAGTGAAGTCTTCGCTTCTGCGCCACGGCCGCCTTGCCGCGGGCACGGCACTCGCCGCGGCCGCCATCGCGGGCGGAACGATCGGAGTCGCGGCGGCGGCCACCGGCGATCATCCGGCGGCACCTGCCGCCGCTGCCGCTCAGCCGCCCGCCTCCGAACAGCCCCCGGAAGGCGCCCGAGCCGTCGTGAAGGTCGACCCGAACCCGGCCGCCCCCGGCGGAGAGGTCACGATCACCGGCAACTGCGGCGGAGGGAAGGGCCTGAAGAAGGTGATCGGCGGATACCCGGGTCATCAGATTCTCAAGGACGTCAAGATCGTCGACGCGAACCCGGAGGCCTTCAAGGCGACAGCGAAGTTGACGACGAAGATCGGCGACGGAGTAGGCCCGGTGATGGTCGACTGCGACGGAGAAGCAGGCGTCACCCTGCTGGTGACCCACACCCCGCCGGCGGGCGGGTAACGATGACGAAGATCCGCGGCACCCGGGTGACCCGCCTCGGTTCGGAGGTGGCGTCGGCCAGGTAGGGATGCTCTGACGCTTGCTCGGAGCCGTCGGTCCGCTGCCGTCGGTCCGGTCGGATCCCACCGGCCGGACCGACGGCAGCCGCCGACTCACCCCGGCGACGTCGATGGCCACTCAGACCTCCCGCCGCCTCCATCCGGGACACGACCTCGTCGGCTGTGCAACCTGCTCCGCCAACGCCGAGACACGTCGCTGTGGCTCAGGGGAGGTAGCTCGGATGGTCGCGCAACAAAGAGCCAAGTCAGTCCCGCAGGACTGACCGTCGCCGCGCCCGCTAACACGGACCATCGTCACCTCGAGCTCGGAGACGTCACCCGGGCTGGCCACCCCGACGCCCGCCAACACGCACCGTCGCCGCCTCAGGCTCGGAGACGTCGCTCGGCTGGCAGCGCAACAAACAGCCCACGCCCGTCCCGCAAGACCGCCCGCCACCACACCCACCGACACGAACCGTCGCCACCTCGGGCTCGAAGACCTCGCCCGGCCCGCCGCACAGCAAGCAGCCCAAACACGGACCATCGTCACCTCGGGATCGGAGACCTTATTCGGCTCGCCGCACAACAAAACGCCCACGCCCATCCCGCAAGACCGCCCGCCGCCACGCCTGCCGACGCACACCGTCGTCACCTCGGGATCGGAGACGTCGCTCGGGCTGACCGCGCGGCAAACAGCCCAAGCCGGTCCCACGGGAATGTCCGCCACCGCTGCCGGGTCGCAGGTGCGGCCGACGGCGTCCCGCAGGCTGCCCGCACAGCAGGCAGCTGACCGGCCAGTCCCCCAGGCTGGCCGGTCACGCCCCCGCCGCCTGATGCGGAGGCGGCGCGCCGGGAGGCGAACGACACCTCCCGGCGCACCCGCCGACGAGGCGCGCACTCACCCCCGCGCGGGTGGAAAATCTCGGGTGCACCGGGTCCAGATCTCCTGCTGTGAGCCGATGTGCAAGCGCTGTGAGGTTGCTGTGCATCCGGCCGTATGGGGTGCCTCGCGGGCGTCGGCATGGTCATCTTGAAGTGTGAGAGTCAACGTTTCCCGGACAGCGCTGGTCGTCTGCGCGGCGGCGGCGATCGTCGCGACCGGCGGCGCCAACGCCGTCGTCGACACCGCTGACGTCGCCGGCGCGGCCAGCCAGCCGAGCGGCGCGGGCACCCCGGCTGTCTCGACCGGCGGTGATTCCCGCAGCACCGGGACGACAAACTCCTCCAGCACCCCAACGACCGGGACGGCAAGCCCCACCGTCGGCGCGTTGTTCTCCGGCGGCAACCACTTCTGCTCGGCCAGCGTGGTGCACAGCCCGACCGGCGACCTGCTCCTCACCGCCGCGCACTGCGTCAGCGGCGACGTCTCCGGCATCACCTTCAAGCCCGGCTACCACGACGGCATCGCCCCGTACGGCACCTGGCAGGTCACCGCCGCGACGGTCGCCGACGGCTGGAAGTCCTCGTCCGATCAGGACCTCGACTTCGCGTTCCTCAAGGTCGCCCAGCCCGGTTCCGCGAGCCTCGAAAGCATCACCGGAGCCAACCAGCTCGGCACGAACCAAGGCTTCTCGCACACGATCACCCTCACCGGATACCCCGACGGCACCGAACAACCCGTCGTCTGCACGGGCGTCACGACCCAGTCCGACACCTACCAGCAACGCGTCGCCTGCCCCGGCTTCCCCGACGGCACCAGCGGCGGCCCGTGGGTGATCAACCAGGACCCGAACACCGGAACCGGCACCGTCATCGGCACCATCGGCGGCTACCAAACCGGCGGCGACACCCCCGACGTCTCCTACAGCGCCTACTTCGACGACGACATCACACAGCTCTACAACTCGGCGATCAGCTGAACCGCACCGGGCACGAATGCGGCGACGATCACGATCGATCAGCGTCAGCTGTCGCCGCATCTCGCTGTTCCGGCGTAGTTTTCAGCGACGGGAACTGTGGACTGGACCGGGGAGGGCTGCGGTGAGTTCCGGATCAGCGCCGTCGGCGGAAGACTTCGACGAGTGGTACTCGAACATGCGAGACAGCGTCGCCCACAAGGAAATCCACCAGCGACATCTGGGACTGCCGCCGCGGCTGCTGTCGAGCAGCCTGCTTACGTGGGACGGCATCGCGGAAGTCGTCGAGGCTCTGCGGCTTGAGCCCGGGCACCGGCTGCTGGATCTGGCGTGCGGGCGCGGCGGGTATGGCCTAGAGATCGCTTCACGAACCGGCGCGCGGTTGATCGGTGTCGATTTCGCACGGGCGGCACTCGATCAAGCCCGGATCCTGGCTCAGCAGTTCGATTCCGTGAACGCCGAATTCCGTCTGGGCGACCTCGCCGACACGACCTTGCCGGAGGGGTCGGTCGACGCGGTCGTATGCGTCGATGCGATCCAGTTCAAGGCGACGGCCGCGTCGTTCGGGGAGATACGGCGCGTGCTCCGTCCGGGCGGACGCGTGGCACTGACGACCTGGGAAGCCGTTGCTCCTGCGGACGAGCGCGTCCCGGCGCGAATCCGGGCAGTCGACGCCGAAACCGGCCTCACCGGCGCGGGATTCTCGAACGTGGTCGTCCGGGAGCGTCCGCAGTGGCGGGCTGCGGAGCGTGCGATGTGGGAGGAAGCCGCGGCGCTCGACCCGGGCGAGGATCCCGCTCTGCGGTCCCTTCACGACGAAGGCGTCCATGTGCTGTCGGCCTTCGATCTGACGCGCAGAGTCCTCGCCACGGCGACCGCAGGCAACTGAGACTCGTAGGGCGCGACGCGGCGATCGACCCCTGAGCGATCAAGCCTTGGCCATCCCCAGAACACACCGGCGCGGCTCGGCGACAACCTCAGCGCCGGAGCATCGAACTGCCCGGCCCCAGCACTAGTCAGCCGGAACTGGGCGGCGCGACCGGTGCCTGATGCAGCGAGAGATTCTGTCCCGCCTGCTCATCCGCGGCCCACGCACCCGACTCCGCCGTCCACGTCTGGCCCGCGAAGCTCACCCGGTCCACGCCCAGCTTCGCCGCGCGAGCCACCAGCCAGCTCGCGATCCGCCAGCCTTCCGCGGCCGGATGGGCGCCGCTCAAGCGCACGGTGCCCAGTTCGGCGTTCGCGACGGTCACCAGGTTCGCCGGCGGGTTCAGCGTCAGGTTCCGGCAGGTCAGCGCCGCGGGGTACTGGCCGGTCAGCGCGCCGGTCAGCGCGGTGGCTTCGTCTTCCCACTGGGCGTACGCCTCGGGGGCGCCGGAGCGCTGCACCGCCTGCGCGGCCTCGGTGACGGGAATCGTCTGCCAGTTGTCGAGTTTCACGAGCTTCTTGTAGAACTCCGTCGCCGAATACACCGGGTCCTGGAGCTGGTCGGGAGTGCCCCAGCCTTGACTCGGGCGCTGCTGGAACAGGCCGATCGAATCCCGGTCGCCGCCGCTCAGGTTGCGGAGTTTCGACTCCTGCAGGGCGGTCGCGAGGGCGACCGTGACGGCGTGCGAGGGCAGGCCCTGCTTGACGCCGACGGCAGCGATGATCGCGGCGTTGTTCATGGGTTCCGGCTGCAGCGTGTACTGCGGCGCGGAGGCGTCGTTCGGGCCTTTCGGCAGCGCGACCGTGCAGCCGGGGGTCTTCACCTCGTTGTTGCTCGAGAACATGACCACCACGACGACCACCGCCGCGAGGGCCACGACGACCGCCAGGATCGCCGCCCGCACGCCACACCCGCGCACCCGTGCCCGCCCTTCCCCACTGCCCACTTCAAGTGCACAGTCTGCCCGGGCGTCCCGGCCGCGAGACGGTCGGGTCGGGTCAGCCGGCGTCCGGAGCGCCCAGGAAGATCGGGTTCGACATGGCGACCATGGCGTTCGGCGTCGTCGTCTTCGGGCCGCCCGACGGACGCCGCACCTCGACCCGGACCCAGCGGCTGTATCGCGGGTAGGTCGTCCACGTCACGGTCGCGGTGCCGGACTCCGGAACGGTTTCGCTGTGCTCCGGGCCGAGCTGGTCGAGGAACGTCACTGTCGTGCCCGGCACTCCGCGAACGACCGCGCGCACCTCGATCGGCGTGCCGGTGTCCGCGACGAGCCGTCCGCCGATGCCCGCGGTGCGGCCCGCGCCGGAGACGGAGAAGTCGAGCTGCACGTCCTTCGATTCCGCGAGCCACGACCGGCCCGCTTTGAGCCCGGCGAGCAGTTCCGCCCGGCCGAGCCGGTCCGCTTGGACGACCGTGTGCGGGAGCGCCACGGTGTGGTCCGGGTTGTGCGCATCGGAATCGCCGATCGCCGGGATCCACCGGCCGCCGCGCAGCAGGCCGTCCCAGTGCGTGACGCTCGCTTCGTCGTCGGCGGTCCACGGGCCGTTCCAGACCTCGACGAGATCGGCGATCTCGTACGCGAACTCATAGGTGCAGCCGAAGCAGTTCGCGAACGGGTGCGCCGCGGTGACCAAGCCGCCCGCGCGGTGCACCTGGTCGGTGAACCGCCGGAAGTCGCGCGGGTCGGAAGCGCGGTAGCGCCAGTCGATCCACGTGCCGGCCGGGACGCCGATCGCGGGCCAGTGCCCGGACCGCGTGGTGACCTCCTCGCCGTTCAGGATCAGCAGGTCGTCGGTGGCGTAGTTGCCCCACACCAGCTGCGAACTGGACGTGTTGTGGTCGGTGGACACGATGAAGTCCAGACCAGCTGCCCGGGCGTCCGCCACCAGCTGCTCTGGCGTGCGCTTGCCGTCGGAGTGGACGGTGTGCAGGTGGGAGTCGCCGCGGTACCAGGACCGGCCGCGGTCGCGCGCGGGTGCGGTCTCCGGGGCCGGGTTCGGCCGGAACGGCTTCAAGATGTCCTGGCCGAACGTCAGCGTGATGTCGACGCGGTAGTTCAAGCCCTGCGGCGCGACCGTGTACGGGCCGAGGATGACGTGCCAGCGGCCGGGCGTGATCGGTCCGGCGAGGTAACCGGGCGTCGCTTCGGAAGCGCTGATCGAGAACCGGTCGCGGAAACCGCCGGACCAGCCGCGGAAGCCGCGCCGGGTGCCCAGTTCGTGCCCTTCCGGGCCGAACATCCCGATGTCGCAAGCATTTCCGCGAGTCCCGGACGGCACCGACGGGCGGTCGTAGGAATAGACGACGTCGATCTGCTTCACGCCGGGCGGCACATCGACCGGGAGGTAGTACCAGTCGGGCACGTCCGGACGGAAAGTGCCGGTGACGGTCTTCGTCTGCTGCCCGGTGCCGGGCGCGGACTCCGCGAACGAGACGCCCGGCAGCATGCTCATCGCCGCCCCCGCCGCCACGACGCCTCCGGCCCGGAACAGGTTGCGCCGGTTGAGTTCCCCAGTGGACATGCCTACCTCCGCAGCAAAGAAGTCGCGCCGACGCTAACCGCCGGGCCCACCCCCTTCAACGACGCTGCGGTGAACACTCGGCGACTCGCCTTGCCCAGCACCGGGCCCTCTGCTTGCCCAGCACCGGGCCCTCTGCGGTTCAGCAGGCACCCGAGACCGCGCTCGCCTGCTCCGCACGGAATCACGGCATGGGAGCCAGCCCCCTGCCGTCATCGGACAGCGAGCCATGATCGGCGGGCATGCTCGGCTGCGACGCTCCAGTCGGACGACGCCGCCAATCGGGTGCCATGCAGCGACTCCTGGCCGCCGAGCGGACGACAGCGATGCCAGGCACTCGCCCGCGCCGACCCCGGCCGGTCGCGAGGCACGCGAATCGGCTGCCAGGCACGAACTCGCGCCGCCACACCGATCGCGCGACGCCTCAGCTCACCGAGCATGAACCCAGTCGCTCAGGCCGAAGTCAGCCCGCGCGGGTCCAGCTCCCGGGCGCGGATTCTCGTGGCTCGCAAGGCAAGCAACGCCAGCGAACTGCCGCGACACTCCGGTCGAGAACCGCGGCTGCCCAGGTCCGGCGCCTGCGATCGCATCTCACCCGCTCACCGATCGCCCACCGCCAGAGCCCGACCGCCGACGCCTGCGAGCCCGGGCTCCGCGCACGAGCCAAGCGCCGGGCACGGCCTATCGCCGCCTCGCAGATCGAGCAGCATCAGGCACTCACCGCCGAAGCCCCATCGCTCTCGCACCACCGAGCCGCGAAGATCTGCCCAGACCAACCGGCGCACGGCACTACATAAACCAAGAGTCCACCCGCTGCCCGCACAAAGCGTCCGGCACCCGGCAACCTCACCCCACCGCATCACTCGCCTCCGCGACCCGGTCCAGCCATTCCTCCATCAGCGCCTCGAACAACACCGGCTGTTCGAACTGCAGGTTGTGCCCCGCCCGGTCGAGCACCGCGTAGCTCGCCCGCGGATAGTGCCCCAGCAATCCGTACAGCTCCGCGAATCCCGTCGACGCGTCCTGCCGGCCGCACACGATCAGCGCCGGTTTCCGGTACACCGGACCGCTTTCCGGATCGACCGAAAGGGTCCACCCCGCCAGCATCCGCTGCAGCGCGGCCCGGTCGGCGACCGCCAGGCCCGGCGCGACGTCCGCCCGGAAACGCGCCAGCGTCTCCGCGGACTGGACCACCGCCACCTCCCCGTACTCCTCCGCCTCCGCCGGATCGAGACCCGCCATCAGGTCCGGGTCGGCGCGCAGCACCTGGTGGTCCGGCACGTCCCGCTCCAGCACCGGCACCGGACGGCCGACCGGGCACACCAGCGCCAGCCCGGCGACCTGCGCGGGTCGCGCGCGCGTCAGCCCGCGCGCCAGATAACCGCCGTACGACTCGCCGACCAGCAGGAACGGCTCGTCGCCGATCAGGTCGTCGACCAGGTCCTCCAGCGCCGCGAGGAGGTCGTCCGACCCGCGCGCGGACCCGGCCGGCGACTCGCCCATTCCGGGCAGATCCGGATAGATCCGCCGGAATCCGGGCCGCCGCGCGAAGACCGGTTCGAGACAGCCGGTCATCAGGCGGTGGTCCGGCATCCAGCCGTGGACGGCCAGCACCGGCGTGCCCGAACCGTGCTCGACGTAATGCATCGTTCCCTCCCTGTTCGCCGGCCACCGTTGTACCGCACGGTGCCGACAATTCCGGAACCCGGCGGCCGGGAGGAGGGCAGCCGGGCGCAGGGGCGGCAATTTCCGGGAGAATTCCCGGAAAGTCAGCCGCGGGAACTGATCAATTCTCTTTCGGGCGCCGGCCGCCCCGCGGCGGGACGGCGCGGAACGCAAGCCAGCAGAAGGAAACCCGCCACGACGCCCAGGAGCACGTGGCCGGTGACGGCGCACAATCCGCACAATGCGGTCCATAGGACGATCTTCATCCACCGAGTGTAGGACCGCGAAGAATCGCCGTCGGCGGACTTGGGGAAGACTTAGGGTTCGGTCAGGCGGAATTCCCCGAAAGAAGCAGAAGGGAAAGGGTTGCCTTTCCTTTCCGGTGCGAGAGGCCCCTTCCGGTGCGGCGGCGAGGGCGGTCCGGCAGGATCGGGGCCGTGCCCACGCCCGGAACCAGCGCGCTCGTCGTCACGCTCCCGTCCGCCGCCGTCCTGCTCGAAGCCGCCGCGGCCGTCGACCCCGGACTCGTCCGTCCCGGCCTTCCGCCGCACGTCACGGCGCTGTACCCGTTCCTGCCCGCCGACCGGCTCACCGATTGGACCGACGCCGACGTCAGCCAGCTCGCCGCGAACTTCCCGACGACGGAAGTGCAGCTGACCGACCTGGTCCTCGCGCCCGGATTCGTCGCCGCGGCCGCACCCGCCCTCCAGCCCCTCGCCGACGCCGTGTGCGATCACTGGCCCGACACGCCCCCGTACGGCGGCCGCTTCGGGGCGCACCCGCCAGCGCACCTGACGATCGCCCTCGGCGGCACCGACGACCAGCGCGCCGAGGTCGCCGAACGAGCGAGGGCAGCGCTGCCGGTCACCGCCCGCGCGGAAACGCTGCACCTCGTCGTCCTCACGGAGCAGGGTTGGCGGCTCCGGCTGTCGGCTCCGCTCGGAACGCCTGCGCGATAGCCCGCAGCCGGGCCACATCGGCCGCGAAGGCGGTCTCTTGGGGCAGCGCCGACGGTTCCGCGGGCTCGTCCGGCACCGTCGCGGCCGAGCTGCGCAGCACCCGCGCCGCCGCGCTCGGCGACAGCTCGGGACCGACGCCGGACAGCAGCAGCCCGTCATTGATCTCGCTCATCATCGTCAGCAACCGCTCCCGTCCGGTTCCCGACGCGTCGTCGAGACGGACGACGTCCGGGTACCGCGAAGCCAGGTGCTGCCGCAGTGGCCGCAGCACCGCCCGCGTCCGCGCGTCGCGCACCGCCCGTCCCAGCGCGGGCAACGCCGGCACCGTCAGCCCCACCACGATCAGCAGCACCGAAATCGCCGGGAAGCCGACCGCGAGCGTGCACCGAACCGTCGAAAACGCACCGCGGCACAGCTTCGTGACCGGATGCTCGGCGGTCAGATCGCTGAGCAGATCGACGATCTTGCCGATCAAATAAGCGAAAGCGAAGACACAGGCCACGAGCATGATGCCGAGACCGGCCCGCAGCGCACCCTTGCCCGCGCGCACCGCTCCGGCCGACACCACGGCGATGTCCACCACGGCCAAGCCCAGGTACAGCGTGTAGACGGCGATGTACACAACCAGTGTCGGATTCGACCGGTACAGCTCGTCGAAGAGTCCAACGCCCGTATGAAGCCCGCTCGTCGCGAAGAACGACGCGGTGAGCACGACCAGCGCGACAATCAACGCGCCGAGCCGCGCGCGCCGTCGACGCTCTGCCACGCCACCGATCTCCGCGACAGTCACTTCGATGCCGTACGCAGCCACCATGGTCGCGAGGTTCGACAGCAGCCGCCCAAGGCTCGGGTACAGCTGGCTCTCGATCGCCTGCGCACTGTCGGCGAGCAAGCACAACGCGACGCCGAGCGCGATCAGGCTGGTCGCGAGCCCCGCCCCAGCGCCAGTCCGCCGCGCTCGCACCGCGCGCCAGATCCCGGCCGCGAGTGCGAGCAGGCCGACCCCGAAGAAAAGAGCGTCGATCATCCGCGCGCTACCCCAGCAGTGACGCGAAGCGCCGCGCGCGGTCGGCTGCCCGTCCGGACGCGCCCGGCCGCAGCTGGGCGCTGTCCGCCGTGGCGGCGCTCATCAGGAACACGGCGATGAGCTCGGCTTCGTACTCGTCGGAATTCGTGGTGACGCGAGTGAGCAGATGCGACAGCAGGTGCGCGCTGAGATCCGGCGCGAGCGTCGCCGCTTCGGCGTCGCTGAGCACGCACTCGCCGCGGTGCTCGCACAGCAGGTGCGCGATTTCGTGGGCGATGATGTGGTCCTGGTGCAGCGACGACGTGCCCGCCGCGTAGGCGATGAGGTCGAAGTCGTCGTGCCGCTGCCACGCGCCGGAGGGCTGGCCGGGCGCGTAGTCGACCGCGACCAGGTCGATGTCGCGGCCGCGGTGCCGTTCCAGCCGGTCGATCCACGCGTTCATCGACCACGGCCGCGGGGCGGGCACGTGCGCCAGCAGGTCGCGCACCCGGTCGCGGGCGCGCGCTCGCACGGTCGGGTCGATGTCCCCTCCCGAGGCGATCGGCGGCTGGACCAGCCGGGTGCACCAGGGGGCCCCCGGCGCTCCGGCCGTCGCCAGCATAGCCGCCCTGATCACTCGGGCTTGCGCCCGCGCCGGGTCCGATCCCGGTCCTCGGCGTAGCTGCCGAGCTGGTCCATCAGCGCGGATACGGTCTGCCGGTCGCGCTCGGACAGCCGCATCGCGCGCTGCGCCAGCTCGCGGGCCTGGGTGTCGCGCCAGGCGACGACGTCGGCGACCTGCGCGTCGACCCGGCCGGCCACCTCGTCGTCGAAGAAGTAGGTGACCGGCACGCCGAAGAACCGCGCGAGAGCCTGGATGTGCGACCGCTTCGGGTCGCGCCGCGCGCCGACGGCCAGCTGCTGGACATGCGTGGCCGACATGCTCACGCCGGTGACGTCGGCGACGCCCTGGGCGATCTCGCGGTAGGAGTAGGGCTTGCGGTCCGGCGGATGCACGGTCGCGATCAGGTGCGCCAGCCTCTCCGCGAAGCTGCGCTCCTGTTCCTGCTCGGCCATGCCGCCCCCACCACCGTTCCGTCTCCGTAACAGCGCCCAGCATAACCGTCCCGAAAACTTGACACCAGCCGTCCCGTTCCGGATACACTCGCCCCGCGCACCGTTTAGAAAACTAAACACCGGGATCCGCGTGCGGTCGCTGGGGGTGCCCGCACGCGGTCCCGCGCTCGTCGGTGCCTGTCCGAAAGACGTGCCCGTCCGAGACGAGCGAGGGACGCACAAGTGGCGCACAGACTGCGACGGTAGGTTGTGCGCCATGACGCTCCCCCATAGTCCCGAAAGGACACCCGTCGTCGTCACCGGCGGCAGCGGCTTCATCGGCCGCGCTGTCGTGCGCGCGTTCCGTGAGCGCGGTTATCCGGTCACTGTCGTGGACCGCGTGCGCTACGAGACGACGGACGAGGGAGTGCGCGTCGTCGTCGGCGATCTGCGCGACGCCGAAACCCGCGAAGCAGCTGTCGAAGCAGGTGTCGGCGGGATCGTGCACCTCGCCGCGCTGACGTCTGTGTTGAAGTCCGTAGAGCTGCCGCGCGACACGTACGCGGAGAACGTGGCGGTGACACAAGAACTTCTCGAACTGTGTCGCGTACGCGAGGTGCCGCGCTTCATTCTCGCGTCCACGAACGCAGTGATCGGCGATGTCGGCACTAACACCATCACCGTCGACCTGCCCACGAAGCCGCTTACGCCGTACGGTGCCACGAAAGCCGCTTGCGAGATGCTGCTGTCGGGCTACGCGGGCGCGTACGGCATCACAACGTGCGCGCTGCGGTTCACCAACGTGTACGGGCCTGGCATGTCGCACAAAGACAGCTTCGTCCCGCGAATGATGCGCGCCGCGTTGAATAATGAAGGCGTGCGGGTCTATGGCACCGGCGAGCAGCGGCGCGACCTCGTGCACGTAGACGACGTCGTGCGCGCGATCGCGCTCGCGTACGAGAGCGGCTACACCGGCCGCGCGATCGTCGGTGCCGGACATTCGGTGTCAGTGCTGGAAATGGTCGAGACCGTGCGCGCGGTGACCGGGGCCGAGCTGCCGGTCGAGCACGTGCCCGCGCCGGCCGGCGAGATGCCCGCGGTGGTCGTGGACGTCTCGGCGAGCGCGGAAACCATCGGCTACCGCCCGGAAATCGCCCTCGCCGACGGACTCGCCACGGCCTGGAAGTACTTCTCCGGACTGGACCGGGCCGAGGCGCCGTGACCGGATTCCTCCGCCGCCACGCGTTCCTCCTGGTGCTCCTCGCCGCGGGAACCACGCTGCGGGTGCTGTCGTGGATCGCCTACCGGCCCGCGCTGCTGTACATCGATTCCTTCCGGTACCTGGACAATCTGCACGGCCTGCGCGCCGACGGGATCAACCCGGTCGGCTACGACCTGCTGCTGCGGCCGCTGCTCGCGGTCGGCGGACTGTCGTTCGTCGCCGCGGTGCAGCATCTGGGCGGACTGGCGATCGCGGTCGGGATCTACGCGCTCGCCCGGCGGCTCGGCGCGCGAAATTGGGTGGGCGCGCTGGCCGCCGCACCGCTGCTGCTCGACGCCTACCAGGTGCAGATCGAGCAGAACATCATGGCCGAGGTGCTGTTCGAAGCGCTGCTGTTCGGCCTGCTGTGGCTGGTGCTGGCCAAGGGAAAACCGAACTGGCGGCGGATCGCGCTGGCCGGGCTCGTGGTCGGGTTCGGCGTGCTGGTGCGGTTGATCGGCGTAGCGATCGCCGCGCCGTTCCTGCTGTACGTGCTCGCCGCGGGCAGCGCGTGGCGTTCGTGGCGCGGCTGGCGCGACGCCGGGATCGGGCTGCTCGGGATCCTCGTCGTCGTGGTCCCGTACGCGGCGCAAGTCAAGGCGGAGACCGGAAACTGGGGGCTGAGCGGGCCGTCCGGCAGCATGCTCTACGGCCGCACCGCCGCGGTCGCGGATTGCGCGAAACTGCAGCTGGACCCGGTCGTACGGCAGTTCTGCCCCACCGAACCGGTCGATAACCGGCTGGTCGACAACTACACGCACGCCGATCTCGACCCGGCGTGGCCCGGACCGCTGCCGCCCGGCGCGGACAAGGGCGCGCTGGCGCACGAATTCGCGGTGACCGCGCTGAAAGCGCAGTGGTGGGACGTCGCGACGGCGATCCTCGGCGACTTCGGCAAGAGCTTCCAGTTCACCCGCTACACCGCGCCCACCGACGTGCCGATCGACCGGTGGCAGTTCCAGCTGACCTATCCGGAGTTCGCCGAGCCCGCCGCGCTCAAAGCGGTCACGCAGCAGTACGACGGCACGGATCCGCAGGTCGACGAGCCGATCGCGGTGTTCCTGCGCGACTACCAGATCAACGGCGGGTTCGTGCCCGGCGCGGTGCTCGGGTTCTTCGCGCTGCTCGGCCTGCTCACCGTGCTGCGGCGCAAGAAACCGCGCCACCCGGCTCGAAGCGGCGCGTTGTTCGCCGCGGGCACCGGATTGCTCCTGCTGTTCGCCTCCGCGGTGTTCGAGTTTTCCTGGCGCTACCAGCTTCCCGCACTCGTGCTGTTGCCGGTCGCCGGAGCGCTCGGGTTCACCACGCTCACCGTCGCCAGCCATCGTCGTCTCGGCAGTTATCCGGACGCTGTCGACGAAGGCGCGATCGCGGACTTCCGCGACCGGCATCCCGGCGCGAAGCTGTCCGAGCTGACCGTGGTGATCGCCGCGTACAACGAAGCCGGCGGAATCGGCCAGGTGCTGGAGAAGATGCCGGACGAATGTCTCGGGCTGCCAGTGGACGTCCTGGTGGTCGTAGACGGCGGTACGGACAACACTGCGGCCATCGCGGAGGACCATGGCGCGTACGTGTGCGTCGCGCCGACTAACCGCGGCCAGGGCGCCGCGCTGCGCCTCGGTTATCACCTCGCTGCCGAGAACGGCGCGAAGTACATCGTCACGACCGACGGCGACGGCCAGTACGACAACAGCGAAATGGCCGAACTCGTCGCGCCGTTGCTGGACGGCACCGCGGATTTCGTGACCGGCTCGCGGCGGTTGGGCCACGAAGAGGCCGACAGCCGGATGCGCTGGGTCGGCGTGCGCGTGTTCGCGTGGCTCGCGTCGGTGCTCACCTGGCGGCGGATCACCGACACGTCGTTCGGATTCCGTTCGCTGCGCGCGGAACTCGCGTGCGCGATCCCGCTGAACGAACCGCAGTACCAGTCATCGGAACTGCTGCTGGGCGCGACCGCGCAAGGGGCGCGCGTGCTCGAACGGCCGATGAGCATGCGGCTGCGCAAGGCGGGCAAGAGCAAAAAGGGCGGCAGCGTCGTGTACGGCGCGAACTACGCGCGGGTCATGACGGGGACGTGGTGGCGGGGGTACGTGCTGCGTCGCGGCCGAAAACGAACCGGTCGAGCATCGTGAACTTGGCGACGAACACCAGCGCGTAGCTGAGCACGTACGCCGCGTCAAGCAGCACGACCCACCAGAAGTGCGGCAGGTGCAGCGGCGCGAGCAGGTGGCCGGCGAGCGTGGTCAGCCCGACGGAGGCGAGGCCGCCGAGCGAGATGACGAGCACGTAGGGCAGCAGCTCGCGGCCCAGTTCGGGACGGCCGCGGCGGCCCCACACCCAGCGCCGGGTGAGGAAGAAGTTCAGCACCGCCCCGGCCGCGAACGCGCAGGTGCTGGCCAGCCACGGAGCCCCGTCCGCGGCGAGCACCGCGATCAGCGTGGCCTGGCTGAGCAGCGTCGCGGCCACCGAACTGGCGGCCGCGCGGACGAACCGGACCAGGCCGCGGCGGCGCGGCTTGGGCGATTCTTCCGTCGTGCGCGGGTTCGCCGGGTTGGTTACCGTCGTCATGTCCCCAGTCTCCCCTCGGGCCGCCGGCTCCGCCGCGCGACCCCCCGGCCCACAGCGGATTCACAGCTGACTGCCAGCCGAACATCAGCGGCGGGCGATTAGGTTCGGATCTGCCACCGCGACACCGGGCGTCGTGTACAACGAAAGGCCGTGCCTGTCGCGAAAACGAAAGGAAAGGGTGCTCGGATGCGAGTGCTGGTTCTCGGCGGTGACGGCTACCTGGGCTGGCCCACCGCGCTCCACCTGTCGGACAAAGGCCACGAAGTGGCTGTTCTGGACAACTTCGCGCGGCGGCAGTACGACGTCGAGCTCGGAGCCGAGAGCCTCGTCCCGATCGAAGACCTGAGCACCCGGACCGACGCGTGGCACGAGGTGTCCGGAAAGCGCATCGCGCGCTACGAAGGCGACCTGCTCGACGCGGAATTCCTGTTCGGCGCGGTGCGGGATTTCCGGCCGTCGGCGATCGTGCACTTCGCCGAGCAGCGGTCCGCGCCGTACTCAATGATCGACCGCGAGCACGCGGTCTACACGCAGCACAACAACGTGGTCGGCAACCTCAACCTGCTGTACGCGATCGCCGAGATCGACCCCGACATCCACCTGGTCAAACTGGGCACGATGGGCGAGTACGGGACCCCGAACATCGACATCGAGGAAGGCTGGCTCGAGGTCGAGCACAACGGCCGCCGCGACCGGATGCTGTACCCGAAGAAGCCGGGCTCGTTCTACCACCTGTCGAAGGTGCACGATTCGCACAACATCGAGTTCGCCTGCCGGATCTGGGACCTGCGCGCGACCGACCTCAACCAGGGCGTCGTGTACGGCCAGCAGACGCCGCAGACCGCGCTCGACCCGCGCCTGGCCACCCGGTTCGACTACGACGCGGTGTTCGGCACGGTGCTCAACCGGTTCGTCATCCAGGCCGTGCTGGGGCAGCCGCTCACGGTGTACGGCAAGGGCGGGCAGACGCGCGGCCTGATCGACATCCGCGACACCGTCGAGTGCATCCGGCTGGCCGTGGAGAATCCGGCCGGGCGCGGCGAGTTCCGGGTGTTCAACCAGATGACCGAGAGCATGTCGGTGCGGGAGATCGCCGAACTCGTCGCCGACCGCTTCCCCGGGCCGGTGCAGATCGAGAACCTCGACAATCCGCGGGTCGAGCAGCCGGAGCACTACTACAACGTCAAGCACACCGGGCTCGTCGGGCTGGGGCTGAAGCCGCACCTGCTGTCGGACACGCTGATCGAGTCGATGTTCGACATCGTGGGCGCTAACAAGCACCGGGTGAACGACGAGCGGCTGCGCCCGACGGTGCGCTGGCGCGGAGCGGTCGAAACCTCCTGATTCCGCTGCGCTGCCCGCCGAAGGCACGTCGGGACCAGCGCGGCACGCGTCGGCGCGGCGCGGAAAGCAGCGCTCCGTTCCGCCTCCGTCGCGGAAATTGTCGGTGGCGGGTGGGATGCTCTTCGAGTCAGCCCCTGAAGGGGACGGAACTGGAAGAGCGGCAAGGGAAACGTGGGGGACGAAGCAGCGGCGCGGTGGAGCCCGGAACGGGTGCTCGAACTCGCGCCGGACGCCGCGTCGGCGAAGGCCGGGCGCGGGCAGGCCGCACCGGCCAAATGGTCGGGCGCGGGCGCGTCGGGCCGTGCCGTCTGGGGTGCGTGCCAGGGCAGCGGGAAGCGGCCGTACCAGACGGCCGTGGAAACGGCCGGGCCCGCGTTCCGGTGCACCTGCCCGAGCCGGAAGTTCCCGTGCAAGCACGCGCTGGGATTGCTGCTGCTCTGGTCGGAAGGGCAGCTCCCCCGCGAGGAGGAGCCCGGATGGGTGCGGGCGTGGCTGGACGAGCGGGCCGCGCGGACGGAGCGAGCCGAGAAGAAGACGGACGCGCCAAAGGATCTCGAAGCGGCGGCGAAGCGGGCGCAGGAACGGCTCGCGCGCGTCACCGCCGGGGCTGCTGAGCTGCGCGGATGGCTCGCCGACCGGGTGTCCGCCGGGTTCGCGACGTTCGAGCGCGGCGGTGCCGACGAGCTGTACACGGTCGCCTCGCGCATGGTCGACGCGCAAGCTCCCGGGTTGGCGAACGGCCTCCGCCGAGCGGCGGCATTGGTCGGCCGCGGCCGCGACTGGCCGGATCGGCTGCTGGCCGAGTTGTCGCTGGTCTACGTGCTCGCGGACGCGGCGAACAGGCTGGAGTCGCTGCCGGCCGCGCTCGCGGACACCGTCCGGACTCGGCTCGGATTCTCGGTGAGCAACGCGCAGGTGCTGGAGTCCGGCGAGCGGGTGCCGGACCAATGGCTGGTCACCGGCGCGATCGACGAGGAGCAGGACTCGCTGCGCAGCAGGCGCACCTGGCTGCGGGGCAAACGCAGCGGCCGGGACGCACTGGTGCTGTCGTTCGCACCGCCCGGACGTCCGCTGGACAGTTCGCTGCCGCCGGGGTTCGTCGTAGCGGGAGAGCTGGTGTTCTACCCGGGAGCGGTGCCGCTGCGCGCGGTGTTCGATCATCGCGAGGAACCGGTGGCCCCGGAAAGCGGACCGGTGGGCAGCACGTTCGCTTCGGCGCTCGCCGACCATGCTGCCGCGCTCGCGGCCGATCCGTGGCTGGACCGATGGCCCGTGTTGCTGTCCGGCCTCCGCCCGGCCCGGCACGGGGACGGCTGGGCACTGTCTGATGTGGACGGTGCGGCGCTGCCGCTGGTGCCGGCGGTGGATCCGTGGCCGCTGCTGGCTCTCGCGGCCGAGCGCCCGGTGACGGTGGCCGCGGAGTGGACGACGGCGGGGTTGCGTCCGCTGAGCTGCTGGCATCGCGACGGGATGGTGCGGCTGTGACTGCGTTGAACAACTTCGTCCACGGCTGCCAAGGGAGCGCCGGTTTCCTTTCTGAAGCAAGGAAAGTCGCCTCGCCAACCCTCGCCACCGCAGACCTTCACCCCTTCGCTTCCCCAGCGGTGTGTGCCGAACTGCTCCACGACCGGACGGTGCGGCCGTGACCGCCTGGAACGACCTGGTCAGCACCGTCCTGCTCGGCACCCGCCGCAGGACCCTCGACCCCGCCGGTTTACCGCCGGGGGTAAGGGAAATCGCCGAACAACGCGCCGAACCCGCCGAACAAGCGCTCGTCGCCGCGGCAGCGTACACCGGCTACCGGCGCGCCGGGCAGCGACCGCTCACCGGCGTCGATCCCGAACCTGCCGCGGCGGAGGACAACCGGCCGCTCATCCCGGCCGTGGCGCGGGCGCGGCTCGTGCACCTGCTCTCCGCCAACCGTCCGGAACTGGTCGAGGAATGGCTCGCCACGGTGGCGGACAAGGGATTCCGCGTCCCCGCCGAGCGGCTCCCCGCGCTGGCCGACGCGGCACGGACCCGCGTGTCGCTGCGGGCGCCGCTCGCCGCCGTCGCCGGGCCGGTCGGGGCCTGGCTCGGCGAACGGAACCCGGACTGGGCGTTCCTGGTCGCCGCCGCGGACGACACCAGCGACGACGCCTGGCAGTTCGGCACCGCCGCGCGTCGGCAGGCCTGGCTGGAACGCGTGCTCGTCGCCGATCCCGCCCGAGCGCGGGAAGCGCTCGCCGCGGCCTGGAGCACCGAGCCGGCCGACGTCCGCGCGACGTTCCTGGCCCTGCTCGGCGAGCATCTCACCGCCGAGGACGAGCCGTTCGTCGAAGCCGCGCTCGGCGACCGGGCGGCCGGGGTGCGCGAGGTCGCCCTGCGGCTGATCGGCCGGTACCCCGATTCGGCCTCCGGCGAGCGGATGATCGAACGGCTGCGCGCCTGCGTCACTGTCCGCAGCCGCGCGCTCCGGGCCGACGTCCTCGAATTCACCCCGCCGGAACCGGACGACAGCCTGATCCGAGACGGCATCCGCGTCCCGCCCGGGCCCGGACAGGGCACGGCCCGGCTGCGGGCGATCATCGCCGCCACTCCCCTGCGGTTCTGGGCCGAACTCGGCACCCCGGGCGAGCTGGCCGGGATGCTCGTCGAAGGCCCGCCGCTGAACGTGGTGCGCGAAAGCTGGGCTACCGCCGCGCTTCGGCAGGGCAACGAACAGTGGGCCCAAGCACTCGTGGAAGCCGAACCGGGCGGACGCAGTACCGCGGCGCTCATCGGTGTGCTGTCGCCCGAACAGCAGGCCGCCACGGTCGCGAAGCTGACTCGCGGGCTGCCGATCGAAGCCCTCACCAGGCTCATCCTCGACCTGCCGCAGCCGTGGCCCGCCGAGCTCGGCACGGTGCTGCTCGACTGGGTCGCCGGGCAGCGCGACCACCGGCTGGTCGCGCACGCGGCCGCGCTGATCGCGAAAGCCGTGCCCGTCGCCTGCCTCGGCCACCCGCTGGCCGAAATCCCGCTTCCCGGCGAAGCCGCCCCGTGGCGGCGCGCAGTCGCCGAAACCCTGTCCTTCCGCCGTGAAATGCACAAGGAGCTCGCATGACGTCCCCCGTCCTCCGGCCGCACGCCGAACAGGAATACGCCGGCGAACTGGCCGCTCTCGCCGCGGCCGACGACCGGGCGAAACCGCCGTCGTGGCGGCTTTCCCCGTGGGCGGTGGTCACCTACCTGCTCGGCGGGACACTCGACGACGGCACCGAGATCAGCCCGAAGTACGTCGGACCGCGCCGGTTGATCGAAGTCGCGGTCGCCACCCTCGCCACCGACCGCGCGCTGCTGCTGCTCGGCGTCCCGGGCACGGCGAAGACCTGGGTGTCCGAGCACCTCGCGGCGGCGATCAGCGGGGACTCCACGCTGCTCGTCCAAGGCACCGCGGGCACCGCCGAGGAGCAGATCCGCTACGGCTGGAACTACGCGCGCCTCATCGCCGAAGGGCCGAGCGACCAGGCACTGGTCGAAAGCCCCATCCTGCGCGCGATGCGCGACGGCAAGGTCGCCCGGCTCGAGGAGCTCACCCGCATCCCGGCGGAGGTCCAGGATTCTCTGATCACCATCCTGTCCGAGAAGACGCTGCCGATCCCCGAACTGGGCACCGAAGTGCAAGCGCGGCCCGGGTTCACGATGGTGGCCACGGCGAACAACCGGGACAAGGGCGTCAACGAGCTGTCGAGCGCGCTGCGGCGGCGGTTCAACACCGTAGTGCTGCCGCTGCCGGACACCGCCGAAGCCGAGGTGGACATCGTCCGGCGGCGGGTCGGTCAGCTGGGCGCCGCGCTTTCGCTGCCGGCCGAAGCCGCTGATCTCGCCGAAATCCGCCGCGTGGTCACGGTTTTCCGCGAGTTGCGGGCCGGCCGCACCGAAGACGGCCGCACCGCGGTGAAGACCCCGTCGGGGACGCTGTCCACGGCCGAAGCGATCAGCGTGCTCACCGGCGGCCTCGCGCTGGCGGCGCACTTCGGCGACGGCGTCTTGCGCGCGCAGGACGTCGCGGCCGGAATTCACGGCGCGGTCGTGAAGGATCCGGTGGCTGACAGCGCGATCTGGACCGAGTACCTGGAGACCGTGGTGCGCGAGCGGGAAGGCTGGGCCGACTTCTACCGGGCAGGCCAGGAGATCGCCGGATGACCACTCATCTCCTCGGGATCCGGCACCACGGTCCCGGTTCGGCGCGGGCGGTCGCCGCCCGGCTCGCCGAGCTGGAACCGGACGTGGTGCTGATCGAGGGACCGCCGGAAGCGGACCAGCTCGTCGACCTCGCCACGGACGACGACATGCGGCCGCCGGTGGCGCTGCTGGCATACGCGTCCGACGACGTGTCGCGCGCGGCGTTCTGGCCGTTCGCGGTGTTCAGCCCGGAATGGCAGGCCCTGCGGTACGCCGCCGCGGCCGGCGTTCCGGTGAAGTTCTGCGATCTCCCGGCAGCGCACCAGTTCGCGCTCGGCGAGGAACGGACCGCGCCCCGCGCCGACCCGCTCGCGGAACTGGCCGCGGCGGGCGGATACGACGATCCGGAACGCTGGTGGGACGACTTCGTCGAGTCCCGCCGCGGCGAGGAATCGCCGTTCGAGGTGATCGCCGACGCGATGACCGCGCTGCGCGAGGGCGAGCGGCCGGACGATCCGCACGAGCAGCGGCGCGAGGCGTACATGCGGAACGTGCTGCGCAAGACGCGGAAGGAAGGCTACGAGCGGATCGCCGTGGTGTGCGGGGCCTGGCACGTGCCCGCGCTGGCCGATCCGCTGCCGCCCGCGTCCCGGGACCAGGCTGTCCTCAAAGGACTCCCGAAGCGGAAGGTCGTGTGCACGTGGGTGCCGTGGACGCACGGCAGGCTCGCGTCGGTCACCGGCTACGGCGCGGGCGTCCGCTCCCCCGGCTGGTACCACCACCTGTTCAGCACCTCCGGCGACGTCACCACGCGCTGGCTCACCGCCGTCGCGGGAGTGCTGAGAGAGGAAGACCTGCCGGTTTCCACTGCACACGTGATCGAGGCAGTACGGCTGGCCGACACGCTCGCCGCGCTGCGCGGCCGGTCGTCCGCCGGGCTGGCCGAGGTCGACGCCGCCACTCGCGCGGTCCTGTGCGGAGGCGACGACGTGCAGGCCGACCTGGTCACGCGACGGCTGGTGGTCGGCGAACTGCTCGGCGAGGTCCCGGACACCGTTCCGCAGGCGCCGCTGGCCGCCGACCTGGTCGCCACCGCCCGGCGGCTCCGGCTCAAACGCGAGCCGCAAGCGCGGGAACTGGATCTGGACCTGCGCACCCCCAGCGGCCTGGACCGATCCCGTTTGCTGCACCGCCTGCAGATCCTCGGCATCCCCTGGGGCGAGCCGGAACTGTCCTCGGTGCGCACCAAAGGCACCTTCCGCGAAACCTGGACCCTGTGCTGGGAACCGGGTTTCGAAGTCGACCTGGTCGCGGCCTCGGTACGCGGAACCACCGTGCCCGCCGCCGCCACCGCGGTCGTGCGCGAAACCGTCGCCGGCTCTCCCCCGCTCGCCGACATCACCGCCGCGGTAGAACGCTGTCTCCTGGCCGACCTGGGCGACGCCCTGCCGGAAACCCTCGCCGCCCTGGACACCCGCGCCGCCGCCGACGCGGACATCGCGCACCTCATGACCGCTCTGCCTCCGCTGGCCCGGGCGACCCGGTACGGCGACGTCCGCGGCACCGACACCGCGCAGCTGCAGGAAGTCGCCGACCGGATCCTCACCCGGGTCTGTGCCGGGCTGCCGCCCGCTGTGCACGGCATCGACGAAGAAGCCGCCGCACAGTTCTGCGAACTGATCGACAACGTCCACGAAGCCACCGATCTGCTGGGCGACGCCGCGCGCGACCGCTGGTTCACCGCCCTGGCCCGCCTGTCGACCCGCGACACGCTTCCGCCGCTGCTCGCGGGCCGCATCGTGCGTCTCCTGCACGATGCCGACCTGCTCGACGCCGCAGAGGTCGAACTGCGGCTGGGCCGCGCGCTCACGCCCGGCATCGCACCGACGGACGGCGCGAGTTACGTCGAAGGCTTCTTCTCCGGCGGCGCCCTCCTCCTGGTCCACGACGAACGCATGCTGCGCGTCGTCGACACTTGGCTGGCCTCGATCCCGCCGGAAGTCTTCACCGAGGTGCTTCCCTTGCTGCGCCGTACTTTCGGTGCCTTCGCCGGTCCCGAGAAACGCGCCATCGGCGAACGCGCCGCCACCCTGTCCGGCACCCGCCGGGCCGAACCGACGCTCGCCGAAGACCTGGACGAGATCCGCGCCGCGGCCGCCTTGCCGGTTTTCGCCACCCTCCTCGGAGCCGCCCCGTGACCACCGATCCCGAACGCCTCCGCCGCTGGCGCCTCGTGCTGGGCGGCGATTCCGACGGTACCGGCCACGCACTGTCCGAAGGGGACGCCGGCGTCGACAACGTGCTGGCCGCCCTCTACGACGAGCGGCCCAAGAACCCGCGCGGCAGCGGTGAGCGCAGCGGCGGCCTGCAAGCCTCCGCGCCGAGGGTCGCGCGCTGGCTGGGCGACATCCGGAAGTACTTCCCCGGCTCGGTCGTCCAGGTCATGCAGCGCGACGCCGTGGACCGGCTGGGCATCACCCGGATGCTGCTGGAACCGGAGCTGCTCAGCGCCGTGGAGCCGGATGTCCACCTGGTCGGCACCCTGTTGTCCCTCAACAACGTCCTGCCCGAAGAGACGAAGGAAACCGCCCGCGCCGTCGTGCGCAAGGTGGTCACCGAGCTGGAAGAACGCCTGACCGAACGCACCCGAGCGGCGGTGCGCGGCGCACTGGACCGCGCGGCCCGCACCCAACGTCCCCGGGGCGCGGACATCGACTGGAACCGCACGGTCCGCCGGAATCTGAAGCACTACTCCCCCGAGCTGAAAACCGTTGTGCCCGAACAGCTATTCGGCTTCGGCCGCCGGGAACAGAGCGTCCGAAGGGACGTGATCCTGGCTGTCGACCAGTCCGGCTCGATGGCAGAATCCGTGGTGTACTCGGGCGTTTTCGGTGCGGCCCTCGCCTCGATGCGCGCGCTGAGCACGAAATTCGTCGCGTTCGACACCGCGGTCGCTGATTTGTCGGACCACCTGGACGACCCCGTCGACGTCCTGTTCGGCACCCAACTCGGCGGCGGCACCGACATCAACCGTGCATTGGCCTACTGCCAAGGACTGGTGGAGCGCCCGGAGCAGACCCTCTTGGTGCTGATCAGCGATCTGTACGAAGGCGGAGTGCGAGACGACCTCCTGCGCCGCGTGGCGGACTTGGTGGGGTCCGGGGTGCAAGTGGTCACGCTGCTGGCGCTGTCCGACTCCGGGGCGCCGTTCTACGACCACGAGAACGCCGCCGCGCTGAGCGAACTGGGGGTGCCCGCTTTCGCCTGCACGCCGGACCTTTTCCCGGACCTGATGGCCGCCGCGCTCCGAAGGGAGGACTTGAGCCGCTGGGCCGCCTCGGCCACGGCGCAGTGACTGCCCGCCGCTGAACCCCGCCCGGCGGGAGAACGCGGCTCGGACCGGGCCGGGCGAGCCGCGCGGAAGTGGAGCGGCGCGGCGTTCGGCGACTCTCCAGCGTTCCCTTTCAGGGAGCGAGGAAGCCGATCAAGCTAGCCCGACGAGTGTCAACCGGACCATGACGGCTCCCTCCTTGCCGCTGCGGAAGCCGAGCCGAGGCACAAGACAGCAGCTCAAGCGCTGCGCCGCGAGTCCGCTCTCCCGAACCGCAGCACTCCGTCGTCCACTCGGCCCAGGCGCAGGTCTGCCACGTCCAGCAGGTAGTTCTGCCGCATCAGCCACGGCCGCCGGTCTCCCTGCCTCGGGAGCACTGAGGCGGCGCGGGTCAGGTAGCCCGACGTCAGGTTCATGATCGGCCGGCGCCGGGCCGCCGGGATCGGGGCCGGGCGGGGCACGCACAGGTCGAAACCGTTGCGGGACAGATGGTTCAGCAACCGGCAGACATAGCGGGAGACGAGGTCCGACCGGAGAGTCCAGGAAGCGTTCACGTACCCGACGCACCACGCGAGGTTCGGCACCCCGCCGAGCATCATTCCCTTGTACACCAGTTGTTCCGACGGCTCGATCACCTCGCCGTCCACGCTCAGCTCGATTCCGCCGAACGCGATCACCCGCAGGCCGGTCGCGGTGACGACCACGTCCGCGGGCAGCTGCTCGCCCGATTCCAGCGTGATGCCGTCGGGCGTGAAGCGGTCGATCCGGTCGGTGACGATGTCCGCTTTCCCGCTGCGGAGCGCCCGGAAGAAATCCGCCCCGGGCGTCAGGCACAGGCGCTGATCCCACGGCCGGTACCGCGGCGAGAAATGCGGATCGACCGGAATCGAGGCGGGCAATTGCTTCGCGGCCGCGTCCCGCAGGAACGCCGCCGCGCGGTCGGGCTGTCGTCGCGAGAACTGGTAGAGCAGCGTGGTCAGCAGGACGTTCTTCGCCCGCACCACGTGGTAGGCGAGCCGGGAAGGCAGGATTCGGCGCAGCCGGCGGGCGAGCGAATCCGTCCACGGACGGGACAGGACGTAGCTCGGCGAGCGTTGCAGCATGGTCACCGACTCCGCGACGGAAGCCAGTTCCGGCACCAGGGTGACCGCAGTGGCGCCGCTGCCGATCACGACGACTCGTTTGCCGGACAGGTCCAGGTCGTCGGGCCAGAACTGCGGGTGCACGATCTCGCCGGAGAACGAGTCGCAGCCGGGGAAATCGACGACGTGGCCGTTCTCGTAGCTGTAGTAGCCGCTGCACAAGTACAGGAAAGAACAGGTGAAGGTGACGGTCTCGCCGTCCCGCGCGGCTTCCACTGTCCAGCGGGCCGAGGCTGAGGACCAGCTCGCCCGGATCACCCGGTGCCCGAACCGGATGTGCCGGGAAATCCCGTAGTGCGCGGCGGTCTCGCGAATGTACGACAGGATCTCGGGGCCGGACGCGATCGCCTGTTCCTTGGGCCACGGCCGGAACGGGTAGCCGAGCGTGAACATGTCCGAGTCCGAGCGCACGCCCGGGTACCGGAAGAGGTCCCAGGTTCCGCCGATCGTGTCTCGTGCTTCGAGGACGGCGTACGTCCGGTCCGGCGTCTGCTGCTGCAGCCGACAGGCCGCGCCGACGCCGGACAGCCCGGCTCCGACGATCAGGACATCGAAATGCGCCACGATTCCTCCCCGCGCGAAACGACTCCGCCCACCATAAGGCCGAGGCCGCTCCAGGTGGGGCCCCGCCGGACCGGGCCGGGAACCACCGGCCCGGCGGGGAAAACCGGGTTCACCGCAGGGAAATCACCTTGGTGGCGCCGAAGGAGTCCTTGAGCGGGACTTCCACCGTGCGCCGCCGCACCGTCACGCGGACGCTGTCCTGCAGCTGCGTCGGGTCGGAAACAGCGAGAGTGTTCCGGCCGAGCGCCACCGAAGCGGGTCCTGAGACTGATACTTCGTCTACGGTACCCGCACTGTAGAAGTTTGCGAGCAGTGTGTTATCCCACAGTCGCAAGGCCTGGACAACGGGCGTATTGGCCCGAACGCGCCACGCGAGCACCGACGCGACCGTCGCCACCACTGACGCGGCCGGCAGGACCGCGTACGCGTACGTCGCGTCCACCGGCTTCGCGCCGTGCTCGATAATGAGCTTCTGGTACCGCCGCGTGTTCGGCGTCGTCGTGCCCTTCGTGTTGGCACCGGTGTCGATGTCGCGCCACGCGCCGGTCCGGTCTTCGCGCAGTGCGGTGACCTCGGCGTTGTCGAGCAGGACGTACCCGCCGACCTGGTCGAGGTGCAGCCAGCGCGGCCGGTGCAGCGTGCTCGAATCGCCGACCACGCGCGCGTCGGCCAGCAGCGTGCCGCGTCCGTTTTCGCCGAGGTTGCGGTTTTCGATCGTCGTCCGGACCGCCTGCCCGGACGTGTCGGTGATTCCCGCGCCGAGGCAGACGATGCCCGCCGGCGTGAAGAACCACGACTTCTTCGCGGCTAAAGAACCGCCCTCCGAGACGAAATCCATCGCGTACGCACCATGCCGGGCGTCCCAGCGCACGCCGCCGACGTGCGCTTTCGTCGTCAACGGCGTCGCCGCCAGCGGTCCGGGCGGACCGGCCTTCGCGGTGGTGCCGGGCAGCAGAGCCGGATCGACAGTCGGCCAATAGGCGTCGGAGTAGTGACCTTTCGCGTTGGGAAGGAACAGATACAGCACTCCGTCGCCGACGTGCCAGCCGTGCAGGTTCATCCCGTTGATCGACTCGTAGCGCGAAATCCGCGTGGAGCCGACGCCGAGCGACGCGGACCAGCCCTCGGTCACGTGCACCATCCGGTCCTGCTGGCCGAAGATCCGGTGCGTCGCGACGATCGGCGCGGGCCGCACGCGTCCGGCGAGCATCTCCTGCGCGAACTCGATGCCCGGCGTCGCGACGAGGTCCGGGCCGGGCGCGAACCGCTCGGGATCGGGGATTTCCAGGAACGGCGCGTAGGTGCCTTCCTTGATCCACTTGGCGGCCAGCCCGGACAGTTCGGTCTTGACCGTCCCGGTCGCCGACCGCGCGAGGACCAAAGTCGCGACAGTCAGCTGGTGTCCGATGTCGTGCGCGGTTTCGCCCTGCCGCGACAGCATCCGCCCGCGCACCGGCTCCATCAGCGCACCCGCGTACACGAACGGCGCGTACGTGTCGCCGACCAGCGCGTACACCTTCTGTTTCAGCTCGTCCGGCAGCGCGTACTCGGTGCCTTCGGTGACGTGGATCGTCCCGGCGAGCGCGGTCAGCAGGACGATGCCGTAGTGGCCGGGGTACGGGATGGTGTCGTGCTGGATGAACGAGCCGTCGGTGTGGAAGCCGTCGCCCGCCGCGCGGTTCAGCTTCGCCAGGACGCTGGCCGCTCCCCCGCCGGCGACGTCGGTGATCGCGTCGATGCCGGTGCGGATCCACGCGGTGTCGCCGACGAGTGCGCCGGAGACGATCGAGATCAGCGCCTTGTCCGCCCGGTTAGCGCCGGTTTCAACGATCTTCGGGTTGTTCGCGCGCAGGTTCGGGTTGCCGACGAACCGCTTGATCGGGCTGACGTACCGCGCCAGCTCGTCGGCGGTCAGCTGGTCGGCGACCGTGACGAGGGTGTGCAGCAGGTAATACGGCACGCCGATCTCGTAGGTGTACCAGTTGCCGATCTCGCCGACCTGCGGGTTGTACTGGCTGGCGTAGATCAGCTCCAGCGCCTTCTTGATCCCGTCGAGCACCTTCGGATCGCCGGAAAGCGTGCTGCCCGGGGTGCCCCAGTCGACCGCGATCGCCCGCAGCCGGGCGTACATCGACGTGGTGTAGTCGCTGCCCGGACCGAGCGGCAGGTCAGTCCACAGTGGACCATTGCCGGACACCGACATGCTGTCGTAGTACGACTTCGCGACCCGGCCGAGGTTCTTCAGCGCGGCCGTGCGCTCCGGCGACGGACGGTTGATGCCCGTCTGCAGCTCGCGGTAGCCAGCCACGATCGACTTCAACGGATCCGGGGCCGACGCCGCGAAGGCCGGGCGCGCGGTGGCGAGGAGCGCGGCCGACGCGGCGGCGACGGCACCGCCACGCAGTGCGGTTCTGCGGTTCACGGGCATGACGGTGCCTCCCAGTGGGGTTGGTTGTGAGTGGCAATCCCGGTTAGAACCGGGATTGCCACTCACGAGGGGGTCTGCTCAGCGCGCTCCGTCGACACGGCGCGGCAGCTGCCACGGGTTCGCTTCCCGCAGGGCTTCCGGCAGCAGCGCGTCCGGGAAGCCCTGCCACGCCACCGGGCGCAGGAAACGTTCGATGGCGGCGGTTCCGACCGACGTCGTGGTCGGCGCGGTCGTCGCCGGGTACGGGCCGCCGTGCTGCTGCGCCCAGCTGACCGTGACGCCGGTCGGCCAGTCGTTCCACAGCAGCCGTCCGGCCAGCCGGGTCAGCGACGGCAGCAGCGGACGCACGAAGTCGGCGTCGCTCTCCTCGCCCTGGATCGTCGCGGTGAGACCGGGTTCGAGGCTGTCCAGCACCTCGATCAGCTCGGCCTGGGCGGTGTAGGTGACGATCAGCGACGCGGGTCCGAAATGCTCCTCGCGGACAGCCTCGCCGCCCGCCAGGAACTCCTTCGCGGTAGTCGCGAGCAGCGACGGAGTGAACGCGTCGCCGTCCTGCGTGCCTTCCACGACCGGCTGCACGCCCGACACCGCCCGCAGGTCCGCGAGCTTCCGGGCGAACCCGGCCGCGATGCGGTCGTTCAGCATTTCCTGCTGAGCCACCGCGCTGACCGCCTCGCGCAGGGTGTCGTCCAACCCGTGCCCCTCGGGCAGGAACAGCAGACCCGGCTTCGTGCAGAACTGGCCCGCTCCGAGGCTGAACGACCCGGCGTAGCCCTTCGCCACCGCCTCGCCGCGCGCGGCGACCGCACCCGGCGTGACGACGACCGGGTTGACGCTGCCCAGCTCGCCGTAGAACGGAATCGGCGTCGGCCGCGAGACCGCGATGTCGAACAGCGCCCGCCCGCCCGGCACGGAACCGGTGAACGAGGCAGCGGAAATCCGCGGGTCCTTGAGCGCGGTGACGCCCTGTTCGACTCCGTGGATCACCGCGAACGCACCCTCCGGCGCACCGGCGGCGGTCAACGCTTGCGCGACGATCTCTCCGGTCCGCGTCGAGAGTTCTTCGTGGCCGGGGTGCGCCTTGAGCACCACCGGACACCCTGCCGCCAGCGCGGAGGCGGTGTCGCCGCCCGCGACGCTGAACGCGAACGGGAAATTGCTCGCGGCGAACACGAGCACCGGACCGATCGGCACCAGCACGCGGCGCAGGTCCGGCCGGGCGCCCATCGGCCAGGCCGGGTCAGCGTGATCGACGGTCGCGCCCAGGAATTCTCCGTCGCGCAGCACTTCGCCGAACAGCCGCAGCTGGAACGTGGTGCGCGCGAGTTCGCCCTTCAGCCGCGGCGCGGCCGGAAGGCGGGTTTCCTGGTGCGCCAACGGGATCAGTTCCTCGGCGGCGGCGTCGAGCGCGTCCGCGGCGGCGGCCAGCCACGCAGCCCGTTCGGCAGGGGTGCTTTCGGCGAACGGCCGGGCGGCGGACGCGGCGGCGACCAGCACGCTTTCCAGTTCCGTGGCGGAAGTTTCGCGGCTCAATGGATCTCCTCGTCAAACAGGTTCAGGACGCCGAGTGCGCGGCGGCGGTGGCGGCGTGCAGGTCCGGCCAACGCGCGGGCCCGGCGAGGCCCAAGTGGTACAGGTGCAGTTCGGTCGCTCCGGCTTTCGCCAGTTCGGCCACGTACGCCTCGATGTCCGGCACCGGGCTCGCCGCGACCGCGGTGATATAGCTGCCGATCGCGACCCGTTCCGGCAACGCCCGCCGCGCGGCCGCGACCGCGTCGACACTGCCCTGGCCCGGTGCCCAGTTCTGCAGCACCACCGTCTCCGCGTCGTCCGCGGCCGTCGGGGTCAACCCGGGCAGCGCGCCGGTGACCCACGGGTCGAGCGCGCCGTGCAGCACAATCCGCGTACCAGGCTCCAGCACGGCCAGAACCGCGGCGCGCAACGCGTCGGTCGCCTGCTGCCGACTGGAAAGCAGCGTTTCCTTCAATCCAGCCGGAAGCCTATCCTCGGCCACCGACAAATCCGCGGTCGCGATCAGCCGCTGCACCTCAGCGCGCAACTTCTCCCGGACGTCCGCCGGGTCGAGCCCGGTCCAGCCCTCCGCACAAGCGGCGCAGCAGCAGATCGACAACAGCCGCGCAGTCGCCGGAGCCCACACGCCGTCGGTTTTCTCGTGCTGGTGCTGATGCACGGCCCCGAGCGGACCGCACGCCTCCAGCACCACCGACGAAAGCTTCAGTCCCGCAACCGATTCCGCGGTCAGCGTCGCCGCGTACTCACGTACCGCGGGTTGCGCCGGGCACAACGCCCACGGGTACGTCTCGCCGAAGCAGTTGCGCACGGCGTACTGCGGGAATTCGGTGCCCAGCTGAGAACTATGCGTGAGCACAATCCACGCGGCCGCCGGGATTCCGGCCTCGGTGAGCCGCCGGACCGCGTCACCGCCGCTGTCCTCCGCGGAGACCCAGTCCGGGGTGGCCGGGACGAGATCCCGGCCTTCCCACGCTTCCGCGCGCACCGGCCGGTAAAGCGCGGCGGTCCGCGCGACCACCGACGTCCGCTCGGTCGACCACGGCGTCGCGGCCCGGGCGCTGTGATAGGCCAGCGCCACCGCGACCTCGTCCACGCCGAGGTCCTGCGCCCGCTCGACGAACGCGGTGTCGCCGAGCACGTCCCACGGATACGCGTATCCGGTCACCTTCACCCGCTCACCACCTCGCCGTGTTCGGTTCGAAGCCGGGCGTGTACTTGCGCATGTACGTCACATCGTCCCGTTTGGTCAGTCCACATCGGACATAGTCCTCGTGCGCCCTGGCGAGCGCGTCCTGGTCGAGCGTGATCCCGAGCCCGGGCCGGTCCGGCACCGCGACGGCTCCGTCGACGAAGTTCAGCACTCCCGGCTCGATCACGTCGGCAGTCTTCCACGGCCAGTGCGTGTCGCAGGCATACGTCAGATGCGGCGTCGCCGCCGCGACGTGCACCATCGCGGCGAGGCTGATCCCGAGGTGGCTGTTGGAGTGCATGGACAGCCCGACGCCGAAGCTCTCGCAGGCCACCGACAGCGCCTGCGTGTCGCGCATACCGCCCCAGAAATGGTGATCGGACAGGAGAACGCCGATCGCCCGCGCCCGGAAAGCCGGCTCCAGGTCGCCGAAATTGACCACGCACATGTTGGTGGCCAACGGCATGCTCGCCTCGCGCGCGACCTCGGCCATGCCCTCGATGCCCGGCGTCGGGTCTTCGAGGTACTCCAGCACGCCGTCGAGTTCGGCCGCCACGCGGATGCTCGTCGCTGGGGTCCACGCCGCGTTCGGATCGATGCGCAGCGGGTGCCCGGGGAACGCTTCGGCGAGCGCGCGAATCCCCTCGATTTCTTGCTCCGGCGCGAAAACCCCGCCCTTGAGCTTGATCGAGCCGAACCCGTACTCGTCGACCATCCGCTTCGCCGAGCCGACCAGCGCTTCCGGCGTCAGGATCTCGCCCCAGCTGTCCTCTTCCGCGCCGAGGTGCGCGCCGTACTTGTAGAACAGGTACGCGGAGAAGTCGACGGCGTCGCGGGCTTTCCCGCCGAGCAGGTCGGCGACCGGACGGCCGAGGAACTGTCCTTGCGCGTCCAGGCAGGCCACCTCGAACAGCGAGTACACGCTGGCGATCGTCTTGCGGATGGAGAACCCGCCGATCAGGCCGTGCTCGTCGGTCAGCACGGTGCCGGCCAGTGCGCGCGCGATGATCCGCTTGAGGCCCGGCAGGTCGAAGATGTCGTGTCCGGCCAGTTCCGGCAGCACCTTGCGCACCTCGCCGAGGAACGCCGCGTCGCCGTACGATTCGCCGAGGCCGACCACGCCGTCGTCGCACACCACCTGGACGACGCCGCGCAGCGCGAACGGCTCGTGCACGCCCATCACGTTGAGCAGCGGCGCGTCCGCGAACGCGACCGGGGTCAGCACCACGTCCCGGATCTTCATCAGAGGCCTTTCAGCACGGCGAAACCGTTTTCGACGACCTTGCCGAGCCGGTCGATCTGCTCGGGCGTCGGCTCGATCAGCGGCGGCCGGACGGTGCCGACCTTGTCCCCGCGCAGCCGGGCGGCGGCCTTGACCAGCGACACGGCGAAGCCGGGCGTCTCGTCGCGCAACGCCACCAGCGGCAGGTAGAACCCGGCGAGCAGCGCGTCCATTGTCGCGTTGTCGTCCTCGGCTAGCGCGCGGTGGAACCGGTGCGCGATCTCCGGGGCGAAGCAGTGCACCGCGGAGGAGTAGCGCGCGACGCCGATCGCCGCATACGCCTTCGCGGACACCTCCGCGGTCGGCAAACCGTTGAAGAACAAGAAGTCCGCGGCACGCTGCGTCCCGAGCGCGCGGATCGTGGTGACGATCCGGGTCATCGTTTCGACGTCGCCGTAGCCGTCCTTGATCCCGACCACCGACGGGATGTCCAGCAGCTTCGCCGCGGCCGGCGCGGTGAATACGCCGGTGCTGCGGTGGTAGACGATCACCGGCACCGAGGTGTCGCCGACCGCGTAGCGCACGTAGTCGACCAGCCCGTCCTGCGGCCCGGTGACCAGATACGGCGGAAGCAGCAGCACCCCGTCGGCGTTCCCCGCCCGCGCCGCCGCGACCCCCGCGCGCGCACCGGCCGCGCCGCCGCCCGCGCCGACCCACACGGGCACGCGGCCGTTCGCCACGTCGCGCGCCTTGGCCAGCAGCGCGGCGACCTCGTCGACCGACAGCGAGCTGAACTCCCCGGTGCCGCACGCGACGAACAGCGCGCCCGCACCGGCGGCGATGTGGCTCTCCACGTTTTCCGCGAACCCGTCGAGGTTGAGCTCGAGGTCTTCGGTGAACGGGGTCAGCGGGAACGCCAGCAAGCCGTCCAGCTCGATCTCGGTCTGTGCCATCAGTGTCTGCTCCAATGTTCACATTCTTGAATGGAGTCTGTTATCGTGACTATGTTCACCCACAAGAACGCTGTTCGGGACGCTAATATGGCCGGACTCACAAGTCAACGGCCCGGTTGGAGGACGCGCATGGCGCAGAAGACGGACCCCGCCACCGCTCCCGCGGAGTCCGCGGGCGTGAAGTCGGCGCGGCGCGCCATCGACCTGATCGAGACGTTCGCCGCGAACGACGTGTGGCTTTCGCTGTCGGATCTCCATGCGCGCACCGGGTTCCCTCGCTCCAGTCTGCACGGTTTGCTGCGCACTCTGCTGGACGCGGGCTGGCTGGAGGCCGACGCGAACTCCGCGCGCTACCGGCTCGGCGTGCGCGCGCTGATCTGCGGCACCGCGTATCTCGACCGCGACGCGATCGTCCCCTACGCCACCGAAGCGCTGGAGCGCATCCGCGAGAAGACCGGCTTCACCGCGCATTTCGCGCGCCGCAACGGCACCGAGGTCGTCTATCTGGAGACGCGCGAGTCGCAGCACTCCACGCACCTGATCTCGCGCGTCGGCCGCACCCTCCCGGCGCACGCGACCGCGCTGGGCAAGGCCTTGCTCGCCGAGCTGACCCACGAAGAGGTCGAGGCGCTCATGCCCGAGGAGCTGGTCGCGCTCACCCCGAACACGATCACCACGCTCGACGCGCTGCACGCCGACCTCGCGCGCACCCGGGAACGCGGGTACGCCGCCGAGATCGAAGAGGGCACGCTCGGCGTGCGCTGCGTCGCCGCGGTGATCCCGTACCGCATTCCCGGCACCGACGCGATGAGCTGCTCGATGCCGCTGGGCAAGGTCACCGACGCCGACGCCGAACGCGTCGGCGAACTGCTGGCCGAAACCACCGCCGAGCTCGGCCAGCAGCTGCGCCGCGCCGGAATCCGCTGACCGCCGCCACCGTGTCGCCCGCCCGCGGGCTTTCGTGAGAGGAAATCCATGCCAGACCAGCGTGTGCTGATCACCGGATCGGCCGGCGTCGTCGGCACCCTGATGCGGCCGCGGCTGCGCCGTGAAGGCCGGGTGCTGCGGCTGCTCGACCTCGCCGACCAGCCCGCCGCCGAGGACGGCGAAGCGGTCGAGATCGTGACCGGCTCGGTCACCGACCCCGAGGCGATGGCCGCCGCCTGCGCGGGCGCGGACGCCCTGATCCACCTGGGCGGGCTCAGCCGCGAGGCCTCGTGGGACGCCACGCTCGACGTCAACATCAACGGCACGCACACCGTCCTCGAAGCCGCGCGCGAAGCCGGGATCCGCCGGGTCGTGCTCGCGTCGAGCAACCACGCCGTCGGCTTCCGCCGGAACGACGAGGCGGGCGAGAGCGGTCATCCCGCCGACTCCAGCCCGCGGCCGGACACTTATTACGGCGTAAGCAAAGCCGCCATCGAAGCGCTGGGCAGCCTGTACGCGTCGCGCTTCGCCATGGACGTGATCGTCATCCGCATCGGCTCCTGCTTCGAGACGCCGCTGCCGCTCGGCCCGCGCGGACTGGCCACCTGGCTGTCGCCGGACGACGGGGCGCGGCTGTTCGAGGCGTGCCTGAGCGCTCCGTCGCCGGGCTACCGGCTGATCTGGGGCGTCTCGGACAACACCCGCCGCGTCTACTCGCTCGCCGAGGCCGAGGCGCTGGGCTACAAGTCCCACGACAACGCCGAGGTCTACGCCGACCAGCTGGCCGGTCAGCCCGCGCCGACCGGCGCCGCCGCCGAATACCTGGGCGGGCCGTTCTGCACCGCGCCGCTGGGCGTGTTCAACCCGCTCTGAGAGGTACCCTCGCCCACGGGACCCTCGAGGAGGAGGACGCCGTGGGCGAGCTCGGGCCTGCCGACACGAACGGCATCCTTTCCCTGCCGTGGATCCGCCCGGAACGCACCAGCGCGGGTCTCGGCTGGGACCGGATCTACCTGTCCAAACAGCGCGAACGGCCGTACCGCGCGGAGTTCGGGCCCGCCCGCACGCACCAGCTGATCCTGCACCTCGCCGGTCCGGTCACGGTCCGCCGCGGCATCGGGTCGGCGCACGAGCGCAGCCGGCGCATCCCGGCGGGCGGGCTCTTCCTCCAGCCTTCGCACCAGGAACTGTCGGTGGAACTCGGCGGCGAACTGGACACGGTGCACGTGTACCTGCCGGATTCGGCCGTGCAGGAGGCCGCCGGATCGGACGCTCCGGTCCGGCTGGCCGACGAACTCGGCAGCGTCGATCCGCTGCTCGAACAGCTGGTCCTCGCGCTCGACCGCGTCGTGCGGGAGTGGGAGCCGGGCGCTCGCGCGTACGCGGACCAGCTCGGCACGCTCGTCGCCGCGCAGCTCGCGCGTCAGCACCGGGCGGGTCGGAGCGTTCCCGCGGCGGCGCGGCCGGTCGAGGCGCTGACGGACCGGCAGTTCGCCCAGGTCCGCGAGCTGATGGACGAACGCCTGGCCGAACCGCTCGGACTGGCCGAACTCGCCGCGGCGGCCGGGTTGAGCGTCAGCCGGTTCACCCGGCGGTTCAAGGCGCGCACTGGGCTGCCGCCGCACCGCTACCTGTTGCGGCTGCGCCTGGAGCAAGCCGGGTTGCTGCTGCGGACCGGCACCGAACCGATCGCGGACATCGCCGTGCGCTGCGGTTTCTCTCACCAGGAACACCTCACCCGGGTGCTGCGCACCCACCTGGGCACCACGCCCGCCGCGCTTCGCCGGGACGGCTGACGCGCGCGTTTCGTGCAGCCCGCTCAGCACGTCTGTGCAGGCGCGGCTTCTCCTTCGCCCGGATACTCGACGTACCCGCGTGGAAGGACCGTCGATGTTCACCTACACCGCCAACCCGGCCCGGGTCGTGTTCGGCAGCGGCACGCTCGCCGTCGTCCCCGACGAGGTGCGGCGGCTCAACGCGAGCCGCGTGCTGCTGGTGGCCGGGAAGTCCGCGACCGCGGCAGCCGACCGGACCGCCGAGGCGCTCGGCCCGCAGCTCGCCGCCCGCTTCGGCGAGCCCGCCATGCACACGCCGGTCGAGGTCACCGAACGCGCGCTCGCCCTGGTCACCGAGCACTCCGTGGACTGTGTGGTCGCGATCGGCGGCGGATCCGCGACCGGGCTGGCCAAGGCGCTCGCGCTGCGCACCGACATTCCGCAGATCATCGTGCCGACCACCTATGCCGGGTCCGAGATGACGCCGGTCGTCGGCGAAACGGAGAACGGCCGCAAGACCACCCAGTCGTCGCCGAAGGTGCTGCCCGAGGTGGTCGTCTACGACGTCGACCTCACCCTCGGCCTGCCCGTGCCGACCTCGCTGACCAGCGGTGTCAACGCAATGGCGCACGCGGTCGAGGCGCTCTATTCGGCGCAGGCCAACCCGATCGTCGACCAGTTCGCTCTGGAGGCGATCCGGCTGCTCGCCGCCGCGCTGCCGCGGATCGCCGCCGATCCGTCCGATGCGGACGCTCGGACCGACGCGTTGCGTGCCGCGTGGCTGGCCGGTTCGTGCCTGGGTTCGGTCGGGATGGGCTTGCACCACAAGCTGTGCCACACCCTCGGCGGCAGTTTCGGGCTGCCGCACGCGGAAACGCACACGATCGTCCTGCCGCACGCCATGGCGTACAACGCGCCGAACTCCACCGACGCGATGCGGCGGATCGCCGAAGCACTCGGCGCACCGGACGCGCCGACCGCCGTGTTCGACCTGATCGCGAGCCTGCCGGTGCCGCATTCGCTCGCCGAAATCGGTCTGGCCGAAGGCGATCTCGCCAAGGCCGCCGAGCTGGCCACCGCCGCGCCGTATCCGAATCCTCGCGAACTCACCCGCGACGGCATCGAAGACCTGCTGCGGCACGCGTGGTCGGGCACCCGTCCGGCCCCCGCGGCGGGCACACCGCCGGATCTGCGCGGGCTCACGCAGGAGGTCGTGGACAGTTTCGCCGAAACGCCGGACCCGAGGCTGCGCGAACTGCTGACCGAGCTGGTGCGGACGCTGCATTCGTACGTCGTGCGCACCGACCTCACCCAGGAGGAATGGGAGTACGCGATCGGCTTCCTCACCCGCACCGGGCAGATCAGCTCGGACACCCGGCAGGAGTTCATCCTGCTGTCGGACACCCTCGGCGTTTCGAGCGTGGTCGACGTGCTCACGAACTCGCGGACGCCGGACACGACGCCGTCGGCCGTGCTGGGCCCGTTCTATGTCGAAGGACCGCCGGAAGCCGAACAGGGCGCGGATCTCGCCGAAGGACTGCCGGGGACTCCGCTGTGGACCGACGTCCAGGTGACCGAACCGGACGGAACGCCGGTGCCGGACGCCGTCGTCGACGTCTGGCAGTCCAATGAGGACGGTTTCTACGACGTCCAGCTGCCCGATCTCGACGGTCCGGTGCTGCGCGCCCGGTTCCGCACCGACGCCGAAGGCAGGCTGCGCTTCTGGACCATCGTGCCGTCCGCGTATCCGATTCCGGACGACGGCCCGGTCGGCAGCATGCTGGCAGCGACCGAACGGCATCCGTACCGCGCGCCGCACGTGCACTTCATGATCGCCAAACCCGGCTACCGCACGCTGGTCACCCAGCTGTTCGTGCGCGGCGGCGACTACCTCGATTCCGACACCGTGTTCGGCGTGAAGGACGGCCTGATCGTCGACTTCGCCGAGCAGACCGGCCCCGCACCGGACGGGCGCGAACCCTGGCGCCGCCTCGGCTTCACCTTCCGCATCTCCCCCGCCTGACTCCCCGGGAACTCACCATGACCAGTTACGACACCGATGTCCTCGTGGTCGGCAGCGGCCCGGCGGGCGGTTCCGCCGCGCTGCTGCTCGCGACGTACGGCGTCCGCACCGTGCTCGCGACCAAATACGGCTGGATGGCGCACACCCCCCGCGCGCACATCACCAACCAGCGGACGATGGAAGTCCTGCGCGACCTCGGCATCGAAGACCAGGCGCTCGCGCAAGGCACTCCCCCGGAGCTGATGGGCGACACCGTGCTGTGCACGTCGCTCGCCGGCGAGGAGATCGGCCGGATCGCCAGCTGGGGCACCGCCGACCGGTCGGCAACCGAGTACGGCGCGGCGAGCCCGTGCCACATGATCGACCTTCCGCAAACCTACCTGGAACCGATCCTGGCCGCGAACGCCGCCGCGCGCGGAGCGAAACTGCGTCTCGACACGGAATTCCTCGACTTCACCCAGGATGCGGACGGCGTCACCGCCCGGCTGCGAGACCGGGTCCGCGGCGACGAGTTCACGCTCCGCGCCCGCTACCTGATCGGCGCGGACGGCGCTCGCAGCCGCGTCGCCGAGCAGGCCGGGCTGCCGATCGACGGCCAGTCCGGCAAGGCCGGCAGCATGAACATCACCTTCACCGCCGATCTTTCCGCCTACGTCGCGCACCGGCCGAGCGTGCTGTACTGGGTGATGCGGCCGGGCGCGCATCTCGGCGGGATCGGCATGGGCCTGGTGCGAATGGTCCGGCCGTGGAACGAATGGCTGCTGACCTGGGGGTACGACATCGCCCAGCCGCCGCCGGAAGTGGACGATGCCGAGGCAACGCGGATCGTCCGCGACCTCGTCGGAGATCCCGACCTGCCAGTGGAGATCACCTCGACGTCACTGTGGACGGTCAACCACAGCTACGCCACACAGTACTCATCCGGCCGTGTTTTCTGTGCGGGCGACGCGGTGCACCGGCATCCGCCGTCGAACGGGCTCGGGTCCAACACCTCGGTGCAGGACGCGTACAACCTGGCATGGAAGCTCGCTATGGTCATCCGCGGCGAGGCAGGCGAAGGACTTCTCGACAGCTACAGCGCCGAGCGAGCCCCGGTCGGCAAGCAGATCGTGGACCGCGCGAACCTCAGCCGCGACCAGTTCGGGCCGATCTTCGCCGCGCTCGGCATCGACGGAGACACCGATTCGGACGCCATCGCCGCCGGTCTCGCCGCCTGCACCGCCCCGACCGAGGACGGAGCCCTGCGGCGGAAGCAATTGCAGGCCGCGATCGAGCTGAAGAACTACGAGTTCAACGCGCACGGCGTGGAGATGGACCAGCGGTACGTGTCGAACGCGGTGCTCCCGGATGGTGCCGAGTCCGCGGCGGTACGGGATCCCGAGCTGTACCACCGGCCTGCGACCGCGCCGGGCGCGAAGCTGCCGCACGTCTGGCTCGTCGGCCCGGACGGTCGGCGACTGTCCACACTGGACCTCGTAGGCCGCGGCCGGTGGACTGTCCTCACCGGACTCACCGGCGGCACCTGGCGGGACGCCGCCGCGAAAGCCGGCGCGGACCTCGGTCTGGACCTGCGGGTCGTGACCATCGGGTCGCCCGAGGCGCGCGATTCCTACGGCGACTGGGCCCGGATCAGCGGCATCGAGGAGGACGGCTGCCTCCTGATCCGGCCGGACGGCTACGTCGCCTGGCGTCGTACCACTGCCGGAACCGGTCTGGTGGAAGCACTCCGCAGCCTCCTCGACCGCTAGGTCACGGCGTCCCCCACGGGTCGCTCGCCCCGCCCGGCGCGACCGGCTGGACCGTGAAGTCCGGCCGGTCGCCTCGGCGGTACACGTACGCGTCCTGACCGGGTCCAATGCGCTGATCCTGAACCTGGGTGTGGCTGAGCATGAACTTCAGCACCTGCGGCGCCTGCCCGGCGTAGGCCTGCACGCCGAGGTAACCGTTGGCCAGGAACGGCGCTTCCTGCCAGTTCTTGGGCAGCCGCCGCCAGAGCATCCGCGCATCCATCGCGACATCCCGGTAAGCACTACGCCCCGAAGCCAACCCCGGCGGCGCACCCTCCGCCGAAAGCCCGCCGATCGCCGCCGCCCCGGCGGCGATCGACACGGATCGGAGCACCGTCCGTCGCGACACTCCGACCATGACGCCCTCCGGATTCATATTACGTTTCACCCTCGCTGGCGCGAGGTGAGCGGAATATATCCAGCCAGAGCAGGCGAAAGCCAAGATTGTTCACCCGGAAAGCCGCATAGACATCTAATGACTGGGAACAGGCGGGTGCGCGTTCAGATACGTGAAGTTCCGTGAGGGAACCTTGAGAGAATCAGCGCCCCCACGGCCCACCGGCCCGTCCCGTCCCGTGAGGGACCCTGCACGTACTCAGATTCCCTCAAAGTCCCTTCACGGGCAGCCGCTCCCCGCCGTCGCCGCAATGCACTCAACGCCACATCGGTGCCCTAACCGCAGCCCGCGCACCCAACCCACCCCGCACCCACACACCCCCCGCACCCCGATACGAAGCCAAAAACGCGGCGCGGGGGTGCTTGTCAAGGCATCTTTCCCGCCTTGACAAACACCCCCGCGCCGTCGTCACACTCAGCTTCGGGGTGCCCCCACGCAACCCACAGCAATGTCGCCCCAGGCGACGAGCCGCCACACCATCACAACGGCGGCAACGCAACCCTCTCCAACCACCCCGCGAAAAACTCCCCCAACGACCGCCCCGCGTAGGACTCCGCCAGCGACACGAACTGCTCCGTAGTCACCGCCGCGTGCCGGTTCTCCACCGCCCATGCCTTCACCAGCGCGAAAAACGCCGGATCCCCCATCTCGCCGCGCAGCGCGTGCAGCGTCAGCCCGCCTCGCTTGTACACCCGCTCGTCGAACATCCGCGCCACGCCGGGATCACCGATCGTCACGTCCGCCGGCTTCGCTCGCATCCGCTCGTACCACGCTCGGGCCAACACCTCCGCCGGTTCGCCGCCGGAAACCTCAGACCACAACCACTCGGTGTAAGTCGCGAAGCCCTCGTTGAGCCAAATGTACTGCCAGTCCGCGACCGTCAGGCTGTTCCCGAACCACTGGTGCGCCAGCTCGTGCACCACCAGCCGCTCGTACGTGCGCTTGCCGTCCACGTGGTTGGCCCCGAAGATCGCCATCCCCTGCGCCTCGATCGGGTCGTCGAGGTCGTCATCGGTCACGACCACCACGTACTCGCCGAACGGGTACGGCCCGAACCACTCCTCCAGCGCTTCCATCATCCGGCCCTGCCGGCCGAAGTCCCGCGCGAACGCCCGCCGCAACCGTGGCGGCACCGCGGCTCGCTGCACGATGCCGGTCGGACGGTCGGCCGTGAGCTCCGGAACCCAGGCGCCGTCGGACAATTCGAGGTCTTCGTACCGGCCGATCTGGACGCTCATCAGGTACGTCGAGGTCGGCTCCGGCCGTTCGAACACCCACTTCGTGGTGCTCGCCGACTGGTAGCGCGACACGAGATTCCCCGTCGCCGCAACGAGATACGGCGATGCCGTGGCCACCGCGAGCCGGTAGCTCGCCTTGTCCGCCGGATGGTCGTTGCACGGAAACCACGACGGCGCCCCCACCGGCTGGCTCGCCACCAGCGCGCCGTCGGTCAGTTCGTCCCAGCCGATGTCTCCCCACCGGCTGCGGACCGGCCGCGGGTTGCCCGCGTAGCGGACCTCCACCTGGAACTCGGTCCCGGCCGGCAGCGACCGCGCCGGTTTGACCTGCAGTTTCAGCCCGCGCCGCACGTACTTCGCCGGTTTGCCCTCGACCAGCACGCGCGACACCCGGAACTCGCCGAAGTCGAGCGTCAGCCGGGAAAGCGCCTGGGTGGCCTCGCAGGTCAGCACCGCCGTGGCGGACAACCGGTTCGGGCCGATGCGGTAGTCGAGATCGAGGTCGTAGTGCCTTACCCGATAGCCGCCGTTCCCGTGCTCGGGGAGGTACCCGTCGCCCGAGGTGTCCGCTCCGGGCTCGGCCGCTTTCCCGTTCACCCGCACCGAAACCCGCTTTCGCCCGCCGCCGTGATCTTTTCCAGGATGAGGCGCCGGGGCGGCGTCCGCAACGCTTCCGCCCTCACCGCCGCCAGGCCGAGATCGGATTGCCGAGCCAGCGCGTGTCCGCGGGAACCGCGTCTCCGCGCGTCACGAGCGAGCCCGGGCCTACCGTGGTGCGCGCACCGATGCTCGCGCCCGGCAGCACGATACCGTGCGGGCCGAGCGTCGCGCCCTCGGCGAGGGTCACCCGCGACATCGTCATGATCCGGTCGTGGAACAGGTGCGTCTGCACCACGCAGCCGCGGTTGATCGTCGCGCCGTCGCCCAGTTCGACCAGGTCGGACTCGGGCAGCCAATAGGTGTCGAGCCAGACGCCGCGGCCGATCTTGACGCCCATCGTGCGCAGCCACGCGGGCAGCAGCGGCGTGCCGCCGAGCGACCCGATCAGCCACGGCACCGCGAGCGCCTCGACGAACGTGTCGGCCAGCTCGTTGCGCCACACGAACGAACTCCACAACGGGTGGTCGATCTCGCGGAACTTGCCGACCAGCAGCCACTTCGCCGCGGTCGCGGTGAGCGCCGCGACGATCCCGGCGGCCAGCAGCACCGGCCCGGCCAGCAGCGCGGCGACCCAGAAGCCGCCCCACGCCGCCAGCGCCAGCAGCGAAACCGCGACGCCGACGGTGAGCGCGACCGCGCACATCACCGGAAGGATCCGGCACAGCTCGACCAGCGCCCGCGCCGCCTTGAGGTGCAGCGGCGGCGTGTACGTGCGGCTGGTGTCGCTCTCCTCCACCGCGCGGCGCACCGGCAGCGGCGGCATGCCCAGGTACGACGAGCCCTTCTTCGCCTTCGCCGGCGTCGAGGACAGCACCCCGACCAGCCCGCGCTTCGGCACCGAACGGCCCGGCGCGGTCATCCCCGAGTTGCCGAGGAACGCCTGCTTGCCGATCCGCGCCGGGGCGGCGTGCAGCCAGCCGTGGCCCAGTTCGTAGGTGGCGACCATGGTGTCGTCGGCCAGAAACGCGCCACTGTCCACTTTGGTCATCTTGGGCAGCGCGAGGACGGTCGACGCCTCCACGTTGCGGCCGACCTTCGCGCCCAGCAGCCGCAGCCACACCGGCGTGAACAGGCTGGCGTACAACGGGAACAGGCCTTCGCGGGCCATCCCCATCAGCCGCTCGGTCGCCCAGACCTGCCACGCGACGCGGCCGTGCACCGGGTGGTAGCCCTCGACCATGCCGACGCCGAGCGCGCGCACACCGGCCAGCACGAGCAGCGCGTACGTCAGGAAGTAGGCGACCGTGGCGACCGGCACGAACAGCAGCGCCTGGCCCAGCGCAGCGCCCCAGTCAGAGGTGCCAGCGACCGCGTACCCGATCACCGCGACGCCCGGCAGCGCGGCGATCCCGGGCAGCAGCCCGAGGAACACCGAGGTCGCGCCGTACACCGAGGCCCAGAACCGCGACCGCGGCGGACGGCTCGACGGCCACTTCAGCGCGTCCTTGACGTCCGAGCGCACCGCGGGCGAACCGGCCCAGCGCTGGCCCGCCGGAACCGCGCCGCGCACGGTCGCCCCGGCGGCGATCTCCGCGCCCTTGCCGATCCGGGCGCCGGGGAACAGCGTGCTGCGCGAGCCGACCCGGGCCTCGGCCCCGATCCGCACCTTGCCGATGTGCACGACGTCGCCGTCGACCCAGTGGCCGGACAGATCGACCTCGGGCTCCACCGCCGCGCCACGGCCCAGCTTGAGGAAACCGGTGACCGGCGGCGGCGAGTGCAGGTCCACGTCCTTGCCGATGCGCGCGCCGAGCGCCTTCGCGTACGTCGTCATCCACGACGCGCCCGCGACGCTGTCCGCGCCGCTGAACTCGGCCAGCTTCTCGGCGGTCCACAGTCGCAAGTGGACGCTCCCGCCGCGCGGGTAGCTGCCGGGGCGGACCCCGGACAGCAGCACGCGCGCACCGCCCGCGGCGAGGGCGATGCGGCCCGCCGGGGTGAACAGCACCAGGTAGGCGAGCACCAGCCACGCCCAGTTCAGCGTCGGCGCCCAGGAAACGCCCAGCAGCGCCAGCACGTTCGAGCAGGCGGCGGCGAGCGTCGTCCAGCGCAGCCCGACGAGGCCCATCAGCGGGACCATCAGCAGGGACTGCACGAGCCCGGCGCGGCGCGGCGTCGGCGCGATCTCGCGGCGCTCGGTCTCCTCGCCGCGCAGCGCGTCCAGTTTCGCGGCCAGCGCCCCGAGCTTCGGGTTCTGGTAGATGTCGCTGACCGACACCTCGGGGTGACGGGTGCGGATGCGCGCGATCAGCTGCGCCGCGGTCAGGCTGCCGCCGCCGTTGGTGAAGAAGTCGGCGCCGGCGTTGCTCACCGACACGCCGAGGATCTCGCTCCAGCCTTCCGCCAGCCATGCCTCGGTGGGCGACAATCCGGCCGCGCTGGCGTCCACAGTGGACAGCGGCCACGGCAGTGCGGCGCGGTCGACCTTGCCGGACGTGCGAGTCGGCAGGTCGTCGATCGTCGCGAGCAGCGGCACCAGCGCGGCGGGCAGCTGTGCGCGCAGCCGGGTCGCGGCGTCGTCCGTGTCGAGGGTTTCGCCGTCCTCCGGGACGATGTAGCCGACCAGGACCTGGTTGCCCGCCTTGGTGCGGCGCACGGCCGCGGCCGCACCGCGCACGCCGGGCAGCGCCTGCAGCGCCGCGTCGACCTCGCCCAGTTCGATCCGCCGGCCGCCGAGCTTGATCTGCTCGTCGAGCCGGCCGAGGAACAGCAGGCCTTCCGGCTCCGCGCGGACCATGTCACCGCTGCGGTAGGCGCGTTCCCAGCCCATCGACGGCAGCGGCGCGAACTTCTGCGCGTCCTTCTCCGCGTCGAGGTAGCGGGCGAGCCCGGCCCCGCCGATGACCAGTTCGCCGGTCTCGCCCATGGCGACCGGCTCGCCCTCTTCGTTCACCACGACGAGCTGCCAGCCGACCAGCGGCAGGCCGATCCGCACCGGGCCTTCGCCGGTCATCTGCGCGGCGCAGGCGACGACGGTCGCCTCGGTCGGGCCGTAGGTGTTCCACACTTCGCGGCCTTCGACGGCCACGCGCTCGGCCAGCTCCGGCGGGCAGGCTTCGCCGCCGAAGATGAGCAGCCGCACGTCTTCCAGCGCGTCCGCCGGCCACAGCGCGGCCAGCGTCGGCACCGTCGAGACGACCGTGATGCCCTGCGCGACCAGCCACGGGCCGAGGTCGACGCCGGTGCGCACCAGCGCGCGCGGCGCGGGCACCAGGCACGCGCCGTGCCGCCAGGCCAGCCACATCTCTTCGCAGGAGGCGTCGAACGCGACGCTCAGCCCGGCCAGCACCCGGTCGCCGGGGCCGATCGGCTCGTCGGTCAGGAAAAGCTGCGCTTCGGCGTCCACGAAAGCCGCCGCCGACGCGTGCGTGACCGCGACGCCCTTGGGCTTGCCGGTGGAGCCGGAGGTGAAGATGATCCACGCGTCGTCGCCCGGACCGGGGCGGCCGGTGGCGCCGCTCGGCGTCCCGGCCACGGTGATTTCGCCGTCGGTGGCGATCGCCGCGACGCCGGCCTCGCCGAACACCAGCTCGGCTCGCTCGTCGGGGTCGTCCGCGTCGACCGGCACGTACGCCGCGCCGACCGACAGGGTCGCCAGGATCGCGACGTACAGCTCGGCGGTGCCGGAGGAGATCCGGATGCCGACGCGGTCGCCGAGGCCGACGCCGTGCTCGCGCAGCTTGCGGGCGTACGCGTCGATCTCTTCCATCAGCCTGCGATAGCTCAGCGGGCCGGTGCCGTCGTCGAGCGCGGCGGCGTTCGGGTGCTTCTCCGCGGTCGCGGCGAGGATGTCCAGAAGGGTGCGTTCGGCCGCGGGAGCCGCGGTCTCGAACAGGGCCGGCGAGAGCGCGGCCTCGACGGCGAGAGTCAGGGCGTCGGCACTGCCGGAATCGGCGGTCAGCGTCACCGGGCCACCTCGGCGGCCGGGCGCGTTCCGGTATTCCGGAACGACGGGAACAGGGTCGAACTCTGGGCGCGCAAGCCCATCACTCACCTTTCGCGAGCGTCATTCGGGCTGGCCATCCGAATGAGGCGCCCGTAGCGACCGTCTACCTTACGCGGCAATGAAGCCGAGGTCGCGTCAGGGTAACGGCCGCGTGTCGGACGTCACCGTCCGCAGGTCCGGCAAGGGAATTCCCCGAAACCCGAGGCGGCGGGAATTCCCTTGCCGGGAAAGGAATCAGCGGTTGCGGGCCGCTTTTCCGCCCGCCTTGGGCTTCTGCTTCTTTTCCCGGACGCGCACATTCACCCGAACGGGGCTGCCGGCGAAGCCGAACTGCTCGCGGAATTTCCGCTCGATGAACCGGCGATAACCGGCCTCGAGGAACCCGGTGGTGAACAGCACCAGCGTCGGCGGCCGGATGCCCGCCTGCGTCGCGAACAGCACCTTCGGCTGCTTGCCGCCGCGCACCGGCGGCGGGGTGGCCGCGATGAGGTCGGACAGCCAGCCGTTGAGCTGACCGGTCGACACGCGCTGGTCCCACGACGACAGCGCCGTGCGCAGGGCGGGCGCGAGCTTGCGCACCGCGCGCCCGGTGAGCGCGGAGATGTTGACCTTCTCCGCCCACGGCACGCGCACGAGGCCGCGGTCCAGCTCGCGCACCATGGCGTGCCGGCGGTCCTCGTCGACCAGGTCCCATTTGTTGAACGCGAGCACGCACGCGCGGCCCGCCTCGACCACCATCGTCAGCACCCGCAGGTCCTGCTCGGTCAGCGGTTCGGAGGCGTCCAGCAGCACGATCGCGACCTCGGCCGCGTCGATCGCGGTCTTGGTGCGCAGCGAGGCGTAGTACTCCGCGCCGTCGGCGAAGTTGACGCGCTTGCGCAGGCCCGCGGTGTCCACGAACCGCCAGACCTCGCCGTCCAGCTCGACCAGCGAGTCGACCGGGTCGACCGTGGTGCCCGCGACCGAGTCGACCACCGAGCGCTGCTCGCCGGAAAGCCGGTTGAGCAGGCTGGACTTGCCGACGTTCGGCTTGCCGACCAGCGCGACGCGGCGCGGCCCGGCGGTCACCGTGCCGGCTTCGCGCGGCGCTTCGGGCAGCGCGGCCATGACGGCGTCGAGCAGGTCGCCCGAGCTGCGCCCGTGCAGCGCGCTGACCGGGTGCGGCTCGCCGAGGCCCAGCGACCACAGCGACGCGGTGTCGGCCAGCAGCCGGTCGTCGTCCACCTTGTTCGCGGCCAGCAGGACCGGCTTCTTCGAACGGCGCAGCACGCGCGCGACGGCCTCGTCGGTGGCGGTGGCCCCGACCGTCGCGTCGACGACCAGCAGCACCGCGTCCGCGGTCTGCATGGCCATCTCGGCCTGCGTCGCGACCGAGGCCTGCAGGCCGGTGGCGTCGGGCTCCCAGCCGCCGGTGTCGACGAGCGTGAAGCGGCGGCCGGCCCAGAACGCGTCGTAGGCGACCCGGTCGCGGGTCACGCCCGGCACGTCCTGCACGACCGCTTCCCGGCGGCCGAGGATGCGGTTGACCAGCGTGGACTTGCCCACGTTCGGCCGGCCGACGACGGCGAGCACCGGCTGCGCGGCGGCCGCCCGGCCCTCGGCCTCGTCGGCCTCGATCCGTGCGTCGAGCGCGGCGAACTCGGACTCGTCGGCCCACGTCCCGTCGATCTCGCCGAGACCGTCCACCGCACTGTCGGCGGCGTCAAACCCTGTCATTGTTTCCCACTTCACCTACGGCGTGGCGAACCCGTGTTCGCCGCGCCAGTCGTCCAAAGCCTGTACGAGCGCCGCGAGCTGCGCGCGCAGCTCTTCGGTGCCCTGGTCGAGCCCTTTCCGGCCCGGACCGACCTTCAGCGCGAACGGCTCCCCGAAGAGGAGGTCCACGCGCGGCCGCCACCGCCGTTTGCCGTCGGCGGGCTTGCGCGTCCCGCGGATCGCGATCGGCAGCACGGTGGCTCCCGAAGCGCGCACGAGCCACGCCGCGCCGCGTTCGGCGGCCCCGACGTCGCCCTCGCCGCGAGTGCCCTCGGGGAAGATCCCGACCGCACCGCCCGCCTTGAGCACGCCGACCGCCGTGGTCAGCGGCGTCCGGTCGATCTCGCCCCGGCGGACCGGGATCTGGCCGATCGCCCGCAGGAACCGGCCGCCGATCCCCGTGAACAACTCCGCCTTGGCCAGGAACGCGCTGCGCCGCGGAAGCATTCCGATCACCAGCTGCGGATCGACGTTCGAGCTGTGGTTCGCGATCACGACGAGCGGGCCGTCGGCGGGCACCCGGTCGCGGCCGTGCACCCGGATCCGGAACGCCGGACGCAGATAATACCGGCCCGCCGTCCGCCCGATGTCGAGCAGGAGGCCGTTCGCCCCCTCGGGGAGGGCGCCGCTCACCGGCTGACCCCGGCCTCGGCGGCCGCCGGTTCGGCCGGGCAGTCGCCGAGCAGCCCCCGCCCGCGGGCGAGTTCGGCCAGCGCGACGATCACCTGGTCGATCGTCAGCTCGGACGTGTCCACCTGGACCGCGTCCCCGGCCGCGCGCAGCGGGGAGGCGGCGCGGGTGGAGTCGATCCGGTCGCGGCGCTCCACCGATTCCCGGGCGGACTCGACGCTCGAGGCCCGTCCCGCCGCGGAGTCCTGGGTGTTCCGGCGCGCGGCGCGGACCTCGGCCGAGGCGGTGAGGTAGATCTTGAGCGGCGCGTCCGGCGCGACGGTGGTGCCGATGTCGCGGCCCTCCACGACGATCCCGCCGTCGTCCTCGACCGCGTCGGCGATCATCCGGCGCTGGCGGGCGACCAGCACCTCGCGCACCTGCGGCACGGCCGACACCGGCGACACCGCGCCGGTCACCTCGGGGCCGCGGATCTCGGCGGCCACGTCCTCGCCGGCCAGCCGCACGTCCGGCCGCTCCGGGTCGGTGCCGAGCGAGAAGTCGACGTCGTGCGCGAGCGCGCCGACCGCGTGTTCGTCGGCGAGATCGACCCCGGCCCGCAGCGCGGCGAGCGTGACGACGCGGTACATCGCTCCGGTGTCGAGGTAGCGGGCGCTCAGCCGTCCGGCGAGCTTGCGCGCCACCGTGGTCTTGCCGGTTCCCGACGGGCCGTCCAGCGCGACCACCCCACGTAGGGCTCCCGTCACCGATTTTCTCCTCACGTTCGTCCCGCACACCCGGTCCGGCTCATTCTGCCCGTAGCCGGTCCCGGCGGCTCAGGCGGTGCCCGCGGCGAAAGATCGGGCACTGCTAGACAGCCTAGCGTCGCTAGTCTAGCGTTGCACCTGTTCCTAGCACTGCTAACTACCTGGGGTTCCCATGCTGATCACCGCTTACGTCCTCGCCTGCGTCCCCGTCCTCGGCATCGTCTACATCGGGTTCGCGTACCTGTTCGCCCCGGCGAAGACCGCCGCGACGTTCGGCCTCCGGGAGATCCCGACCGGATCGACGGCGTTCTTCGAAATCAAGGGGGACCGCGACCTCGGCGCCGGGCTGATCCTCGGCGTCGCGATGCTGGCGGGCAGCCCGCACCTGGTCGGCTGGCTGCTGCTGGCCGCGACCGTCATGCCGCTCTGCGACATGCTGATCATCCTGCGGCACCAGGGGAAGAAGGGGATCGCCTACGGCGTGCACGGCGCGACCGCCGCGTTCATGGCCGCCACCTCGGTTCTGTTCCTGCTGGGCTGAACTCCGCGAATCGGACAATGGGTTACCGTGGCGACCGTGAACGTCGAAGTCACCCCTCTTCCCGGAATCGGTGTCCGCAAGGACTTCGCCACCCGCGCGGGACGGCGCATCGGCGTCGTCACCCAGCGGGACGGCAAGATCGAGCTGATCGTGTCCAAATCGGACGACCCGGACGCCTGCCTCGCGTCGCTGCCGCTGACCGCGGACGAGGCGGGCGCGCTCTCGAATCTGCTGGGCGCGCCGCAGCTGGTGGCGCAGCTGAACGAGGAGCACCGCGAGCTGCCGGGCATCAACACGAAACAGCTGCCGATCACCGCGGACAGCCCGTTCGACGGCCGTTCGCTCGGCGACACCGCGATGCGCACGCGCACCGGCGTCTCGATCGTCGCGGTCATGCGGGCCGGGCAGGTGCACCCGTCGCCGGCGCCGGACTTCCTGTTCACCGCGGGCGACCTGCTCGTCGTGGTCGGCACGTCCGAGGGACTGGAAGCCGCCGCCAAGATCCTCAAGCACGGCTGATGGACCACACCGCACTGTCGCTGGTCGAACTCGGCGCGGTCTTCTTCGTGCTCGGCGCGCTGGGCAGGCTCGCCGGCCGGATCGGCCTCTCCCCCATCCCCCTGTACCTGCTCGGCGGCCTGTGCTTCGGCTCCGGCGGCCTGATCCCGCTCGCCGACATCGGCGATTTCGCCCACCTCGCGAGCGAAATCGGCGTGGTGCTGCTGCTTCTGCTGCTCGGCCTGGAGTACTCCGCGGCCGAACTGTTCACCGGCATGCGGCGGTCGTGGACCGCGGGCCTGGTGGACATCGTGCTCAACGCCGCGCCCGGCGCGGCGGTCGCGCTGATCCTCGGCTGGGGCCCGATCGGCGCGACCGTCATGGCGGGCGTCACGTACATCTCGTCGTCCGGCATCATCGCGAAGGTCCTCGGCGACCTCGGCCGGCTCGGCAACCGGGAAACGCCGGTGGTGCTGTCGATCCTCGTGTTCGAGGACCTCGTGATGGCGCTGTACCTGCCGATCCTCACGGCGATCCTCGGCGGGGTCAGCCTGCTCGGCGGGCTGGAAGCGGTCGGCATCTCGCTCCTGGTGATCACCGTGGTGCTGGTGATCGCGCTCAAGTTCGGCCGGTACGTCTCGGCGCTGGTGGACAGCGACGACCGGGAAGTGTTCCTGCTCAAGATCCTCGGCGCGGCGCTGCTGGTGGCCGGGATCGCGTCGGCGCTGCAGGTGTCCGCGGCGGTCGGGGCGTTCCTGCTCGGCATCGCGGTGTCCGGGTCGACCGCGCACAACGCGACCCGGCTGCTGGAACCGTTGCGGGACTTGTTCGCCGCGATGTTCTTCGTGGTGTTCGGGCTGAACACGAACCCGTCGTCGATCCCGCCGGTGCTCGGCTGGGCCGCGGTGCTCGCGGTGGTGACGACGCTGACGAAGGTGGCCACCGGATGGTGGGCCGCGCGGCGGCAGAGGATCGGGCGGCTCGGCCGAGCCCGCGCCGGTGCGGCTCTGGTCGCGCGGGGCGAGTTTTCGATCGTCATCGCCGGGCTGGCCGTCACCGCGGGCGCGGTGGACGGCGAACTGGCCGCGCTCGCGACGGCTTATGTGCTGCTGATGGCGATCCTCGGCCCGACCGCGGCGCGAGTGGTCGAGCCGATCGCGAAAGCCTTGCAGCGCAAGGCCGCCGCGAAGGAAACCGTCACCGCCAGCTGACGTCCGTGAAGGGCCCGTTGAGGGAATCTGATTCCCTCGAGGGGCCCTTCACGGCTTTCAACGCAAGTCGAAGCGCGCCGGAACCGCGCCGACCAACGGAACCTGGGCCGACGTCTTGGCCAGGTCGATGGTCAGCTTCGGCGGATTCGCCGGTCCAGTGATGAAGTCGGCGTCCGTGCCGCCGATCACCAGCGCCAGCCGGTGCCCGGCCGGGACGATGTGGTCCGTGCTCGCCAGCCGAAACGTCATCGTGTACGCCTTGCCCGGCGTGAGCCGCGCTTCCCGGCTCAGGGACTGGTAATTCGCCAGATCCGCCCAGCCGCGGCTGATGATCGTGTAGTCCACGTTCTTCGTGTCCGCGCTCGTCACCTTGTAGCAAGCGCTGTCGCCGTCGGTGCTCGAACCCCAGCACGTGCGGTCCGTGCCGGTCACGATTCCTTCGCCGGAGCCGGAGAAATTGCGGATCGTCGCCGGGCCGTAGTCCACCAGCATCGCCGACAGCCGCGCGGTCGACGTGCTCGGCGTCGCCGTCACGGTGATCGACGAGGTGCCCGAGACCTGCACCGGCGAAGCGAGCGCACCAGTGCTGTACAGGACGCGGTTCGCCGACGTGGCCGACGGATTCGCCGCCCACGCGTTCTCCCCCACGTTCGGGTCGTCGGTGAACGACGCGGTGCCCCGGCCGCCCGAGGTGCCAAGCGTGCCGACGCCCGGCGTACGACCGGGTTGCGGCCGCAGGACCGTGGCTTTCGCGCCCGGCGCGGGGTAGGCCGCTTCGTCGACCCACTGGTCCGGCTGCCGCTCGACGGTCGCCATCGGTTCCTTGTCGATGCCGTTGTCGATGCCCATCAGGTAGTGGTCGAACCACCGGTGCAGAGTGTCGACCCACTCGGCGCGGCGGTAGTCGAACGGGTCGACGTGACCGGTCTGCGCGAGCCAGATCTTGCGCTGCACGCCCTTCGCGGCGAGCGCGTCCCACCATTGGCCGTAGTTGATCGGCATGACGTTCAGGTCGTTCACGCCGTGCGAGATGAACACGCTGGCGCGCACGTTCTTCGCGTTCGCCACGTAGTCGCGCTCCGCCCACAGCGGCCCGTAGTCGCCGTTCGCGGTCGCGCCCTCGGCGAGTTTCCGGTTCTGCGCCGAGCAATCCTGGCCGCCGTTGCGCCGCTCGACGGTTTGCGCGAGCCCGTCCGGGTTGAAGCCGAACGACGCGCCGTCCGAGCGGTAGTAGTCGTACCAGGAGCTGATCGCGGAGATCGGCACGATGGTCTTGAGCCCCTCGACGCCGGTCGAGGCGACGCCGTTGGCGATGGTGCCGTCGTAGGACTTGCCGATCATGCCGACGCCGCCGTCGCTCCAGCTCGCCGACATCGTCGTGCCGCCGGTTTTCGCGGTGTAGCCGGTCGCGCGGCCGTTGAGCCAGTCGACGACCTTCTTGGCCGACTGGACGTCCGAGTTCCCGCCGACGTCGACGCAGCCGGTCGACCGGTTGGTGCCCGCCAGGTCCACGAGCACCACCGCGTACCCGCGGGGCACGAAGTAGTTGTCGTAGAACAGCGGGAAGCCGACCGGGCGGCCCTGCGCGTCGTACGTCTTGAACTGGGTCTCGTTGCCCCGCCCCACCGAGGAGTAGTACGGGCTGGCGTCCATGATCACCGGGATCTTCTTGCCCGCCTCGGCCGGTTCCTTCGGCCGCACGATGTCCGCGGCGACGCGGTCCGGCACGCCGTCCCCGTCGCCGTCGCGGCCGAGGTCGACCCACACCGTTTCGCGGATCGCCCCGGCGTAGTCGTACCGCGGTTCGGTCGCCGTTCCCGCCGGGGCGGCCGTCGCGGCCGCCGGCGCCACCACTCCCGCGGCCAGCACCGCGGCGGCGCACAGCCCTGTCAGCACACGCATTCCCGTCGCCCTCCAGAGTCGTCGTCGGGTGCCGACAACTCTGGCCGGGCGCCGATGCCCGGCAGCAGGGCCGAAAGTGGGGAACCGGTCAGAGTCCCACGGTGCGGTACAGCGTGCCGACCTCGCCGCGGTTGAGCCTGCGGATCGTGCCCGGGCGCTGGTTGCCCAGCTGGACGTCGCCGACCGCGGTGCGGACCAGCTTGCGCACCGGATGCCCGGTGGCCGCCATCAGCCTGCGCACGATGTGCTTGCGCCCCTCGTGGATCACCAGCTCGATCATGCTGCGTCCGGAATGCATGTCCTTGACCCGGAACTGGTCGACCTTCACGATCCCGTCCGGCAGCTCCCAGCCCGCGCGCAGCTCCTTGCCCAGCCCGCGCGGCACCAGGCCCTCGACCTCCGCGAAGTAGGTCTTGAGCACCCGGTACGACGGGTGCATCAGCCGGTGCCCGAGGTCGCCGTCGTTGGTCAGCAGCAGCAGGCCCTCGGTGTTCTCGTCGAGCCGCCCGACGTGCACGACGCCCGGGGTCTCCTCCCACCGGCCGCGCAGGTAGTCGCCGACGCACGGGCGGCCCCGGTCGTCCGACATCGTCGAGTGCACGCCCTTGGGCTTGTTGAACGCGAGGTACACGAGGTCGTCGCGGAGGTTGACCCGCGTCCCGTCGACGTGGATCACCGCCTCGTCCGGGTGCACGCGGCGGCCCAGCTCGGTGACGACCTCGCCGTCCACCTCCACCCGGCCGGCCGCGATCAGGTCCTCGGCCGCCCGGCGCGACGCCACGCCGGCCTGCGACAGGACCTTCTGCAGGCGGATGCCGTCGGGGTGTTCGTCAGATGTCATCGATGGTGTCCACTTCGGGTAGCAGCGGAGCGATCGGGGGCAGGTCGTTCAGCGACGACAGCCCCAGTCGCTCCAGGAACAGCTCGGTCGTCACGTACAGCGTGCCCGTGGTCTCCGGGTCGGTGCCCATCTCCTCGATGAGCCCCCGCGCCAGCAGGGTCCGGATCACGCCGTCCACGTTCACCCCGCGCACCGCCGCGACCCGGGCCCGGGTGACCGGCTGCCGGTACGCGATCACGGCGAGGCTCTCCAGCGCGGCCCTGGTCAGCTTCGACCGCTGGCCGTCCAGCAGGAGCTTCTCCACGAACGGGGCGTAGGTGTCCCTAGTGTAGAACCGCCACCCTTCGCCGACGCGCCGCAGGTCGATCCCGCTGGCCCGCTCGGTGAACTTCTGCGCCATCGTCCGCAGCGCGACGGTCACCCGGGCGACCGGCTGGTCCAGCGTTTCGGCGAGGGAATCCTCCGCGATCGGCGAATCCACGACGAGCAGCAGCGCTTCGAGAGCGGCTTCCAGCGCCTCGTCGTCCTCGACGCTGGGCAGGCCGCTGTCCACGGCGACCAGGCCTTCGTCGTCGGCTGGCGCGGGCTCCGCTTCGGGGACCCCGTCGGACTCCGGCGCGGCTTCGGCTTCCGCGGATTCCGGTTCGACGGCGTCGACGGACTCCGGCTCGGCCTCGTTTTCCGGCTGCGGCGCGGTTTCCGGCTCCGTCTCCCCGGCCGGTTCCTGCTCCCCGACCGGCTCGGCCGCGGCCTGTTCGGCCTCGACCTGAGCCTCTTCCGCCGGAGCGTCCGGCGCGGCCGGAGTCTCCTCCCGCTCCGGTGCGCGGTCGTCTTCGGTGCTCACCCGTATTCCTCCTCCTCGGCCGCCGCGCGGTCCTGCTCGGCGGCGGCGGACGCCTCGGCCACGCTGCCGCCGGTCCAGCGGACGTGCAGTTCCGCCAGCGCCTCCAGCTGGTCGAACTGCACCGACGATTCGCGGTAGAGCTCCAGCAGCGCGAGGAACCGGGCCACGATCTCCACCGTGTGCTCGCAGTCCGAGGTCAGTTCCTTGAACGTCGCCTGCCCGGCCTCGGCGAGCTTCAGCCGCAGCAGCGCGGCGTGCTCGCGCACGGACACGCGGCCCATGTGGATGTGCGCGATCGACACCTGCGGCGGCGGTTTCGGCCGGAACACCGCGACCGCGATCTCCGCGAACCGCTCCGGCGTGACGCCCAGCATCACCTCCGGCAGCAGCCCGAGGTACCGCTCCTCCAGCGCCACCGACCGCGGGTACCGCCGCAGCGCGCCTTCCTCCAGCTCGCCGAACAGCGCGGCCACCTGCTTGTAGGCGCGGTACTGCAGCATCCGCGCGAACAGCACGTCGCGGGCTTCCAGCAACGCCAGGTCGTCCTCGTTCTCGACCTCGGCCGCGGGCAGCAGCCGGGCGGCCTTGAGGTCGAGCAGGGTCGCCGCGATCACCAGGAACTCGGTGGTCTCGTCGAGGTTCCAGTCCGGGCCGAGCGCGCGGGTGTAGGCGATGAAGTCGTCGGTGACCGTGTGCAGGGCGACCTCGGTGACGTCCAGCTGGTGCTGCGAGATCAGCTGCAGCAGCAGGTCGAACGGGCCCTCGAAGTTCTGCAGCCGCACCTTGAACTTCGAGGAGCCTTCCTCGGCGGCGGCGTATCCCTCGGGGATGGTGCCGCCGTGCACCGTCTCGTGCTCCGCCGGAGCGGGCCCGGCGTCGGCGGGAGCCGCCGCGGAGTCCGCCGCCTCCGGGACTTCTTCGGCCGTGTTCTCCGGGACTTCCTCGCCTGCCGCGCTTTCCGGGTTCGGAGTGCTGTCCGAGACTGCCGCTTCCGGCTCCGGCAGCTCGGCCGATGCCGGTTCGTCCATCAGCCCTCGGTTCCGCCGTCCTCGCTGCCCGCCCGCAATCGCTGCACCAGCACGGAATCCTCGCCGCGCTGGTCGAAGTCGGCGAGCAGCACGGCGACCGCCTCGCGGACCAGCCTGCCGCGGTCGACGACCAGGTCGTGCTTGGCGCGCAGGTTCAGCCGGGCCTGCTCCATCGCGAGCAGTTCCTCGCCGGAGACGTACACGGTGATCTTCGCGTCGTGCTTGGTGCGCCCGGACCCGCTGCGCGCCGCGTTGCGGGCCAGCTGGTCGGCTTCCGCGCCGCCCGCGGGCTTGCCGCCGCGTTGCACCGGTTCCGCGGGAGCGGGCACGGCGGGGCGTTCGAGCGCGGGGGTCGCCGGACTGGAGGTGAGGCGGAAAAGCTCCGACGCTCCGGGCAGGGAAGCGCGCCTGCTCACCGAGCGATCACCTCGCGGGCCAGCGCGCGGTAGGCCGCGGCGCCGGCGGACTTGGGGGCCCAGGTCGTGATGGGTTCGCCCGCGACCGTCGTCTCGGGGAACCGGACGGTGCGGTTGATCACCGTGTCGAACACGGTGTCGCCGAATGCCTCGACCACGCGAGCCATGACCTCCTTCGAGTGCAGGGTTCTCGGGTCGTACATCGTGGCGAGAATCCCCGTGATGTCCAGTTTGGGGTTGAGGCGTTCCTGCACCTTCTCGATCGTGTCGATCAGGAGCGCGACGCCTCGCAGACTGAAGAACTCGCACTCCAGGGGGATGATCACACCGTCCGCGGCGGTCAATGCGTTCACCGTCAACAGGCCGAGCGAGGGCTGGCAGTCGACAAGAACATAGTCGTAGTCGTTCATCACCGGACGAAGGACCCGTAACAACGTGTGCTCGCGCCCTACCTCCGCGACGAGCTGGACCTCCGCCGCGGACAGGTCGATGTTGCTCGGCAGCAGGTCAACGCCGTCGACCCGGGTTTTCCGGAGCACGTCGGAGATCTGCACCGAGCGCTCCATGATGACGTTGTAGACCGTCTGGTCCAGTTCGTGCGGCTGGATGCCGAGCCCGACCGAGAGCGCGCCCTGCGGGTCGAAGTCGACCAGCAGCACCCGGCGGCCGCATTCGGCGAGCGCGGCCCCGAGGTTGATCGTGGACGTGGTCTTGCCGACGCCGCCCTTCTGGTTGCACATGGCGAGCACCTTCGCCGGGCCGTGCCGCTCCAGCGGCGGCGGCTCGGGGATCTCGCGCAGCGGGCGCCCGGTGGGCCCGATCCCGCTCTCCGCGCGCTCCTTCGCCCGCATCCGGGCGCGTTCGGCGCGGGTCGCCGGCCGCTGCGGCTCGTCGCCCTCGTGGTCCGCCGGGGCGGCGATCCGCGCGTGCTCGAGGCTCGCCGCGGCCGAACCGGCGGACCCGGCGGACCCGGCTGGCCCTGCGGACGCTGCCGGGTCCTCCGGCTGGTTCGGTGTCGGTGTCGACATGGCGCGAAAGCTCCTTGCTCGGCGGGGTCTCCGGCAGCCTATGCGGGATTCCGGAGCCCCGGCAAAGCGCCGCGCCGGGCCGCACGGGCCGAGTCACCGCAGCGTGGGAAGGCTCTTGGCCGCGTCGAGGGTTCAGCCGAGGGCGCGCGGATGCGCGGTGGCGTAGACCTCTCGCAGCGTCGTGACCGTGACGAGCGTGTACACCTGGGTCGTCGTCACCGAGGCGTGGCCGAGCAGTTCCTGCACCACCCGGACGTCCGCGCCGCCTTCCAGGAGGTGGGTCGCGAACGAGTGGCGCAGGGTGTGCGGCGACACCGCGGCGGTGATCCCGGCCCGCTCGGCGGTGTCCTTGAGCACCTGCCACGCGCTTTGCCGGGAAAGCCGGCTGCCGCGGGCGTTGAGGAAGATCGCCGATGTGCCCCGTCCGTTCGCGGCGAGCGCCGGGCGGGCGCGGACCAGGTACGCGTCGAGTGCTTCCAGCGCGGGACGGCCGATCGGCACGAGCCGTTGCTTGCCGCCCTTGCCGTCGAGCAGAACGGTGCGCTCGTTGTCGTCCACATCGTCCACGTCGAGGCCGACCGCCTCGGAGATCCGGGCACCGGTCGAGTAGAGCAGCTCCAGCAGCGCACGGTCGCGCAAGGCGCGTTCGCCGTCCGGCGGCGGAGTGTCGAGCAGCTTCAAGACATCCGCGACCGGCAGCGCCTTGGGCAGCCGTTTCGCCGCGGCCGGCGGACGGACGTCGCGGGCCGGGTCGTGTTCGGTGAGACCGTCGGCGTGCGCGAACTTGTGCAGCCCTCGCACCGCGACGAGCGCCCGAGCGGCCGACGACGCCGCCAGCGGCTGGTGCTCCTCGTCGCCCTCGCGCAGAGCGGCCCCGAACGACGTGACATGCGCGGGAGTGACCTCGGTGAGCCGCGCGACCCCCGCCGCTTCCAGATGGGCGGCGTAGCGGCGGAGGTCGCGGGAGTAGCTGTCGAGGGTGTTGCGGGCAGTGCCGCGTTCGACGACGAGGTGGTCGAGGTACGTGGCGATCGCGGCCCGCACCTCGACACCCGCATCGTTCACGCCGCCACTCTAGGACGGCACACCGACAGAATCCGGAAACTCAGCCCTCGGCCAGTCGGCGGGCGAACCGCGAAGGCCGGTCCTGCCACGGCGCGTCGGCCGGCCGGGTCTCCGCCGCCCCGGTCACGACCGCGTGCGCCGACAGCACCCCGGACACCGTCGCGCCGTTGACCAGCTCGCCGGCCAGCGCCATCCGGACCGCCTCGGCGAGCGGGAACTTCCGCACCACCAGGTCGGCCTCCTCGTCGCCGAGCACCTCGCGGTCCACTTCGGACAGATCGCGGGCGAGGAAGACGCGCACCACCTCGTCGGTGAACCCAGGCGACGCCGCGACGTCGACCAGCGTCTCCCAGCGGGCCGCCGCCAGCCCGGCCTCCTCGGCCAGCTCGCGCCGGGCCGTGTCGACCGGATCCTCCCCCGGCTTGTCGATCAGCCCGGCGGGCAGCTCCCACAGCCTGCGCCCGAGCGGATGCCGGTACTGGTGGACGAGCGTGACGTTGTCCTCGCTGTCCAGCGCCGCGATCACCACCGCGCCGAGGTGCTCGACCACCTCGCGCTTGGCGGTCTGCCCGCCGGGCATCACGACGTCGTCGATCCGGAGGCCGACGACGCGTCCCACGTGGACGACCGTCGTGCCGGCGACGGAGAACTCGTGCGTGCCGGGCGCGCTCACCGAGCCGCCACGGGCGTCTCGGGCAGCTCGACCGGGAGCCGCTCGGCGACCTTGCGGTCCACGACGGCCTTCACGAACGCGCTGAACAGCGGGTGCGGCCGGGTCGGACGGCTCTTCAGCTCAGGGTGCGCCTGGGTGCCCACGAAGAACGGGTGCACGTCCGCGGGCAGTTCGACGAACTCGACGAGCCGGTCGTCCGGCGAGGTGCCGGAGAACACCAGGCCCGCGTCGCCGATCTGCTTGCGGTAGGCGTTGTTCACCTCGTAGCGGTGCCGGTGCCGTTCGGACACCTCGGTGGTGCCGTACGCCTTCGCCACCTGCGAGCCCGGCTTGAGCTTCGCCGGGTACGCGCCGAGCCGCATCGTGCCGCCCATGTCCCGCTCGCCCGCCACGACGTCGCGCTGGTCGGCCATCGTCGAGATCACCGGGTGCCGGGTGGCCTCGTCGAACTCGGCCGAGTTGGCGCCCTCGATGCCGGCCAGGTTCCGGGCGCTTTCGATCACCATGCACTGCAGGCCGAGGCACAGCCCGAGCAGCGGCACGCCGTGCGTGCGCGCGTAGTGGATCGCGCCGACCTTGCCCTCGATGCCGCGGATGCCGAACCCGCCCGGGATCAGCACACCGTCCACATCGGACAGCACGGAGGCGGCGCCGGATTCGGTCTGCGCGTCGTCCGAGGCGACCCACACGATCTCGACCTTGGCGCGGTGCGCGAACCCGCCCGCGCGCAGCGCCTCGGTGACCGAGAGGTACGCGTCCGGCAGGTCGATGTACTTGCCCACCACCGCGACCCGGACGATCTCGCTCGGGTTGTGCACGCGGTCGAGCAGGTCGCCCCACACCGTCCAGTCGACGTCGCGGAACGGCAGGCCCAGCCGGCGCACGACGTACGCGTCGAGAGCTTCGCCGTGCAGCACCTTCGGGATGTCGTAGATCGAGCGCGCGTCCGGGCAGGCGATGACCGCCTCGGTGTCGACGTCGCACATCAGGCCGATCTTGCGCTTGAGGTCGTCCGGGATCTCCCGGTCCGCGCGGCACACCAGCGCGTCCGGCTGGATGCCGATGTTGCGCAGCGCGGCGACCGAGTGCTGGGTCGGCTTGGTCTTGAGCTCGCCGGAGGGGGCGAGGTACGGCACCAGCGACACGTGCAGGAAGAAGCACTGGTCGCGGCCGACGTCGTGGCGCACCTGGCGGCACGCCTCGAGAAACGGCAGCGACTCGATGTCGCCGACCGTGCCGCCGACCTCGGTGATCACCACGTCCGGCGCGACGCCGTTCTCGTCCGGCCCGGCCGCGGCGGTGATCCGCGCCTTGATCTCGTCGGTGATGTGCGGGATCACCTGGACGGTGTCGCCGAGGTACTCGCCGCGGCGTTCCTTGGCGATCACCTCCGAGTACACCTGGCCGGTGGTGACGTTCGCCTTGCCGTCGAGAGAGCGGTCGAGGAAGCGCTCGTAGTGCCCGATGTCGAGATCGGTCTCGGCGCCGTCGTCGGTGACGAACACCTCGCCGTGCTGGAACGGGTTCATCGTCCCGGGGTCGACATTGAGGTACGGGTCGAGCTTCTGCATCGTGACGCGAAGTCCGCGCGCGGTGAGGAGCTGTCCGAGGCTGGACGCCGTCAGACCCTTACCCAGAGAGGAGGCAACGCCTCCGGTGACAAAGACATACTTGGTAGCCCGCGACTGAAGTCCCACGGGCCGCCAGCATATCCCACTCCGGGCAGATCGCTCGCCGACGCCTCTTCCCGGCGCGGCGGAATCGGTTCACCCGCTTCGCGCTAGGCTTCGCGGCGTGCCGAACCTCCGCGATGACCACTGGACCGCCCCGGTCGCGGGCGCCTCGCTGGACGCCGCGGTGCGCGTCCCCGGATCGAAGTCGATCACCAACCGGGCCTATGTGCTCGCCGCGCTCGCGAGCGCCCCCACCCGGGTGCGCCATCCGCTCGATTCGCGCGACACCCGCCTGATGCTGGCCGCGCTCGCCTCGCTGGGCGCGCTTTCCGAAGAGACCATCGACGGCTTCCTCGTCCACCCGCTCGGCACCATCGGCGGCCGCGGCGACGCGACGACCGTCACCCTCGGCAACGCCGGGACCGTCGCCCGCTTCACGCCCGCGCTCGCCACTCTCGGCGACGCCTCCGTGCTGTTCGACGGCGACGAGGCGATCCGCCGCCGTCCGATCGGCCCGCTGCTGGACGCGCTGCGCAAGCTCGGCGCTCGGATCGACGACGGCGGACGCGGCGCGCCGCCGTTCACCGTGCACGGCACCGGCGGGCTGCGCGGCGGCCGGGTGGACCTCGATTCGTCGGCCTCCAGCCAGTTCCTGTCCGCGCTGCTGCTCGCCGGTCCGGCGTTCGGGCAGGGCGTGACGGTGCGGCTGGTCGGCGGCGCCCCGCCGAGCGAACCGCACATCGCGATGACGCTCGACATGCTGCGCCGGTTCGGGGCCGCAGTGGACCGTTCCGGCACGGAATTCCGCGTGGAGCCGGCGAAACTGTCCTGCCCGGAGTACGTCGTGGAGCCGGATCTGTCCACCGCGGCCCCGTTCGTGGCCGCCGCGGTGGTCGGCGGCGGGACGGTCCGGGTGCACGGCTGGCCGAAGCAGACCACGCAGCCGGGCGACTGGCTGCGCGGCCTGGTCGCCGAACTGGGCGCGAAAGCGACGCTCGACGACGACGGCCTGGTAGTCACCGGCGGCGGCGCGTTCCCCGGCATCGACCTCGACCTGCACGAGGTCGGCGAGCTGACGCCGGTCATCGCGGCGATGCTGTGCTTCGCCGAGGGCCCGTCGAGCATCACCGGCGTCGCGCACCTGCGCGGCCACGAGACCGACCGGCTCACCGCGCTGGCGACCGAGCTGTCCGGTCTTGGCGCGCGCGTCACCGAACTCGAGGACGGCCTGGAAATCACCCCGGCCCCGATGCACGGCGGCGTCTTCCACACCTACGAGGACCACCGGCTGGTGATGGCCGCGGCGGTGCTGGGCCTGCGCGTGCCCGGCGTGCTCGTCGAGAACCCGGAGACGGTCGGCAAGACGTTCCCGAAGTTCGTCGAGACGTGGAGCGACGTCGTCAGCTGAGCGATCCGCGCCCGGCGAGTGCTGCTGCTCCCCGGGCTGAACGCTCACGACGCACCGCTCAGCCCGCCGGACGCTCGTCCTGCTCGTCGTCCCCGAACAGGTCGCGCAGGGTGACCTCGCGGTTGACCCGGACGTGCTCGGCGGCGTACTCGCGCGCCCGCTCCACCTCGCCGGACCCGATCGCCTCCACCAGGCGGCGGTGCTCCTCCAGCAGTTCGTCCCAATGCTCGTTCTGGCTGGTCAGCCACCGCAGCTGACCTTCGAGCGGATGCAGCATCGTCGTGAGCAGGCGGTTGCCCGCGATGGCGATGATCTCGTCGTGCAGCCTGCTGTTGACCTCGGAGATCCGCGCGCCGTCGCCGCCCTTGGTGACCCGCGCGGACTCGGCGAGGAGCCGCTCCAGCCGGCGCATCTCCGGTTTCCCAGCCCGCTCGGCGGCGCGCGCGGCGGCGAGGCTCTCCAGCGCCTCGCGGACGTCGAACAGCTCCTCGACGTCCGTCCGCGCCAGCTGCCGCACCACCACCCGCCGGGGCGAGGGCACGACCACGAACCCCTCGGCTTCCAGGCTGCGGATCGCCTCGCGCACCGGCACCCGCGACACCCCGAGATCCTCGGCCAATTCGCGCTCGACCAGCCGGTCTCCCGGCTTCAGCCGCCCAGTCAGGATCCGCTCCCGCAGTTCGTCGAGCACCCGGCGGCGCGTCGCCGCGAGCGGCTGCCGCTGCTGCGTGGCGTCCACCTGTCCCCCTCTCGCCGGTACCGGACAATCGCCGAGTTTATCGGCAAGAGGGTTGACTCAGCAGCCGCGCGGGGCGATATTTGGGATTCCAAGTTTGGGATACCAAAGCTGCCGGCACGTCGACCGGAGGTCTGCAATGACGCACGCCCCGTCCACCGAAACCAGCGCAACCGTCCAGCGGGAACCCGACCCGCGGCTGTGGAACGAGGACCTCGCGCCCGCGAAGGAGCGGCGCTGGAAGGTCTACGACATCTTCGCGCTCTGGATGTCGGACGTGCACAACCTCGGCAACTACACCTTCGCCGCCGGGCTGTTCGTGCTCGGGCTGTCGGCCTGGCAGGTGTTCACCGCGCTGCTGTTCGGGTTCGTGATCATCTTCTTCGGGATGAACCTGATGGGCCGGATCGGGCAGCGCACCGGCGTCCCGTTCCCGGTGGTCGCGCGGATCAGCTTCGGCACGTTCGGCGCGAACCTGCCCGCGCTGATCCGCGCGGTGATCGCGATCTTCTGGTACGGCATCCAGACCTATCTCGCCAGCGTCGCCATCACACTGCTCGTGCTGGCGATCGACCCCGGTCTGAAACCGTTGACCGAGCACAGTTTCCTCGGCCTGCACGCGCTCGGCTGGATCTGTTTCGTGGCACTGTGGCTGGTGCAGGCGCTCGTGCTCACCCGAGGCATGGAGGCGGTGCGGAAGTTCCAGGACTGGTGCGGCCCGCTGATCTGGATCGTGATGATCGCGCTCGCGGTGTGGATCCTCGCGGCGAGCCACTGGCACATCTCGTTCACCAGCAGCCCGCGGCACCTGTCCGGCGGCGAGCAGGTGCGGCAGTGGTTCGGCGCGGCCGGGCTGATCCTGTCCACCTACGGCACGCTGATGCTCAACTTCTGCGATTTCTCCCGCAACGCCCCCGACCAGAAAACGGTGCGGCGCGGCAACTTCTGGGGCCTTCCGGTGAACTCGACAGCGTTCGCGCTGCTGTCGGTGATCGTCACCGCGGGCAGCCTGCAGGTGTTCGGCGAGGCGATCACCGACCCGGCCGAACTGCTCGCCCGCGTGCACAACACCCCGGTGCTGATCATCGGCGCGCTGACCTTCGCCATCGCCACCATGGGCGTGAACATCGTCGCGAACTTCGTCTCCCCCGCCTACGACCTGGCCAACATCTGGCCCAAGCGGATCTCGTTCACCGTCGGCGGCATGATCAGCGCCGTCGCCGCGCTGTGCGTGCTGCCGTGGAAGCTCTACTCGTCGCCGGTGGTGGTCAACTATTTCCTCGGCGGGCTCGGTGCGTTCCTCGGGCCGCTGTTCGGGATCATGATCGTCGACTACTACCTGATCCGCCGCGGCAAGGTCGACGTCGAGCAACTGTTCGTGCGCGACGGCAAGTACCCCAAGGTGAATCCGCGCGCGATGGCGGCTTTCTTCCCGTGCGCCGTGCTGTCCGCGGTAGTCGCGCTGGTGCCGTTCTTCGCGCCGGCCGCGCCGTACTCCTGGTTCCTCGGCACCGCCAGCGCCGGGCTGCTCTACTACGCCGTTTCGTACCGCCAGCGGAGGGCTTGATGCGGATCCTCGTCACCAACTGCAACACCACCGAGGCCATGACTAAGGAGATCGAGACCGGGGCACGGGCGGCGGCCAGCCCCGGCACCGAGATCGTCGCCCGGACGCCGAAGTGGGGCCCGGAATCGGCCGAAGGCTGGCTGGACAGCTTCCTGTCCGCCGCGGCGGTGCTGGACCTGTTGCGCACCACCGAGGAAACGTTCGACGCGGTCGTGCTCGCCGGGTTCGGCGAGCACGGCCGAGAGGGCGCGCGGGAACTGCTGGACGTGCCGGTCGTCGACATCACCGAGGCCGCGGCGCATCTGGCCGGGCTGCTCGGCCGCCGGTACGGAGTGGTGACGACGCTCGACCGCACCTGCGGACTGATCGAGGACAGCCTGCACTCCGCCGGAGTGGACCGGAACTGCGTCGCGGTCGTCGGGACCGGGCTGAGCGTGCTGGAGCTTCGCGACGAGGAACGAACCGAATCCGCGCTGCTCACCGCCGGGTTGCGGGCCCGCGACGCCGGAGCCGAGGTGCTCGTGCTCGGCTGCGCCGGGATGACCGGGCTGGACCGCAAGATGTCAGCGATGCTCGACGTTCCGGTGGTCGACGGCGTCGCGGCCGCGGTCCGGCTCGCGGAATCGCTGGTGGCGCTGGGATTGCGCACCAGCCGGGCCGGGTCCTACGCCCGTCCGATCGAGAAACACCGGGCCTGGCCCGGCGAATGACCGTTCAGGCGCGCCCGGTCAGCGCCTTGCTCCACGGCAGCCGCCTCAGCACCTCGACGATCCCGAAGGTCAGCGCCACTGTCGCCGGGTACGCCACCAGCGTCGTCCACGGCGCGCCGTACCGGTCGCCGACGAAGACGAACAGCGGGTCCAGCAGCGCGATCGCGATCGGGTGGGTCAGGAACACCGCGAACGACCGGTTCACCGCCCAGGACACGAACCGCCCGCCGCGCTGCCTGCCCTCCGCCCAGCGCGCGCCCGCGAGGTAAATCCCGGCGATCACCGCGACGAACCACGGGATCAGGTACGGGCGGAAGGCGTCCGACGCCATCTCCGGCCACTCTCCGAAGTGGACACTCACGAAATAGCCGGTCTCCGCGACGGCCAGCCCGCCCGCCATCGCCAGCAGCACCCAGCGCGAATGCGTGCGCAGCCAAGCGTGCATCGCCTCGAAGTGCACCGCCGCCGCGGTGCCGAGCAGCATGTAGAACTGGTAGACGACGAAGGTCGCGAAGAACTTGCTGACGAAGCCGTAGCCCAGCGCGGCGGGCGGATAGCTCATGAAGACCGCCACCGCCGCCTGAAGCGCGCCGGAGCACGCCAGCACGGTCCACGGACGGCGGCGGATCAGGCCGATCAGCTTCAGCAGCAGCGGGAACAGCAGGTACACCTGCAGCGTCACCAGCATGAAATACATGTGGTACCAGGCGTTCCCGGTCAGCAGGTCCAGCCCGAGCGTGCGCACTTGCGCATTGATCGACCCGAACGGCTGGTCCGAGGTGATCAGCGAATAGACGCGGTAGATCACCGTCCACACCACGTACGGAACGGCGACCAGCGGGAACCGCCTGCGCCAGAACTTCCCGGGCTGCACCGGCCGGTCGCGGTACTGGAACACGAGCACGAACGCGGTCAGCGCGAAGAAGGCTTCGCGGGTCAGGTGCAGTGGCGTCTGGAACGCGTCGGCGACGACGTCCTGCGGCAACGTCGTGGAGCCGATCACGTGGATGAGAATGACCAGGGCGAAGGTGATCACCCGGTACAGATCGAGCTGACGCAGGTGCGGCGATCTGGCGGGCGCCGGCTCGTCCGCACGGACGAGCGGGATCTCGGTAGTGGTCATCGTTCGGCCGTGCTCCCGGGGTCGTTGGCGCTCATGGTGCCAGGCTCTCGTCCGCGGCTGTGAGCCACCCATGATCTTCCTGAGACCCGGCTGATGCCGTGCGGCGCGGATGTCGGGTCAGCCACACCCGTCCGGGTGAACCTGTGGTCCGGACCACTCGCCCCGCCTGGAACAGGCCGTTCGTCGGGCCTTTCCGGACACTTCACCGCAATCCGCCCACGCCGGGAAATTGGTCTAGTCCACAGTCTTGACTCCGGCTGTGCGCTGGTTCACATTCGAACCCGGGCCGGCCCCCGCTCCTGCAGTGATCACCCGAAGTCCGACGCTTGCCGCGCATTCCGGTGCGGCGAGCGGACTTCGCTTGTGCGAGGGAGAAACGCTCATGCCCCACCGGACCTTGAGACCGCTGGCCGTGGCCTGCGCCGCCCTGGCCGCCGTGGTCGTGGCCGGTCTCGCCATCCTGGCCCGGCCCGCCCCGGCCACCGCGACGCCCGCGCCCTCCTCGGGAGGGATGCGCATCGCCTACTTCGACCAATGGAGCATCTACCAGAACGCGTACTACCTGAAGAACGTCGACAAGATCGCCGACAACATCGACTACCTGCTCTACGACTTCGAGAACATCGACCCGAACAACCTCACCTGCTTCGAGACGACCAAGGCCACGACGCCGGACCCGGGCGGCGAGGACGACCCGAACGCCGGCGACGGCGCGGGCGACCAGTTCGCCGACTACCAGAAGTCGTTCGGCTCGGACATCAGCGTCGACGGCACCGCCGACGCCTACACCATGCCGATCGTCGGCAACTTCCACCAGCTGCAGGAACTCAAGGCGCGGCACCCGAACCTGAAGGTGCTGCTGTCGCTCGGCGGCTGGACCTACTCGAAGTACTTCTCCGACGCCGCGGCCACGGACGCCTCGCGCAAGAAGTTCGTCAGCTCCTGCATCGACATGTTCATCAAGGGCAACATCCCGGCCGCGGGCGGCTTCGGCGGCCCCGGCACCGCCGCGAACATCTTCGACGGGTTCGACATCGACTGGGAGTACCCGGCGCACCCCGGCGGGCACACGGGCAACCACTACAGCCCGAACGACACCCAGAACTTCACCGCGCTGCTCGCCGAGTTCCGCGGCCAGCTGGACGCGCTGGGCAAGCACTACGCGCTCTCGGCCGCCCTGCCCGGCGGCCAGGACAAGATCGCGAAGATCCAGACCGACAAGATCCACCAGTACATGGACTTCGCCGACCCGATGACCTACGACATGCACGGCGCGTGGGACAAGACCGGCCCGACGAACTTCCAGGACCCGCTCTACCCCTCGCCGAACGACCCGTCCTCGAACGTCCCGCCGGGCACCGAGAAGTACACCATCGACCAGGTGATGAAGGCGTACACGCAAGGCGATCCGGCGTACGGCATCCCCGGCGGGTTCCCGGCGTCGAAGCTGACCCTGGGCATCCCGTTCTACTACCGCGGCTGGACCGGCGTGCCCGCCGGCTCGAACCACGGGCTGTACCAAACGGCGACCGGTCCGTCCGCTCCGCATCCGTTGAGCGGCAACGTGCCCGGCGTCGCGATGTACAAGGAACTCTCCGGCGTGGTCGACAACCCGGCGGACACGTTCTGGGACCCGACAACGCAATCCGCGTGGTTCTACGACGGTACGAGTTTCTACGGCGGTTCGTCGAAACAGTCGATCAAGGCGCGCACGGACTACATCCACTGCAACGGCCTCGGCGGAGCGATGATGTTTTCGCTCTACGACCTTGATCCCGACTCGACGCTGTTCCACGCCGTGGTGGACGGGCTCGCCGCGCCGACGGAGGGCTGCTCCGGCCCGCCGCCGACGACCCCGACGACACCCACCACGCCGCCGACGACCCCGACCACTCCGACGACCCCGACCACGCCCACCACTCCCACGACCCCGCCCGGCGGCCAGTGCACGGCAGCGGCCTGGGACTCCGGCAAGGCGTACAACGGCGGCGCGGTCGTGTCGTACAACGACCACACCTGGACGGCGAAGTGGTGGACGCAGGGCGAGCAGCCCGGCACCTCGGACGTCTGGACGGACAACGGAGCCTGCTCCGGCGGCGGCGGTCCGACGACCGCGTGCCCGGCGGCGTGGAGCGCCTCCCAGTCCTACAACGGCGGCGCGGTGGTGTCCTACATCGGCCACCGCTGGTCCGCCAAGTGGTGGACCCGGGGCGAAACACCCGGCAGCGCGGCGGTCTGGGCCGACAACGGCACCTGCTGACCCCCGCGGCAGGCGCGTGAATACCGGCGGCGGCACCGGAATCCCACCCCGAGGGTCCCGGTGCCGCCGCTGGCTGCTGTGCGGGAGGCGGAAGGTCTCAGTTCCCCGAAGCGGACCACGCCCGGCGCGGTGTCCGCGATGCCGGAGCGGCCGAAACCGCCGTCGAGCTGTTCCCGCCAACGCCAGCCCGGTCGCCGATCCGCATCGTCCACAACGGACAGAACCGGCGCACACCGTGTCTCACCGCCCACGACGCACACAAGCCGGCGGCGGTACCGGATCCCCTCACCCACGAAGGGAATCCGGTGCCGCCGCCGGCTGTTGTGCGGGAGGCGAAAGTCTCAGTTCCTCGGCGCGGCGACACCCGGCGCGATCGACTGTGCGTTGCCCGCGATGCCGTAGCGGCCCGAACCGCCGTTGAGCTGTTCCTGCAGCGCCAGAATGGTCGCCACCCGGCCCGCCGCCGAATCCGCGTTGTCCACAGTGGACAGAATCGACGTCGCCGACGTGTCCGCGCGCACCACGCCGATCGGACCGGTGCCCTCGGCCGAACCGGGGTCCCCGGCGAGCACGGTGCCCGCGCCGGAACGGTCCATTTGCGCGGCGAACCGCGCGATCGTCGCGGCCCGGTCCCCCGCGCCGTCGCCGGTCTGCTGGGCTCCGGTCAGCACGATCGCCAGCTGCGCGGGCTGCACGCCCTGGCTCGGCTTCACGAAACCGCCGTCGGTCAGCCCGCCGAGCGCGGCGGCGAGCTCGTCGCCGCTCGACTGCGGTTTCGCGGTCGCCTTGTCCAGCAGCAGCACCGAACCGAGCAGGGCCCCGGCGAGCGTGCCGGAATCGCCCGCGGTCGGGAACTTCGCCCCGGCGGGCTGCAGCCGCGTGACGACGTCGCGCAGCTGGTCGGCTTTGGCCGGGTCGGTGAACGCGTTGGTGAGCTGCAGTTCGCCGGTGACCGAGGCCCCGGACTGGCCGACGAGCTTCTTGAGCGCGTCGCGGTCGGCCGGGCGCGCGTCCTGCGTGGTGACGATGACGACGCTGCGCTTGTCGAGCGCGCCCGCGACGACCTTCGGGCCCATCGTCCCGGCGAACGCGTCCGCGTCGGACAGCCGCGCGTTGAGCGCGTTGCGCTGCGCCTCGAGGTCGGACACCTGGGTGCCGAGGTCTTTCTTCTGGTCCGCGAGCCCGGACAGCAGCGAACCGTTGAGCGCGGTCGAGCCCAGCACCACGCCGACGGCCAGCGCCAGGAAGCACGCGGTGATGGAAACGATGTGGTACCGCAGGGAAATCACGTGAAGAGACCCTTCACCCAGGCGACGAACGTGGACCAGGTGTGCTGGATCCACTCGAGATAGACGGAGCCGACGTCGGAGACGAGCAGCGCGGCGATGACGACGACGATGGCGGCGAGGACGAGCAGCGCGACCGCGCCGAGCGAAACCCGGGCCCGGTGCAGCGTCGCGACGGCCTTGCCGTCGACCAGCTTCGTGCCGAGCTTGAGCCGCGTGAGGAACGTGGACGGGTTCGACCCGGACCGGCCGTGGTCGAGGAATTCCCGCAGCGTGGCCTGGAACCCGACGGTGACCACCAGGCTCGCGCCGTGCGCGTCGGCCAGCAGCAGGGCGAGGTCCTCGGCGTTGCCCGACGCGGGGAAGGTGACCGCGCCGATGCCGAGGTCCTGGATCCGCTCGACGCCCGGCGCGTGCCCGTCCGGCTGCGCGGGGACGACCACCTCGCCGCCGCTGCGCAGCGTCGCGGTGCCGATCCCGGTCGGGTCGCCGACCATGACGTCCGGCTGGTAGCCCTGCGCGCGCAGGGTGTCCGCGCCGGCGTCGACGCCGATCAGCACCGGCCGGTGCTCGCCGATGTACTTCTTGAGCTTCTTGAGGTCCTCGGCGTGCCCGTTCCCGGCGGCGACGACCAGCACGTGCCGGTCGCGCACCGGGACCTTCAGCTCCGGCACGCCGACGCCGTCGAGGATCAGCGTCCGCTCGCGGCGCAGGAACTCGATCGTGTTGGCGGAGAAGGCTTCCAGCTGGGTCGACATCCCGGCCTTGGCCTCGATCATCTGGTCGGCGACGCTTTCGGAGGTCTGCTCGACCCCGGTCGCCAGCTGCCGCTCCCCCAGGTAGACCGCGCCCTCGTGCACGCGCAGCTTCGTGCCGTCCTTGACGGTGCGCAGCAGTTCGCCACCGACCGAATCGACCAGCGGGATGCCCGCCGCCACCAGGATTTCGGGGCCGAGGTTGGGGAACCGGCCGGAGATCGACGGCGACGCGTTCACCACCGCGGCGACCTCGGCGGCGACCAGCGCGTCGGCCGTGGCCCGGTCGAGGTCGAGCTGGTCGAGCACGACGATGTCGCCCGGGCTGACCCGGCGCAGCAGCTCCCGCGTGCGCCGGTCGACCCGCGCGACACCGATGACGCCGGGGAGGGCTTCTTGGTTCCGCGCGAGAAGACCAGTGAGCTTCATGTGGCTGATGGTGACAAATTTGTGCGTGGGTACGGAGCCGACGCGCCGAAGCGGACATGACTCGTTGTGGTGAGCCGTGTCGCGCGGCGCGGCGAGCCGGGGTTAACTGTGCGGTCCGCCCGCCTCGAAATCGAGGGTCGACCAGGGGCTCGCGGGATCGTTCAGCAGCCGGTGCCGGACCCGGGCGGCCGAAGCGTATTCCGGCCCGAATTCCTCGCCGTCGAGCGCGAGCAGCCTGCCCAGGACGTAGCCGGTGGACAATTCCGCCCACGAACCGTGGTAGCGGCGGGCGATCGCGCCGGCCTCCAGCACCATCAGCTCCGCGGTGAGCGCGTCGCAGTACCCGACCGCCAGGCCCCAGCGGGCGAGTTCGACCGCGCGCCCGACGTCCCAGCCGATGATGCTGTCCACCACGCCGTCCGGCGCGAGCAGGCCGTCGGCGCGGAACCGCTGCTCGTACCGGACGATCCGGCGCACCGCGTCGACGAGCGGCCCGACCTGGTCGTCGGCGCCGTTTTCGGCGCACCACTGCCGGACCAGGCCGACCCACGCGTACACGTCGAGCGCCAGCCCGCTGCGGGCGCGCAGCACGAGCACCAGGTTTCCGGTGGTGAGCTGGTAGGAATCGCCGAGCAGCCGGTCCATCGCGGCCCGCCAGCCCGCCGCGTCGGCGACGCCCCACCAGTCGCGCAGGCCGCGGACCTCGGCGACGTAATCGTGATAGCGCGCGTCGAGGACGTTCCACGGTTCCGCCGACAGCACCGCCTGATGCGCGCCGCACGCGAGCGCGTGCGCGACCGGACCGTCGAGAACTCCGTACCGGGCCGTGTACAGCCGCTCGACCTGTTGCTCCACCGCGGTGACCCGGTGCGGGTTCGCGTCGACCCAGGGCAGCACGTCCGCCGCGCTCACCCGCCATTCGCCGAGCGTGCCGCGGTTGAACACGACCTGCTCCCCCGGCCCGAGACCGTGCGTGGCCCAGTCGAGGTCGCCGCTGAGGAACACCACGTCCGCGCCGAAATCCGGCAGCGCGCCGCGGGTGAACACCTGCAACGAGGGTTCGCCGTCGTGCGCGCAGCACACTTTCGCGGGCGACCAGGTCCGTTCCTGCGCGAGCTGCTGCGCCTCGTCCCGGTGGATCGGCACGAACAGCTCCTCGTCGCCGAGGAGTTCGAGGAAACGGTCGAGATCGTCCTCCCGCCGCGCGCGGGCGAGTTCGGCTTCGACATCGGCCAGCGTGGCCCAGGTCATGGGATCCGCCTCAGCCCTTCTTCGCGCGCTTGCGCTTCGCACCGGCGTTCTTCGCTTTGTCTTTCTCCGCCGTGGCAAGCAGTTCCTCGGCGTGCGCGCGGCCGGTCTCGGTGCCGTCCATGCCCGCGAGCATCCGGGCCAGCTCGCGCACCCGGTCGTTCTGGTCGAGCGTCTTCACGCCGCTGCGCGTGACGCCGCCGCTGGTTCCCTTGTCCACCACCAGATGCTGGTCGGCGAACGCGGCGACCTGCGGCAGGTGCGTGACCACCAGGACCTGGTGGGTGCGCGCGAGCCGCGCCAGCCGCCGTCCGATCTCCACCGCGGCCCGGCCGCCGACGCCCGCGTCGACCTCGTCGAACACCAGCGTCTGCACGGTGTCCGCGTGCGCCAGCACGACCTCGATCGCCAGCATCACGCGCGACAGCTCGCCGCCCGAAGCCGCCTTGTGCACCGGGAGAGGCGGCGCTCCGTTGTGCGCGCGCAGCAGCAGTTCCACGTCGTCCACGCCGTCCGGGCCAGCGTGCACCGCGTGTCCGTCGATCGCCAGCGCCTGCCGGTCGCCGTGTTCGGCCGGACGCTGTTCGACGGTGATCTCCAGCTCCGCCTGGCCCATCGCGAGGCCGGACAGTTCCTTGGTGATCGCCGTGGCGAGTTCGGCGGCCGCCTTGCCGCGTGCGGCGGAAACCTCGGTGGCGTGCGCGACCAGCTGCACGGCCAGCTCGTCCCGGCGCAACGCCAATGCGGCCAAGGCTTCTTCGGAGGTGTCCATCGATTCGAGCCGCCGCCGCGCGTCCTCGGCCCACGCCAGCACCCCGTCGACATCCGCGGCGTACTTGCGGGTGAGCCGTTTGAGATCGGCCTGGCGCGCGAGCACCTTTTCCAGCAGCGCCGGGTCGGCGTCCAGATTCTCGACGTAGCTGCCCAGCTCCGCGCCGACGTCGCTCAGCAGCGTGGAGGCTTCCTCCAGCCGCGGCACGAGGTCGCGCAGCGCGGAGTCCTCCGCCGACACCAGCCGCCGCACCGCCTCGCCGACCAGGCCGAGCGCGCCCGGCGCGTCCGGATCGCCGTCCTGCGCGCCGGACACCGCCGCGTGCGCTTCGGTGGCCATCGCGCGGAGTTCGTCGACCGCGGCGAGCCGCTTGATCTGCTCGGTGAGTTCGACGTCCTCGCCGGGTTCGGGCGCGACCGCGTCGATCTCGTTCAGCCCGTGTTTCAGCAGGTCCGCCTGTTGCGCCATCTCGCGGGAGCGGTTGGACCGCTCGCTCAGCTCGGTGAGCACGGCCAGCCATTCCTCGCGGACCTGGCGGTACGCCGCGAGCGGCCGCCCGACGTCCTCGCCGGCGAACCGGTCGATCACCGCGCGCTGCTCGGCCGGGCGCAGCAGCCGCAGCTGGTCGTTCTGCCCGTGCACGGCGATCACCTGCTCGGACAGCTCGGACAGCACCCCGACCGGCACCGACCGGCCGCCGAGGTGCGCCCGCGAGCGCCCGTCGGCCGCGACCGTGCGCAGGGCGATGACACTCCCGTCCTCGTCGACGTCGGCTCCCGCGTCGGTGACGATGCGGGCGGCCGCGTCGTCGTCGCCCACGGTGAACCGGCCCTCGACGAATGCCTTCAGCATCCCGTTCCGGACCTTCGACGCTTCGGCCCGTCCGCCGGACAGCAAGTGCAGCCCGGTGACGACCATGGTCTTGCCCGCACCCGTCTCACCGGTGACAACGGTGAAGCCCGGGTGCAGTTCCAGCAGGGCTTCCTCGATGACTCCGAGGCCCTGGATGCGCATCTCGGCCAGCACGACGCATACGGTAGCGGCCCGCACCGACGTTCTGTGCGTTCGAGGTCCGCTAACTCTTCTTTTCGCTGGTCGAACACTTGTGCGGGCGCGTCGCGCTCAGCGGTCTCCCGAGCGCCGGTCGCGCCAGCTGCGGACCGGCAGGCCGAACTTGTACACCAGCCGGTCGGTGAACACGCCGTCCCACAGCCGCACCAGCCGCACCGGCCGCTTGCCGCACACCACGCGCACCAGCGCACCCGGCGGCAGGTCGAACGTCCGCAGTCCGTCGCAGGTCAGCGCGGCTTTCGGACCGGTCGGGTCGATGCCGACGGTGATCACCGACTCGGGTGACACGACCAGCGGCCGGGAGAACATCGCGTGCGCGTTGCTTGGCACCACCAGCAGCGCCTCGACGTCCGGCCACAGCACCGGCCCGCCCGCAGAGAAGGCGTACGCGGTGGAGCCGGTCGGCGTCGCGCAGAGCACGCCGTCGCAGCCGAAGGACGACACCGGGCGGCCGTCGACCTCGATCAGCGCGTCGAGCACCCGCTCGCGGCTGAATTTCTCGACGCTGGCCTCGTTGAGCGCCCACGTCCGGTAGATCTCCGCGCCGTCGGCGGTGACTGTGACGTCGACCGTCATCCGGTCCTCGACGTGGTACTCGCGGTCGACCACGCGCTGCACGGCGTCGGCGAGCGCGTCCGAATCGGCCTCGGCGAGGAAGCCGACGCGGCCGAGGTTCACGCCGAGCACCGGGACTTCGGCCGGACGGGCGAGTTCCGCCGCGCGCAGCAGGGTTCCGTCGCCGCCGAGCACGAACACGAGCTCGGCCCCCTCGGCCGGATTGTGCTCGGGCGCGACGACCGTGCACGGCATGGCCATGCAGCCGTCCGGGTCGATCAGCCGGAGCACGTCCTCGTCGAGCACGCGCAGCCGGATCCCGGCCTTCGCGAACCGCTGGGACACCTCGCGGGCAGCCTCCCGGGTGGTGTCCCGGTCGGGGTGCACCACGAGGAGCACTTCACGTTCGGCGGTCACTGGGGTCCTTCCTGGACTGCGGCGCGCACGAGCGGTTCGGCGTCCCCGGCGGCTTCACCGCCCGCTTCTTCCGGCCCCGTTTTGCGGAGCCACACGAAGTATTCGACGTTCCCGGACGGCCCGGGCAACGGGCTCGCCACGACCCCGCGCAGCGACAGGCCGAGCTTCGCGGCTTCAGCGAGCACGCCCAGCACGGATTCGACGCGCAGTTCCGGATCGCGCACCACGCCGCCGCTGCCGAGCCGGTCCTTGCCGACCTCGAACTGCGGTTTGACCATCGGCAGCAGATCCGCGCCGTCGCGCGCGCATTCCGCGAGGGCGGGCAGCACGAGCTTCAGCGAGATGAAGGAGAGGTCGCCGACGACGAGGTCGACCTGGCCGCCCAGGACGTCCGGCGTCAGGTTGCGGACGTTCGTGCGGTCCAGGACCACGACGCGGTCGTCGGTCTGCAGCTTCCAGTCGAGCAGCCCGCGGCCGACGTCGGCGGCGATGACCTTGTCCGCGCCGCCCCGCAGCAGCACGTCGGTGAACCCGCCGGTGGACGCGCCCGCGTCGAGGCAGCGGCGGCCTTCGACGGTCAGCCCTTCGGGACCGAAACGGTCAAGCGCGCCAAGGAGTTTGTGCGCGCCGCGCGACGCCCAGCCCGGGTCGTCCTCGTCCTTCACGACGATCGGCGCGTCGTTTTCCACGCCGGTGGCGGGTTTCGTGGCGACCATGCCGCGCACGGTGACTTTTCCGCCGGTGATGAGCGCGGAGGCTTGTTCGCGGGAGCGGGCGAGTCCGCGCCGCACGAGTTCCGCGTCGAGCCTGGCCCGTTTGGCCACGCCGGTCAGACCTTGTCGATGCTGGACAGGGCCACGGTCAGCTCGGTGTGCACGGCCTCGAAGCGGTCCACGTGCTCGGCGGGCGGCAGCGTGTCGAGGTCGTCGAGCCCGGCGACGGCCTCGTCGATGCCGGCCCGCGGGTCAGTCTGCTGTGGGCCGGGTCCGGGGATCGGCGGGGGTCCGGGAACCGGCCGCGGAACGTTCGGGTGCACAGCCCCAAACTACCAGTCAGGCCAGCCCGAGCCCGGCTACCGCCGCCGCGGCCGCGTCGCCGTCCGCGCGCACCTGCGAGACCCCGGTGCGCCACGCCGAATCGCACAGCGCGCGCAGCAGGTCGAACTTGTCGCCCTCGCCGCGGACGGTGAGCGTGTCTCCTTCGCTGATCTCCCAGCCGGACCGCTTGCCGACGCGCAGTTCGTCGATCGGCTGCGCCAGCGCGGTGATGTCGGCACCGAGATGCGTGGGCCGTTCCGCCGGAATCGCGGTGAGCAGCGTCGCCGGAGTCGCGATGCCGGTGAGGACGCACAGGGAGTCGAGCCCCGCCGCGACCGCACCGGCGATGTCGGTGTCGAGCCGGTCCCCGACCACCAGCGGACGCTTCGCCTCCGCCGACCGCGCGGCCGTCTCGAACAACAACGGCTGCGGTTTTCCCGCGACGACCGGCTCGGCGTCAGTGGCGATCCGCAGCGCCCCGACCATGGATCCGTTGCCCGGCATCAGCCCGCGCTCGGTGGGCAGCGTGCTGTCGGTGTTCGTGGCGACCCACAGCCCGCCCGCCCGGATCACGATGCTCGCCTCGGCGAGGTCCGCCCATCCGGTTTCCGGCGAATGTCCTTGCACCACCGCGGAAACGCCGTCGCCCGCGGTCCGCACCGGTTCCAGCCCGACCGCGGCGATCTGGTCGCCGAGCGCGGCGGTGCCGACGATGAGCACCTTCGCCCCGGCGGGCAGCCGGTCCTGAAGGAGCGCGGCAGCCGCCTGAGCGCTCGTGTGCACCTCTTCGGTGTCCGCGGAGATCCCGAGGTCCCGCAGGTGCTCCGCGACCGCCGACGGGGCCTTGGACGCGTTGTTGGTCACGAACCGGACCGCCGTGCCTTGCTCGCGCACGGCGGTCACGGTTTCCGCGGCACCTTCGATCACCTGCGGCCCGTGGTACACGGTGCCGTCGAGATCGAACAGCAGTGCGTCGTAGGCCTGGTCAGTCATCCGACTCGTTCGGCTCGCTGGAACCATTCGACTCGTTCGCCTCGTTCGCCAGGTCCGCGGCCCGCTCGGCGGCGTCGGTCTCGTCCTCGGCGTCGGCCTCGGCGGCGTTGAGGAACCACTGCACGGCCTCTTCCTTGCGTCCGGCAGCGTCGAGGTTGTCGGCGTACGCGTAGAACAGGCGCGCGCTCCACGGGTCGCGTTTGCCCGCCTGGAGGTCCGGCCCCTGCAGGGACACGACCGCCGCGTCCAGCTGCCCGAGATCGCGCCGCGCACCGGCCGCGACGATCGCCAGCTCGACCTGGGTCGCCTTGGTGAGCCGTTCCTTGTCGGTCTCCTTGGCGAGGTCCAGGGCTCGCTCCGGACGGCCGAGCGCGCGCTCGGCGTCCGCGATGATCGCGATGTGCTCGTCGCTGCGCGTCATCCGCCGGACGGCGCGCAGTTCGGACAGCGCTTCCTGCCAGTTGCCCGCGTGGTAGGCGACCAGCCCGAGCCCTTCGCGGACGATCGGCACGCGCGACGCCTTGGTCTTCGCGTAGCGAGCGTGCTCGAGCGCGGCCTCCGGGTCGTCGTCGACCAAGCCGCCCGCGGCGACCAGGTGCTTCCCGACGGTTTCCGCGAGCCCCTTCGGCAGGGTCCGCAGCTCCCGGCGGACCTCCTCGTCGAGGTCGGAGAACTCGATGTCCTCGGGCAGTTCCGGCGCTTCGAGCAGCTCGCGGGCGAGGGCAGCGTCCTGTTCCTCGACGGTCACCGGCCGCTTGCCGCGGGGACGGTCGTCCCTGCGCTCGCGACGGTCACCACGGCTGTCCCGGTTCTCGCGGCCGCCACGGTCTCCGCGGCTGTCGCGGTCACCGCGATCGCCACGGTCGTCGCGCTGCCGACGGTCTTCCCGCTCAGCGCGCTCGCCACTCGGGTCACGTGGTTCCCGGCCCTCAGCGGCCTCGACGCTTTCGTCCTGCCCGGCCCGGTCCCCCGCACCCGACTGGACGTCAGCGACGCCCTGCTCAGCGCCCGCAGCCACCTCTTCTACTACCGCGGATTCCTCGACCGCAGCCGACGAAGTCTCCTCGACCTCGGCACGCCGCCCGCGGACGCCCTCGTCCTGACGGTCGTTCCGGAAACCACCGTCGCGCTGGTCCTTCCGGAACCCGCCCGAACGCTCGTCCCGACGGTCCCCGCCAGGCCGCTTTCCGCCGGACCGGTCGTCCCGCCGTTCGCCTCGGTAGCCTCCCTCGTCGCGACGGTCATTGCGGAACCCGCCGGAGCGGTCGTCGCGACGATCCCCGCGGTAACCGCCCTC